>NZ_JAUIZJ010000049.1:0-802 GCF_030435535.1 Bradyrhizobium sp. WYCCWR 13022
CGCTCGCAACCGCCGGAGCGTTGGTCGAGCCCGGGACCGGCGCGTTCTTGAAGGTGATGACATGGCCATCGACGTTCAGCGTCGAACCGTCCGAGATCAGCGCGCCCAGCGAGGACGAGCTGGTCGTGCGGGTCGCGGTGACCGTCGCATTGCCGGCACCCGTGGCGGTGGTCAGACCGAGCTCTTTCAGGAAGTCGGCATTACCCGTCACGGACAGATCCGCACCGGTCGAGCTCTTCAGCGTCACGACACCCGCGGCCGCAGACGACGCCGTCGCACCGGAGGCGACACCGATGGTCGCGGCACCGCTGGAGATCGTCGAGGTCTTCACGCCGCTGGCAAGGTCGATCGCGGTCAGCACGTCGCCGACCGTCGCGCCCGGCGCCGCGTTGGTGCCGAGATAGACGGTGGTGTTGCCGCTGCCGTCGGTGACGAGGTTGCCGCTCACGCCCGAGCCGCTCGGAACGGCGGTCGAAGCCGGAGCTGCGCCGGCACGGAAGGTGATGGTCTTGCCGTTCACCGTCAGCGTGTCGCCGTCGGCGGGAGCCGTGGTGAGCTTGCTGGCCGCAGTGGTGCCGAGCAGCGTGATCGCACCGGTCAGGGCCGTCGAGCCGTCGGATGCGTACACCGTACCGGTGCCCGAGACCGATGCCTGGGCCGCGCCGAGGGTCGTGGTGCCGCTTGCAGCCGTCGTGCCGCCGGCGGTGCCGTTGTACAGCACGTTGCTCAGCGCGGTCGCGCTGGCAAAGGAGGTCGTGCCACGCAGGTCGGCCGCCGTCGCACCGGAGATCGTGGTGGAGAC
>NZ_JAUIZJ010000005.1:0-143788 GCF_030435535.1 Bradyrhizobium sp. WYCCWR 13022
GCAAAACTCTATGGCTACTGGATCACGGTGAACTACCGCGAAGCCTATGGCATGTTTGCCAGCAACGGTATCCTGTTCAACCACGAGAGCCCGATCCGCGGCGAGACCTTCGTCACGCGCAAGATCACGCGCGGTGTGGCGCGGATCGAGGTCGGGCTGGAGCAGACGCTCTATCTCGGCAATCTCGAGGCCAAGCGCGACTGGGGCCATGCCAAGGATTACGTCGAGGGCATGCACATGATCCTGCAAGCCGACAAGCCCGACGATTTCGTGCTCGCCACCGGCGAGACGCGCTCAGTGCGTGAATTGGTCGAGCTGTCCTTTGCCCATGTCGGCCGTCGCATCGAATGGCGCGGTGCCGGCGTCGATGAAACCGGCATTGATGCCGCCAGCGGCAAGGCGGTGGTGAAGATCGACCCGACCTATTTCCGCCCGACCGAGGTCGATCTGCTCGTCGGCGATGCAAGCAAGGCGCGGCAGGTGCTCGGCTGGAAGCCGAAGCGGAGCTTTGCGCAACTCGTCGAGGAGATGATGACGAGCGATCTGGCCGATGCCAAACGGGATGTCGTCAATGGCAAGCGTACCGTTTGAGCTGAAAGGCAAGAGCGTCTACGTCGCCGGCCATCGCGGCATGGTCGGCAGCGCCATCGTGCGCCGGCTGGCGCGGGAGAATGTGAATCTCGTCACCGTCGACCGGCGCGAGGTCGATCTCTGCAACCAGGCTGCCGTGTTCGACTGGTTCGCGCGTCTGCGGCCGCAGGTCATCTTCCTCGCCGCGGCCAAGGTCGGCGGCATCGTCGCCAACAACACGCTGCGCGCCGAGTTCATCTACGACAACATCGCGATCGCCGCGAACGTGATCCAGGCCGCGCATCAAAACGGGGCCGAGAAGCTGATGTTCCTCGGCTCCTCCTGCATCTATCCGAAACTGGCGCCGCAGCCGCTGCGCGAGGACAGCGTGCTATCGGGCCCGCTGGAGCCGACCAACGAGCCCTACGCGATTGCCAAGATCGCGGGCATCAAGATGGCGGAGGCCTATCGCAGCCAGTATGGCAGCGACTTCATCAGCGTGATGCCGACCAATCTCTACGGCCCCGGCGACAATTATCACCCCGAGCTGAGCCACGTCGTTGCCGCGCTGATCCGTCGCTTTCACGAGGCGAAAGTGTCGGGCGCGAAGACCGTCGCGGTCTGGGGTACCGGCACGCCGCGTCGCGAGTTCCTCTATGTCGACGACATGGCGGATGCCTGCGTGCATCTGATGAAGATCTATTCCGGCGAGGAGCTGGTCAACATCGGCACCGGCGAGGACATCGCCATCGCCGAGTTCGCGCGAGTCGTCGCCGAGATCGTCGGCTATCGCGGCGAGATTGTCTTCGACACCTCGCGTCCCGACGGCACGCCGCGCAAGCTGCTCGATGTCAACAGGCTGACCAGGCTCGGCTGGCGCGCGACGACGTCGCTTCAGGATGGCCTAAAGCTCGCCTATGAAGCGTACAATCGATTGGCGGTATAGATCTGAGTGGGAGCGCACCCCGCTACCGCTCGTCCGCAATCACCTTGCCGTCATTCGGCAGAGCGCCCGGATCGACCAGCTCAACGCCGCCGCCGAGCTTCGTCACCGCGCGCAAGGTGCCGGCGATCTCCTCGTGCATCGCCTCGCTCGCTTCGGCGCATTCGGCCTTCAGCGTCATCGCGTCAGCTTCGGCTCGGCGCGTGACAACGAGGCGCAGCCGTCCGAGCGCGGGATGGCGCTTGCCGATCTCGGCGATCTGCTCGGGGCGGACGAACATGCCCTTGACCTTGGTGGTCTGATCGGCGCGGCCCATCCAGCCCTTGATCCGCATGTTGGTGCGGCCGCATTTGCTTTGGCCTGGCAGCGCTGCGGTGAGGTCACCGAGCGCGAGCCGTATCCAGGGATGATGCGGATCGAGCGAGGTCACTACGATCTCGCCGACATCGCCCGGCGCCACCGGATCGCCGGTGCCGGGCTTGACGATCTCCATGATCAGATCCTCGTTCACGACCATGCCGTCGCGCGCGTCGGTCTCGAAGGCGATGAGGCCGAGATCGGCGGTGCCGAAGGCCTGGTAGGCGTCGATGCCGCGGGCCTTGATCTCGGCCTGGAGTGAGGGCGGGAAGGCCGCGCCCGACACAAGCGCGCGCTTGATTGAGGAGATGTCGCGGCCTGCGGTCGCGGCGGCATCGAGCAGGATCTTCAGGAAATCAGGGGTGCCGCTGTAGCCGACCGGACGGTAGGCCTCGATCAGCTCGAACTGCTGCTCGACATTGCCCGGGCCGGCAGGGATCACCGCGCAGCCCAGTGCGCGCGCCGAGGCGTCGAAAATGAAGCCGCCGGGGGTCAGGTGATAGCTGAAGGTGTTGAGCACGACGTCCTCGGAGCGGAACCCGGCTGCGAACAGCGCCCGCGCGCCGCGCCAGGGATCGGTCTGGCGGCCCTCCGGCTCGAAGATCGGACCCGGGGAGGTGAAGAGGCGGGCGAACGACCCCGGTGAGGCCTTCACGAAGCCGCCGAAGGGCGCTGAGGCCTTGTGCAGGGCCGGCAGTTCCGACTTGCGCAGCACCGGCAGGCCCGCCAGCACGGCCCTGGAGGTCACGGCGGCGGGATCGATGCCCTTGAGACGTTCGGCATAGGCGGGCGCCGCCATCGCGCCGCGCAGCACGTCCGGCAGCTGGGAAAACAGCTCGGCCTCGCGCACGGCCTGTTCGCGCGTCTCGCGGGCGTCGTAATGGGCGGTCATGGCAGGCCTTTCCGGGTTGGCATCCGTTGCACGCCGCCGCCCGCATGGGTATCAGACGGCCATTGGCGGGGCGCGGAGAGGACACGATGGCGGACGAGAGCATCATTCCGGCGGACGAGACGGCTGGCGTCGTCGCGCGCCTGAAGCGCCGGATGATCGAGGATGCGATCCCGCTGTGGTCCACCGTCGGCTGGGACGGCGCCTCGGGCGGATTCATCGATCGGTTGCACCGCGACGGCACGGCGGATACGGCCGCGCCCCGGCGGGTGTTCGTGCAGGCCCGCCAGATCTGGTGCTATGCCAAGGCGGCGCAGATGGGCTGGTATCCCGAGGGGCGCGCGATTGCGCTGAAGGGGCTCGAGCACCTCCTGGCAAAGGCGAAGGCGCCCGACGGCAAGCCCGGCTATGTGCACCGGCTGACGCCTGATGGTGCGGTGCTGGATGCGCGGCGCGACGCTTACGACCACGCCTTCATTCTGTTCGCGCTCGCCACGGTCTATTCGCTCGACCAGGACGCGCAAATCCGCGACGAGATCGACGCGCTGCTCGCTTTCCTCGACGGTCATCTGCGCTCGCCGCATGGCGGCGTGCACGAAAGCCTGCCGGTGTCGCTGCCGCGCCGGCAGAACCCGCAGATGCATCTGTTCGAGGCGATGATCGCGTGCTTCGACGCGACCCACGATCTGTCGTTCCAGAACCGCGCCGGCGAGTTCTTCGCGCTGTTCCTCGCCAATCTCTACGACAAGCGGAAGTGCGCGCTCGGCGAATATTTCGAAGAGGATTGGTCGAAGATCGAGCCTGTCAGCGTCGAGCCCGGTCATCAGGCGGAATGGGTTTGGCTGCTGAAAGGTTTCGAACGCATCACGGGATGCCCGACCGGACAACGCCGTGCCGAACTGCTGGCGACGGCGCTGCGCTATCGCGACGCGGCCACGGCGTGCCTCGTCGACGAGGGGGATGACGTCGGCAACATCCGCCGCAGCACACGCCGGCTGTGGCCGCAGACCGAGATCGCGAAAGCGTGGATCGCGCAGGCCGAATCCGGCGAGGCGGGTGCGGCGGCGGAAGCGCGCGCGGCGCTGCTGCGGCTCGAACGGCACTATCTCAGCCATCCCGTGCGCGGCGGCTGGTACGACCAGTTCGACAGCGACGGCAAATCGCTGGTCGACACCATTCCTGCGTCGTCGTTCTATCATGTGCTCTGTGCGGTCACGGAAGCGGAGCAGGTGCTTGAAGGTTAGATCTCTTTTGTCTTGACGCGTTTTCTTCACGCGAACCGGTTCCCACTTCGCTTGAAAACGCTTTGTCAAAGCCACCGCTTGCGCCGCTTGAAACTCTTGAGATTTTTAAAGCTCTTGCGCTGGTCGCCGGCGCCGCCGAGGTAGAACTCCTTGACGTCCTCGTTGTCGCGCAGCTCGTCCGCGGTGCCGTCGAGCACGACCTTGCCCTGCTCCATGATGTAGCCGTGGCTTGCCACCGACAGCGCGGCGCGCGCGTTCTGCTCCACCAGCAGGATGGTGACGCCGAGGTCACGGTTGATCTTCTGGATGATCGAGAACACCTCTTTTACCAGCAGCGGCGACAGGCCCATCGACGGCTCGTCCATCAGGATCATCTTCGGGCGCGCCATCAACGCGCGGCCGATGGCCAGCATCTGCTGCTCGCCGCCGGAGAGATAGCCGGCAAGTCCGGTGCGCTCCTTCAGGCGCGGAAAATAATTGAAGACCATGTCGAGATCGGCGTCGACCCCGCGGTCTTTGCGGGTGAAGGCACCGAGTCTGAGGTTTTCCAGCGACGTCATGTCGGCGACGATGCGCCGGCCCTCCATCACCTGGAAGATGCCGCGGCGGACGATCTTGTCCGGATCGATGCCGGCGATCGGCTCGCCCTCGAACAGGATCTCGCCGCGCGTGACCTCGCCGTCCTCGGTCTTCAGCAGCCCCGAGATCGCCTTCAGGGTCGTCGACTTGCCGGCGCCATTGGCGCCGAGCAGCGCCACGATCGCGCCCTTGGGCACGTCGAGGCTGAGGCCGCGCAGCACCAGGATGACGTCGTCATAGACGACCTCGATGTTGCGCACCGCCAGGAGGGGAGGCGCAGGTACGACATTGGGCGAGGTGCGAGATGCTTCGAGGATTTCGGTCATGTTTCGTAACACTCCGCTGTCGTCGCGCGGCTTGACCGGCGACCCGGTATTCCAGAGGCGCCTGAGATTCAGGGAGAAGCCGCGGCGTACTGGATCCCCCGCTTTCGCAGGGGATGACAATTGCACGCGGGGAAATGGCGAGGCTCACCAGCCAAACCATTCCGGCTTGCGCGGCAGCTCGACCGACTTGACCTTCTCGAGCTTGATCGTGCCCTTGCTCATGAGGTCGTTGATGTCGCCGTCGGTCGCGCCCGACACCTTCGAGCGATAGAGGTCGACCTTCATGGTCCCGCGATGGTCCTTCTCGGTCCAGGTCGAGGGATTGCAGACGCCTTCCATGCCTGCCGGCACCCAGTCCTTCTTCTGGTAGAAGCCCTTGGCGACGTTCTCGCCGGTGGCGCCGCCGTTCTTGGCGGCCCAGTCGAGCGCCTCCTTCATGTAGAGTGCCGAGCAGACAGCTGCGATGTAATGCACGGGGCGATAGACCTTGCCTGAAGGGTCCGACATCTTGGAGATTTCGACGATGGTCTTCATGCCGGGCGCATCGCCGCCCCAAGCGACGGCCGTGCGGAGCGGGAACACCACGCCGTCGGCGGCGTCGCCGGCAGCCTTGGCGCCGTTCTCATCCATGCCCCAGACGTTGCCGAGGAACTGAACGTCCACGTTCGCCGCCTTGCAGGCCTTCAGGACCGACACGTTGGATTGGGGCGTGTTGCCGAGATAGGCGTAGTTCGCACCCGAGCTCTTCAGGCTCAGGCACTGGCTGCTGTAGTCGCCGGGGCTCAGCGCGAAGACCAGCGGCGGCAGCACTTCGAAGCCGAGCTCGGTGGCGAGCGCCTCGCCGGCGGCCTTCGGCGCATTGGGATAGGGATGGTTGGCACCCATGTGGACGTATTTCGGCTTGCCCGGCTTGCCCTTGGCCTTCCAGTCCTCGGCCGCCCACATCAGCATCGCGCGCAGCGCGTCGGAATAGGTGGGACCGTAGAAGAAATTGTAGGGCGCGGGCTTGGCCTTGCCGCTGGTGCCTTCAGGGTCGGACAGCGCGGCCGCATAGGAGCCGGACATGTCCGGGATTTTGTCCTGGGCGAGGAACCCGGTCAGCGCTTCGGTGTCCGCCGTGCCCCAGCCCATGATGGCGGCGACCTTGTTGTCCGGTGCGGACCATTTCTTGTAGAGCGCGATCGCGCGCGGCACCTGGTAGCCGTAGTCGTTGGTGTCGACGTTGAGCTGCTTGCCGCCGACGCCGCCGTTCTTGTTGACCCAGGCGAAGGTGTCGGCGACGGCCTGGCCGAACGGCGTGCCGACGTCGGCGGTGCCGCCCGAGCGGTCCTCGAGATGGCCGATCGCGATCTGTGCCTGCGCACTGGCCGAAAATGCGGCGATCGCGAGCACAAGGGAAGCGGTGCTCAAAAGGGTTTTTTTCTTCATGGGTCGTCTCCTCCTGTTATTGGTTTGTTGAACTGGCCGCGCTCAATACGAGAACGGGTAGAGTTTCCAATAAGCCTTGATCTGCCGCCACCGATGCGCGAGGCCATCAGGCTCGAACATCAGGAACACGATGATGATGAGTCCGATCGCGATCTCGCGCAGGAAGGTGAGGTTGTTGTTGAGCGACAGCGCCTGGTCGATCGCGCCGCCCTTGAGATGCAGGCTGATCCACTCCATCGATTCCGGCAGCAGCACCACGAACGCGGTGCCCATCAGCGTGCCCATGATCGAGCCGGTACCGCCGATGATGATCATGGCGAGGAACAGGATCGAGCGCTCGATGCCGAAACCTTCCTGCGACACGACGTTCTGGTAGTGCGCATAGAGCGCGCCGGCGATGCCGGCGAAGAAGGCGGCCAGCCCGAACGACAGCGTACGGTACTTGGTGAGGTTGATGCCCATGATTTCCGCGGAGAGATAATGGTCGCGGATTGCCACCAGCGCACGGCCGTCGCGCGTGCGCATCAGGTTGGTGACGAGGATGTAGCTTGCCAGCACATAGGTCAGCACGACGTAGAAATATTGCTTATCGCCGCGCAGCGCGTAGCCGAAGATCGAGAACGGCTCGGCGCTTGCCGGCACCGATCCGCCTGAGAACCATTCGGCGCGGGAGAAGAAGTCGAGCAGGATATATTGTGCGGCCAGCGTCGCGATGACGAGGTAGAGCCCCTTCAGCCGCGCCGCCGGGATGCCGAAGACCAGGCCGACCAGCGCGGTGACGACACCGGCGAGCGGAATTGCGAAGAACACCGGGATCGGCGCGTTGTTGGAGATGTAGGCGGAGGAGAAGGCGCCGAGCAGGAAGAAGGCGGCGTGGCCGATCGAGATCTGGCCGGTGAAGCCGACCAGGATGTTCAACCCCAGCGCCGCGATCGAGAAGATGCCGATCTGGATCAGGATGCTGAGCCAGTAGCCACTGATGAATTGCGGCACGAGGCAGAGCAGCAGCACGCCTGCAATCGCAAAATTGCGGCTGGTCGCGGTCGGGAAGATCGTGGTGTCGGCCGCGTAAGAGGTGCGGAAATCACCAGCGGGGATGAGGGAAGGGCCGGCCATGGATCATATCCGCTCGATGTCGTGGGTGCCGAACAGGCCATAAGGCTTGATCATCAGCACGATGATGAGGACGTAGAACGGCGCGATCTCGTAGAGATTGCCCCAGTGCAGATACTGGCTGTCGACATATTGCGCGATGTTCTCGAGCAGGCCGATGATGATGCCGCCAAGCACGGCGCCGCCGACGGAATCGAGCCCGCCGAGGATCGCGGCCGGAAACACCTTGATGCCGTAGGCGGCAAGGCCCGAGGAGACGCCATTCACCACGGCGACCACGACGCCCGCGACCGCAGAGACGGTCGCGGAGATCGCCCAGGCCATCGCAAACACGCTCTTGACGGAAATACCGAGCGATTGTGCCACCTGCTGGTTGAACGCGGTGGCGCGCATCGCAAGGCCGTACTTCGAGGCGCGGAAGAACCAGGCCATGCCGATCATCATCGCGAGCGAGACCACGAGGCTCATGACATAGACCGTCTGGATCTGGAGCCCGAACAGGGCGACCGACTGGCTCTCGAACACGCGCGGGAACGGCTGCGGGTTGACGCCAAACATCCATTTCAGCGTCGCCTGGAGCACGGTGGACAGGCCGATCGTCACCATGATGACGGAGATGATGGGCTCGCCGATCATGGGCCTCAGGATAAGTACCTGGATCGCGATGCCGAACACGAACATGAAGACCAGCGTCATCGGCATGCCGATCCAGAACGGCACCTGGTATTTGGCGAGCAGCGCCCAGCAAACCCAGGCGCCGACCAGCAGCAATTCACCTTGCGCGAAATTGACGACCTGCGTCGCCTTGTAGATCAGCACGAACGACATCGCGACCACGCCATAGAGCGTGCCAACCACGAGGCCGTTGACCAGAAGCTGGATGAGGAAGGCGGTGTTCATGTGATGCTTTCCTTCGCCTCTCCCAGCTTGCGCAGGGAGGGGTGGATCAATTGCGGCGCGCTCTGCATTGGAAGTGAGTTCACTCCGCGGCCTCCGCCATGGGGCCACGTCCGCCGAGGTCCACGACCCGCAGCGTGGTGCGCACACGTTGCGTGGTGCCGTCCTGGAAGCGGATCACGGTGTCGACGGGGATGTCGGCATCGCCGCGGTAGATCGCGTCGATGATGCCTTCGTATTTCTCGTTGATGACGCCGCGGCGCACCTTCCTCGTGCGGGTGAGCTCGCCGTCGTCGGCGTCGAGCTCCTTGTAGAGCAGGAGGAATCGCGAGATGCGCTGCGCCGGCGGCAGCGTGGCGTTGACGGTCTCGACCTCCTTCCGGAGCAGCTTATAGACCTCAGGCCGCGAGGCGAGGTCGCTGTAGGTCGTGAAGGAGAGGCGGTTCTTCTCCGCCCATTTCGAGATGATGGAGTAGCGGATGCAGATCATCGCCGCGAGCGCATCGCGGCCGGCGCCGAGAACCACGGCCTCGGCGATATAGGGTGAGAATTTCAGCTTGTTCTCGATGAATTGCGGCGAGAAGCGCTCGCCGCGCGAGGTCTCGGCGAGATCCTTGATGCGGTCGATGACGACGAGCTGCTTATTGTCGTTGAAATAGCCGGCATCGCCCGACAGCATCCAGCCGTCCCGGATGTCGGCGACGCTCGCCTCCGGGTTCTTGTAATAGCCGAGGAACATGTTGGGATGCCGCACCACGATCTCGCCCACACCGTGGACGTCGGCATTGTCGATGCGGATCTCGACATTGTCGGCCATCGGCACGCCGGTGGTGTCAGGATCGACCTTGCCCTCGGGATGCAGCGTGTAGGCCCCGAGCAGTTCGGTCTGGCCGTAGAGCGTGCGTAGCGGCACCCCCATCGCCTGGAAGAACTTGAAGGTATCGGGTCCGAGCGCCGCGCCGCCGGTCGCGGCCGAGCGCAGGCGCGTGAAGCCGAGCCGGTCACGCAGCGCGCGGAATAGGATCGCATCGGCAAAACCGGAGCGCCTACTCTGTTCGAGCGCGGCGAGGCCCGACTTCATACCGATGTCGAACAGACGCTGCTTGAAGGGTGTCGCGTCCATCACCTTGGCGCGGACGTCGGCGGCGATGGATTCCCAGACGCGTGGGGCAAAGAGCACGAATGTCGGCGCGATCTCGCGCAGATCGTTCATCATGGTGTCGGGCTCTTCGACGAAGTTGATCTTCATCCGGCAGAGCAGGCCTTTGCCGAGAACATAGACCTGCTCCATGATCCAGGGCAGCGGCAGCACCGAGACGTATTCGTCGTCGGGTCCTTTAGGGTCGAAGGCGAGATAGGTGGCGCAATGGCCGAGCACGCGGCCGGCGGCAAGCATTGCGAGTTTCGGATGCGATGTGGTGCCCGAGGTGGTGCAGAGGATGGCGACGTCCTCGCCGTTGGTGGCATCGACGAGCTTGTCGTAAAGCTCCGGCTCGCGCGCGGCGCGGGCGCGGCCAAGCTCGGCGAATTTCTCGGCCGACATCAGCCGCGGGTCGTCATATTTCCGCATGCCGCGCGGGTCGGAATAGATGACGTGCCTGAGTTTCGGCACGCGCCCGGCCAGTGCCAGCAGCTTGTCGACCTGCTCCTCGTCCTCGGCGAAGACGAGCTGCGCTTCACCGTAGTTGAGGAGATAGGATGCCTCTTCGTCCAGCACGTCGCGATAGAGCCCGAGGCTCAATCCGCCGATCGCATGGGTGGCCACTTCCGCGGCAACCCAGTCCGGCCGGTTGTCGCCGATGATGCCGATGACGTCGCCGCGGCCGAGGCCGAGCTCGATCAGCCCGAGCGCGAAGTCGCGCACGCGGGCCTGGTAGTCGTTCCAGGTGAAGGGACGCCAGAGGCCGAGATCCTTTTCGCGCAGCGCGATCTCGTTGCCGTGCTCCTTCGCGTTGAGCCGGAGCATCTTCGGATAGGTGTCGGCCTGGGCGACGCGGGCTGCGTAATCCATCATGCCGCGCTCTCCTGTGAAGGCGGGGCATCGTCAGGATCGACCAGCGCCTCGTCCTCCTCGCCGAGATAGGCGCGCTTGACGTGAGGATCGGCGAGTACGGCGGCCGGGTCGCCCTCGGCGATCTTGCGGCCGAAATCTAGCACCATGACGCGGTGGGAAATGTCCATCACCACGCCCATGTCGTGCTCGATCATCACCACCGTCATGCCGAACTCCTCGTTGAGGTCGACGATGTAGCGGGCCATGTCCTCCTTTTCCTCGAAGTTCATGCCGGCCATCGGCTCGTCGAGGAGGATGAGGCGCGGCTCCAGCGCCATGGCGCGAGCGAGCTCGACGCGCTTGCGCAGGCCGTAGGAGAGGGTGCCGGCGGTCGCCTTGCGCACCGACTGGAGGTCGAGGAAGTCGATGATTTCTTCGACCTTGCGGCGGTGATCGAGCTCTTCCCTGCGCGCGCCGGTGAGCCAATACAGCGATCCCGTGAGGAAATTGTTTTTCAGCAGGTGGTGGCGGCCGACCATGATGTTGTCGAGCACGCTCATGTGGTGGAACAGCGCGAGATTCTGGAAGGTGCGGCCGATGCCGAGCTTGGGGCGCGCATTCGGCGTCAGGCCGGTGATGTCGCGGCCCTGGTAGAACAGCTGGCCTTCGGTCGGCTTGTAGCGGCCGGAAATACAGTTCACGATCGAGGTCTTGCCCGCGCCGTTGGGACCGATGATCGAGAACAGCTCGCCCTCGCTGATGGCGAAGCTGACGTCGGTCAGCGCGCGAACGCCGCCGAATCGCAAGGACACGCCCCGCACTTCGAGACTGGTAGCCACCAAACAAATCCCTCCCGGTGATGGCGCGTTCAGCGGCGCTCTTCGTCGGTTCCTCGTGGACGATCCTAGTACGGCCATGCCGGTGAGGCCATGCAGCACATGGTCCCGACCGGAGCCGCGTCGCTTTCGCCCCGTTTGGGATCAAAAGCCGCATCGCCCGAGGTGGTTCTCAATAGGGGAAAGCGCTATTTTGAAATGTCTCCGGCCTGACAATTCTGCGACAAAGTTTTTAGGGCGGCAGCGGCTTCTATCTTTCGTCGGATGGTGGTCGGAACGATTGTGCTGCAGTGCAGCAGAAGGATGGAGCGACGAAACGGTGCGGCTGGCCTCTCGATCATGATCTCAGAGGATCAATTGAAGCGCGTTGCCGCCTGGTCGCGCGAGCTCACGCCAGCGGAGATCGAGGTCGCCCGTGCCGGGATCACGGAGCGGTCCTACGACACCGGCGAGAACGTGTTCATGCGCGGTGACAAATTCGACTATTGGGCCGGCATGGTGAGCGGCCTTGCCCGCATGGGAGGGGTGTCGCGCGACGGCAAGGAGACCAGCCTTGCGGGGCTGACGGCAGGCGCCTGGTTCGGCGAAGGAAGCGTGCTCAAGAACGAGCTGCGTCGCTACGACGTGGTCGCGCTGCGCGACAGCCGCGTCGCGTTGATGGAGCGCTCGGCCTTCATGTGGCTGTTCGAGAACAGCGTCGGCTTCAACCGCTTCCTGGTGCGCCAGCTCAACGAGCGGCTCGGCCAGTTCATCGGCATGCTCGAAGTCAACCGCACGCTCGATGCGACGTCTCGGCTTGCCCGCAGCATTGCCTCGCTGTTCAATCCGATCCTCTATCCGGAATCGACCGCGCATCTGGAGATTACCCAGGAGGAGATCGGTGCGCTCTCCGGCATGTCGCGCCAGAACGCCAACCGCGCGTTGAACCGACTGGAGAAGGAGGGGCTGCTGCGGCTGGAGTACGGCGGCGTCACCATCCTCAACGTCGAGCGGCTGCGCGGATACGGGGATTAGCGCGCATTGGCGGATGCGTGCACCGGCCAGAGGTCGGCGCGCCAGCGGATGGCGATGCCCAGCATCGCGACGAAACCCGCGGCGGCATAAAGCGACCCCGTTGCTGAATAGCCGATGACGTCGATCAGGCTGCCGGCCGCGAGCAATCCGACCGGCAGACCGTAGATCACCATCATGCGTACCCCCATCACGCGGCCGCGCAGGTGCGCGCTCGCCGTTCGCATCAGGATCACGGCAGCCGAGATCATCGACATGCTCTGGGCGATGCCGGTCAGCACGAGGCAAGCCATGGCGATTGGCATGGTCCTGATTTCGACGAACACCAGCAGCAGCGTGTACCAGGCCAGCGTGGCGCCGATCAGGAGCCGGGCAATGCGCAGGCCGCCGACCAGGCTGAGCGTGACGGAGCCGATCAGCGAGCCCAGGGCGAAGCTCGCCGAGAGGTAGCCGAGGCCGGTCTGGTCGGTATGAAAGATGTCGCGCGCGATGTAGGGCAGCAACCCATTCGTCAGCGGAAACGCGGTGAGATTGGCGAGGAATGCGACGCAGAGCGCGGCCAGCATGGCCGGCCCGTTCCAGGAATATACGATGCCTTCCTTGAGATCGCGCAGCAGCCGCGAGCCCGAATGGCTTTCCACCAAGCGATGCTCCGCGGACTTCTCCGGTCGGGTCAGGCACAGCATCAGAATCGCGGCCACAAAATAGAGGCAGGCGATCACTGCATAGACTTTGCCGATGCCGAAGGTCGCGAACAGTCCGGCTCCCGTCAGCGCTCCGGCGATGCGCGCGCTGTCCTGGGTGGTGCGCGACAGGCTGATCGCTCCGACCAGCAGCTCGGCGGGCATGATGTCGGCGAGAAGCGCGCTGCGAAGGCCGAGATCCGAGGAGCGGATCAGGCCCATGATCGTCACGATGATCATCACCTTGAGCGGCGCCAGATGACCGGTCAGCGCCAGCACCATGATGGTCGAGGCGAGGACCGTATAGGTGAGACGCAGCACGACAAGAAGATCGCGGTGACCCATCCGGTCCCCGATCATCCCGAGCACCGGAGCGATCAGCGTTCCGACATATTGCAGCGAGGCGAGAATGGTGAGCAGCAGCACCGAGCCTGTCTCGACCAGGATGTACCAGCCGAGCACCAGCGTCTCGATCTCGAACGCCCAGGAGGTGAGCAGGTCCGACGGCCACTGAAAGCGATAGTTGCGGATGCGGAATGGCGCGAGCGCGGAAGGTCTTTTTGGTGTGCTCAAGATGCGTTGACGGGTTTCACGGCGATTCCCGGCCCTTATTATTGTTCTTCTGCTCGGCAAGGTAGCCCCGGCGATGCGTCTGTCAATTGGTTCTACCGCATGTCCGCCCCCGACGTGCGGTGCACCCGTGCGCCCGCGGCATCGCTTCGTTGTTCGGCCAATACGGAAACATGGACTGGCCGCGCTTGCTCTTCCGGCGCGCAAAGCCCATTCTGGTCTGCATCCTGAGGCCCATCCCGTCGGGCCAGCAGATCACACCATCGCGTTTTCGCGAGGTCTCGAGCCATGAACTGCTCCGGTTGCGGTTTCGAGGTTCAGGGCGGCTTTGCCTTCTGCCCGAAGTGCGGCACGAAGCAACCGCAGGCGTGCCATGGCTGCGGCTTTCCATGCGCGCCGGATTTTGCCTACTGCCCGAAATGCGGCGCCCTTGTCAGCGGGACCAGGAATGATCACGGGCCGGGATCAGCGCAGTCCTCGCCAACGTTGCGGACGGCCCAACACGCATTTCGACGGCAGTCGGACCATATCGATGGCGAAGCAAATCGCCGCACCATCACCGTTTTGTTTGCCGACCTTAGCGGCTTCACTGCGATGAGCGAGCGGCTCGATCCCGAGATCATGCAGACGCTTCAGAATCAGTTGTTCGAGGAGTTGACGGCCGCGGTGCAGGGCTTTGGCGGCTTCGTGGATAAATTCATTGGTGATGCGCTGCTCGCGCTGTTCGGTGCGCCAGCCGCGCACGAGGACGACCCCGAGCGAGCCGTGCGCGCGGCTCTCGACATGATCGGCCGGACGGCGCGCCTCAGCGAACGTGCGGAGGCGTATGCCGGTTCGCCGCTGCTGCTCCATGTCGGTATCAACACCGGGCATGTCGTCGCGGGCGGGCTTGGCGTAGGCGTCGCCAAATCCTATTCGGTGACCGGTGACACGGTGAATACGGCCCAGCGACTGCAGTCGATGGCGGCTCCGGGCGAAGTGCTGGTCGGGCCCCTGACCCATCGTCTGACGCGGCATGCGTTCTCCTACGACTCTCTTGGCGAGGTCTCGCTCAAGGGCAAGATGGGCAGCGTATTGGTCCACCGCCTGAAGGAGCCGCTCGACACGCCCCGCGCGGCACGAGGTCTCGACACGCTCGGCCTCAATGCGCCGCTGATTGGACGCGACGCCGAGCTGGCGCGCATGATCGGCAGCCTCGATCTTGCGTGCGGCGGCGCCGCTCAACTCGTTCGGCTGGTCGGTGAAGCCGGCATCGGGAAAACGCGCCTGGTCGGCGAATTCGCCGCCCGCATCCGCGACGACGATCTCTTCGCAGGGGTGGCAATCCGGCAGGTGGCCTGCTCGCCGCTCGGCGAACAATCCTATGGCACACTCGCAGCCGTGCTGCGTAGTGCATACGGGATATCGCAGAAGGCTGGCGCCCTGGAGGCGCAGGCGAAAGTCGCCGAAGCGTTGTCGGAGCTTGGCCTCGCCAGCGACGAGGCCGATCGCCTGATGCCGCTCTATCTGCACGTCCTCGGGCTTGGCGACCCCAACGGCGTGCTCAGGCATGTCGAGCCCGAGCAACTCCGCAGGCAGATATTTTTCGCGATTCGTACCGTCTTCGAACGCCGCCTGGCATTGTCGCCGCTTCTGATCATCGTCGAGGATCTGCATTGGGCCGACGCGGTGTCGCTTGAGGCGTTGCGGTTCCTGATGGATCGGTTGGAGCGGACTCGGCTGATGCTGCTGTTCACACACCGGCCAGTACTGGAATTGGACCTGTTCGGTTCGAGCAGGATCAGCCACACGACCATTCGGCTGCCCCCGCTTGACGATGCCGACGGACAAAGGCTGCTCGCGGCCTATTTCAGTCAGGGGTGGTGTGAACCACCGGGACCTCTGTTCGGTCGAATCCTCGATCGCGCCGGCGGCAATCCGCTTTTCCTCGAGGAGATCATCCGCGGCCTCATCGAGGCTGGCGCGCTGGAACGCGACGGAGCGCAGTGGCGGATGAAGTCGGATGAAGCCGCCACCGATATTCCAGCAAGCATTCAGGCGCTGTTGCTGGCGCGCCTCGACCGATTGCCGCATCAGGCGCGCCACCTGGCACAGGAGGCCGCGGTGATCGGTCCGCGTTTCGATGCGGCGACTCTCGGGGCTGCCGCCACCGAGCCGGCGAGGGTGGAAGCAGGGCTCGAACTTCTTTGCGACGCGGAGATCATCGAGGAAATCGCGGGCTCGAACTCGATTTCACAGCGGACCTATCGCTTCACGCAAACCATGCTTCAGGACGTGATCTACCAGAACCTGCTTCTTCAGCGGCGGATCGAGCTTCACGGACGGATTGGTGCCGCGCTGGAGAGGCTCTATGGCGTTGAGCCCGAGCGTCTTGAAGATCTCATACAGCTCGGACATCACTTCAGTCTGAGCCCGAGCAAGCCGAAGGGCGCGAGCTATCTGTGCGCTGCTGGCGATCGCGCACGCGCCAGCTATGCCAACGATGATGCCCTTCGCTTCTACCAGCAGTCCCTCGCCGTGCTGTCGACCGGCAGTGGGTGCGAGCCGGAACGCCTCATCTTGTACGAGTGCATTGCAGATCTCTGTCGCGTGGCCGGCCGCCGAAGCGCGGCCGAGGAGCACTATCGATGTGCGCTGGAAGGATACCGTACGGCAGAGGACCGCCTCGGCGAGGCGCGAATTCGTCGCAAGCTCGGCCGATTGTTCTGGGACGCCGGCAAGCGCATCAACGCAGAGACTTACTATGCCGATGCGGCTGAACGGCTTGGCGGGATCAGCGCGCCGATCGAATGGGCGCACCTATTGCAGGAGCGTGGCCGTCTCGCCTTTCGCGTCGGCGATCACGGCGCTGCGGCGAGATGGGCAGACGAGGCACTCAGCCATGCGCGGTCCGTACCGGCGGACGCGGACGAGCAGGCCGGGCTCGAGGCGGCGCGCGCCGTTGCGGAGGCCCTCAACACCAAGGCGGTTGCGCTGGCGCGGCTCGGGCGACATCAGGAGGCCGTACGCGAGGTGGAGCAAAGTGTCGCGGCAGCGGAGGCCGCCGGCCTTTTCAACGAAGTGTGTCGCGGCTACACCAACCTTGGCGTGCTCTACACGATTGTCGATCCGGCGAAAGCCGTCGAGGTCTGCCGGCGCGGCCTCGATGTCGCGCGTCGAACCGGGGATCTCGGCTTCCAGGCGCGCCTTCTTGCCAATCTTGCCGTTGCCTGTTGCACCTTCACGGACAGATGCACCGAGGAGGGGGTGCCGGCTGCCGAAAAGGCAATCGAGATCGATCGCGCGCTCGACCAGCGCGAGCATCTCCCGGTGCCCTTGATCGTGCTCGGACAGATCCATCAATGCCACTTTCGCCCTGATCTGGCCGCGCGCTGCTACAACGAGGCCATCGAGGTGGCGAGCGAGACCGGCGAGCCGCAGCAGCTGTTTCCGTGCTATGATGGTCTTGCGACGTTGAACCTTGATCGAGGCGACATGCCCGAGGCCGAGCGGTATTTCGCGCTGGCCCATGATGTCTGCGCCCGGCACGGGCTCGATCCTGCAGGGCTGATCGTATTGCCGTTTCTCGACTAGCCAATGTGAGGGATTTCAACCATGTCAGAACGTCTTGTGGATGGAACACTTCAGCCGGGCGATCGCGCACCGAACATCGTCCTGGATGCCATCACACGCGAAGGAAAGATCGCGCTCGAGGATTATCGCGGGCAGAGTCCGATTTTGGTGGGATTGTTTCGTGGCCTGCATTGCCCGTTCTGCCGGCGCCATATTGCCGCGCAGGCGCAGCTTGACGGCGCGCTGCGCGGAAAGGGCATCGAAACTCTCACGGTCGTCAACACGCCGATCGACCGGGCGCGGCTCTATTTCCGTTATAATCCACTGCCAAATCTGCTCGCCGCGGCCGACCCGGATCGAGTCTCGCACCGCGCATTCGGCCTGCCCAATATCGAGTTCACGCAGAACGAGACCGAGTGGCCACGCAAGGTCGGCATGGACGTGATCATGAGCATGCCACCAGTCGATATGCCCGGCGAATTGCCTGGGCCGATGGCTCGGTCGGCAGCCGCCGAGTACCTCAACAACAAAGACGGTTACGAGATGACCGAAGCCGATCAGCGCATGGCGGCGGCCGGCACGGGCCAGTTGTTCGGCCAGTTTCTGCTCGATCGGGAAGGAATCGTACGCTGGACCTTTACCGAGGTTCCGGATGGCGGCCAGCGCATGTTCGGGATGCCGAGCCCGCAGGAATTGATGTCGGCCGCCTCGCAAGTGGCGGGTTAGGCATCGCCGCCTGGCCATTGACCGGCCAGTCGCTTCTCTGAAAGCGCCGCCGCCATCGCCGAGATCAATGGACGCATGAAATAGGCGTCATCCGCAGGCGAGATGTCGGTGCGCAGACCATGCGCGGCGAGTTCGCCCGAGACTGCCGGTCCGACTGAGGCGATCAGTGTCCGCTCGAAGCCGGCGCGCAACTTCGCCTCGCTGCCATGCGCCTTCGCCGCCTCGATCAGCCGGCGGACCTGGCCGAGATTGGTCAGCGCGACGGAATCGATTCGTCCCTCGGCCATGTCGTCGATAGCGGCGACGATATTGGCATCCGCTGCCTTCGAGTCATAAGCATAGGGCAGCACGGTATCGACCTCTGCGCCCTGCGCGGCGAGCGCACTGGTCAGCGCGCCGTGATCCTTGTCGGGATAAAGCTGGAGGCCAAGACGATGGCCCTTCAAATCGAGTTGGCCCATCATCTCGACCACACCCTCGGTGGTCGGTTTCTCCGTGGTCTGCTGCGCCTCGAGCGAGATTTCGCGCAGCGCCTTGCCGGGCTTCGGGCCGCGGGTGAATTTTCGCGATTTGGCCAGCGCTGCGACCAAGGCCTGGTCGAGCCCGCGCGCGCGCGCGAGTTTCATGATCCGCCGCAGGCCTTCGCCGGTCATCAGCACGAGGTCGTCGAACGGCCGGTCGATGGCACGGCGGATCCAGGCTTCGACCGGGGCGGGGTCCGGCGCGTCCTCGATGGTGAACATCGGGCATTGCACCACTTCGGCGCCTTGCTCGGTCAGGAGCTTCGAGAACTGCGCCTCCTCGCGGGTTTCCAGGATCAGGATGCGGGTGCCGTTCAAACGGTCGGCCATGGGCGTGCTCCGGTCAGTCGAAAATCGCAATCGTCCATTCATCCTGACTCCGTCGTCGGGATTGGCGCAAGGGTCGCCCCGGTGCTAGAGCAGGGCGCAAATCGCGGGTCTGTCCGCGGCCCTTGCACAAACCTTCACCAAGAGCCATCCCTTCAACAGCCATGCCCGATCATCAATATGTTCTGACCCTGTCCTGTCCGGATCGTCCCGGCATCGTCTCGGCCGTGTCGACCTTCCTGGCGAACTCCGGACAGAACATTCTCGACGCCCAGCAGTTCGACGACGTCGAGACCAAGAAATTCTTCATGCGGGTGGTGTTCACCGCGGCCGATCTCGCCGTGGAACTGGCCGCGCTTCAGACCGGCTTTGCGGCGATTGCCGAGCGCTTCGGCATGGAGTGGCAGATGCGTGACCGTGCCGCGCACCGCAAGGTGATGCTGCTGGTGTCGAAGTCCGACCACTGCCTGGTCGACATCCTCTACCGCTGGCGCACCGGCGAATTGCCGATGACACTGGCTGCGATCGTCTCCAACCATCCGCGCGAGGTCTATGCCGGGCTCGATTTCGGCAGCATCCCGTTCCATTATCTGCCTGTGACCAAGGAAACCAAGAGCGAGCAGGAGGCGCAGATCCTGAAGCTCGTCGCCGAGACCGGGACCGATCTCGTGGTGCTCGCCCGCTACATGCAGATCCTGTCGGATGATCTGTCGGGCAAGCTGTCCGGCCGCTGCATCAACATCCATCATTCGTTCCTGCCGGGCTTCAAGGGTGCAAAGCCCTATCACCAGGCCCACGAGCGCGGCGTCAAGCTGATCGGCGCCACCGCCCATTACGTGACGCGCGATCTCGACGAGGGCCCGATCATCGACCAGGACGTCGAACGCATCAGCCATCGCGACACGCCGGAAGATCTCGTCCGCAAGGGCCGCGACATCGAACGCCGCGTGCTGGCACGCGCGATCCGTTATCACCTGGATGACCGCGTGATCCTCAACGGCCGCAAGACCGTAGTCTTCGTGGACTAGGACACTGTCATTCCGGGGCGCCTCGAAGAGGCGGGCTCGATGCTGCCACATCGCCCCGGAATGACGGCAGGATCTAGCGCACCGCGTTGCCTGGCGTTGCGCCCTTTTGCGCCTGCTCTTCCTTCTCGCGATCCGCCGCGGGCATCAGCCGCTTGCGCTCGCGTTCCTTCATCCAGGCGTCGTATTGCGGCGTGCCCGGCCGGGGCGGTGCGTCCGCCGGCAGGCCGCCGACCCATTGCGGAACGTAGTCGCCCATGCCGGCTGAAAGCTTCTCGTTGACTGTGCCGCATCCAGCCAGTCCCGCGGCGAGTGTGAGCAGGGACACGATCGAGCGGAAACGTCTGGACATCTTCGGGCGCACTGCAATCGGGGAGAGGAACCGGACGCCGGCAGACCAGCGCCGGGGAACAGTAGCCATCAACAAGGTAAAATTGGCTTATTCGAGGTAGGTACAAAAATACCGGATGTCAGGGCCTTGCTTTCCTGCAGATGTCTGAATTCTGCAAATGAAAGACGAAATCCTCCATCCACGCTGGCCGGCGCTTTTCTAGACTGCGGCGATCGGCTCGCGACAATCTGGCTTCCACCGGCGGGGCTTTTTCGTTGACAGGTCCATTTTATTTGTACAATCGTACAAATGGACGCGACCAAGATCGAGGTGTTCGGGTTACCCGGACGTAACCGCGACATCGCTTCCCGCCGTCAGCAACCGGAACGCGTGGCTTGCGCCGAATGGTCGCCAAACGTCCGATTGACAATGAGGGCGCGAAAGACGCCATGTGACGCGCGATATCGCTCGTGCGTAAGTTAACGTGAGGCAAGGACCGGGCACTCGGTTCGGCGCACAAGAGTCAAGGAATGAAGGGGAGGGACATCTGATGTTCGAACGCAAGCAGTTTACCCAAACGGTCTCTTGGGCGGCCGTTGTTGCCGCCGTCTCGGGCCTAGCGGGCCTCGTGCCGGCCAAGGCGGAAGACACCGTCAAGGTCGGCATGATCCTGCCGATGACCGGCGGCCAGGCCTCGACCGGCAAGCAGATCGAGAACGCGATCAAGCTCTACATGCAGCAGAAGGGCGACACCGTCGCCGGCAAGAAGATCGAGATCATCGTCAAGGACGACGCGGCGATCCCGGACAAGACCAAGACCGCCGCGCAGGAACTGATCGTCAACGACAAGGTCAGTTTCATCGGCGGCTTCGGCGTGACGCCGGCGGCGCTCGCGGCCGCGCCGCTGGCGACCCAGGCCAAGATCCCGGAAGTCGTGATGGCGGCCGGCACCTCCATCATCACCGAGCGCTCACCCTATATCGTGCGCACCAGCTTCACGCTGGCGCAGTCCTCGACCATCATCGGCGATTGGGCGGTGAAGAATGGCATCAAGAAGGTGGCGACGCTGACCTCGGACTACGCGCCGGGCAATGACGCGCTCAACTTCTTCAAGGAACATTTCACTGCCGGCGGCGGCCAGGTGGTCGAAGAGGTCAAGACGCCGCTCGCCAACCCCGACTTCGCGCCGTTCCTGCAGCGCATGAAGGATGCCAAGCCCGACGCGATCTTCGTGTTCGTGCCCGCAGGCCAGGGCGGCAACTTCATGAAGCAGTATGCCGAGCGCGGCCTCGACAAGGCCGGCATCAAGGTGATCGGGCCGGGCGACGTCACCGACGACGACCTGCTCAACAACATGGGTGACGCCGTGCTCGGCACCGTGACCGCGCACATCTACTCGGCGGCGCATCCTTCGCAGATGAACAAGGACTTCGTCGCCGCCTACAAGAAGGCGTTCGGCACACGTCCCGGCTTCATGGCGGTGAGCGGCTATGACGGCATCCACCTGATCTACGAGGCGCTCAAGAAGACCAATGGCGACACCGACGGCACCAAGCTGGTCGAGGCCATGAAGGGTCAGAAGTGGGAGAGCCCGCGCGGCCCGATCTCGATCGATCCGGAGACGCGCGACATCATCCAGAACGTTTACATCCGCAAGGTCGAGAAGGTCGACGGCGAACTCTACAACGTCGAGTTCCAGACCTTCGAAGCCGTCAAGGATCTCGGCAAGACCAAGAAGTGACGCGCGAAAGCGTGTCATCCCGGGGCGCGCCCTAGCGCGCATCCGGGATCTCGAAGTGACTGAAACGAGATTCCGGGTTCAGCGCGCACGCGCTGCCCCGGAATGACGAACGCTTAGGACCGATCGACCTTCGATGACCTCAATCCTCACCAACCTGTTCGATGGCGTGGCATACGGCATGCTGCTGTTCGTCCTCGCGTGCGGGCTCGCGGTCACGCTCGGCCTGATGAACTTCGTCAATCTCGCTCATGGCGCCTTCGCCATGGCCGGCGGTTATGTGTGCATGCTGTTGGTGAACCAGCACGGCTGGCCCTTCTTTGCGGCGTTGCCCCTTGCCTTCGTCTCATCCGCGGCGATCGGCATCGTGCTCGAGCGAACGCTCTATCGTCATCTCTATGCGCGCAGCCATCTCGATCAGGTGCTGTTTACGATCGGCTTGACCTTCATGTCGGTCGCCGCCGTCGACTACATCCAGGGCTCGTCCCGCGTCTTCATCAACTTGCCGGCCGCGCTGCAGGGGCAGTTCGACCTGTTTGGCGTCGGCATCGGCCGCTACCGGCTGATGATCATCGTGATCTGCGGCCTGCTCACCATCGGCCTCCAGATGGTGCTGGCCAAGACCCGCTTCGGCAGCCGCCTGCGCGCCGCCGTCGATGATCCCCGTGCCGCCAGCGGTCTCGGCATCAACGTGCCGCAGGTGTTCGCTTTCACCTTTGCCTTTGGATGCGGGCTTGCCGGCCTCGGCGGTGCGCTGAGCGCCGAGATACTTGGCCTCGATCCGTATTTCCCGCTGAAGTTCATGATCTACTTCCTGATCGTGGTCACCGTCGGCGGCTCGTCCTCGATCACGGGGCCGTTTCTGGCTTCGCTGCTGCTCGGCATCGGAGACGTCGCCGGCAAATATTACGTGCCGAAGATGGGACCGTTCGTGATCTACACCATGATGATCGTGATCCTGATCTGGCGCCCGAACGGCTTGTTCGGCCGCACGGCTGCGCGTTGAGTCTGCCGATGAACGCATCTTCCGACGTCGGTTATCACGCCCAGCGCCATGCGCGCTGGCACTATGGCGAGGCCGCTTTCTGGCTCGTCGTTCTCGCCTGCGGCCTTCTGTTTCCCACGCGCTACCTGATCATGACCGACATCCTGCGGCTGGCGCTGTTTGCGATGTCGCTCGATCTCATCCTCGGCTATGCCGGCATCGTCTCGCTGGGTCATGCCGCCTTCTTCGGCGTCGGGGCCTATGCTGCGGGGTTGCTGGCGCTGCACGGCATCATCAACGAACCCGTGCTGGCGCTGATCGCGGCGGGCCTCGCCGCGATGGTGCTTGGCTTCGCCACCAGCTTCCTGGTGATCCGCGGCGTCGACCTGACCCGCCTGATGGTGACGCTCGGCATCGCGCTGCTGCTTGAGGCGCTCGCCGAGCGTTTCTCCGACATCACCGGCGGTACCGACGGCCTGCAGGGCATCGAGATGCAGCCGATCCTCGGCCAAATCCCGTTCGACATGTTCGGCAAGGCCGGCTTCTTCTATTCGCTCGCGGTGTTGTTCGTCTTGTTCCTGCTCGCCCGCCGCATCGTGCACTCGCCGTTCGGCCTGTCCCTGCGCGCGATCAAGAACAACCCGCTGCGTGCGGCCGCAATCGGCATCCCCGTCAACCGCCGCCTGATCGCGATCTACACGCTCGCGGCTTTCTATGCCGGCATCGCCGGCGCGCTGTTCACCCAGACCACCGCGATCGCCTCGCTCGACGTGTTCGCCTTCGACCGCTCCGCCGATCTGATGCTGGTGCTCGTCATCGGCGGTACCGGTTATCTCTATGGCGGACTGATCGGCGCCGTGATCTTCCGTATGCTCCAGGAAGTGTTCTCCACCATCACGCCGCAATACTGGCAGTTCTGGATCGGCCTCGTGCTGGTCGTGATCGTGCTGGTCGGCCGCCAGCGCCTGCATCGCTGGGTGCTGTATGTGCCGAACCTCGTCATCAAGCAGGTCGCTGGGCGAAAAGCCGTCGTCGCCGTGCCGGAGAGCGACGCATGACCATCGCGCTTGAAACCCAGAATCTCGAAAAGACTTTTGGCGGCCTTCGCGTCACCCGTGACCTGTCGCTGAAGATCGAGCAGGGTGCCCGGCATGCCCTGATCGGCCCAAACGGCGCCGGCAAGACCACGGTCATCAACCAACTCACCGGCGTGCTCAAGCCGAACTCGGGCCGCATCCTGCTCAAAGGGCAGGACATCACCGATCTGCCGGTGCACAAGCGCGTGCTGCGCGGCCTGTCGCGCACCTTCCAGATCAACCAGCTCTATCCCGATCTCACCCCGCTCGAGACCATCGGCCTCGCCGTGTCCGAACGCCTCGGTCACGGCGGCGACTGGTGGCGGCGGATGGGAACGCGAAGCGACGTCAACGGCGAGATCGCCGATCTCCTGACTCGCTTCCATCTGCTCGACGTCATGAACGAACAGACCGTGACGCTGCCTTACGGCAAGCAGCGGCTGCTGGAGATTGCGGTCGCGATCGCCGGAAAGCCGCGCGTGCTGCTGCTCGACGAGCCCGCGGCCGGCGTGCCCGAAAGCGAGCGGCACGACATCCTCGCGGTCGTCGGCAGCCTGCCGCGCGACGTGACGGTGCTCTTGATCGAGCACGACATGGATCTGGTCTTCTCCTTTGCCGACCGCATCTCGGTGCTGGTCTCCGGCGCGCTGCTCACGGAGGGGCCGCCCGATCAGGTCGCGCGCGATCCGCAAGTGAAGGCGGTCTATCTCGGCGAGGAGGCGGTCAATGTCTGACCTGCTCGCGATCGAGTCCCTGCGCGCCGGCTATGGCGAGGCGGTGGTGCTGCCCAACATGTCGCTGCGTCTGTCTGAAGGACAGGTGCTGGCACTGCTCGGGCGCAACGGCACCGGCAAGACCACGCTGATCAACTCCATCGTCGGCGTCACCCGCCGCTTCTCCGGTACTGTCGAACTTGCCGGCACCGACGTCACGAGTTTGCGGCCCGACCAGCGCGCCCGCGCCGGCATCGGCTGGGTGCCGCAGGAGCGCAACATCTTCCGCTCGCTGACGGTCGAAGAGAACATGACTGCGGTGGCGCAGCCCGGCCCCTGGACCGTCGAGAAGGTCTACGAGATGTTCCCGCGGTTGAAGGAACGGCGGAGCAATTTCGGTAACCAGCTCTCCGGCGGTGAGCAGCAGATGCTGGCGATTGGCCGGGCACTGACCCTCAACCCGAAGGTCCTGCTGCTGGACGAGCCGACCGAGGGGCTGGCCCCGATCATCGTCGAGGAGCTTTTGAAAGCGATCGGGACCATCACCCGGGCTGGCGGCATCTGCTCGATCATCGTCGAACAGAATGCTCAAAAGATTCTCGGGCTTGCCGACCGCGTTGTGATATTGGAGCGCGGAACGATCGTCCACGACGCCCCGAGCGCCGCGCTGAAGGCCGACCCGTCGGTACTGGAGCGCCACCTCGGGGTCGCTGGGGCGGCGGCCCACTAGAAAATTCTCGGGAGTCAAAAAAATGCAGCGAACCAAAGCCCCCTTCCGCGCCGACGAGGTCGGCAGCCTCCTGCGCCCCGCCAAGATCAAGGAAGCCCGTGCGAAGCTCGAGAAGGGCGAGATCTCGGCCGACGATCTGCGCAAGATCGAAGACATGGAGATCGAGAAGGTCGTGCACAAGCAGGCCTCGGTCGGCCTCAAGCTTGCCACCGACGGCGAATTCCGCCGCTCCTGGTGGCATTTCGACTTCCTGGCCAAGCTCACCGGCTGCGAGCTGTTTCATCCCGACACCGGCATCCAGTTCACGGGCGTGCAGACCCGCCACGACGCGGTCCGGGTGATCGACAAGCTCGATTTCCCCGATGATCATCCGATGCTGGACCACTTCCGCTTCCTGAAGAAGGTTGCGGATCAAGCCCATGTCACCGCGAAGATGACGATCCCTTCGCCGGCCGTGCTGCACTTCCGCGGCGGCCGCAAGTCGATCTCCAAGGACGTCTATCCCGATCTCGACGCCTTCTACGAGGATCTCGGCAAGACCTACCGCAAGGCGGTGAAGGCGTTCTACGACGCCGGCTGCCGCTATCTCCAGTTCGACGACACCGTGTGGGCCTATCTCTGCTCGCCGGACGAGCTGCAGAAGGCGCGTGAGCGCGGCGACAATCCGGACGGTCTCCAGCAGATCTACGCCCGCATCATCAACTACGCGCTGGCCGAGAAGCCCGCCGACATGGTGGTGACGACGCATGTCTGCCGCGGCAATTTCCGTTCCACCTGGATTTCGTCGGGCGGCTACGAGCCGGTGGCGGAGACCATGCTCGCCGGCACCAACTACGACGGCTATTTCCTCGAATATGACAGCGACCGCGCCGGTGGCTTCGAGCCGCTGCGCTTCCTGCCCAAGGGCAACAAGGTCGTGGTGGTCGGCGTCATCACCTCGAAGTTCGGCGAGCTCGAGAAGAAGGACGACATCAAGCGTCGTCTGGAGGAAGCCTCCAAGTTCGCTCCGCTTGAGCAACTCGCGTTGTCGCCGCAATGCGGCTTCGCCTCGACGGAGGAGGGCAACATCCTCTCCGAGGAAGAGCAGTGGGCGAAGCTGAGTCTCGCGGTCGAGATCGCCAAGGAAGTGTGGGGCAACTGACTTGGCGTCATTCCGGGGCGCGCTTAGCGCGAACTATGTTGCGCGCTTGCGCACCTGAGAATCTCGAGATCCCGGGTCTGGTGCTTGAGCACCATCCCGGGGTGACGACGCGCGGCCGCGTCGTCACTTCTCCGCCAGATAGACCTCGCCCAGCAGCGACGAGTTCGACCACGGCACCTGCCTGTTCTTCGTGCCCGCGACCACCTCGGCGCGCACCCGCGTCAGCATCTGCTGTACTTCCAGTCCCGGCGTGCCGATGTGTCGGGACAGCGCCGCGGAGAACGGCGAGTTCGCGCCTTCGCCATCGAGCGCGACCTGGCCCGGTGCTGTCGCGAATGCGATCAGCGTGCCGGCTCCCAGCGTTGCCCCGGACCCGAGGCTTGACGGCGCCGCAAGGCCTGATGCGCCTTCGATGCCGCGGCTGCCGCTGGCGCCTGCTGTCTGCTGCGCCATCGGATTGTTGCGGCAGGCATCGAAGATCAGGATGTTGGTGCGGACCTGGTCGTCGAGACCGGCCATGATCGTGTCCATGTCGATCATCGTTTCGGTCATGCTGCTGCCCGGCTTGAGGTCGACATCGACGGGAATGAGATAGTTGCGGCCGTCGACCTGCACGCCGTGACCGGCATAATAGACGAGAGCGACCTGCGCCCGTGCCGCCTCGCGCAGGAAGTCGCGCGTCATCTTCTGCATCGCGGCGCGGTCGAGATCGACACCCTCCGACACCGTAAAGCCGATATCGTGCAGGCTTTTCGCAACCGCGCGCGCGTCGTTGGGCGGATTGGGCAGCGCCTTCACGTGGGCATAGGCGCCGTTGCCGATCACCAGCGCCATCCGCGCGCCGCGAACGGCCGGTGCTGGCGAGGGTGCTGGTGCTGCGCCGCTCCGCTGCGGGGCAGGGGTAGTCGACGGCTGCGTCACCGGCGAGGGAGCATCGCGCGGTATCGGTGCGGCTGCGTCCGTCACCAGCGACAGCCGCACCTTTGCGGTGGCCTGATTGGCCTTGCTGCCGGCGTCGGACGCAACAATCGCGAGCGTTGCCTTGTAGTCGTCCTTCGCGTGCGCATAGTCGCCCTTGGCCTCATAGGCCAGCGCGCGATGGGTGTAGCCAGAGATCAGCACGCTGTTCGGCGGCGTCATGATGTTGACCGGCGGCTTGTCCTTGGCGAGCCGGATCGCTTCGCTGCCATCGGCGATGGCGCGATCGAGATCGCCTTTCGCGCGCCAGATCGTGGTGCGGTTGATCAGCGGCTGCGGCAGTGTCGGATCGAGCCGGATCGCCTGGTTGACGTCGGCGAGCGCACCGTCGAGATCGCCGAGTGCTTCCTTGGCGATGCCGCGGTTCTGGAACGAGAACGCCGATCTCGGATCAGCCTTGATCGACAGGTCGTAATCGGCGATCGCCTTGGCGTAGTCGCCCTTGCCGCGCCAGGCATTGCCGCGGTTGTGGAAGATGATGCCGCTTGGCGGGCCGAGCTTCAGCGTATCGTCGAAATCGGCGATGGCGATGTCGTAGTCGCCTTTGTCGTAATAGGCAGAGCCCCTGAGGTTGTAGACCGCCTGGCTCGGCTGGAGCCGGATCGCCTCGGTGCTGTCGGCAATGACCTTTGCGTGTCGCCCCTCTTGTTCCAGCCCACCGCGCGCCAGAAATAGACGGTCGCGAGCTGCTCGCCCTTGAACACCTTCAGGGCGATGATCTTGCTGCAGGCGTCGACCATCTGGTCCGCCGGGGTGGTGTCGGTGGTGCAGAGCGGCCCGAGCTGGCTGCGCGACTGGGCCGATGCGGAGGCCGACCACAGGGTTGCGGCGAGCAGAGCGAGCGCGACGAGCAGGCGGCGCATGGGCGGTGGTTCCCTGAGGAGAAGTGCTTGTTTGTTGCCCGGCGGCTCCTCGGGGTTCACGCCCGCGTCATCGCAGCTGGGGTAAAGCAGTTACCGGTATTCCCAGAGTGGGCAGAATTTGCTAGATGATTGATCCCAACTCATCTGCCCACCACTATCCCACCGATGAAGAACGACGAAATCCTAAGCCAAATCACCGAGTTCTGCCGCACGGCGGACATGGCGGAATCGACGTTTGGCCGGCGGGCGGTGAATGATGGGAAGCTCGTGCAGCGCCTGCGCGAGGGCAAGCGCATCACCATCGACACGCTGGAGCGGATCCAAGCCTATATCGCGGCGTCGACGACCGGCGGCCTTCCGCCGCCGCGAGGACTTCAGGTGCCTCCGGAAAAGCGCGATCCGCGGGGCAATTTCCGCTTCTTCGAGAACCGGCAGAAATATCTGCTGTTCGTCCACACCTGCAGCGAGAAGCGGGTGATCGCCGACCGGGTGGCGCTGGAGCTATCGACCATCCACCCGAGGCCGCCGGCATTGCGCATTTTCGACGCCGGCGTCGGCGACGGCACGGTGCTGGCGCGGGTGCTGCGCGCGACGCACCAGCGCTACCCGCATATGCCGTTCTATGTCGCCGGCAAGGAGCTCAGTCTCGAGGATCTGCGCCTGACGCTGGAGAAGGTGCCCGACCGCATTTTCGAGCATCCGGCGTCGGTTTTCGTCTTCACCAACATGTTCTACTCGGAGGCGCCCTGGCTGACGCCCGCATCGCCCGCGGCCGCCGCTGCAACCGTCTGGCACGAGGTCCCCCTGCGGGGCGCCTCATCGGGCGAGTTCGAGCAGCAGATCGCCGAACTGCGGCCGTTCCTGGAGCAGAACTGGCGTGCGGCGATCAGCCCGCGCACGGCGATGCCGCTGTACGAGCGGCCGGTCGTGCTGGTTCTCTACCGCGAGGACCACAGGTTCTTGCTGGATTCGACCATTCCGCGGCCGGGCCAGACCGAGGCCAATTTCGACCTCGTCATTGCGTCCCAGCCATACCGGGCCCTGTCCTCGGTCAATTTCCGCGCCAAGCGGATCATTGCACCGCTGGCGCGGGCCCTGCGGCCGGGCGGCCGCCTGATTGGAATCCACTCCCACGGTCACGATCCCGGCATGGAAATGATCCAGGCGATCTGGCCCGGAGAAAATCCTTTCTCGGTGAGCCGTCATGAGCTATTGCGCGCCGTAAAGTATGAGCTGGGGTCGTTGGGCCGCGATCTAAATTTTAATGCTTATGCGGATAACCGTTCGATCTTCAGGTATGATATGGAAGCGCTGCCCAACGAGGTGATGGGTACCATCGGAACCTCGACAGCCTTTGCAGCCTGGAATGCGGCGGTGTATGTCGCTCAGATTGAGGACGACCGGTTGACGGATATGACTCAAAACGGCCGCACTCTGGATGCCGCCAGGGAAGTGTTGCGAAAGTACAATGGGCTCTGGTTTCTCGACGAATCCTACGTCATCTCGCGCCGGCGCGATTGACATAATCCAACTCTAAACATCGCAAACGTCCGCCGGTAGCGGTGGAACAAGGGGTTTCTTGATGCGCGCGTCCTATCTCTTCACCAGCGAGTCCGTCTCCGAAGGCCATCCGGACAAGGTCTGTGACCGGATTTCCGACGAAATCGTCGACCTGTTCTATCGCGAAGGGCCGAAGGCCGGCATCGATCCGTGGGCTATCCGCGCCGCCTGCGAGACGCTGGCCACCACCAACAAGGTGGTGATCGCCGGCGAGACCCGCGGTCCGAAGTCGGTGACCAACGAGCAGATTGAAAGCGTCGTGCGCGAGGCGATCAAGGACATCGGCTACGAGCAGGAAGGCTTCCACTGGCAGAAGGCCGATATCGAGATCCTGCTGCACCCGCAGTCGGCCGACATTGCGCAGGGCGTCGACGCGCTCCAGCCTGGCGAAGTCAAGGAAGAGGGTGCTGGCGACCAGGGTATCATGTTCGGTTACGCCACCAACGAGACGCCCGACCTGATGCCGGCGCCGATCTTCTACGCCCACAAGATCCTGCGTCTCATCTCCGAAGCCCGTCACTCCGGCAAGGAGAAGGTGCTCGGCCCGGACTCCAAGAGCCAGGTCACCGTGCAGTACGAGAACGGCAAGCCGGTCGGCGTGCGCGAGATCGTGGTGTCGCACCAGCATCTGGTCGAGGACATCTCGTCCAAGCAGATCCGCGACATCGTCGAACCCTATGTCCGCGAGGCGCTGCCGAAGGACTGGATCACGCCGAAGACGATCTGGCACATCAATCCGACGGGCAAGTTCTACATCGGCGGTCCCGACGGCGACACCGGCCTGACCGGCCGCAAGATCATCGTCGACACCTATGGCGGCGCAGCTCCGCATGGCGGCGGTGCATTCTCCGGCAAGGATCCGACCAAGGTCGATCGTTCGGCGGCCTATGCCGCGCGCTATGTCGCCAAGAACATCGTCGCTGCCGGTCTCGCCGACCGCTGCACGCTGCAGCTCGCCTACGCCATCGGCGTGGCGCGCCCGCTGTCGATCTACATCGACACTCACGGCACCGGCAAGGTGTCGGAGGATCAGCTCGAGAAGGCAGCCGCACAGGCGATGGATCTCACGCCTCGCGGCATCCGCAGCCACCTCGACCTCAACCGCCCGATCTACGCGCGTACCTCGGCCTACGGCCATTTCGGCCGCACGCCGGACAATGAGGGTGGCTTCTCCTGGGAGAAGACTGATCTCGTCGAGCCGCTCAAGCGCGCTCTCTGATCACCGACGTCATTCCGGGGCGCCGCGAGAGCGGTGAGCCCGGAATCTCGAACCTCTGGATTCCGGTTCGCTCGTTCCACGAGCGCCCCGGAATGACAGTCAAACAAACAGGACCTCTCCATGAACGCGAAGCCCGGCTTCACCGATTACATCGTCAAGGACATTTCGCTAGCCGATTTCGGCCGCAAGGAGCTCTCGCTCGCCGAGACCGAGATGCCCGGCCTGATGGCCACCCGCGAAGAGTACGGCCCGAAGCAGCCGCTGAAGGGCGCGCGCATCGCCGGCTCCCTGCACATGACGATCCAGACCGGCGTGCTGATCGAGACGCTGGCAGCCCTCGGCGCCGACATTCGCTGGGTCTCCTGCAACATCTATTCGACGCAGGACCATGCTGCGGCCGCGATCGCAGCCACCGGCATTCCCGTCTTCGCAGTCAAGGGCGAGACGCTGAAAGACTACTGGGACTACACCGCAAAACTGTTCGACTGGCACGGTGGCGGTCACCCGAACATGATCCTCGACGACGGCGGTGACGCCACCATGTACGTCCATCTCGGTCTGCGCGCCGAGAACGGCGACGCCGCCTTCCTCGACAAGCCCGGCTCCGAAGAAGAGGAGGTCTTCTTCGCGCTGCTGAAGAAGCAGCTCAAGGAAAAGCCGAAGGGCTACTTCGCCGGGATCGCCAAGAGCATCAAGGGCGTTTCCGAAGAAACCACCACGGGCGTGCATCGTCTCTACGACATGCAGAAGGCCGGCACGCTGCTGTGGCCGGCGATCAACGTCAACGACAGCGTCACCAAATCGAAGTTCGACAACCTCTATGGCTGCCGTGAATCGCTGGTCGACGGCATCCGCCGCGGCACCGACGTGATGATGTCGGGCAAGGTCGCGATGGTCGCGGGCTTCGGCGACGTCGGCAAGGGCTCGGCGGCCTCGCTGCGCCAGGCCGGCTGCCGCGTGATGGTGTCGGAAGTCGATCCGATCTGCGCGCTGCAGGCTGCGATGGAAGGCTACGAGGTCGTGACCATGGAAGACGCCGCGCCCCGCGCCGACATCTTCGTCACCGCCACCGGCAACAAGGACATCATCACCATCGAGCACATGCGCGCGATGAAGGATCGCGCCATCGTCTGCAACATCGGTCACTTCGACAACGAGATCCAGATCGCGGGTCTGCGCAATCTGAAGTGGACCAACATCAAGCCGCAGGTCGACGAGATCGAGTTCCCCGACAAGCATCGCATCATCATGCTGTCGGAAGGCCGGCTCGTGAACCTCGGCAACGCGATGGGCCACCCGTCCTTCGTGATGTCGGCGTCCTTCACCAACCAGACGCTGGCGCAGATCGAGCTGTTCGCCAACAACAAGGACGGCAAGTACAAGAAGGAAGTGTACGTGCTGCCGAAGACGCTCGACGAGAAGGTCGCGCGCCTCCACCTCGCCAAGATCGGCGTCAAGCTCACCGAGCTGCGCAAGGATCAGGCCGACTACATCGGCGTGAAGCAGGAAGGTCCGTACAAGTCGGACCACTACCGCTACTGAGTTTGATCCATCAAACTGCGCGAAGGCCCCGGAGTAATCCGGGGCCTTTTGCTTTGTCCGTGCGGCGAAAGGCGGCCGCGTCGGCGCAAAAAATCGGTTCCCAGTTCGGTTGTTGCGGATTGACGGCCCGGGCCTGCGGTCGGACTATCCCGCGCGGCGGAGGAAAACCATGCAACAAGAACATTTCGATGTGCTGATCGTCGGTGCCGGCTTGTCCGGAATCGGCGCGGGCTATCACCTTCAGAGCAAGTGCCCCGGCAAGAGCTACGTCATCCTGGAGGGGCGCGACTGCATCGGCGGCACCTGGGACCTGTTTCGCTATCCGGGCATCCGCTCCGACAGCGACATGTTCACGCTCGGCTATTCCTTCAAGCCGTGGACCGATCCAAAGGCGATCGCGGACGGGTCGCAGATCCTGAATTACGTGCGCGAGACCGCAGCCGAGAACGGCATCGACAAGCGCATCCGCTTCCGTCATCGCGTCAAGCGTGCGGCGTGGTCGACGCCGGAGGCGCGCTGGACCGTCGAGGTCGAGCGCACGGCGGGCGAGGGCGCAACCGACCTCGTGCGCTTCACCTGCAATTTCCTGTTCATGTGCTCGGGCTACTACAAATACGAGGCGGGATATACGCCGGAGTTTGCGGGCGTTGCCGATTTCGCCGGCCGCATCGTGCATCCGCAGAAATGGACCGAGGACATCGACGGCACCGGCAAGCGCGTCGTCGTGATCGGCTCGGGCGCGACCGCGGTGACGTTGGTGCCCGAGCTCGCCAAGACGGCGGCGCAGGTCACCATGCTGCAGCGCTCGCCAACCTACGTGGTGTCGCGCCCTGCGCAGGATCCCGTCGCCAACAAATTGCGCCGCAACCTGCCGGCACGACTGGCTTATCATCTGATCCGCTGGCGCAATGTGATGTGGGGGATGTTCTTCTTCCACCTTAGCCGGCGGCGGCCGGACAAGGTGAAGAACCTGATCCTCGGTGGCGTACGCATGGCGCTCGGCCCGGACTACGACATCGCCACCCATTTCACCCCGCGCTACAACCCCTGGGACCAGCGGCTCTGTCTCGTGCCCGACGGCGACCTTTTCAGGGCGATCCGCGACAAGCGCGCCACCGTGGTCACCAACGAGATCGACACCTTTACCCGCGACGGCATCCGCCTGAAGGATGGCAGCGAGCTCGCCGCCGACATCATCGTCACGGCAACCGGGCTGGTGCTCCAGGTCGTCGGCGGCCTCGAGGTCAGCGTCGACGGCCGCATCGTCGATTTCGCCAACACACTCACCTATAAGGGCATGATGTATGCCGACGTGCCGAACATGGCCTCGGCTTTCGGCTACACCAACGCGTCCTGGACGCTGAAATGCGATCTCACCTGCGAGTATGTCTGCCGGCTCATCAACTACATGGACCGGCACAATTTCCGGCAAGCCATGCCGCACAATGACGATCCCACGATCACGGCGCAGCCGTCACTCGATTTCACATCTGGCTATGTGCAGCGCTCGGTCGCAAAAATGCCGAAGCAGGGCTCGAAGCAGCCGTGGCGGCTGTACCAGAACTACGCCCTCGACATCGTCTCGTTGCGCTTTGGCCGGATCGACGACGGCGTGATGCAATATTCCTGATCACAACCGCCGGCGGTTACGCCTTCCGCATGGTGAGCGCGAGGCCGAGGTCGATCGCGAGCGCCAGCACCACGGCGGCGCCGCCGAGGCCGAACAGAACCAGATAATCGCCGCCGGTGTTCGCGTAGATCCAGGAGAAGCCGTAGGCCGCGGCAGCCTGGAACAGCGCAAAGCTGGTGGTGGCGTGGCTCCACGTCGCGCGCTGCTGCTCGGTGGGGTGCGGGACAAGTTCGTGGATGCGTCCAAGCACTAGCGGCACGATGCCGGGCGTAAGGCCACCGACAACCACGCTTGACACGATCAACGACACCGGGGCGGTACTCACTGTGGGAAGCAGCACGGCGGCCGCCTCGATCAGAAAGGCCGCTCGCAACGCTGGTCCGAATCCCGAGCGGTCGCCGAGATGGCCGGTGACGAGCGGTCCGACGATCGCGCCGAGGCCATAGAGCACCCAGTAGCGCGATCCCGCCGCAATGCCCTGGCCGAGGCCGCGTGCGATGAAGTCGACAATGAAGACCATATGCGGCACCAGCGCGACTGCGTTGAGCCCATACTGGATCAGCAGCGCACGGGCGGCGGCCGAAGTCTGACGCTGCTTCGCATGATGCGAAGCTGCTGCGTCAGTCCTGGTGTCCGCCGGCCAGTTCCACCAGTTCGTGAGCGTCAACACGGCCGAGAGCGAGCCGAGCCCATACCAGCTCTGCTGCAAGCCTTGTTGCAGCAGTAGCGGCACCAGCGTGCCCGATGCTGCAACGCCGAGGCCAACGCCGGCAAAGATCACGCCGCCGACGATGCCGCGCCGGGCAGGCGAAGTGTGAGGCAGAATGACGGAAGCCGCCAGCACCATGATGATTCCACCGGTCAGCCCGGAGAGGAAGCGCCAGCCGAAGAACCAGATGAAGGATACCGGCGCAGAGCTGGCAAAGAAGGAGAGGGTGGCAAGCAGCATCATTGCCCGCAACGACCGGACTGCACCGATCCGCGCTGCGACAGCTCGCGCTGCGAGTGCGCCGGCGAGATAGCCTGCGAGATTTGCCGCGCCGAGATAGACGACGTCGGAGGCGCTGAACCACTTTGCCGCGATCAGCGCCGGGATCAGCGGTGTGTAGGAGAAGCGCGCGAGGCCAAGTCCGACCAGCGAGGCGGAAAGTCCCGCCACGGCATAGCGCCAAGTTGATTGTGAATCTGATCCCGGCTGCTGATGCAGCCGGGCCTCCAAGTATTGCTTCGTATTTGCGTTGGTCATCTCGTCCTCCTGCGCGCAACGGCGCGCGGATCATCCTCTCTGGCTAATGCGGCTCCGCGATCAGTGGCCGGCGCTCTGGCCACCATCGACATGCAGGATCTCGCCAGTGACGAAGGACGCACCCTCCAGATAGAGCACGGCATCGACGATGTCGGACATCTCGCCCATGTGGCCGACCGGGTGCATCGCGCCGAGCTGGGCGTGCGTCGACGCCGGATGCATCGGCGACTTGATGATCCCTGGCGCAACCGCGTTTACGCGGATGCCGCGCTTGGCATATTCGATTGCGAGCGACTTGGTCGCGGCGTTCAGTCCACCCTTGCTCAGCGAGGCCAGCACCGAGGGCACGTTCGAATTGGCCTGATCGACCAGCGTGGTGGTGATCTGGACGATGTGGCCAGACCCCTGCTTCTCCATCTCGGCGATAGCGAGCTGGGTGATGTTGAAGAAGCCCGCGACGTTGGTGCCCATCACGGCCGCGTAGTCCTCGGCGGTGTATTGCGTGAACGGTTTTGCGACGAAGATGCCGGCATTGTTGACCAGCGTGTCGACGCGCCCGAAGCGTGCGACCGCCTGTGCAACCACGCGCTCGGCCGTTTTCCGGTCGGCGATGTCGCCAGCAATGGCGAGAACGTCGTCATCGCTCGACGGCTTGATCGACCTTGCTGTCGCGACGACGCGATAATTGCGATCGCGAAAACCCTGGACCAGAGCGGCGCCGATGCCCTGCGATGCACCGGTGATGATGGCAACCTTCTGTTCGATACCCATGACGGGCTCCTGTTGTTGATTCGTGCCTGCGCTGGCTGGCGTGGAGTCGAGGTACGCCCTGGCAGCCCGGCTGCGAATACGCGCCGTCCGGCAGACACTCTTTCGCGGCGCGTATGAATGCCGGACGGGCGCCTGGCGGCAGTTGTCGCGGTTGGCGCAAGCGCTTAGTTTGCCGGTGGATTTTCAGGGTGGCGAGCAGGCATGGATCGTCTGGATGCGATGAAGGTGTTCGTCCTTGCGGTGGACGAGGGCAGCCTCGCGGCGGCGGGCCGAAAGCTCGGCCGGTCACCGGCGGCGGTCAGTCGCGCAATCGCCTTTCTCGAAGAGCGGGTCGGCGCCGAGTTGCTGCATCGGACCACCCGATCGATCAAGCTGAGCGAGGAGGGCGAACGCTACGTCGCGGTCTGCCGCCGCGTGCTGACCGAGCTGGAAGAGGCCGACGACATCGCGGCCGGGCCGCGAACCGCGCCACGCGGCCTGCTCACGATCACGGCTCCTGTGGTCTCGGGCGAGATGGTGCTGCGGCCGATCCTCGATGCGTTCCTCGACGCCTATCCGACGGTGTCGGCAAGGCTCCTGCTGTTCGACCGCGCGGTCAATCTGATCGAGGAGGGCGTCGATATCGCGCTGCGCATCGGGCCGCTTGCGGATTCGGCGATGGTTGCGATGCGGGTCGGAGAGATCAGCCGCGTCGTGGTGGCCGCGCCGCGCTATCTGAAGCAGCATCCGCACATCACCGAGCCCGGCGATCTCGCAAAACACCAGATCGTGGCGATGGCCCACCTTTCGAATTCGTGGACCTTTGCGCCGCAAGCGGGCTCATCGGTGCCGCGAACAGTCCAGTTCACGCCGCGCTTCACGGTCAACAGCACCTATGCGGCGGTGGCCTCCGCGGTTTCAGGGCGCGGCGTCGCGCGGATGTATTCGTACCAGGTCGCCGAGCAGGTCGCGCGCGGCGAGCTCGAAATCGTGCTGGCGAGCGACGAGGATCCGGAGATGCCGGCACATCTGATCGCCCCGCAGGGTCGGCTCTCGGTGCCCAAGGTGCGGGCCTTCACCGATTTCGCCGTGCCCCGGCTGAAGAAGCACTTTGCGCAGCTCAAGAAGAGCCTCAAGGCGCACTAGACATTTCGGTCGCAGCGCGACTGCCAATGCGTGGTTTTGCGCATGCGGCCGCCGGGCTGAATCGGCGATGGTTTAGAACGGTTAACGCGGGATTAACGGATGAGTCCTAGCCTGTTCCGGCCGGGGTTACTCGCAAGGCCGAGGTGAGCCCAATGGAAGCCCAGAAGATCGCGGTCGACGCCGTCGTCGCGCTGACCGATTGCGACCGCGACGCCGTCATCGCCTTTATCCGCCGGCTCTATCTTGCTGGCGTCACCGACCCCAAGCGGCTGACCTTCAAGGGTCTTCAGGCGCTGTCCCGGGCGTAATTCGGTTCGTTTCGGTCCGTTTTCGCCCCGGTTCCATCCCCAAACTCCCCCGAGCGTGGCCGCAACCCCCGGTGAATATCTTGCCGGTGAGGGCGCCGCGGGTTACACGACACCTCGGCTGGGTCACTTGGGATTGGGGAAATGCTGAAACAGCTTTTTGCGCCGCAACTCGTCATTTTGTATGTGCTTGCGGCATCAACCATTTACGTTCACTTCCGCGGCAAGCAGCGGCTGCGCTTCGCGCGCCAGCTTGGCGATCACTCGACCTATCTCGCGCCCTACAATGTGCTGATGTATGCCGGGTCGGCGGTGCCGAACAAGCCGGTGATCTCGGTCGAGCAGTTCCCGGAATTGAAGCCACTCAGCGAGAACTGGGAGACCATTCGCGACGAGGCCGTGCGCCTGTTCGACGAAGGTTTTATCCGCGCGGCAGCGAAGAATAACGATTGGGGCTTCTACTCGTTCTTCAAGAGCGGCTGGAAGCGCTTTTACCTGAAATGGTACGACGACTTCCTGCCCTCGGCGAACACGCTGTGCCCGAAGACGGTGGAGCTGCTCAAGTCGATCCCGAGCGTGCACGGCGCGATGTTCGCGATGCTGCCTCCCGGTGGCAAGCTCGGCGCGCACCGCGATCCCTTTGCCGGCTCGCTGCGCTACCACCTCGGCCTCGTCACGCCGAACTCGAACAAGTGCCGCATCCTGGTCGACGGCGTCGAATGCGTCTGGCGTGACGGCGAGGCCTTCATGTTCGACGAAACCTTCATCCACAGCGCCGAGAACCAGACCGACGTCAATCGCATCATCCTGTTCTGCGACGTCGAGCGCCCGATGAAGTTCGGCTTAATGACCGCGATCAACCGCTGGGTCAGCCATCACATCGTCAAGGCGTCCGCGACCCAGAACGTCGAGGGCGAGAATGTCGGCGTGCTCAACAAGGTGTTCGGCAAGCTCTACGAGATCCATCTCGGCAGCCGCAAGGTCAAGGAGTGGAATCGCAACGTCTATTACACGCTGAAGTACTCGCTGACGGCGCTGATCCTCGGCCTCATCGTGTTTTCGGCGTTGAAGTAGTTGCCGTGCGGTTGCGACGTATCTGGAGCAGGCGATGACTTCGTTGCCGACCGCCGACACCAAGACGGGTGAATTCTTCCACCGGTGGCTTGAAACCTTCTCAGGCTATGTTCGCGAGGTTGACTACGCTTCGGCAAGGCCGCTCTTTCATCCGAATGTCCTTGCTTTCGGCACGCATAACGACGTCATCCCTGGGCTCGACCAATGGGTCACCACGCAATGGGACAATGTCTGGCCGAAGACGAGCGACTTCCGCTTCGTCCTCGACCAAACTGCGGTCCTGGCGTCCCCGGACGGCGCGATGGCGACCGTGATCGCGCCGTGGACGAGCACGGGCTATCATCCCGACGGCAGCGTGTTTCCGCGTCCGGGCCGTGCGACCATGATATTTTCAAGGAATGGCGATGGCTGGCTGTGCGTGCATTCGCACATGTCGCTCAATCGCGGTGTTCCGCAGGCAAGCCATGCCAGTCGGCCGGTGAAAGCGTGGTAGATGAGACTTGAACAGAAAAGGCCCCGGACACGTCCGGGGCCTTTTCGATTTGGAAATGCCGTTGAGCCTATTCCGGCTGGCCGATGCTCACCTTTAGCGTGCCGACGCCGTCGACGCCGCATTCGAGCTTGTCGCCGGGCTGGAGCTGCGACACGCCGGCCGGCGTGCCCGTCATGATGATGTCGCCGGCAGCAAGCTTTACCTGCTGTGAAAGCTGCCAGATCGTCTCCGGCACGTTCCAGATCATCTGCTCGAGGTCGCCCGTCTGGGCTTCCTTGCCGTTGACCGTGAGCCAGATCCTGCCCTTGGTGGGATGGCCGATCTTCGAGGCCGGCTGCACCGCGGAGGCGGGCGCGGAGCCGTCGAACGACTTGCCGATCTCCCACGGGCGCTCCTTCTTGCGCGAGGCGATCTGGAGGTCGCGGCGGGTCAGGTCGATGCCGACGGCATAGCCATAGACGTGGTCGAGTGCCTTCTCGGCGGGGATGTTCAGGCCGCCGCTCTTCAGCGCGACGATCAACTCGACCTCGTGATGCAGATCCTTGGTCAGCGGCGGATAGGGGATAGTGGCGCCATCCGGCACCAGCATGTCGGCGTGCTTGGCGAAGAAGAACGGCGGGGCGCGCTCGTCATTGCCCATCTCGCGGATGTGCTCGAGATAGTTGCGGCCGACGCACCAGATGCGGCGCACCGGAAAACGGCCGGTCTCGCCGACGACGGGAAGCGAAGCCTGGGGCGGAAGCGGGATGACGTAGGAGGCGGCGTTCATGAAGCGGTCTCGCTGCTCTTGGGTTGAGAAGGAACTCTATGCGGTTGCGCTGACCGGCGCCAGAGCGCCGGCGTCGTGATGTTGCAGGCGGAAGAACGAGGCGTAGCGGCCGGAGCGGCGCAGGAGCTCGTCATGCCGGCCCTGCTCGACGATCTCACCGCCTTCGACCACGAGGATGCTGTCTGCGTGCATGATGGTGTGCAGCCGGTGCGCGATCACGATGGTGGTACGGTTCCGGCACAGATGCTCGATCGCCTCCTGCACCTGCCGCTCGGACTCGGAATCGAGCGCGGCAGTGGCTTCGTCCAGCAGGATGATCGGCGCGTCCTTGATCAGCGCGCGCGCCACCGCGATGCGCTGGCGCTGACCGCCGGAGAGCTGCGTGCCGTGCTCGCCGACCGGGGTGTCGTAGCCGAGCGGGAACCCCATGATGAAATCATGCGCGCAGGCGGCCTTCGCGGCCTCGATGATCTCGTTCTCGCTCGCGCCAGGCTTGCCGAAGGCGATGTTGTTGCGGATGGTGTCCCGGAACAGATAGACGTCCTGGCCGACATAAGCGGTCTGCGACCGCAGCGATTTGCGCGAGACAGCGCCGATCGACTGGCCGTCGATCACGATGTCACCCTGCGTCACCTCGTAGAAGCGCAGCAGCAGCGCCAGCACGGTCGACTTGCCGCCGCCGGACGGCCCGACCAGCGCGGTGACCTTGCCGGGCTCGGCGACGAAGCTCATGCGGTTGAGCACGGTCTCGCCCGAGCGATAGGAGAAGCTGACGTCGCGCAACTCGATCCGCGCGTCGGACAGCTTCAGCGCAGGCTTGTCGTCGTCGGAATGCTCGCTCGCGGGGCTATCGACCACCTCCAGCAGCATGCGCGCGCCGACGAGCTGGCTGTTGAGATCGATATTGAGTCGCGCCAGCCGCTTCGCCGGCTCGGTCGCCATCAGGAACGCGGTCATGAAGGAGAAGAACGCGCCGGGCGTGGCGTTGAGCGCGACCACGCTGTAGCCGCCGTATAGCAGGCAGCCGGCGACCGCGAAGCCGCCGAGCATTTCCATCAGCGGGTTGGAGCGGTTGGCGACGCGGGCCATCTTGTTGGCGTTGCGCTCGACGATCGCGATGTTCCCGTCGATGCGGCCCTGCATGGTGTCTTCGAGCGTGAACGCCTTGACGGTGCGGATGCCTTGCAGCGATTCCTGCATCGTCTCGAGAATGTCGGCGGTGCCGGTGAACTGGTTATAGGCGAGGCCCTTGATGCGCTTGACCAGCTTGCGCAGCACCAGCATCGCCGGCGGCACCGCGACGAGGCCGATCAGCGACATCAGCGGATCCTGCCACACCATCACGCCGATCATCGCCACCAGCATCAACAGGTCGCGCCCGATCGCGTTGACAAGCATGTTGAGGACGTCGGTGATCGATTTCGCGCCGGCCGTCAGGCGCGCCAGGAATTCCGAGGAGTGCCGCTCGGAGAAGAAGCCGACGCTCTCGCGCATCAGTTTGGCGAACAGCCGGCGCTGGTTGGTGGCGAGGATGGCGTTGCTGATCTTGGTCAGGATCACCATGTGGCCGTAGGTCGCCACGCCCTTGATGAAGAGCAGAATCACCGTGATGCCGGAGAACATCGCGATACCGGGGATGTTCTTGTCGACATAGGCCTGGTTGATGACCTGGCCGAGCACATAGGTCGCGCCGGCGGTCGCACCTGCGGCGAGTGCCATCAGCGAAAAGGCCACAAGGTAGCGCCGCCAATAGACGACGCCCTGTTCCATGACCAGGCGGCGAACGAGGGCTATCGCCGCATAGGGATCGTCGGTGATCTTCTTTGGAAACTGAGCCATCCGGTGTCCATTGACGGCGCAGGAAAAGCCTGCCCGCGCGTCAGGGATCGAATGGCCTCTGTGCCCGCTAAAGCCGCGGTTTTCAAGCCCAATTAAGGGCTTGCACAGGGGCGGGTTTTAGGCCGAGACGGCGTGGCGCAGTTCGCCATGGCGCTCGCGGAACAGCTTGTCCTCCCAGGCCAGCGCATGCGCCGCGATGGTCTCGAGGTCCTCGTATTGCGGCCTCCAGTCGAGCAGGCCGCGGATGCGGCTGGTGTCGGCGACCATGGTCATGATGTCGCCGGGCCGGCGCGGGGCGTATTGCACCGCGAAGCTGCGGCCCGAGACCCGGCGCACCGCGTCGATGGTTTCCAGCACCGAATAGCCGCGGCCATAGCCGCAGTTCAGCGTCGTCGAGGCGCCGCCGTTGCGCAGGTAAGCGAGGGCGGAGCGATGGGCCTGCGACAGGTCCGTGACGTGGATGAAGTCGCGGATGCAGCTGCCGTCCTGAGTCGGATAGTCGGTGCCGAACACGTCGATCTTGGCGCGCTGGCCGGTCGCGGCTTCCACCGCGATCTTGAGCAGATGCGTCGCGCCGACGGTGGCAAGCCCGATGCGCGCCTGCGGATCGGCGCCGGCGACGTTGAAGTAGCGCAAGGTCACGTACTGCATGCCGTAGGCGGCGGCGACGTCGTGCAGCATGATCTCGGTCATCAGCTTCGACGAGCCGTACGGCGACAGCGGCCGCGTCGGCCCGTGCTCGGGCACCGGCACCTGATCCGGATTGCCGTAGACGGCGGCGGTCGATGAGAAGATGAAACGGTTGATACCGCGCTTGACCGCGACGTTGAGCAAATTGCGAGCGGTCGTGAAATTGTTGCGGTAGTAGCCGAGCGGATCGCGCATCGAATCCGGCACGACCACCGATCCCGCGAAATGAACGATGCTTTCGATGTCGTGCTGGGCGATCACGCCCTCGAGCAGGTTCTCGTCGCCGGCATCGCCGATGAACAGCGGCACGCCCTCAGGCAGATAGGCGGAGAACCCGGTGGAGAGATCGTCGATCACGACGACGTCCTCGCCGGCTTCCGCCAGCGCCAGAACCGTGTGACTTCCGATATAGCCGGCGCCGCCGGTGACTAGCACAGTCATGATCTCACCCGTCTTCGACCAACGCGCCAAGCTAACGTTTGCGTGGTGAAGAGGGGGTATCGGCAGCGCTGAACTGGTCACTATACTTAATGTTGCGTATAGGGGACGCACCAAACGGAGCATGACGTGGCGAATTCCCCCGGCGATCTCGATGTGATCGTGCCAAATCTGCACAGGCGCTATTCCGGGGTCACCGCGACCAACCGGATGGTGGCGCCGCGGCTGGCCAAGCTCTATCGCGCCGCATGGTTCGGCACCGACGCGCCGGAGGGGATCGCGCGCCTCCGCGTCGCAGATGTCCTGAAACTATGGCGCCGCAAGACACCGCTGATCTGGCACGCGCGGCGCAACAACGAGATGATCGCAGGGGTGCTGCTGCGCGCGCTCGGCTGGCCGCTCAAGCTGGTGTTCACCTCGGCAGCGCAGCGGCATCACAGCTGGATCACGCGCTGGCTGATCCGGCAGATGGACGCGATCATCGCGACCTCCGATGTCTCGGCCTCGTTCCTGAAGGTGAAGGCGACGGTGATCCCGCACGGAGTCGACACCGACGTCTACGCGCCACCGCATAATCGCGCCGCGGCCTTCGCGGAAGCCGCACTGCCGGGCCGTTACGCGATCGGCTGCTTCGGCCGCGTGCGCGCACAGAAGGGCACCGACATGTTCGTCGATGCGATGTGCCGCTTGCTGCCGCGCTATCCAGACTTCACCGCGGTCATCGTTGGTCAGGTCACGGCCGAGCAGACCCCCTTCGCGAACGAGCTGAAGAAACGCATCGAAGCAGTCAATCTGCAATCGCGCATCGTCATCACCGGCGAGCTGCCGATCGAACAGGTGCAGCGCTGGTATCAGCGGTTGACGATCTACGCCTTCACTCCGCGCAACGAAGGTTTCGGCCTGACGCTGATCGAGGCGATGGCAGCTGGCAGTGCGCTCGTCGCCGCACGTGCCGGTGCTGCCGAGCTCGTGGTCGAGGATGGCGTGAGCGGCGTGCTGATCCCGACGGGTGACGCTGACGCGCTCGCCGAGGCGGTCGAGCCGCTGATGCGGGACGTCGCTGCCGCGACCGCGATGGGCGAGCGGGGACGTGAGCGCGTGCTCGCAAGGTTCAGCCTCGACGCCGAGGCTGCGCAAATCGGCGAGGTCTATCGGCCGCTGCTCTGAAGCGCCGCTCGCAACGAAACCGCGAAAACAACCCCATGCACAGTAGACGAGAGTCGTTGAATCGACGAGTTGGCTGCTAGTCGAGTGCGTCTTGCGGATTTTGCGAAATTTTGGTTGACTTGTCGGGCAAAACAGCGCTAGGCTTTCATCATTGCAAACATCGTCAGTTGCCCATCCGCAGCGCTTTCCAGTGGTCGGCCCGGGGCCGAGAGGGGCCTGCACATGATGATGGACAAGCCACTCTGCACGACCATGGGAGATGCGCTGGAGATCGCCAATATCGTCGAAGAGACCGGCGTCAAGTTACCCGGATCGCCTACGGTCAACGGGTGTCGGCTGGGCTCTGGGGATCGGACTCATCGGCGCCATCGTTGGGCCAACCTTGGGAGGCCTGCTGATCGGTCTCGGTTGGCCAACTCGCGATCTGTTCATCGCGACCGCCGGACCCGCCGTGATCGCATCCCCTCAGTGCCCTACTACTTTCGTGGATGCTCAAGCGGTCGTCGGAGGCGGTTGACGCGAACGGACCATGGATTGCCGGCGCATAAGGGCCCGTGTGATGTGATGCCTGCGAGATTTACTCTGTGCTGCGTCAGCATGAATCTCGCCGGTCGGGCCTTGGCTGTGATCTGATACGTCCGCGCCCTAGTTAGCGCACCCGCCTCCCAACCTCACCCAGCACCCTTTCCGCAATCGCCACCACCTCGCTCGCCGCGATGTCCCGCATGCACCTGTGGTCGTTCATCCTGCAGATCGTGCTCTGGCACGGTTGGCACGCGAGAACACTCTTGTCCTGGACCACGGTCGCGGCGAGGCCGTTGAGGGGGGCCCAGAGATAGGGGCTGGTCGGGCCGAAGATGCCCATGGTGGGCGTGCCCAAAGCGGCCGCGATATGCATCAGGCCGGAATCGTTCGAGATCGCGACGCCCGCGGCGGCCATGGCGAGGACACCGTTGCGCAAATCGTTGCCGGTGAGATCCCGTACTCCTGGGCCGCCAGCGGTCCCCGGGCCGCCGGCTGCGACGATCTCCTGGGCGAGGCCCCTTTCGGCAGGGCCGCCGACGACCCAAACCTCGAGTCCACGTTCGACCAGCTGGCGGGCAGCCTCGGGATAATACGTCCAGCGTTTCGACACCCCGACCGAACCGGGAGCGAGCGCCACGGCGGCGCCGGCACCGAGGCCATTGGCCTGGCGCCAGCGGACGATCTCCTCGGGCTGAACCCGCAATTGCGGCACCGGCCATTCCGGCGGCAAGGGAGCACCGTCGGGCTGGGCGAGCGCAGCGTTCTTGTCGATGAAGCGGGGCAGCTTTTTCTCGCCCCAGCGCCAGCGGTTGAGCAGGCCGAACCGGAACTCGCCGACGAAACCGACCCTCTCGGGGATGCCGGCCAGCGCCGGCGCAATGGCGGCCTTCCAGGTCCGCGGCAACACCAGGGCCGTGCCGTAGTCCCGTTCGCGCAGCAGCTTCGCGAGGCCAAGCTGGCGGCCTACGGCGAGACGGCCGCGGGGCAGGTCCCAGACGATGCCTTCCCGTACGCCGGGCATGTAATCGACCAGGGGGGCGCAGAGGGATGTGGTCAGGAGATCGACCGGCCGATTCGGCCAACGCTCTTTCAGGACCCGGACAACGGTGTGATTCCGGACGAAATCGCCGATCCACATATAGGGGACGATCAGGATCGGGCGTGTATCGCTCCGATCCCCGCTCCCATCAAATTGTGAATCTTTGTTCATTCGTTAATAGGGCCGCAAACGCTCTGATCTGGCGGTTCGGTTAGCCGCTCCGGGTCGGCAGGTAAAGCCGACACAGGCACGAGTCCAATGGCGTCGGCCCAAAATGCTTACACTTTGACGGACGATGCGCTACGGCAGGTATCGGGCCGCAAAAATCGGGCAGGGTATTTGGAATGTTGCTGGTGACCGGCGGGGCCGGTTTTATCGGATCGAACGTCGTGGCTGCGCTGAACGAGGCCGGCCGCAGCGACGTCGTGGTCAGCGACCTGCTCGGCAGCGACGGCAAATGGCGCAATCTCGCCAAGCGGCAGCTTGTGGATATCGTGCCTCCGGTCGAGCTGCCCGACTGGCTGAAGGGCCGCAAACTGGATGCCGTGATCCATCTCGGGGCGATTTCCGAGACCACCGCGACCGACGGCGACCTCGTGATCGAGACCAATTTCCGCTTCTCGATGCGCCTGCTCGACTGGTGCACGGCGAACGCGGTGCCGCTGATCTACGCGTCCTCGGCTGCGACCTATGGCGACGGCGCGGAAGGCTTTGACGATGACGCCTCGCTGTCGGCGCTGAACAAGCTGCGGCCGATGAATCTCTACGGCTGGAGCAAGCAGCTGTTCGATCTCGCGGTCGCCGAGCGCGTCGCGCGCGGCGAGAGGCTGCCGCCGCAATGGGCCGGCCTGAAATTCTTCAACGTGTTCGGCCCGAACGAATACCACAAGGGCACGATGATGAGCGTGCTGGCGCGCCGCTTCGACGACGTGAAAGCCGGCCGGGTCGTGCAGCTGTTCAAGTCGCATCGCGACGGCATCGCCGACGGCGATCAGCGCCGCGATTTCATCTATGTCGACGACGTCGTGCGCGTGATCATGTGGCTCCTGGCGACGCCGCCCGTCTCCGGCCTGTTCAATGTCGGCACCGGCAAGGCGCGAAGCTTCCGCGAGCTGATGCTGGCGGCCTATGCCGCGCTCGATGCAAAGCCAAATATCGAATACATCGACATGCCCGAGCAGATCCGCGGCAGCTACCAGTATTTCACCGAGAGCAAGGTCGATCGTCTCCACCGTGCCGGCTATAACGGCGGCTTCACGACGCTCGAGGACGCGGTGAAGGCGTATGTCGGGGATTATCTCGACCGGCCCGATCGCTTCCGCTAAGGCCACAAGATCATGCCGACGCCCATTCTCGATTTCGATGCCCTCGCGCAAGCCATCTCCGGCCGCACGGTGCTCTGCATCGGCGACATCATGCTGGACGAGTTCGTCTACGGCGAGGTGTCGCGGATCTCGCCCGAAGCGCCGACCCCCGTCATCGCGGCCCAACGCAGCGAGATTCATATCGGCGGCGCCGGCAACGTGGCGCGCAATATCGCCTCCCTCGGCGCGCGCTGCGTCTTCGTCGGCCTCGTCGGCGAGGACGATGCGGGCGCGCGGCTCAAGGCGGCGCTGGCAAACCACGACGGCATCGAGAGCGCGCTGGTGTGCGACCCCACGCGCCCCACGACGCGAAAAGTCCGCTTCGTCTCCGAACATTTCTCCACGCATATGCTGCGCGCGGACTGGGAGCAGGCGGTCGCGGCCTCCGACGAGGTCGAAACGAAGCTGATCGAGGCGATCCTGCCGCAGATCGCGCGCGCCGATGTCGTGCTGCTGTCCGACTACGCCAAGGGCGTGCTGACGGCGCGCGTGATCCGCCACACCATCGATACCGCACGCAAGCTCGGCAAACGCGTGATCGTCGATCCCAAGAGCCTGAACTGGGCGATCTATCGCGGCGCCACGCTGCTGACGCCCAACCGCAAGGAATTCGCGGAAGCCACCCGCAGCCGCGCCGACACGGCGCAGAGCATCGTCGATGCCAGCGAGGACGTGATGCGGCTCGCCGATTGCGAGGCGATCCTGGTGACGCAGGGCGAGCACGGCATGACGCTGGTGCCGCGCCAGGGCGAAGCCGTTCATGTTCCGGCTTTCCCGGTGAAGGTGCGCGACGTCTCCGGCGCCGGCGACACCGTCGCTGCCGCGCTCGCGGTCTCGATTGCGGCGGGCGCGGATTGGGACACGGCGCTGCGGATGGCGAGTGCTGCGGCCGCCGTCGCCGTCGGCAAGCAGGGCACGGCCAGCGTGAGCGCCGCCGAGTTGCGCCGGAAGATCCTGCCGCATGCCACCCTCGCGGCCGAGGAGAAGGTCGTGAGCGTGCCTGACGCGCTCGATGCCCGGCTCGCCGAATGGAAGCGGGAAGGGCTGCGCGTCGGCTTCACCAACGGCTGCTTCGACATCCTGCATCCCGGCCACGTCAAGGTGCTGACCGCGGCGCGCGCCGCCTGCGACCGCCTGATCGTCGGCCTGAACAGCGACGCCTCGGTGCGGCGGCTGAAGGGCGCGGACCGTCCGGTCCAGGACGAGCGCGCGCGGGCTGAAGTGCTGGCCGCGCTCGAGGCGGTCGATCTCGTCGTCATCTTCGAGGAAGATACGCCGATCAACCTGATCACGCGGATCACGCCGAGCGTGCTGGTGAAAGGCGGCGACTACACCCGCGAGCAGGTCGTCGGCCACGAGGTGGTCGAGGCTGCGGGGGGAGTGGTCGTGTTGGTCGACATCCTCAAGGGCTTCAGCACGACAGCGCTGGTCCATCGTGCGCGCGGAGGCTCCAAGTGACGGACCAAGCGACGGTGCTCGCCCGGGAGACGACCGTCCAGATGCTGTGGCGGCGTTTCCGGAGCCCTGCGGCCTGGAGCGAGACCGTCGATCTATTCGCGATCCTGACCGCGGCCTCGTTGCCATGGTCGACGTCGCTCACGGCCATCTTCAATGCCGCGTTCCTGGTCTGCATGGTGCCGTTCCTCGACATCAGGGCATTCCAGCAATCGCTGACGCGTCCAATCTGCGCGGCACCGATCGCGCTGTTCGTGCTCGCGCTGGTAGGAACGCTGTGGTCGGACGCAGCCTGGGGCGCGCGCCTCTATGCGGTCGTCCCGACCGTCAAGCTGCTCGTGCTGCCGGTGCTGCTCTATCATTTCGAGCGCTCGCCGCGCGGACACTGGATATTCGTCGCATTCCTGGTGTCCTGCGCGCTGCTCTCGGTGATGTCATGGCTTGTCGCTTTTTATCCGAGCCTCTCCCTGAGGCCCTATGATCCCCTCGAGCGTGGCATCTTCGTCAAGAACTATATCGACCAGAGCCAGGAATTCACGCTGTGCGCGGTTGCGCTCGCCTATCCCGTGATGATGTTATTGCGCGAGAAGCGCTACTGGCTCGCGGTTCTGTTGATGGCGCTCGCGCTGAGCTTTCTGGTCAACATGACCTTCGTGGTGGTGTCGCGCACCGCGCTGGTCACAGTGCCGATCATGCTCGCTGTGTTCGCGCTGCTTCATTTGAGGTGGCGCAGCGTCGCCATGATTTCTGCAGCTATGATTGTCTTTGCCGTGCTTGCTTGGCAAGCCTCGCCGCAATTGCGTAAGACGGCCGACACGTTTTCGCGCGACTACCGTCTCTATATGCAGGAGAACGTGCCGACCTCGATGGGCGAGCGCCTCGAATATTGGCGGCATGCCGTGCAGTTTTTCGTTCAGGCTCCGCTCGTGGGGCACGGTACCGGCTCCACGCAAGGGCTGTTCGAGAGAGCTGCAAAGGAGCGTTCATGGGTTCCGGGCGTGAGGGTCTTTCCGAACCCGCATAACCAAACGCTGCATGTCGCCATCCAGTGGGGTGCCATCGGCATCGGGGTTCTCTACGCGATCTGGATCTTTCATTTTCAGCTATTTAGTGGCGAGGGGTTTGCCAGGTGGGTCGGCCTTCTGGTAGTCGTGCAAAACGTCTTCACATCGCTGTTCAACTCCCATCTGTTCGATTTCCACGAGGGCTGGATGTACGTTCTCGGCGTCGGCGTTGCCGGCGGCATGGTGATCCGGAGACGACAGGCCGAGGCGAAGGTTGGGCAAGCGGGTTCCTGAGCTGCGCGGCTGGCAAGTCCTGTCGAGATGGGCTATCAGCGCGGTAGGTTGCAACTATCGGGATATTCATTGGTCGGCGGATGACGCGTCTTTCGCATCTCACTTTGCGCAATTTCATGATCGCGCTCCACGACCTGTTGGCGACGACGGCGGCGCTGTTCGCGGCGTTCTATCTGCGTTTTGAGGGTGGCGACGGCTTCTACGACCGCCTGCCGCTGCTCTTCGAGATTCTGCCGTACTTTCTCGCCTTCAGCGTGGTCGTGTTCTTCGTCTTCAACCTGACCACAACGAAATGGCGCTTCATCTCGCTGCCGGACGCGATGAACATCATCCGCGTCGCGAGCGTGCTGACGGTTGCGCTGCTGGCGCTGGACTACATCTTCGTCGCCCCCAACGTTCGCGGCGCCTTCTTCCTCGGCAAGGTCACCATCGTCCTCTACTGGTTCCTCGAGATCTTCGCGCTCAGCGCCCTGCGCATGGCCTATCGCTACTTCCGCTATACGCGAGTGCGGCGCCATGCCCGCAGCGAAGACGCAGCCCCGACGCTGCTGATCGGCCGCGCCGCGGATGCCGAGGTGCTCTTGCGCGGCATCGAGAGCGGATCGATCAAGCGGATCTGGCCGGTCGGCCTGCTGTCGCCGTCGAGCTCCGATCGCGGCCAGTTGATCCGCAACTTGCCGGTGCTGGGCGGCATCGACGACATCGAGGACGTCGTCGCCGATTTCGCCAAGCGCGGCAAGGCGATCAGCCGCGTGGTGATGACGCCGTCCGCGTTCGAACCGGAGGCCCACCCGGAATCGATCCTGATGCGGGCGCGCAGGCTGGGTGTGATCGTCAACCGCATGCCCTCGCTGGAGAGCGGCGACACCCCGCGGCTCACGGCCGTCGCGGTCGAGGACCTGCTGCTGCGGCCCAGCGAAAAGATCGACTATGCGCGGCTGGAGGCCCTCATCAAGGGCAAGGCGGTGATCGTCACCGGCGGCGGCGGTTCGATCGGCTCGGAGATCTGCGAGCGTATCGTCGCCTTTGGCGCCGCGCGCCTGCTGATCGTGGAGAATTCAGAGCCGGCGCTCTACGCGATCACCGAGGCGCTCGCCGCGCAGGACACCGGGGCGGCGATCGAGGGCCGGATCGCCGACATCCGCGACCGCGAGCGCGTCATGCGCCTGATGGCCGAGTTCAGGCCTGACATCGTGTTCCACGCGGCAGCCCTCAAGCACGTGCCGATCCTCGAGCGCGACTGGAGCGAAGGCGTCAAGACCAACATCTTCGGCTCGATCAACGTCGCCGATGCGGCGCTGGCCGCCGGCGCCGAAGCCATGGTCATGATCTCGACCGACAAGGCGATCGAGCCGGTGTCGATGCTGGGCCTGACCAAGCGTTTCGCCGAGATGTACTGCCAGGCGCTCGACCACGATCTTGCGGCGGGTGGCACCGGCACCAAGCCGCCGATGCGGCTGATCTCGGTCCGGTTCGGCAATGTGCTGGCCTCGAACGGCTCGGTGGTGCCGAAATTCAAGGCCCAGATCGAAGCCGGCGGCCCGGTGACCGTCACGCATCCCGACATGGTCCGCTATTTCATGACCATTCGCGAGGCCTGCGATCTCGTGATCACGGCGGCGACGCATGCGCTCGGAACACAGCGTCCCGACGTTTCCGTATATGTGCTCAACATGGGCCAGCCGGTGAAGATCGTCGATCTCGCCGAGCGCATGATCCGCCTCTCGGGTCTTCAGCCCGGCTACGACATCGAGATCGTGTTCACGGGGATGCGACCGGGCGAGCGCCTGAACGAAATCCTGTTCGCCTCCGAAGAGCCGACCCGCGAGATCGGCGTTGCCGGCATCATGGCCGCGCAGCCGAACGAGCCGCCGATGCAGACCCTGCGCAAATGGATCGCGGCGCTCGACCAGGCGATCGCGCGTGACGATCGGGCCACCATCAGCACCATCCTGAAGGATGCGGTCCCCGAATTCGGGTCGACCGCGGCCTGACCATGCAGCCAGAAGGCAAGATCGTCGTCGCGAGCCAGCATTATCCGCCGGATCCGAGCACGACCGCGGCGATCATGGCCGAGATAGCCTGCCGCCTCGCCTCCGAGCACGAGGTCGTGGTGTTGTCGGGCTCGCCTGGTGCGCTGCCGGCCTCGCAGACCGGTGCGGATAAGCCGCACGTAGTCACCATCAGGAACCGGATGGGAGGAAAGGCGGCGCTGGTCCGCCGCGGTCTCTCCGAACTGCTGTTCGTGCTGCGCATCTTCGTCGCGCTGCTGCGGCGCCTGCGGCGTGGCGACGTCGTGCTGACCGTCACGGCACCGTTCATGCTGCCTTACGCGGTCGCTGCCGCGGCCCGGTTCAAGGGGGCACGCTCGGCGCTGATCATGCATGACCTTTTTCCCGACGTGCTGGTGATGGCGGGCCTGTTGAAGCCGCGCGCGTTGGTGACCGGCGTGATGCGCGCCGCCAACAGCCTGATGTTCCGCGCGCTCGATGCCGTGATCACCATCGGCCGCGATGCGGAAGCGCCGCTGCTCGGCTATGCCGGCATGACGCGAAACAAGATCCGCTTCATTCCGAACTGGGCCACACTCGTGCCTGCGACGCGGCCGGTGACGTCGGACAATCCGTTCCGGAAAGACCTTGCGGCGCGCTTCATCGTCGGGCTGTCAGGCAATCTCGGCTTCACCCACGATCCCGAGATCGTGTTCGAGGCGGCGCGCCTGCTCGAGAACGAGGCGGACATTCATTTCCTGCTCTCCGGCTGGGGCATCGGCTTCGAACGGCTGAAGCAGCTGCAGGCCGATGCCAACCTACCCAACGTCTCCTTCGTGGGGCGGGTCGAGGATGCCGAGCTCGAGGCGTTCCTGACCGCCGCCGACCTCTGGATCATCCCGTACCGGAAGGACGTCGCCGGGGTATCGGTGCCGAGCCGTTTCTATAATCTGCTGGCGGTCGGCCGCCCGGTCGTGCTGGTGTCGGAGCCCGAGGCCGAGGCGGCCCTGACGGTGGTGGAGAACGGGCTGGGCTGGGTGGTGACGCCGGGCCGCGCCGATCAGCTCGCCGCGGCGATCCGTGCGGCGTCCAAATCCTGTGACGGCGCTTTGGCCGAACGCGCGGTGAAGGCGGCATCGAAGTTCGATCGCAGCGTCGCGATGAACGCCTATGCCGCCCTGATCGAGGAATTGATGCGCAACCCGAGCCTGAGGGAGCAACGATGAGCGAGGACAAGCGGGTCGTGCTGGTCACGGGGGCGAGCGGCTTTGTCGGCCGTCATGTGGTGCGGGACCTGGTGCGCGCGGGATGGTTGGTCCGCCGCGCCTTTCGCAGCCCGGAAGGCCTCGACGACGAGGTCGTGATCGAGACGATCGGCCCCGACACCGATTGGACGGCCGCGCTCGAGGGCGTCGACGCCGTCGTTCATCTCGCCGCACGCGTGCATCACAAGCACGAGGAGCACGCGGTCCAGCTCTATCGCAACGTCAACATCGCCGGCACGCTGCACCTGGCGCGCTCGGCAGCGACCGCCGGCGTGCGCCAGTTCATCTTCGTCAGCACCGTTCTCGTGCATGGCCGCAGCAACGAGGGCCGTGCCCCGTTCTGCGAAGACGACATCCTGACGCCGCGCGGCCTCTACGGCATGTCCAAGGCGGCAGCCGAGGCGGGACTACGGACGCTGGCGCGCGACAGCGACATGAACATCTCGGTGATCAGGCCGCCGCTGGTCTATGGCGCGGGCGCCAAGGGCAATTTCGCGCTGCTCACGCGCGCGGTGAATTTGGGCGTGCCGCTGCCCTTTGCCGCGATCCGCAACCACCGCGCCTTCCTCGCCGTGCAGAACCTCTCGTCCTTCATCCTGCGCCAGCTGGCCCATCCCGATCCCGCAAGCAATTTCGAGATCTTCCTGGTGGCCGACAGGGAGCAGGTCTCGACGCCCGAATTCGTCGAGCGGCTGGCGAGAGCTTCCGGCAAGAGCCCGCGGCTGTTCGGCATGTCACCCGAGCTGCTGGGCTCGCTGTTCGGCCTGCTCGGCCGGCAGGACACGCATGACAGCCTGATCGGCTCGCTCGAGCTCAACGTCTCCAAGGCGATCGCGACGGGGTGGCAGCCGGAGGTGTCGCTCGACGAGGGTCTGCGGCTGGCGCTGGCGGCTCAGGACGCCTGAGGGCGGGAGAACCGCCGCAGCACGACGGCAACCGCGATCGCGCCCGCCAGGAGCGCGAGCGGCGTGACGGTCGCCGAGCCGGCGCGGACGGTGAGGATGGCAAGCGCCGCCAGCAGGAGGTTGAGCGCAAACACCTCGCCGATGACGCGCCGAACCGAAAAGCCGTTGTCGGTGGCGCGCTGGTAGAAGTGCGAGCGATGCGCCGACCAGAACTGCTCGCGGCGCGCGATGCGGCGGGATAGCGTGATGGTGGAATCGGCGAGGTAATAGGCCGGCAGCAGCAGCGCCGCGGCGGGCTCACCGCGCCAGGCAAGCGCGAGCAGGCACCAGCCGACCAGAAGGCCGATCGGCAGGCTGCCGACATCGCCCAAGAACACTTTCGCGACCGGCTTGTTGAACGGTGCAAAGCCGAGCATCGCGCCGCACAGGGCCGTTGCGATCAACACCGCCGGCCACGGCAGTTCGCCGAGCAGCCCGAGCAGCAGCAGTGCCGCGGTGACCGGCACCACCTCCGCCACCGTCATCAGGTCGAGCCCGTCCATGAAGTTGACGAGGTTCACGAACCAGATTCCGGCGAGCAGGATCAGGCCGCGCTCCAGCGCCAGCGGCAGATCAGGCACGATGCGCGCATCGTCGGATGTGGTGAACACGACGGCGCCGACGCAGGCGGCCTGCAGCACGAGCCGCACCAGCACCGGCAGCGAGACGATGTCGTCGGCAAACCCGACCAGTGCGATCACGACGGTTGCGACGACCAGCGCCGGCGGGATCGCAACGTTGGCCCAGGCCGCCCACGCCAATGCGACGACGAGCGTCGCCGAGATCACCGCGATGCCCGCGCCCTGCGGGGTGGGGATCCGGTGCGAGGAACGTGCGTTCGGCCGCGCCAGCGCGTAGCGCTGCAGCAGGGGGCGGCTGATCCAGGTGATGAGCGCCGACATCAGCGCGGCGATCGCTGCGGCAAGCAGCGAGGCCGCGATCGTGGGCGCGGTCACTCCGGGACCCCGAGCTGCGCCGAGCCCTGCGCCGCTTTCTCCGCGCTGAGGATCCAGACCAGGCCGCCGAACGCCCCGACGATGAACGAGACCGCGCCGAACAGCAGCGAGACGTTGACGCCCTCGTTGGCGCCCAGCCCCGCGAAGCCGAAGGCCAGGCCCATGCTTGCCTCGCGCACGCCCCAGCCGGCGATCGAGATCGGCATCAACGTGATCAGCATCACCGGCGGCACCAGCAGAAAGACCTGGGCGAAGCTGACGGGGGCGGCGATCGATTTCACCACGCACCAGGCAATGACGACCGCGAGCACGTGGACGAGCAGCGACAGGATTGCGATCATCGGCCCGCGGGTGCGGCTGAAGATGACGCGGTTGGCGATGACGGCGCAGGCGTGGATGTGATGGGTCGCCCACCACGTCTTCAGCCAGGGCCACTTCAGCGCGCCGAAGATGAGAAAGCCGATGCCGCCGGCGAGCGCCGCGAGGTCGATGAGCAGCAGCGCCGAACGTCCATGCGTGTCGGTGATGAGCTGATAGCTCCAGGGCAGGCTCGCGACGATGAGGATCGCGAGCGCGACGAGGCCGATCGCGCGATCGACGAAGATCGAATAGGTTGCCGCGCGCCATCCGGCACCGGCGCGCGCCACCAGCCAGAGCCGGACCGCATCGCCGCCGATCGCCGACGGCAGGGTCTGGTTGAAGAAGGAGCCGATCACGTTGTAGCGCATGGCGCGGCCAAGCTCGAGCGGCGCGCCGCACGCGGCGCTGACCTCGCGCCAGCGCAGCACGCCGACGAGGATTTGCAGGAACGTGACCGCGATCGCCACGCCGATCCAGAACAGGCTGGTCGCGGTGAAGCGCGACAACAGCTCGGTCAGGTCGACCTTGCGCAGCGCCAGATAGAGCAGCGCTCCGGAAATCAGGATTTTGGCCGTCGACAACAGGATTCGGCGCATCTCGCCCGCGGGGTTTGCGAAGATTGGAGGCGACCCGACGCGAGGCGCCGAATTCGGCCGCTTTGGTATGGTTTTGGCGTCGATCTTGCAATAGCCCTCCTTCGTCCGCCGTGCTTCGCCGCCGAGGGCGCTTGCGAGCCCCTCGATACCGGCCAAAGCGCGCCGCGGGCAGGGTTTCGGGATCGCTTGGGAACAGGATGACGGATCGGGCGGCCCTGATCGCCGGGACGGCCGGTTTCCCCGGCTTTCACATCGCCCTGTTTGCGCATGTTTCCGTCTGTAAACGCCGTCGCCGCCGGCCAGCCGATCCTGCTCTCTGGACCATGGCAAAATGCGCCGCGAGGTCACCTATCTTGACGTCGCGGCCCGTGTAGTATCCAAGCCGATCGCACGGGGTCCACAATTCTGTCGCCTGCTATCGGGACGACTTCAAGGTTTGAGATGACGATGGACAAACGCATTATCCCCCTGATCATGTGCGGCGGCGCCGGCACGCGGTTGTGGCCGGCTTCGCGCGAGGTGCGCCCGAAGCAGTTCCTGCCGCTGTTCGGCGCGCGCTCGACCTTCCAGGACACGCTGCTGCGCGTCTCGGACGCTACGCTGTTCGACCGACCCATCGTCATCACCAATGCGGCGTATCGCTTCATGGTGCTGGAGCAGCTCGCCGAGATCGGCATCGAGGCCGACGTCATCCTCGAGCCGATGCGCCGCGACTCCGGCCCGGCGATCGCCGCCGGCGCTGCGTTCGCGCAGAACCGCACGAGTGAAGCGATCGTGCTCGCGCTCGCCGCCGATCATGTCGTGCAGGACAACGCCGCCTTCGTCGCCGCCTGCCGCGAAGGCCTCGCTGCCGCGAGCACGGGGCGCATCGTCACCTTCGGCGTGAAGCCGGAGCGGCCGGCGACCGAATACGGCTATATCAGCCCAGGCGAGGTGATCTCAGGCGAGGTGCACGCGGTCGCACGCTTCGTCGAGAAGCCGGATGCGGTGAAGGCCGCCGACTACGTCAATTCGGGCTATCTCTGGAACAGCGGCAACTTCATGTTTCCGGCGGCGCTGCTGCTCGACGAATACCGCAAGGTGGATGCGGCGAGTGTCGAGGCGGTGTCCAGCGCGGTCGCCAACGCCGGCCGCGATCTCGGCTTCGTCACGCTGGAGCCCGAGGCCTTCGGTGCGGCGAAGGCAATCTCGATCGACTATGCCGTGATGGAGAAGACTTCGCGCGCAGCGGTCGTGCCGGTGTCCTGCGGCTGGTCCGACGTCGGCTCCTGGCGTGCGGTGTGGGAGCTCTCCGACAAGGATGCGCAGGGCAACGCCGCGCACGGCACCGCCGTGTTCGAGGATTCGCGCAATTGCAACGTCACGAGCGATCACGCGCTGGTCGCGCTCGAAGGCGTCGACGACCTCGTCGTGGTCGCGACCGCGGACGCGGTGCTGGTCTCGCGCCAGAAGGACGCCAACGGGCTGAAGCGCCTCGTCACCAAGCTGAAGGCGGTCGCGCCGAAGGTCACCGAGGAGCACCTCAAGGTGCATCGCCCCTGGGGCAGCTACCAGTCGGTCGACAATGGCGAGCGCCATCAGGTCAAGCGGATCGTGGTGAAGCCGGGCGGGCGGCTGTCGCTGCAGAAGCATCACCATCGCGCCGAGCACTGGATCGTGGTCCGCGGCGCCGCCCGCGTCACCGTGAACGAGACCGTGAAGACGGTGCACGAGAACGAGTCCATCTACATCCCGATGGGCGCGGTGCACCGGATGGAGAATCCCGGCAAGATCATGCTGGAACTCATCGAGGTCCAGACCGGCTCCTATCTCGGGGAAGACGACATCATCCGGATTGAAGACGACTATCAAAGGTCGTAACCAGCAGGCTCCGAATCACGCGATCCGGGTCCGTAAAGCCCAGCTTTTGCGGCTTAAGGCCCGGAGAACGTGTAACTTTTTGAATCAAATCGTGTCCGGGCAGTCAGGCCGGCATTCGCCACATCTGTGGCACCCGTGCTAGAAGCGGCCCGGGGATTTGCGTTGAATCGGGGTTCGATCAGATGAGTTCCAAGGGGTCACAAGCGGCAAAGGCCGGCTTGCGCGTCGGCGTCATCGGCGCCGGCGTGATGGGCAGCAACCACGCGCGCGTGCTCGCCGGTTTGCCCGGCGTCAGCCTGGTCGGCGCGGTCGATCCTTCGCCGGCGCATCGCGCCCGCGCGACCGAGCTTGCCAATTGCAACAGCTTCGAGACGCTCGACCAGCTCGTCGCCGAGGGGGTCGATGCCGTCACCATCGCGGCGCCGACCCATCTGCACCACGAGGTTGCGCTCGCCTGCATCGCCAGGAACATCCACGTGCTGGTCGAGAAGCCGATCGCATCGACGGTCGAAGAGGGCCGCGAGATCGTCGCCGCCGCGCACAAGGCCGGCGTGACGCTGATGATCGGCCATGTCGAGCGCTTCAATCCGGCGGTCGCTGCGGTCAAGCAGGCGATCGCGGGCGAGGACATTCTCTCCATCGCGATTACGCGCGTCGGCCCGTTCCCGCCGCGCATGTCCAATGTCGGCGTGGTCATCGACCTTGCCGTGCACGACATCGACCTGATCCGCTGGTTCACCGAATCCGACATCGTCGAGGTGCAGCCTCAGCTGTCGAGCGCGGTCGCCGAGCGCGAGGACATCGCGCTGCTGCAGTTCCGCACCGCCAATGGCGTGCTCGCGCACATCAACACGAATTGGCTGACGCCGTTCAAGGCGCGCAGCGTCACGGTCGCGACCCGCGACAAATACGTGATGGGCGATCTGCTCACGCGCCAGGTCACCGAATGCTTCGGCTTCAAGCCCGACGGCAGCTATTCGATGCGGCATCTGCCCGTCGGCCATGACGAGCCGCTCCGCGCCGAGCTGCTGGCGTTCCTCAAGGCCGTGCGCAACGGCGAGACGCCGGCGGTGACCGGTGACGAGGGCGTCGCCAGCCTCGAGATCGCGACGCAGTGCCTCGAAACGCCGTCGCGGCCCGCAGCCACCTCGCCCGCCCGCAAGGGCCCGCGCCGCGTCGCCGGCTAAAACCCTTTCCATGTCGACCACGCAAGAAGGCGTCATGAACCAACATCTGCGTTCCGAACCCATCCCCTTCATCGACGTCGCCTCGCAGCGCGTCCGGCTCGGCGCCTCGCTCGATGCGGCGGTCAAGCGCGTGATGGACCATTGCCAGTTCGTCAATGGTCCGGAGGTCACCGAGCTCGAAAGGCAGCTCACGACCTATTGCGGCGCCAGGCACGTCATCGCCTGCGCCAGCGGCACCGATGCGCTTCTCATGGTGTTGATGGCGAAGAATATCGGGCCGGGCGATGCCGTGCTCTGTCCGTCCTTCACCTTCATCGCAACCGCCTCGCCCGCGGCGCGAATGGGCGCGACGCCTGTTTACGTCGATGTTGACGAGACGACCTTCAACATGAGCCCGGAGTCGCTCAAGCGCGGCATCGCAACCGCACGAAAGGCCGGCTTGAGGCCGGTTGCGATCATTCCGGTCGATCTGTTCGGCCAGCCGGCCGACCACGACGCCATCGCCGAGATCGCGAGGGCCGAAGGCCTGTTCATCATCGATGACGCCGCGCAAGGTTTCGGCGCAAGCTACAAGGGTCGCAAGCTCGGCACCTTCGGGCTCGCCACCACGACCAGCTTCTTCCCGGCGAAGCCACTCGGCTGCTTCGGCGACGGCGGCGCGATTCTGACCGATGACGACGAGCTTGCAGCGACCCTGCGCAGCATCCGCGTGCACGGGCAGGGCGTCGACAAATACGACAACGTCCGCCTCGGCCTCACCGGCCGGCTCGACACCATGCAGGCCGCGATCCTGATAGAGAAGCTGAAGATTTTCGACGACGAGATCGCCGCTCGCAACAGGGTCGCCGAGCGCTACGCGCGCGGCCTGTCCAACGTGGTCACCGTGCCGCGTCTCGCGCCCGGCAATACCTCGGTCTGGGCGCAATACACGATCCGCCTGCCTGAGGGGACCGACCGCGACGGTTTTGCCGCCGCGCTGAAAGCCCAGGGCGTACCGACCGCGGTCTACTACGGCAAGTCGATGCATCAGCAGTCCGCCTATAAGCAGTTTCCCGTCGCCGAGGGCGGCTTGCCTGCTTGCGAGAGCCTGTCGCAGGACGTCATCAGCCTGCCGATGCATGCCTATTTGACCGAAGCCGATCAGGAGCGGGTAATCGCGGCCGTGCGCGGCGCGCTTGCGGGCTGATGGGCCGTTTCGCCTGCCACCTCTTCATCTCTCCCGTCGGGGAGAGGTGAACACCGAGCAAGCCTCTTTTTTGATCCGATCGTCGTTCAAAGCCTTATCGATTGATCGATAAGTCTCTAGAAGAAACGCATGCTCGGACGCATCTTCACGGTTGGTGGTTACACGCTGCTCTCGCGGCTGACGGGGTTTGCCCGCGACATCATGCTTGCGGCGATCCTCGGCGCCGGCCCGGTGGCCGACGCCTTTTTCGTGGCGCTGCGGCTACCCAATCACTTCCGCGCGATCTTTGCCGAGGGCGCCTTCAACGCTGCCTGGGTGCCGGCCTATGCGCACGTCCATGGCGAGAAGGGGGAGGGGGCGGCACACCTGTTCGCCGACCGCATCTTCACGCTGCTGCTGGCCTCCCAGGTGGTGCTGCTGATCGTGGCCTGGCTGTTCATGCCGCAGGCCATGAGCATCCTGGCGCCTGGCTTCAGTGAGGATGCCGAGCAGCGCAAGCTCGCGATCGAACTGACCCGGATCACCTTTCCCTATCTGCTGCTGATCACGCTGGTGACGCTCTATGGCGGCATGCTCAACGTGATGCAGCGCTTTGCCAGCGCTGCGGCTGCGTCAATCTTCCTCAATGTCGCGATGATGATGACGCTGGCGCTCGCCGCCTGGTTTCCGACCGCCGGCCACGCCGCGGCCTGGGGCGTCCTGATCTCGGGCTTCATGCAGTATTTCCTGCTCGCCGGCGATCTCGCCCGCCACGGTGGCCTGCCGCGCTTCGCGCCGCTCAGGCTCGACGAAGACGTCCGCAGCTTCTTCAAGGCGCTTGGGCCGGCGACACTGGGATCGATGGGCACGCAGGTCGCGCTGTTCGCCGACACCATCATCGCGACCTTCCTGCCCGCCGGCGCGCTGTCGGCGCTGTATTACGCCGACCGCCTCAATCAATTGCCGATCGGCGTCATCGGCATCGCCATCGGCACGGTGCTGCTGCCGGAGATGTCGCGGCGGATCACGGCCGACGATCACGACGGCGCGATGAAGGCGCAGCGCCGGGCCTTCGATTTCACGCTGCTGTTCTCGATACCCTTCGTGGCGGCCTTCCTGACCGTGCCCGACGAGATCATGCGCGCGCTGTTCGCTCGCGGCGCGTTCTCCAAGGCCGATGCCGTCGCCGCCGGCGGCACGCTTGCGGCCTATGCCATCGGCCTGATCCCTTTCGTCCTGATCCGCAGCGCGGTCGCGACCTTCTACGCCCGCAAGGATACCGCGACGCCGGTCCGCGCATCGCTGTCGGGCATTGCCGTCAACGTCGCACTGAAGGTCGCCTTGATGGGATCGCTCGCCCAGATCGGCCTCGCGCTGGCAACCGCCGTCGGTGTCTGGACCAATCTCCTGCTGGTTCTGTTCTTCGCCGTGCGGCGCGGCTTTCTCGTGCTGGATCGCGCCTGGCTGCTGTCGCTCGTCAAATTCCTTCTGACCGGCATCATCCTTGCCGCGACCTTCTGGCTGATTGCGCATTTCAGCCGTTCGGCGCTGGGCGCAATGCACTTCCGGGACGAGGTGACGCTGGTGCTCCTGGCCGTCGGGGGCACGATCGTTTATGGGCTCGCGATCCTCGTTCTGTTCGGTCGGAGCTGGCTGGTCTCGCTGGTGCGCGGCTAGGCGGGTTCAAGCGAGTTTCGTCGTTTTCATAGCGAAACTGCGCCTGCCGGAAGTCTTGACATGCGTCAAACCTTCGGCGCGCGAAGCCGCTAGTAGTTGACGGCATGCTGGCCGGCGTCGGAGCGCGACATGGTAAAATCTGCTGTGAAATGTTTGATAATTGCCGGGCTGACCGCCGGTTTCGCCGCCGCGGCTCAGGCTGAAGACCCCGACGTCGGCAAGTCGGAATTTCAGTCCTCGTGCGCGAGTTGTCACGGCGCGGATGCGAGGGGCAAAGGACCGGTTGGCGACCTGCTCAAGGTACCGCCTCCCGATTTGACGGTGTTGGCGAAGAACAACAACGGCGTGTTTCCCACGAACGCTGTTTATGAAACCATCGATGGATCGAAGGCAGTTCCGGCTCACGGCACGCGTGACATGCCGATTTGGGGCGAGCGATTCAACCCCGTCGTCAACTTGCCTCACTATGTTGATCCGTCCTATTGGCAGAAGGCCGGGCCGGAGCAAAGCCCGGAAGTCGTCGTGCGAAAACGCATCCTTGCCGTCATCGATTATCTCGGTCGTATTCAGCAGAAGTAGCAACCGACAGGGCGCCTACCGACGGAAGGTGATCCGAAGGCTTTGGACGACGCATCCGCCGACATGAGGCGCTCGCCTAAGGGATGTATGAAACCTCTACACATCTCTTGATTTTGCGCGATTGCCGTGCTATCGGCGGCGCATGATCAAATGGTCGCGCAACGTCAACTTCTCGCACATGACCCGCTTCGGCTGGGCCGTGGAAGGAGTCGTGCGCTAGCATTTCGACGACGACATCTCTTCCACCAGGCCCCGCCGGCATCGGACGGGGCCTTTTGTTTGGCCACGCTCCCTGCCGGCACAACAGCAGGAGCGTGCGATGCCACCACAACTGACGAACCTCTCATCCGGAATTGAGGCCGATGCCGCAAGGCCTGGCCTCAACCTCACCATCGTGTCGGCGAAGGATGCGATCGACCGGGCTTTGGCCGCGCGCCTCAAGGCGTCGGCCACGGCACTGGACGGCGCTTTGCCGCGCCAGGATGCTGCCGGACCAAGGCCGCCGGACGTCCTCGGTCTGCTCAAGCGTGCCTGGCTTGCGCTTCTGGAGCGGCGCCAGCACCCACGGGTCACCTTGCAGGACCTGAGCGACAGGGAGCTGATGGATATCGGCCTCACGCGCGGCGAGATCGACTACCTCACGCCTCAGCGCGCGATCGATACGCTGAGAGACAACACGCGGTATCTCTTGAGTCGCGGCGGGATGTAGATGACCAACCGCGGGAATTTGACATGCGTTCTGACAGCAAGCGGTGGTTGGTACCGCCGCTCGTTGTCAGGCATGCGCTGCGGTGCGAATTTGGCAAAAGTTCTGCAGTCGAAGGCGCCTCGCCGAGTCTTCGATCTGCACGGAGAAATGACCAAGCTGCGGCCCTTCCGTCCGATCCCGCTCTGAGGCTCGAGGCAATTTTTCGCGGCCCGGGCCTGCCTAAAGCCGTTTGCCTTGCCTCTTTTTCCACGGCAATATGCCCGCAAAACAACCATAGGACGGGACAAGAAAAATGGCAGCCCCCATCAAGTTCGGCGTCGGCCAAAGCGTGCTGCGCAAGGAGGACGACGCGCTGATCCGCGGCAAGGGCCGCTATACCGACGATTATGCGCCGCAGGCCGCGCTGCGCTGCCTGATGCTGCGCTCGCCGCACGCGCATGCCAAATTCACCATCGATGCTGGCCGCGCCCGTACCCTGCCTGGTGTTGCGCTGATTCTGACCGCGGCCGAGGTCGGGGATCTCGGCAATCTGCCCTGCCTGTTCAATCTCGAGACCGATCCGTTCACCGGCCCGCCTTACCCGATTCTCGCCAAGGACGAGGTGCGTCATGTCGGCGATTCCGTCGCCTTCGTGGTGGCCGAGACCATCGACCAGGCGCGCGATGCGATCGAAGCCATCGACGTCAAGTGGAGCCCGCTGCCTTCGGTGACCGGCGTCGTCAACGCCGTCAAGAAGGGCGCTCCGCAGGTCTGGCCGGACAAATCCGGCAACGTGCTGTTCGACGTCTCGATCGGCGACAAGAAAGCGACCGAAGCTGCCTTTGCCAAGGCGCATGCGGTCGCCGAAATCTCCATCGTCAATCCGCGCGTGGTCGCGAGCTTCATGGAGACGCGCGCGGCGGTCTGCGAATACGACGCCAAGAACGATCACCTGACGCTGACGGTCGGCAGCCAGGGCAGCCACCGTCTGCGCGACATCCTCTGCCAGAACGTGCTCAACATCCCCACCGACAAGATGCGGGTGATCTGCCCCGACGTCGGCGGCGGCTTCGGCACGAAGCTTTTTCCGTATCGCGAATACGCCCTGATGGCGGTCGCGGCGCGCAAGCTGAAGAAGGCGGTGAAGTGGTCGGCCGATCGCTCCGAGCATTTCATGGGCGATGCGCAGGGCCGCGACAACGTCACCACCGCGAGGATGGCGCTGGCCGAGGACGGCAAGTTCCTTGCGATGGATTGCGACCTGATGGGCGACATGGGCGCGTATCTGTCGACCTTCGGGCCCTACATCCCGCATGGCGGCGCGGGCATGCTGCCGGGGCTCTACGACATCCAGGCGTTCCACTGCCGGGTGCGCACGATCTTCACCAACAGCGTGCCCGTCGATGCCTATCGCGGCGCGGGCCGGCCCGAGGCCGCCTATGTCATCGAGCGCCTTGTGGACGCGTGCGCGCGAAAACTCGACATGACGCCGGATGCGATCCGCCGCAAGAACTTCATTCAGCCGAAGGCGCTGCCGTACAAGACCGCGACCGGCAAGGTCTACGATTCCGGCGACTTCGCCGCGCATCTCAAGCGCGCGATGGAAATCGCCGAGTGGAAGGAGTTTTCAAAGCGCGCCAAGGCGGCCAGGAAGAACGGCCTGATCCGCGGCATCGGGCTCGCCAGCTATGTCGAGGTCTGCGGCACCATGGGCGAGGAGACCGCCAACGTGCGGATGGACCCCAATGGCGACATCACGATCCTGATCGGCACGCAATCGAGCGGGCAGGGCCACCAGACCGCCTATGCGCAGATCGTCGCCGAGCAGTTCGGTGTCGCGCCCGAGCGCGTGCACGTCCACCAGGGCGACACCGCGGAGATCGCCACAGGCCTCGGCACCGGCGGCTCCGCCTCGATTCCGTCGGGCGGCGTCAGCGTCGAGCGCGCCACGCGTGAGCTCGGCGAGAAGCTGAAGGCGATCGCGGCGCAGGCGTTGGAAGCGAGCGCCGGCGACCTCGAGATCTCGGAGGGCGTCGTGCGCATCGCCGGCACCGACCGTTCGATCTCGTTCGCCGATCTGGCCAAGCGGCCGGGCGCGGATCCCTCGAAGCTGAACGCGAGCGCGACCTTTGCCAGTGCCGACGGCACCTATCCGAACGGCACGCATGTCGCGGAGGTCGAGATCGATCCGGCCACCGGCATCATCAAAATCGTCAACTACGTGATCGTCGACGATTTCGGCAAGACGCTCAATCCGCTGCTCCTGGCAGGCCAGGTGCATGGCGGCGCCATGCAGGGCATCGGCCAGGCGCTGATGGAGCAGGTGGTTTATGGCGCGGGCGACGGCCAGCTCATCACCGCAACCTTCATGGACTACGCGCTGCCGCGCGCGGCCGACGGTCCGTCGTTCGTGTTCGAGACCCACAATATTCCCTGCACGACCAATCCGATGGGCGTGAAGGGTGCGGGCGAGGCCGGTGCGATCGGCTCCTGCCCGGCCGTCGTCAACGCCATCGTTGACGGGCTCTGGCGCGAGTACAGGATCGACCACATCGACATGCCGGCAACGCCGGAGCGGGTGTGGATTGCGATCAACGAGCACCATCGCCGCCACAGCCTGTAAATCGGCCGCTCGGTCCGCGGGAATTAATTGCCCGCGGCCGGGTTCTATCCTCAATGGTCCTCCCCCGAATCGACTTGCGAGCCGGAGTAACAAGCCTATGAAACGTACGTTGATTGTCGCGGGCACCCTGCTTCTGGGTGCGGGCGCCGTGATGGCGCAGCAGGAGATTGCCGTCCAGCAGGACAATCTGATGCGATCGCAGGCCAAAAGCCTCTACAACATCATGCTGAAGATGGCGAAGGGCGACATTCACTACAACCAGAAGAGCGTCGACGAGGCGCTGACGACCCTCGAAGCCGACGTCGGGAAGATCGCAAAGACGTTCGAGACCAATCCCAAGCAGGACGTGGTGAATGCCACCTACGGTTCGTCGCCAAAGGTGTGGCAGCAGAAGGCGGATTTCGATTCCAAGATCTCGCCGGTGCAGAAGGCGATCGCCGAGGCCAAGGGCAAGATCCACGATGTCGCCAGCCTGAAGGCCGCCTACACGGTGATCAACGACCGCTGCAACGATTGCCACGAGACGTACCGGTTGAAGCTGAAGTAGACGGCGTAGCTCGTTCACTCGTAGCCCGGATTGCGCTGCGCTCCATCCGGGCTACGGCTTCACTGCCAAATTCCGTTTGCACGCCCTGACGGATCGCCGTCAGAACGACTATGTTTGCTGGCGCCGCCGCGGCGTTGATGCCTCACGCCGTACCGAGTTCCGACGCGCGGTGGCGATCTCAGTCAACAGCGAGACAGGCCATGGCAAAACCGTTCCCGTCGAAAACCCATATCGGCAACCATATGCTGCATCCGGAAACGCTGATGCTGACCTATGGCTACGATCCGCAACTGTCGGAAGGCGCCATCAAGCCGCCGGTGTTCCTGACCTCGACCTTCGTGTTCAAGACGGCCGAGGACGGGCAGGACTTCTTCGATGTCGTCGCGGGCCGGCGCGAGCCGCCGGAGGGCATGGGCGCGGGCCTGGTCTATTCGCGCTTCAACCACCCCAACAGCGAGATCGTCGAGGACAGGCTCGCCATCTATGAGCGCACCGAGAGCTGCGCACTGTTCTCTTCAGGCATGGCGGCGATCTCGACGACGATTTTGGCGTTCGTCCGTCCCGGCGACGTCATCCTGCACTCTCAGCCGCTGTACGGCGGCACGGAGACGCTGCTGACGAACACGCTGTCGCGCTTCTCGATCGGCGCGGTCGGTTTTGCCGACGGCATCGACGAGGCGGTGGTCAATCAGGCCGCGGAGGAGGCGATGCGCAAGGGCCGGGTTTCGATGATCCTGATCGAGACGCCGGCCAACCCGACCAACGGCCTGGTCGACATCGCGCTGATGCGCCGCGTCGCCGATGCCATCGGCAAGGCACAGGGCCACACGCCGATCATCGCCTGCGACAACACGCTGCTCGGCCCGGTGTTTCAGCGGCCGATCGAGCACGGCGCCGACATCTCGCTGTACTCGCTGACCAAATATGTCGGCGGCCATTCCGATCTGATCGCGGGCGCCGCGCTCGGCACCAAGGCGATGATGAAGGGCGTCAAGGCGCTGCGCGGCGCCATCGGCACCCAGCTCGACCCGCATTCCTGCTGGATGATCAACCGCTCGCTGGAAACGCTGAGCCTGCGCATGGAGAAGGCCAACAGCAACGCGCAGCTCGTGGCGGATTTCCTGCGCGACCACGCCAAGGTGGCGAAGGTCCATTATCTCGGCCATCACGCGGAGGCCTCGCTGGCCGGACGCGTGTTCGCAAGGCAGTGCCTGGGCGCGGGATCGACGTTCTCGTTCGACATCGTCGGCGGCCAGGCGGCGGCGGAGAAATTCCTCAATTCGTTGCAGATCTTCAAGCTCGCCGTGAGCCTCGGCGGAACGGAATCGCTGGCGAGCCTGCCGGCGACGATGACCCATTCCGGCGTTCCCGCCGAGATCCGCCGCAAGATCGGCGTTCTCGACTCCACGATCCGGCTGTCGATCGGGATCGAAAATCCGTCGGATCTGATCGCGGATCTGGAGCAGGCGTTGAGTGCGGCTTGAGCCCGCGGGCATCACGTGCCGTTTCGGATCGAAAAGGCCGGACGCGCGCGCCCGGCCTTCGACGATGACCTCGCGATGAAATCTACTTGGTCACCTGGCCGCGGATTTCGCCGCCCGGGTTGGCCGCAGTGTGAATGTTGACGTAGAGCTTGCCGGAGAGGAGGTCCGAGGCCTGCGCATCGGTGAGCGTCGCACTGCCTTCGACCGGGCTGTTGGCGATGCCCGGGATCGGGACCATCACGCCGGCATTCTTGCCGGCCTCGGCGGGACCGTGGAAATGGGCGGCGGTGGCGGGGCCGGTGAGGCCGGAATAGGTCACCTTCCAGGAGAGCTTCTTGGTGGCGGCGTCATAGTCGATATCCGCCTTGCCGGTGCCGCTGCTGGTGGTGGCAGGGACTTCGGACTTGCCGTCCAGCGTCGCCTTCAGCTTCTCCGCGCTGGCCGAGCCTGCGAATGCGACGGCGGCTCCGAGCGCCAGCGTGGCAAAAAGCGCTTTGTTCATGGGTCTCTCCCTGTTGACGCCTGATTGCGATCAACTTGCAAACAGTGCGGTTCCGACTTTATTCCCGGATTCCGATCAAACCATCTAAATTATTCGTGGCTGGAGCGGCCGCCGGGTGATCCGTAAATTCGCTCGAGCTCAATGGGATCCTCGATGCTGCGACGAACAATCCATGTCATTCTGATCGCCGTCGTCGCAGCCTTGGCCGCCTACTGGTGGCTGACAGCGCCGACCGCTTTGGCCCTGCCGGCGCCGACACGCGCGCCTGATCTTGCCAATGGGCAGGAGCTGTTCAACGCAGGCGGATGCTCGTCCTGCCATGCGGTGCCCAACCAGCCCGATCGCTTGAAACTCGGCGGCGGCCTCGCGCTCGGCTCGCCATTCGGCACGTTCTATGCGCCGAACATTTCACCTGATCCCGCTGACGGCATCGGCCGATGGAGCGAGGCCGATTTCGTCAACGCGGTGATGCGCGGCATCTCGCCCGAGGGCACGCATTATTATCCGGCGTTTCCCTACACGTCCTATCACCTCGCCAAGGTCGACGACGTCCGCGATCTCTTCGCGTATCTGAAGACGCTGCCGCCGGTCTCGGGGCGGGTGCGCGATCACGACCTGCCGTTTCCCCTGAACATCCGCCGCAATGTCGGCATCTGGAAATTGCTGTTCATGGATGTCAGGCCGTTCGTGCCGGCGGCGATGCATTCGGCCGGGTGGAATCGGGGCGCGTATCTCGTCAACGGTTTCGGCCATTGCGCCGAATGCCACAGCCCGCGCAATTTCCTCGGCGGCGTCGTCACCGCGCAGCGCTTCGCCGGCGGCCCCAATCCCGAAGGCGAGGGCTGGGTGCCGAACATCACCCAGAAGGGTCTGGGGAGTTGGAGCGAGAAGGATATCGCCGATTTCCTCGAGACCGGCGACATGCCCGAGGGCGACAGCGCGTCAGGCTCGATGCGGCCGGTGATCAAGAACCTCGCGCAGTTGAAGCCCGAGGACCGCGCCGCGATGGCCGCCTATCTGAAGTCGCTGCCGCCGGTCGATGGGCCGACGCCGCCCAAGCGCAAGGCGGGAGGCGATTGAACGCGTCCGGCTAGCCGGTGCCGAACGCCTTGAAGGTGATGATGGTGAGGGTGTCCTGGATGCCCGGCAGCACCTGCACCTTCTCGTTCACGAAGTGGCCGATGTCGGTGTCGTTGTCGACGTAGAACTTGACCAGCAGGTCGTATTGGCCGGCGGTGGAGTAGATCTCGGAGGCGATCTCGGCTTCGGCAAGCGCATTGGCGACCGTATAGGACTGGCCGAGCTTGCATTTGATCTGGACGAAGAAGGGAACCATTGCAGTCACTCCGAAGGCGAATTCTAAAGGCTAATAGGCCAAAACCAGCCCGATTTAGCAAGCGGGCCGGCCGGCCGGCCGAGGGCGGTCCGACGTCCTACGAGGCCACCGTCGCTGCCGCAAATGCGTCCCTGAGCCGCTGGGCGAGTTCGGCCTTGCGATAGGGCTTGGTCAGGACCACGGCCTGTGCCTGCGCGCGGCCCTGCTCGACCAGGGTCTCCAGCGCGTAGCCCGAGGTGAACAGTACCGGCAGGCCGGGCCTGATACGCCGGGCCTGGTCGGCGAGCTCCCAGCCGCTCATGCCGCCGGGCATGACGATGTCGGTGAACAGCATGTCGATGCCGGGGTCGGCACGCAGCCGCTGCAAGGCCTCCTTGCCGTTGACGGCGGCGACGACGCGGTAGCCGAGCGCCTCCACCCGGAGGATGACCGAGGAGCGGACGAACGGATCGTCCTCGGCGATCAGGATGGTCTCGTGGCCGCGCGGCGCGGCGTCTTCCTTGTCCGGCGCGTCGGTCAGCGACTGACCGCCGCCGGCGCGCGGCAGGTAGATCCGGACCGTCGTCCCCAGGCCCTGCTCGCTGTAGATGGAGACGTGGCCGTCGGACTGCTTGGCGAAACCATAGACCATGCTCAGCCCGAGGCCGGACCCTTTGCCGACCTCCTTGGTGGTGAAGAACGGCTCGAAGGCGCGCTCGATCACCTCCGGCGACATGCCTTCGCCGTCATCGGTGATGGAAATCAGCACATAGGCGCCGGAGGCCACCTCCGGGTGCAGGGCGCGGTAGTCCTCGTCGATCGCGGCGAGCTCGGTGCTCAGCGTCAGATGCCCGCCTGACGGCATGGCATCCTGCGCATTCAGCGCCAGGTTCAGCACGGCGGATTCGAGCTGGGAGCGGTCGGCAAAGGCCTGGATCGTGCCGGGCCCGAAAGCGGTGCCGATCTCGATGTTCTCGCGCAGGGTGCGCTTGAACAGCTTGAGCATGGACAAGATCAGCTCGGTGCAATCGATCGTCTGCGGCCGCAGCAGCTGGCGGCGGCTGAAGGCGAGCAGCCGCTGCGTCAGCTCCGCGCCGCGTTCGCCGGACTGGCAGATGTCGTCGGCGAACTGGCGCAAATCCGGCCGGGCCTTGAGCTGCTCGCTGAGATGCTCGGCGTTGCCGATGATGACGGTCAGCAGGTTGTTGAAGTCGTGCGCGATGCCGCCGGAGAGCTGGCCGACCGTCTCCATCTTCTGCGCCTGCTGGAGCTGCTGCTCGGTCAGCTTGCGCGCGGTCAGATCATGGATGATGCCGACATAGATCAGCTCGCCGTCCTGCCACGCCTGGCCCACCGACAGATCCATCGGAAAGTGTGACCCGTCCTTGCGCAGGCCGACGGTTTCCCCCGTCGCGAAACGCTGAGCATAAGCGGTGGATGAACGCTTCCCTCCGTCGGACATCAGCATGCCGATGTCGAGATTCATGACCTCCTCGGCGCGATAGCCGAACAGCCGTTCGCAGGCTGGATTGAACAGGAGAATGCGGGCCTGCGCATCGAACAGAATGACGCCGTCGACCGCAGTCTCGACGACGGCGGTGAGGCGCGCCACGCTCTCGCGCATCGCGCGCTGCGCCTCTCCCACTTGTTTCAGCAGCTGCGTCGCATCGCGGCGCTTGGTCTCCTCCTCCTCGAGCGCGGCCTGCACCTTTTGCAGCTCGAAGGGAGAGGGGATCGCCAGGATCTTGGGCAGCAGCGGCCAGAGCGCGACCGCGGTGAAGATCGAGGCGATCGCGGTCGCCGCCTTGACCAGGCCCTCGATGCCGTAGACCGGTACCCAGAGCGTATAGATCGACAGGACATGGGTGAGGCCGCAGGCTGTGATGAAGACCGCGAACGCCCAGAACACCCAGCCGAACTTGAGGTCACGCCGCTTGGTGACGAGGATCGCGAGAGCAAACGGGATCGAGAAATACGCCGCGGCGATGCAAGCGTCGGAGACGACGTGGAGCCAGATCAGCTCGGGTTCCCACAGCAGGCAGATGCCGTGCGGTGAGAACATCGAGGAGTCGAGGATACGTTCGAAATAAGCCCACATGATCTCTTCCCCGGAGGGTTGCAGGCCGAGGGCCGGCAATTTGCGTCGCTGGACGAATCCACTGACTACCGTGTCATTCGCACGCTTGGTCGCCAAGGCCGGGTGATGCCGTGCTCTTATTTTCGCAGGATATGCCCGCTTGCGGGACGACAATGCCGTGCAGCTCGCGCTTGGCCTGATTCGGCGGCTTGCTGGGGCTCCGCCGACGCGCTAGGACGGGCCATGGCCATGTCCTTTTCGAGCAAGCGTTTCCTGCGATGACCACGCCCGTGGCGCTCACCGTCGCCGGTTCCGATTCGAGCGGCGGCGCCGGCATTCAGGCCGACCTGAAGACCTTTGCCGCGCTCGGGGTCTACGGCGCGTCCGCGATCACGGCGCTGACGGCGCAGAACACCAAAGGCGTCACCGGCATTCACGCGGTGCCCGCCGATTTCGTCACCGCGCAGATCGATGCGGTGTTTTCGGATCTCGATGTCGGTGCGGTGAAGATCGGCATGGTGGCGCAGGCCGGCAGCATCGATGCGATTGCTGCCGCGCTGTCACGCTGGAAGCCGGGCCATATCGTGCTCGATCCGGTGATGGTCGCAACCTCCGGCGACCGGCTGCTGGCCGCGGAGGCCGTCGAAGCCTTGCGCACGAAGCTGATGCGGCTTGCATCGGTGATCACGCCCAATCTGCCGGAGGCGGCCGCACTGCTCGACGAGCAGGTCGCACGAAGCGAGGCCGAGATCGAAAGCCAGGGGCGCCGCCTGCTCGGGCTCGGCTGCCGCGCGGTCCTGATCAAGGGTGGCCACGGCGAGGGTGCGCAGAGTATCGACTATCTCGTCAGCGCTGGCGAAACGATCGCGCTCCCCGCGCCGCGTGTTGCCACGCGCAACACCCACGGCACCGGCTGCTCGCTGTCGTCAGCCGTTGCGGCGGGGCTTGCCAAGGGCGAGGATCTCGAGACGGCCGTGCGCCATGCCAAGAGCTGGATCAGCGCGGCCATCGCGGCCGCCGACCGCTTCAGCGTCGGTCACGGCCACGGGCCGATCCATCATTTCCACAAGTTCTACTGACGCCGGCTTCCCGATCCACAGTTAACCAGCATCTCCTTGGGGCCCGGCATTTTGCGGAGAACCATTGGGGCGCCATGTCGCCTGATTGTCGCATGCGGCTGATATTCGCGGGGAGGGCGAGGCAAGGTCCGATTCGTATCCGAGGGTGCCTCATCGGTTCAATCGTCATCCCCCTGTCACGGGACATTGTTACAGGCTGTCGCATGGGAAGTTACGATGTGAGTGACGAGAGCCCGGAGCGGCGCTTTCGCACGTTGTTCATCTCCGACGTCCATCTCGGAGCCCGCGGCTCGCAAGCCGACCTTTTGCTGGACTTCCTGCGCTACCACGATGCCGACACGATCTACCTCGTCGGCGACATCGTCGATGGCTGGGCGCTGAAATCGAGCTGGCACTGGCCGCAATCGCACAACGACCTGGTGCAGAAGCTGCTGCGCAAGGCGCGCAAGGGCGCCAAGGTCATCTACGTGCCCGGCAATCACGACGAGTTCCTGCGCAACTATTACGGCACGCATTTCGGCGGCATCGACGTCGTCGAGAACACCGTGCACACCGGCGCGGACGGCAAGCGCTACCTCGTCATTCACGGCGACATCTTCGACCTCGTGGTGCAGAACGCGCGCTGGCTCGCCCATCTCGGCGACAAGGCCTACGACTTCGCGATCCAGATGAACCGCTTCGTCAACTTCTTCCGACGCCTGTTCGGCGTGCCCTATTGGTCGCTGTCGCAATGGGCCAAGCAGAAGGTCAAGAATGCGGTGAACTATATCGGCGCGTTCGAGCAGGCACTCTCCGCCGAAGCCCGGCGCCACGACGCCGACGGCGTGATCTGCGGCCACATCCATTACGCCGTGATCCGCGACGAGAACGGCATCCGCTACATGAACTGCGGCGACTGGGTCGAGAGCTGCACCGCGCTCGTCGAGCATGATGACGGTCGTTTCGAGATCATCACCTGGGCCGACCATCTGCGGAAGCCGGCTGAAGTGCCGCAGGTGGCGGCAAGAGCTGCCTGACGAGAGCCGCTTGATGCGCATCCTGGTCGCGACCGACGCCTGGCACCCGCAAGTCAACGGTGTGGTTCGGACGCTGACCAAGCTCGCCGACGCCGCCAAGACGCTCGACGTCGAGTTCTCGTTCCTCACGCCGCAATCGTTCCGCACCTTCGCGATGCCGAGCTATCGCGACGTGCGGCTTGCCATGCCGCGCCCGGCGCGCATCGCAAAACTGATCGCGGAAGCGCGGCCCGACAGCATCCACATCGCGACGGAAGGGCCGATCGGCCTGATGGTCCGCCGCTATTGCCGTCAGCGCAAGCTGCCGTTCACGACCAGCTTCCACACCCGCTTCCCCGAATATGTCCGCGCGCGCGTGCCGGTTCCGGGCTCCCTGATCTGGCGGGCGCTGCGCCGCTTCCACAGCCCGAGCCGGGCCGTGATGGCGGCGACGCCGGCGCTGACCCAGGAACTCGGCGAGCGCGGTTTCGGCAATGTCGTGCTGTGGCCGCGCGGCGTCGATACGCACCTGTTCCATCCTCGCGCCGTCGACCTCTGCCTGCCGGCCCCGGTGTTCCTCTCGGTCGGCCGCGTCGCGGTTGAGAAGAATCTCGAAGCGTTCCTCGACCTCGATCTGCCCGGCACCAAGGTGATCGTCGGCGACGGTCCGGCGCGCAACGCACTGGAGGAGGCCTATCCCGACGCGCTCTTCCTTGGGGAAAAGCACGGCGAGGAGCTGGCCGACATCTATGCGGCGGCCGACGTCTTCGTGTTTCCGAGCAAGACCGACACGTTCGGCCTGGTCCTGCTCGAGGCCCTCGCAAGCGGCCTGCCGGTCGCGGCCTTCCCCGTGAAGGGCCCGCGCGACGTCATCGGCGATGCGCCGGTCGGCGCACTGGACGAGGATCTGCACAGCGCCTGCTTCGCTGCGCTCGACATTTCCAGGCAGGCCTGCGTCGCATTCGCCGCCAACTACACCTGGGAGGCCTCGGCGCGGGCCTTCATAGACAACATCCGCGCGGTCGGTGCGGTGCTGCCCGGCCGGGAGAGGGCGGAACAGCCGCGGTTCGTCGCCTGAAGAGAAGAAAATCCTCGCGCGGAGGTGTCTTGCCCGCGCCTCGCCGGCCGCGATAACATCGCGCCATGTCTGAACAGCCCCTTCCGGTCGGCCCCGCCGATATCGACGCCGCAGCGCGTGTGCTCGCGCCCTTCGCCGTCCGCACCCCGCTGTTGTCCTTTCCGGTGCTCAACGAGCGCGTCGGTGCAAAGGTGTTCCTGAAGCCGGAGATGCTCCAGCGCACCGGGTCCTTCAAGTTCCGTGGCGCCTTCAACAAGGTGTTCTCGATCCCGCAGGACAAGCGCGCCGGCGGCGTCGTCGCGTTCTCCTCCGGCAATCATGCCCAGGGCGTGGCGGCGGCGGCAAAGATCCTCGACATGCAGGCGACCATCGTGATGCCCGCGGACGCGCCGCTGTCCAAGCGCGAGCGCACCAAATCGTATGGCGCCGAGGTCGTGCTCTACGACCGCGATCGCGACGACCGCGAGGCGATCTCGCGCGGCATCGCCGAAAAGCGCGGCGCGACGCTGGTCAGGCCCTATGACGATCCGTTCGTGATCGCGGGGCAGGGCACCGCCGGCCGCGAGATCGCGGAAGACATGGCAACGCTCGGCCTTGCGCCCGACATCGTGGTGGCGCCGGCCTCCGGTGGCGGCCTGATCGCGGGCGTCGCGACGGCCGTGAAGGCGCGCTATCCGCAGGCCCAGATCGTGGTGGCCGAGCCCGAAGCGTTCGACGATCACGGCATTTCGTTGTCCGCGGGCCATCGCGAGCCGCACCCGCCGGCGGGCCGCACCATCTGCGATGCGCTGATGGCGCTGATCCCCGGCGAGATGACCTTCGCGATCAACAGCAAGCTGCTCGCGCGCGGCGTCACGGCGTCCGACAAGGAAGTCGGTGCGGCCGTCGCCTTTGCCTATCGCGAGCTGAAGCTGGTGGTCGAGCCCGGCGGTGCGGTCGGCCTAGCCGCGTTGCTCGCGGGCCGTCTCGACGTTGCCGGCAAGAACGTCGTCATCGTCCTCTCCGGCGGCAATGTCGATGCGGATCTGTTCGCCGAGCTGGTGGCCTGAGTTCAATTGAACGGTGCGAGCGGGGAGGCTCGGTTCACCTCTCCCCGCTGGGGAGGTGAGGACTGCCCGGATTTTCTGACATGACGAAGGGGGCAGAGCGTTGCCGCTCTGCCCCCTTGCCGTTTTGTCTTTGCCGTGATCAGTGCATGAAGCTGCGGTGGTTGTTGCCCGCATTCATGTTCGATTGGTTCATCGACTGACGGAAGTTGTTGCCGCCGCCATTGCCGATCGTATTGATCTGCGGCCGGGTGTTCTGCGGATTGTTCTGTACCTGCACCTTGTTCACCGGGTTGTTGTTGAGCTTCACGACGCCGGGGTTGACGCGGATCGGGTTGCTCTGGGTCTGGACGTTCGTCGTCTTCACGTCGGTGGTCTTGACGTCGACCCTCGCGTTGCCCTTGCCGATGTTCACCGGCATGCTCACGACCTTACCCGCCGTGCCGGCATTGTTTTTGCCGTTGTTCTGCGTGACGGTCACCGGCAGCGTCGTGATCTTGCCGATGCCGCCAGTGTTCGTCGTCGTGTTGGTCGGCGCGGGCAGCGTCACGATCTTACCCGGAGCCTGCGAGGGCGTGCCGTTCTGCGAATTGCCGGCGGGCAGGTTGGTGATCTCGCCGCCGTTGCCGAGCTTGCCGATGACTGTGCCGTCGACCGGCTTCTGCACGACCGGCAGGTTGGCGTTCATCTGCGAGCCGTTGCCCTGCTGCATCAGCGGCATGTATTTGGGCTGGCCGAGATTGCCGATCTTCAACGTCGAGGCGATGTTCTGCGGGGCCAGGAACTTCGTCGCCTGCATCAGGGGGATCAGTTTCGGCTGCGCTTCCAGCTTCAACGCGACTTGCGCATAGGGACTGTTGCCGTAGCTGTCGTAGAAGGTTTTGTAGCCGAGCGGCGAGTTCGCCAGCACCGCCTGGTGCCAGGCCTGCGAGATCAGGAGGTTCGCAAGCAGCCAGCGGATGTGGTCGCACAGCGGGTCGTGCGGATACATCGCGACGAACTCCTGATAGTATTCGGGCCTGCCCTCGGACAGCACGTAATCATAGGCCTGGCGGGCCGAGCGGCTCGGCAGGTTCGAGGCCATCTGCACCACCGGTGCATGCACTGGGGCGCGGCTGGCGGCAACGGCGGTGTCGCCGAAGAAGGTGAAGTCGGATGTGAGCGAAGAGCTCTCCCAGGGAACTTGCGCGCCGCTGGTGGTCTGGTTCACCGCAAGGCGCACGCGCTTGAAGAGCTGCTCGATCGGTACGTTGGGCTCGCGCGCGGCGTTCAGGAAGGCCTGTGTGTAAGGGCTGTGGCCGCCATTGCCGTCGAGCGCTTCGGCGCCCGGTGCGGTCGAATAGCCGACGATCGAGCCGTTCGGTGCGTCGACGATGGCAAGGCCACGGCCGGCGTCGTTGACCTTGGGGAACGGGTTGTTGCGGCAGGCATCGAGGATGACGATGCGCATCCGGCTCGGAATCGTCTCCAGCGTCGACATCACGTCGACCAGGCGGACCGAGTCGTTGACGAGCTCGGTCTGGTTCGAGACCTTCGCATCGACGGGAACGAGATAGTTCTCGCCGGCGAGCTGCACGCCATGGCCGGCGTAATAGACCATCGCCACCGTGTTGGGGCCGCGTGCGGACACCTTTGCCGAGAAATCCTGCACCACGCGCAGCATGTCGTTCTGGCCGAGGTCGGTCGCCGAGATCACCTCGAAGCCGGCCGAGTTCAGGAACTGTGCCATCGACTGCGCGTCATTGTCGGGGTTCGCGAGCTGCGGCGCGTTCTGGTAGTTCGAATTGCCGATCACCAGCGCCACCCGCTGCTCCGGGCCTTGCAGCGCGGTCGGGGCGGGTTGGACGGGGGCGACTTGGGCGGAAACCGGGCCGCAGGCGAAGCCGAACAGGCTTCCCAGCAGGCCCGCAGTCATCAGGGCGGATTTCAGGTGGAACATGGCGTGCTCCTTTCGGCACTCATCTCGATGCGAGATTGGTTGCCAGCAAGCCTGACCGCGTTCGAGCCTTGCCGTCCGTGATCGTGATCACCCTCGACTGGGCGTGATCTGGATCACGTAAGGAGCAGCCATTCGCTTAGAGGTGGGCGTGGCGATGCAATCCAGCGCCTTTCCGCCGGGGAATCTGGATTGCTTCGGATGCTTGCAATGACAAGCGAGAGATACCGCCCCTTACGAGAAGAACGCGATCTTCTCGGCCTGGGTCATGCGGCGGATCGGCGCAAGCGCGTCGTTGGCGGCCGCGCGGGGCTTTTGCACGATGCCGCTGGCGAGGATGGTTGCGCCGAGCGAGGGCTCGGGCAGGGGAGAGGGCATTGGCAGCGTTGCGCCGGGGGCTGCGTCCGATGACGCCGTGGCCGCCATCGCGGGGGCCGGCTGCAGCATCACTTCGGCGGCAGCCTCCGCGATGGCATCGGTGAGGCGCGCGAGCGATTCCATCGCGATCGGGGCCTCGGTCACCGGCTCCTCGACCTCAGGCTCCTCGAATTGGGGCGCAGCCGGCGCCTCGATCGCGGCGGGCTCCGCTTCCACCGGCTCCGGCATCGGTTCCGGAATGGCTGTTTCCATCTCCATCGGCGCGACGATCTCGTCGAACTCCGGATCGGGCGCGGCCATCTCCAGCGCGATCGCGTCGAGTATGGCTTCGTCCTCGGCTTCCGCGGCGGCATCGAGCGAGAACTCGTCGGTGATCCCGGCGATGCCCACGGGATCGGCGAGGCTGTCCTCGACGGCAGCAAAACTCTCTTCGACCGCGGCGTGGCTCTCGGCGATCTCGGGCGCGACCGCGACGTCCGGCACCGCGTCCTCGGCGAGGCCGCTCACCTCAGCGATGGCCTCGGGCTCTGGCGCGATCTCCCGCGGCGTCTCCGTAAAAGCCGCGGGTACTTCGCTCACCATCGCAGCGGGCGTTTCGTCACCCGGCTCTTCCGCGTCCGTCGCAGCCGGCTGCGCAGGCGCCGGAGCAGGTTGCACGGCAGCTTGCGGCGCCGCGACACCGCCAGCATCGGTCTGCTCGACCCGGTCCCTGAGCAGATCGAAGGCGGCCTTGAGGTCGCCGCGCGGGTCGATGGTCACCACCTGGGCGCAGGCCGCTTCGATCGAGGCGAGCTGCGAATCAATCAGGTCGCAGATTCGCCCGTCGGCGCCGATCTCGCGCCAGCGCCAGGAAATCTCCTTGATGATGCGCACGCCGCGCGGGATGGGCGCGAGGTTCGCTTCGATCGCGGCGGGATCGAACGCCTTGGCTGCGGCGCTTTCTGCGTCCTCGACCGCGCGGCGGATCGCGACGAGGGCTTCGGGCAGGCGATCCTCGACGACGGGTTGTCGCTGTGCCGCAAGGGTTTCTTCGATTTTCGCAACGGCGTCGAGCACCATGCGCGTGTCGGCGTTGCGGTTGCGCTTGGCGTATTCGCCGAGGAACCAGCGGCCGCGCGCGGTCTCCATGAAGGCTTCGCGGATCGCGTCGTAGTCCTGCTCGTTCGGCTCGGCCGCGCGGGCAGACATGGGCGAAAGGGCGAATGCTTCGTTGGCCATGACAATCTCGTCGCGCAAATCACTGCGCGTTACTGTAACGATCACCACGATATCGACCGAATCGCAATTGGTTTGATGCCACCCGTATCACAAATCCCCACACCAGCATCGGTCAAGCGGCGATTCGCCGTGAGTCTCGCGCTGTTCTATTCGGCCGTGTTCGCGGTATCGGGCACGCATCTGCCGTTCTTTCCGGTGTGGCTCAAGGCGATCGGCATCGACGCGTCGTGGATCGGCGTCATCAACGCGCTGCCGGCGCTGACGCGCTTCACCACGCTGCCGCAGATCACCGCCTTTGCCGAAAGGAAACGGGCGATTCGCGCCGCGATGATGATCTCGGTGCTGGCGACCGCGATCGGCTTTGCGGCGGTCGGCTTGCAGCAGCAGCCACTGGCGCTGTTCCTGATCTACGCGCTCACCTGCATGATGTGGACGCCGACGACGCCGCTCACCGATGCCTACGCGCTGCGCGGCGTCGCGCGCTACGGGCTCGACTACGGACCGGTGAGGCTGTGGGGCTCGGCAGCCTTCGCCGCCGGCTCGCTCGCCTGCGGCTATCTCGTCGACATCATCGCCGCGCGCGACCTGATCTGGATCATCGTCGCATGGGCGGTCGTTGCCGTGCTCGCCAGCCTGCTGCTGCGGCCGCTCGACGATGTCAGGCGCAGGACGGCGGAGACGCATGTCGGCAAGCCGCTGCTGCGCGATGCCGGCTTCTGGGCGGTGATCGCCTCTGCTGCGCTGATCCAGGGCAGCCACGTCGCCTATTACACCTTCTCGGCGATCAACTGGCAGCTCCATGGGATCAGTGGGCTGACGATCGCGGGGCTGTGGACGCTGGGCGTGATCGCGGAGATCGTCGTGTTCGCGCTGTCGCCGCGCTTCTCGCTGCATCCGTCATCGCTGATGGCGATCGGCGGCGTAAGCGCGGTGCTGCGCTGGATCGTCACGGCGAACGAGCCGCCGCTGGCGCTGCTCGCGGTCGCACAGCTCGGTCACGGCCTGACGTTCGGCATGACCATCGTCGGCACCATGACGCTGATGGTGCAGCGCGTGCCATCGCACCAGATCGCGCGCGGGCAGGGCTACCTCGCCGCATGCAGCGGACTATTGGGCGCAACGACCTCGATCGCGTCGGGTGCGATCTACGCCCGCATCGGTGACAGCCTGTATTACGTAATGGCGGCGATGGCCGCGGTCGGCGCGCTCGTGATCTGGTCGGCGCGGCACCGGCTGACGGCTCAGCCCCAGAGCGAAGACTCGGGCGGATAGACCAGGCTCTCGTCGTAACGCAGGCCGTGATCGCGATCGCGCGCGAGCAGCAAGGGACCGTCGAGATCGACGAAGCGTGCCTGCGGCGTCACCAGCATCGCGGGCGCCATCGACAGCGAGGTCGCGACCATGCAGCCGATCATGATCTCGAAGCCGAGCGCCTGCGCGGCGTCGGCCATCGCGAGCGCCTCGGTGAGGCCGCCGGTCTTGTCGAGCTTGATGTTGACGGCGTCGTAGCGGTCGCGGAGCGCCGCGAGGGTTTTGCGGTCATGCACGCTCTCGTCGGCGCAGACGGCCAGTGGTCGCTTGATCCGCGCCAGCGCATCGTCCTTCCCTGCCGGCAACGGCTGTTCCACCAAGGTCACGCCGACGGCGTCGCAGGCGGCGAGGTTGTGCTCGAGGTTGGCCTCGGTCCAGGATTCGTTGGCATCGACGATCAACTCGGATTCGGGGGCAGCCTTGCGGACCGCAGAGATGCGGGCGTCATCCCCGTCGCCGCCGAGCTTGATCTTGAGCAGCGGCCGGCGAGCGGCCTTGGCGGCCGCCGCCGCCATGGCCTCGGGGGTGCCCAGCGAGATCGTATAGGCCGTGGTGCGCTCACCCGGGGTGGGGCGGTCCAGCAGGTTCCAGGCCCGCAAGCCGGCCGCTTTGGCCTCCAGGTCGATGAAGGCGCAGTCCAGGGCGTTGCGGGCGGCGCCGGGCTTCATGGCAGCCTGGAGCGCCTGCCGGTCGAGACCGCCCCTGATGGCGTCCTGCATGGCCGCGATCGCCGCCAGCGTCGCCTTTGGGGTCTCGCCGTAGCGGGGATAGGGCACGCATTCGCCGCGGCCGGTCAGGCCGGTTTGGGTCAGTTCGGCCACCACGGTCACGGCTTCGGTCTTGGCGCCCCGGCTGATGGTGAAACTGCCGGCGATGGGAAACCGCTCGATTCGCGCGGAAAGACCAGGAACTTTGCTGGAAGTCATTTTGAACTCTGGCGAAATCTGAACCTGCTGGTTACCTCTAGCAACTAACATTAACCAGTTGGGGATACCTTTTCTGGGTACGGGCGCGTGCGCAACACTCTGATTTCCTCCGCCCTGGTCGTATGGGAGCGGACACCTTGAGCGGCGATCCGAAGCTGGAACGGATTGCCAAAGGCAATGCGCTGGCCCTCTGTGCCACCGGAACCTGGACCGCGAGCTTCGCGCCGGTGCTGGAGCGGATGGTGGCCGACGCCGAGAAGCTCGCCGGCGGCCCCCAGAGCATCTTCATCGACGTCTCCGAGGTCGCCAAGCTCGACACGTTCGGGGCCTGGCTGATCGAGCGGCTGCGCCGCAGCCTGACCAAAGGCTCGGTCGAGGCGCAGATCGCCGGGCTGTCTGCGAACTATTCGAGCCTCGTCGACGAGGTACGCCGGGTCCGCGCGACCCCGGTGGTCGAGACCTCGACGATCACCATCACCGGCATGCTGGAGCAGATCGGCCGGACCGTCGCGGGCCTCGCCGGCACGGTGGCCGGCCTCGTCGACATGCTCGGCGCGGTGCTTGCCGCGGGCGGTCGGGTGCTGATCCATCCGCGTTCGTTCCGCCTGACCTCGACCGTGCACCACATGGAGCAGGTCTGCTGGCGCGCGGTGCCGATCATCGTACTGATCACCTTCCTGATCGGCTGCATCATCGCCCAGCAGGGCATCTTCCATTTCCGCAGGTTCGGCGCCGACATCTTCGTCGTCGACATGCTCGGCGTGCTGGTGTTGCGCGAGATCGGCGTGCTCCTTGTCGCGATCATGGTCGCAGGCCGCTCGGGCAGCGCCTACACCGCCGAGCTCGGCTCGATGAAGATGCGGGAAGAAATCGACGCGCTGCGCACCATGGGTTTCGATCCGATCGAAGTCCTGGTGCTGCCGCGCATGCTGGCGCTGGTGCTGGCGCTGCCGATCCTCGCCTTCCTCGGCGCCATGGCCGCGCTCTATGGCGGCGGCCTCGTCGCCTGGCTCTATGGCGGCGTCGATCCCGAAGCGTTCCTGCTCCGCCTGCGCGATGCCATCTCGATCGACCATTTCATCGTCGGCATCGTCAAGGCGCCGGTGATGGCCGCGGTGATCGGCATCGTCGCCTGCGTCGAGGGGCTCGCCGTGCAGGGCAGTGCGGAATCCCTCGGACAGCACACCACCGCGTCGGTGGTGAAGGGCATCTTCTTCGTCATCGTCATGGACGGCGTGTTCGCCATCTTCTTCGCCTCGATCGGAATGTGACGATGGCGCAAGAAACTCAAAACGCGATCCAAAATCCCATCATCCGCGTCCGCGACATCACCGTGCAGTTCGGCACGACGCGCGTGCTCGACGGGCTCAACCTCGACGTCAAGCGCGGCGAGATTCTGGGCTTTGTCGGTCCTTCTGGCGCGGGCAAGTCGGTGCTGACCCGCACCATCATCGGCCTCGTGCCGAAGGTCGCCGGCTCGATCGAAGTGTTCGGCGTCGACCTGGATTCCTCCAGCACGTCGCAGCGCCGCAACGTCGAGCGGCGCTGGGGCGTGCTGTTCCAGCAGGGCGCGCTGTTCTCCTCGCTCACCGTGCGGCAGAACATCCAGTTTCCGATGCGCGAATATCTTCGCGTCTCGCAGCGGCTGATGGACGAAATCACCATGGCCAAGCTTGCCATGGTCGGCCTCAAGCCCGAGGTGGCCGAGCGCTTTCCGTCGGAACTGTCCGGCGGCATGATCAAGCGCGTTGCGCTGGCCCGCGCGCTGTCACTCGATCCCGACCTCGTCTTCCTGGACGAGCCGACCTCCGGCCTCGATCCGATCGGCGCCGGCGATTTCGACGACCTGGTCAGGACGCTGCAGCGGACTTTGGGGCTGACCGTTTTCATGGTAACCCACGACCTCGACAGCCTTTACACCGCTTGCGACCGCATCGCCGTCTTAGGGAACGGCAAGATCATTGCGGCAGGGTCGATCGCCGACATGCAGGCCTCGCAGCATCCCTGGCTGAGGCAGTATTTCCACGGCAAGCGCGCCCGCGCGGTCGTGACTTGATGTGCCGGAGTAGCTGATGGAAACGCGGGCGAACTACGTATTGATCGGATCTTTCACGCTGGCGGTGTTCGCGGCCGCGATCGGCTTCGTGCTGTGGTTCCAGTCGCTGCACACGACCAAGCAGCGCAGCCCGTTCCGCGTCGTCTTCGAGGGCCCGGCGGCGGGCCTGCGCAACGGCGGCAGCGTCAACTTCAACGGTATCCGGGTCGGTGAGGTGGTCTCGGTGAAGCTCGACAACCCGCGGCGGGTTGTCGCACTCGCCATGATCGAGAACAACACGCCGCTCCGCAAGGACACCCTGGTCGGCCTCGAATTCCAGGGCCTGACCGGCGTCGCCGCGATCTCGCTCAAGGGCGGCGAGGAGGCCGCGCCGCCGCCGCCGCTCGACGAGGATGGCATTCCCACGCTGACCGCCGATCCGAACAAGCTCCAGGACGTCACCGAGGCGATCCGCGGCACGCTGCAGAACATCAACAAGATCGTCGCCGACAATCAGGAGTCGGTGAAGAACTCGCTGAAGAACCTCGAGACCTTCACCAACTCGCTCGCCCGCAACTCCGAGAAGATCGACGTCGTGATGGCCAAGGTCGACGGCGTCATGCTCAAGGCCGACAACCTCATGCTCGGCCTCAACACGCTCGCCGGCGGCAAGGACGGTGGCGAACTGTTCCAGACGGTGAAGTCGATCCGCGAACTAGCCGAGGATTTCGACAAGCGCTCCGGTGCGCTGATGACCGACGGCCGCCGCACGCTCGGCGACATCAGCCGCGCCGTGAACAACTTTGATCGCAATCCGACCCGCGTGCTGTTCGGCGCGAGCAACAGCGCGCCAGCCGCCCCCCCGCCCGAGCCGCCGAAGCCGGCAGCGAACGAGCGCAAGCGGCAGTAGGCGTCGACCGTTCTAGTCTAGCTTCCGTCAGTTCCCTGCATCGGTATCTGTCGGAAGTCGATATCATCGGCTTCGATCACCCATACGAATGCTTTGCATTGGGCGCGATAGGCCCACTCAATCTCGTGGATCAAGTGACCGCGATCCGAGATGCGAAACTCGTCGTAGCGCCAATCGCCGGGCGACGGCGCATCTGGCGAAAGCTCCTGGAGTGAGTAAGGATACCCGGTCGGATACCTAATCTCGATATGTCCATCCTTGTAAGCGCCGAGCAAGCGAAGCGCGATCGAACGGGATCGTTGACGAGGCTGGGAGCCCGGCCTCGCCAATACTTGCAGCGACTCCAGCCAGGCATCATCCGGACAGCGGCGATCCCTCGTATGGTAGAACCAGTCTACGGGCTCATAGGCGCGAGGCGGGAACACTGCCTGGTTTTCGGCGAGATAGGTTTGGTACGTACCGCACGAATGCATGTTCTGCTTCAGGATATTTATCGTCGCGCCCGTCGTCCGAGAGAATGAACTCCTTTGACCGGTTCCTGTCAGATCCGTCTAAGATAAATCAGACACCGTAGGTCAAATGCCCTAGTCGGCCTTGCGCTCTCGCAGCGGGTTCACGAATTTCAGTCCCGCGAAATCTTTCTCGTTGTCGGTCGCAACCATGCAGTCATTGGCCTCGGCCACGGCGGCGATGATCATATCGAGAGCGCTGCGGGGCCTGCCGGTGGTGGTGCCACGCGCCATGAGGCGCGCCCAGACTAGGCTTGCTTGCTCGTCGAAAGCCAGCACGCGCCCCGCGAAAAGCGATGGTGGCCCTTCAGGACCTGCGAACCAGCCCTCTAACGCGCTCCGTTTTTTTCCCGCTGGTTTTTCCAGGATACCTCGCCGGATTTCTCCAATCGTTAGAGCGGAGATGAACAGATCATCATCGTTCTGTGCGGCCAGCCACGCCAGGAGCGTTGGCGACGGGCTCGGTTTCGTGATGTTGCTGGTGATGTTGGTGTCGAGGACGTAGCGTATCACAGGTCAACCTTGCGACCCGTTACGCGCGTGCGCTTGACCTCGAGATCGGTTCCGACAAGCGGCGAGCGTCGCAGCGCGGCAAGGATGCCGCCCTTCTTGGGAGGTTCCGCTGCTATTGATCGATGCAGTGTAGAGCGCAGTCGCTCGGCGTCGGTACCATCTTCGGCGAGCTGCTTGGCAAGGGACCGGATCAATTCACGGTCGGTATCGAGGCCGAGCACCTCGAACCGCGCCATGCCACGCTTGGTCAGACGGGCCCGGTAGTTTCGAAGTGCTCTTTTTTGGGCTGTGTCGGCCAAGGGCCGTCCTCCATTTCTGGAAATATATCCTGAAATAGATCGGAATGCAAACTGATACAGCGTTAGCGCCCGTACGAAAGTATGGGGGCTGGCCGCGCCAAGGTAGGGGGAGGGACTGGCGGATGATCTCAGCTATATCGCGCTCAAGGCGCGCTTCACGAAAAGCGTGCCGACTTCACTCACAGGGGAGGAGAGAGCGTGATACGTCTTTTGCTTTTGTTGCCGTTCATCGGCCTGATGATCGTGCCGTTCTACAACGTCCGGGAGCCGCTTCTGTTCGGCTTCCCGTTTTTCTATTGGTATCAGCTCGCTTGGGTGCCGCTGACCTCGCTGCTCACCTACATCGTGTACAGGAGCGTGCGTCGTGCTGGCTAATGTCGATAGCGCGGCCTTCGCCGTATTCCTCGCTCTGTTCATCCTCGTCACCGGCATGGGCTTCGTCGCCGCGCGCTGGCGCAAGCCGGAGACGCTCGCTCATCTCGACGAGTGGGGCCTCGGTGGCCGCAAGTTCGGGACCTGGATCACCTGGTTCCTGGTCGGCGGCGATTTCTACACCGCCTATACCGTGATCGCGGTGCCCGCCCTGGTCTACGCGGTCGGCGCCTACGGATTCTTCGCGCTGCCCTACACCATCATCGTCTATCCCTTCGTATTCGCGGTGATGCCGGTGTTGTGGAAGGTGGCCAAGGAGCGCGGCTATGTCACCGCCGGCGACGTGGTGCGCGGTGCCTACGGCTCGCGCGGGCTCGAACTTGCTGTCGCCGCAACCGGCGTGCTGGCGACGATGCCCTACATCGCGCTCCAGCTGATCGGCATGGAAGTCGCGATCAAGGCGCTTGGGCTGAGCGGCGAGGTGCCCCTCGTTCTGGCCTTCCTTGTGCTGGCGCTCTACACTTATTCGTCGGGCCTGCGCGCGCCTGCGCTGATCGCCTTCGTCAAGGACATCATGATCTACATCGTGGTGATCGCCGCGATCGCGATCGTGCCGTCCAAGCTCGGCGGTTATGGCGCGATCTTCAACGCGGCGGATGCAGCGTTTGCGGCGAAGGGCTCGGGCGGCATCCTGCTTTCGCCGGCGCAGATCGTGTCTTACGCCTCGCTGGCACTGGGCTCGGCGCTCGCCGCCTTCATGTATCCGCACACGCTGACCGGCATCTTCGCGTCGTCAGGCGGCGACACCATTCGCAAGAATGCGATGCTGCTGCCGGCCTACACGCTGCTGCTCGGCCTGCTGGCGCTGCTCGGCTACATGGGCCACGCGGCCGGGCTGAAGCTCGCGAGCAACAACGACGTCGTGCCGGAGCTGTTCAAGACGCTGTTCCCGAGCTGGTTCGCAGGCTTTGCTTTCGCCGCGATCGCGATCGGTGCCTTGGTGCCGGCAGCCGTCATGAGCATCGGCGCTGCCAACCTGTTCACCCGCAACTTCTGGAAGGTGTGGGTCGATCCGAAGGTGACGCCGGCCGGTGAGGCCAAGGTCGCCAAGATCACTTCCATGCTGGTGAAGGTCGGCGCACTTCTCGCCATCCTCCTGATGCCGACGCAGTTTGCGCTCGACCTGCAACTGCTTGGCGGCCTCTGGATCCTACAGACGCTGCCGGCGCTGGTGTTCGGACTCTACCTGAACTGGTTCTCGAGCACGGCGTTGCTGGCCGGCTGGGCCGTTGGCCTTGCGGGCGGATCGTGGCTGGCCTGGTCTGACGGCTTGAAGCCGCTGCACGGCATCGACTTCGGCGCCGGCAAGGTCGCGATCTACACCGGCGTGCTGGCGCTTGCGCTCAACATCGTCGCCGCGGTCGTGGTCAACGTCGTGCTCAAGGGCCTGCCGCAAGCCCGCCTGTCACGCGAGGCGGCCTGACGTCGCGCCTTGATCGGCGGCCGGCTATCCGGCCGCCGATCCCAAAAGCACCTTTCACGCAATTGAAAGCTCTGGATTCTCGTGTTGACGCGTTTTTCTTTACGCGAACCGGTGTCCACTTCTGGAATACGCTCTAATATCCGCCCGCGTTCCGACCTCTCGATGAGCGGGCGGATGGGTCTCGAGTGAGGATATTTTGCAGGCGTGGTTCGTTCTCGCGGTCGCAGCCGGTTATGTGACCACGCTGTTCCTGATTGCCTGGTGGGGCGATCGGCGGAGCGTGGACGGACCGCTGGTCCCGCCAAAATCCTGGGCGGCCGCGGTCAGCTATTGCCTGACACTTGCGGTCTACAACACCTCCTGGAGCTTCTACGGATCGGTCGGCCGCGCCGCCACCAGCGGACTGGACTTCGCCACGATCTATATCGGTCCGACGCTCGTGCTGCTGTTCGGCCAGAAGCTGCTTGCCAAGGTGATCGCGATCGCGAAAGCCCAGAATGTCACCTCGATCGCTGACTTCATCGCCGCGCGCTACGGCAAGAGCCAGGCGCTTGCCGCCTTTGTGACGCTGGCCTCGCTGGTTGGTGTGCTTCCCTATATCGCGCTTCAGCTCAAGGCCGTTGGCAAGAGCTTTGATTATCTGATCCTCCAGCCCGAGCGGGCCGGAGGCGAAGCGCTGCGATTCTGGCAGGACTCGGCCTTCGGCGTCGCCGCGTCGATGGCGCTGTTCGCGATCGTGTTCGGCGTCCGCCATGTCCATGCCAGCGAGCATCATCGCGGCTTGATGCTCGCGATCGCCTTCGAGAGCGTGGTCAAGCTGGTCGCATTCCTTGTGGTCGCGCTGTTCGTGCTGTTTGGGCTCTCGGGCGGACCGGCCGCGCTGCTGTCGCAGTTCGCTTCGGATCCGCAACTGGCTGGGATCCTCGCCTTCGATCCCGCCCAGCCGGTCTGGCCCTCGACGATCGTCATGTCGGCGATTGCCTTCCTGTGCCTGCCGCAGGCGTTCCACGTCGCCGTCGTCGAGAACGAGAGTCCTGGGCATACGCGCACCGCAGCGTGGCTTTATCCTGCCTATCTTGTGCTGTTCAGCCTGCTGATCCTGCCGATCGCCGCCGCCGGCCTTGCGAGGTTCGGTGCGATGATGGACCCCGACACCTACGTTATCTCGCTGCCGATCGCGGCGCATGCGGGCACCATCAGCCTGATCGCCTTCCTGGGTGGGCTATCGGCCGCCACCGGTATGGTGATCATGACCTCCGTCGCGCTGAGCACCATGCTCTGCAACGACGTCGTCATGCCGCTGTTGCTGCGCTCGCGCTTCTTCGGCCTGCGCGCGCAAAGCCGGCAGGTCGCCTCGGTGCTGATGACAGTGCGCAGGCTCTCGATCCTCGGCATCCTGCTGCTGGCCTATCTCGTGCACCGCCTGGTTAACCAGACCTATCCGCTCACCGTGATCGGCCTGTTGTCGTTCGTTGCGGTCGCGCAATTCGCTCCAGCGTTCGTTGGTGGCCTGTTCTGGCAGCGCGCCAACAAGATCGGTGCCTCGATCGGAATCGCCGTCGGATTCCTGATCTGGGCTTATACGCTGCTGCTTCCCTCGGCCGCGCCGCTGTGGCCCGCCTTCGCGGAGATCGTTCGCCACGGCCCTTGGCAGTTCGGCTTCCTCAAGCCGAACGCGCTGTTCGGCATCGGGGGGCTCGACCCGATCTCGCATGCGACGCTGTGGAGCCTTGCCGCCAACCTCATCTGTTTCGTCGCGCTTTCGCTGCTGGGGCGGCAGACCACCGTCGAGCGCAACCAGGCCGCGGCATTTGCCGACGGTGTCGTCCGCGACACCGTGCCAAAACTGTCCTCGCGCGTGGTGGTCCGACTTGACGATCTCCGTGCGCTCGCCCGGCGCTTTGTCGGTGCGGAGCGCGGCGAGGCGGCTTTTGACAGCTATCTCGGCGCGCGCATGTCGGGCACCGGGCCGCGCCTCGATCCGTCCGGCCTGGTCGATCTCGACTCGATCCGCTTCACCGAAAACCTTCTCGCCGGCGCGATAGGTGCTGCGTCGGCACGCGTGGTGATTGCGGCCTCGCTGGAAGGGCATTCACTGTCGCGGCGGGCGGCGATGGCGATGCTGGACGAGGCTTCGGAAGCCCTGCACTTCAATCGCACTCTGCTGCAAAGCACGCTGGAGAGCGTGCCGCAGGGCATCTGCGCGTTCGATGCCGATTTTAGCATCACGGCCTGGAACGGGCGGTTCATCGAGCTGCTCGACCTGCCGCGGGATTTCGTCCGCGTCGGCCTTCCGCTCTCCGAGCTCATCGCCTTCAATGTTGAGCGCGGCGAATACGCCGCGTCCGAATTCGCGGCGCTCCTGGTCAATCGCGACGTCGCGAGCCAAAGCTGGCCCTATCTCTACGAGCGCAAGCGGCCAGACGGCACGGTGCTCGAGATCGTCTACGATCGCGCCGCCGAGAGCGGTTATGTCTCGACCTACACCGACGTGACCGAGCGTCACCGTGCTGCCGAGGCGTTGCGGCGTGCCAACGAGGATCTCGAGTTGCGTGTCCGCGAGCGGACCGAGGCGCTCGAGCAGGCCAAGGCGGAGGCCGAGCAGGCTAATCTCGGCAAGACCCGCTTCCTGGCGGCGGCGAGCCATGATCTGCTGCAACCGCTGAACGCGGCACGTCTGTTCCTGTCGGCGCTCGACGAAAGCCTGCACGCTTTTTCGCAAGCCGGTGTCGCAGAGAAGGAACGAACTCTCGCCGGTAGTGCCATCACGGCGCTTCGTTCGACCGAGCATGTCCTCGACAGGCTGCTCGACATCTCCTCCTATGATGCCGGCGCTGTCAGTGCCGAGCCATCAGACTTTCCGATCGCCGATCTGTTCGTGCAGTTGAACGTGGAATTCTCGGCCATGGCGCGTGAGCGCGGAATCGTCCTCCGCGTCGTCGATTGCCAGCTCGCTGTGCGCAGCGATCCGCACTTGTTGCGGCGGATCTTGCAGAACCTGCTGTCGAATGCGTTGCGCTACACGCCCAGAGGACGCATCCTGCTCGGCTGCCGGCGACGCGGCGGCGATCTGCGCATCGAGGTCTGGGACACCGGTGTCGGCATCGCCGACGCGGACCATAAACGGATCTTCGAGGAGTTCAAGCGCCTGGCGCCGGGATCGGAGAAGGGGCTGGGCCTGGGCCTGGCGATCGTCGATCGTGTCTCCCGGCTGCTGGGGCATCCCGTTGATCTCTATTCGCGCCTCGGTCACGGTTCATGTTTTGCCGTCACGGCGCCGCTTGCGCGCGGCCCGGGAACGTCGCTCCAGCGCAAATCGGCGGACGCTGCGCCGGTTGTGACGGAGCGGCCGCTGACGATCCTGTGCCTGGACAACGATGCGACAATCCTCGACGGCCTGACGGCGCTGCTCAGCGGCTGGGGTCATCGCGTGCTGGTTGCAACCGATGCCGCCGACGCAATGGCGGCGGCCGCGGCGAGCCCGCCCGACGTCGTGCTGGTCGATTATCATGTCGATGGGGAACGCACCGGCTTGGACTTTCTCGATGATCTCAGGCAGAGATCGGGCCGCGGCACCTGCGCGCTGGTCGTCACAGCAGATCGCAGCGAGGCCGTCCGCACGGCGGCAAAGGCACGCGGCTGCGAGGTGCTTTCCAAGCCGGTCAAGCCGGCGGCGCTGCGTCGCTTCCTCGGCGGCGAAGCCTTGAGCCGGCAGTTCGGGACCGAACAGGGAGCCCCATCAGCGTGACCATGCGCATCCTTATCGGCGATGATCATCCGCTGGTGCAGGCTGCACTCCGCAGCGCGCTGTCGACCGTGCTGCCCGACCTCGACATCATCGCCTGCCAGGCCCTCGACGAGGCGATCAGCGTGCTCTCGGCGCAGTCGGACGAGATCGACCTCGTCCTATGGGACCTGGCGATGCCGGGGATCCAAGGATTTGCCGCGCTGTTCATCCTGTCGGCACAATTCCCGACGGTGCCGGTTGCGATCATCTCGGCGCGGCAGGACGCGGCCACGATCCGTCGCGCCATCGCCTATGGCGCGTCCGGTTACATCCCGAAATCGCTTGGTCTGCCCGAGATGGCGGACGCGATCACGAAGATCCTGGCCGGCGAAATCTGGATGCCGCCCAATGTCGGCGGCCGCGGTTCGATACAGAGCACCGATGTCGAGCTTGCCGCCCGCATGGCCTCGCTGTCGGCGCAACAGCTGCGCATTCTGGCGATGATCGTCGAGGGCAAGCTCAACAAGCAGATCGCGGGCGAGCTCGATATCGCCGAGCAGACCGTGAAGGGACACGTCTCAACGATCCTGCGCAAGCTCGGCGTCGGCTCGCGAACCCAGGCCGCGGTTCTCGCCGAGCGGCTGCCGTTCGGGCAGCCTGGCGGGAGTTGAGCACGCAAGGTCAAAAACAAAACGGAGGCCGTGAGGCCTCCGTTCTTATTCGTCATCGCTGGCCTTGCCGCTTATCCCAGCCGGCCCGCCGCATGTGCCAGCAGCGTGTAGACTAGACCCGTTTCCGAGGTCAGGTGGCTGCGCAGCTCCTGCGGGCCGCGACCGTCGCGGGCGACTTCGTCGAGCAGGCGTTCGAACTCGCCGATGTAGCGGTCGACCGTGCTCTTGAAGTTGCGGTCGGCGCGATACTTGCGGGCGACCTCGTCGAAGGCCTTCTGGCCGGCGGGCGTGTACAGGCGCTTGGTGAAGGCCTTGTTCTCGCCGCGCTGGTAGCGGTCCCACATCTCGGCGGCGAGGTTGCGGTCCATCAGCCGGCTGATGTCGAGCGACAGCGATTCCAGCGGATTGCTGCTGGCCTGCGGGGCCTGCGGCTGCGGCGCGGGTGCAGCCTGCTGGCGGCCACGCGGGGCCTCGCGACCGGCCGGAGCAGCCGGGGCGGCGTCCGTGCGGTTCAGGAGATCCGACAGCCAGCCGTCGCGTCCCTGGTCGTTGCCGCCAGGGGCGACCGGCGGGGCCTCGGTGCGACGCGAGGCGGCGGGCATGCCGAGGTCCGGCGGCGGCAGCGTCGAGGCGCTGCCGGTGTCGCGGCTGCGGGTCTCGGCGGTGCGGCTGCCCGCGGTCGCCATCATCGGCTCTTCCTGGCGCTGGACGGCGACGGACGCGCGGCCCGTCGTGGTGACGTCGAGGCCGCGGCCGTGCTGGGCCACGATGCGGTTGAGCTCGGCGAGCGCCTCGATCTGGTCGACGATCACCTTGCGCATCTGCGCGGTGCTCTCGGCGGCCTCCTGCGGCATCTCGAGCACGCCGCGGCGCAGCTCGTTGCGGGTGGCTTCGAGCTCGTTGTGCATCTCGAACGCCATCTGCTTCATGCTGGAGACGAGGTTGCCGAACTTCTCGGTCGACTGCTTGAACATCGCATCCGCCTCGTCGGTGGTCTGGCGGTAGATGTCGTGCATGGCCTCGATGGTCTGGCGGTGCTCCTCTTCGGACGCCGACCGCACCGCCTCGAACTGGCGGGTGATCGCGGCCGAGCCTGCGCCGGCGGTCTCGGCGACCACGCGGGCGATGTCGCGGGCACGCTCTTCGGCCGCAGCGAGCGACTCATCGAGCAGTCCGGTGAAGCGCGACAGGCGCTGGTCGAGATCGGCGGTGCGCAGGTCGATGGTGCTGACGAGCGATTCCAGCGCCGCCTTGCGTTCGGCAAGCGAGGCGGTGGTGTTCTTGTTGCTCTGCTCGACGACCTGCGCGGCATCGACCAGGGCCTTGCCGTGCGCGTCGAACTGGGTCGACAGCTCGCCGAGGTCCTGGAGCGCCCGCGTGGTCTTCGTGTTGAAGACGTTGAGCTGGTCTTCCAGGTTCTGCGTCGCAGCGCCGTTGCGCGAGGTGACGTCGTTCATCGCCGAGACGAAGTCGGCGACGCGCGTCACCAGCGCCCGCTCAAGCGAGTTGAGGTTGTCGTGCGCACCGGTCAGCACCTCCTGGAGGAGGATGTTGCCTTCGCGCAGGCGCTCGAACAGGGCCACGGTGTCGGTGCGCAGGATCTTGCTGGTCTCCTGCATTTCGGTGACGGCCGCGATCGAGACCTGGCGCGACTGGTCGATCGCCGCGCGCGAGGCCGACTCGAGGTCCTTCAGAGACTTGCCGACCGCGCTGGTCGCGATCTCGCTCGCCGCGTTGATGGTGCGGGCGACCTCGTTGCCGTTGCCCATCATGGTCTGCGAGAAGGCATGGCCGCGCGTCTCGATCGACTTCAGCGCGTCGGAGGTGACGCGGTCGATGTCGAGCGTGAGCTGGCTGGTCTTCGAGCCGATCGCGTCCACGAGCGAGCCCCGCTTGGCGTCGATCATGTTCGAGAGGCGGTCGGCCTGCTGCTGCACGTAGGTGACGATCTCGTCGGTCTTGCCGGTCATGGCCTGGCCGAAGCTGGAGCTGGCGGCGAGCACCGAGCGCTCGATGTCGGCCGAGCTCGACTTGACCCGCGAGCTCGCCTCGTTGGAGGCGGAGATCAGCGCGTTCTGGGCGTTGAGCGCGCTGGTCTGGATGTCGTTGGTCGCGTTCGACGTCGCCGTGCTCAGCGCGCGCTCGATCTCGGTCGAGATCGTGCGGATCTGGCTGGCGGCATCCGCCGAGCTCGAGGTCAGCGAGGTCTGGGCCTCGCGGGCGCTGTTGAGGATGGTCGAGGCGGTGTCGGCGCCGACCGAGGTCAGCGTGCGCTCGATGTCCGTCGCGAGCGACTTGATCTGGCTCGCCGCGTCGGTCGAGGCGGAGATCAGCGTGCCCTGGGCCTCACGCACGCCGCTGGTGAGGGCCTCGATGGTGGCGCCGCCGGCGGTCGCCAGCGCGCGCTGCATCTCGGCCGCGAGCGAGCGGACCTGGCCGGTTTGCTCTGCGGAGACAGCAAGAAGGGTGCTCTGGGCGTCGCGGGCGCTCGCCGTGATCGTCTCGGCGGTGGTCTGGCCGACCTGCGAGAGCGAGCGGTGCACTTCGGCCGCGAGCGACTTCACCTGGCTCGCCGCATCCGAGGACGCATTGACCAGCGTGCTCTGGGCTTCACGCGCGCCGGTCATGATGGTCTCGGCGGTCGATGTGCCAGCCATCGAGAGCGAACGCTGCACGTCCGAGGACAGCGCCTTGATCTGGTTGGCGGTCTCGGTCGAGGCCGCGATCAGCGTGCCCTGCGCATCGCGGGCACCGGCGGTGATCGATTCCGCCGTCGAGGTGCCGGCTAGCGACAGCGAGCGCTGCACGTCGGCGGTGAGCGTCTTGACGAGGTTGGCCGCGTCCGAGGAGGCGGTGACGAGCGTGGTCTGCACCTCGCGGGCGCCGGCCAGGATCGAGGCCGCGGTGGCCGAGCCGGCTGCGGACAGCGTGCGTTCGACGTCGGTGGCGAGGCCCTTGATCTGGTTGGCGGCATCGCCCGAGGCCGCGACCAGGCTCGACTGTGCCTCGCGGGCGCTGGTCAGGATCGAGTTCGCAGCACCGGTGCCGACCGCGGTCAGCGCATGCTCGACCTCGGCGGAGGTCATCCTGAGCTGGGCGTTGACGTCCGAGGAGACCGTCATCAGCGACTGCTGCGCAGTGCGCGCTCCGGTCTGGATCGTCTCGCTGGTGTTGACCACGAGGTTGGTGAGCGAGCGCTCGGCGTCCTCGACATGCGAGCGGATCGCGGTCGAGATCATCTCGGCGCGGGACATCATGTCCTCGCTGGCCTGGCGGCCGCTGTTTTCGATGCGGCCGGCGACGGCCTCGACGCGCGAGCCGAGCAGGTCCTCGAACTGCGCCACGCGGACGTCGATGTCGTTGGCAACCGAACCGACCTTGGTCTCGATCGCCTGGTGGATATCCTGGAAGCGCGCCGTGACCGTGTCGGTCAGGTGCATGCTGCGTCCGTCGATGAGGTCGGCGACTCCGGTGATGCGGCGGTCGACCGCCTCGATCGCCTGCGCGGTGCCGTCCGTGAGCGTCGAGGTCAGCAAAGTGAGGCGGGTGTCGATCGACTGCACGGCCTGCGAGGCGCCGTTGGTCAGCGCCGAGGTCAGGTAGGTCAGGCGGGAGTCGATGGATTCGAGCGCCTGCGTCGCACCGCCCGTGAGGGTGGTGGTGAGATGGGTCAGGCGGGTATCGATCGACTGGATCGTCTGCGAGGCGCCGTCGGTCAGCGACGTCGTGAGGTGGGTCAGGCGGCCGTCGATGGATTCGAGCGCCTGCGCCGCACCGCCGGTGAGGGTGGCGGTGAGGTGGGTGAGGCGGGAGTCGATCGAGTGGATCGCCTGCGTCGCACCGTCGGTCAGCGTCGTGGACAGCGTGTTGAGACGGCTGTCGATGGTCTCGGTGACGGACTTCGCACGGGCATCGAACGACTGCTCGAGCGCGCCGACGCGGCCGCCGAGCTGCTGGTCGAAGGTCTTGATGTGACCCTCGATGGTGCCGTCGAGGTTGGCGATCTTGCCGTTCAGCGAGGCGTCGAGATGGTTGACGCGTTCGCCGATCGTGGTCTCGAACTGCACCAGGCGCTGGTCGAGAATGGCCGTGATCTCGCCGCCGTTGGAGGTGAAGCGGGTGTCGAAATTGTCCACATAGGTCTTCAGCGATTCATGGATGTCATGCGTGCGCTGGCCCATGCGCTCGACGATCTCGCCGCCGAAGGTCTTCACGGTGCGGTCGAACTCGGAGATGTGGCGCGTGATCAGGGCGCCCAGCGTGCCGGAATCGCGGGCGAACTTCTCGACCAGCTCGGAACCCTGGTTCTTCACCAGTTCGTCGAACGCGCTCATCTGGAGCGAGAGCGAGTCGTGCGCGGTCTCGGTCTGGCTGACGACCTTGGCGACGAGCGTGTTGACGGTGGCGTCGAGCGCCTCGCTCGCCTTGTCGCCCGAGGTCATGATCTGGCCTGCGAGGCGGTTGCCGGCGTCGTCGATCTTGGCGGAGATGTCGTTGGAGCGCAGCTCGAGCTCGAGCAGCAGCGAGTCCGACGAGTTCTTCAAGCTGTCGTGCACCTGCTCGGTGCGCTCGGAGATGCCGTCCACGATCGCGGCGGAACGCTGCTCGAACTCGCCGGTGATGCGGTCGATACGCTCGTTCAGCATCTCGTGGACGCGGTCGGCGAGGTCGACGAACTCGTCGTGGACGTGGCCGGTCTTGAAGTTGAGGCTGGTGGTCAGCCGCTCGCTGGCGTCGAGCACCGCGCGCGTGGTCTCGGCGCTGGCCTCCTCGAGGCGGTCGAGCAGGTCGCCGCCGCGCTCGCCGAGCGCCAGGATCATGTTGTCGCCGGCATGGCTCAGCGCGCCGGTGATGTGGGCGCCGCGCTCTTCCAGCGCGCCGGTGATGGATTTCGCGACCTCGTCGACGCGCGAGGCGATCGCGTCCGAGATCAGTGCGATGTCGTGGCGCAGGTCGATCTGCACGCCGGAAATGGCGCTGCGGACCTGCTCGGCCTGGCCGACCAGGTTGTCGCGCTGATGCGCGATGTCCTGGAGCAGGGCGCGGATGCGCACTTCGTTGTCGGAATAGGCGCGCTCGAGCGCGGCAACCTCGTTGGCGACCAGTGTCTCGAGCTCGCCGGCACGCGCGATGGCGCGCTCGATGCCGTCGCCCATCGCCGCGACTTCGCGGCGGATGGCCTGGCCGACGGTGACCATGGAATCGGACGCCGAGCCTTCGGGCTCGGAGAAGCGGATCGCGACCTGTGCCATCGCCTGAGCGACCTGGCTCATCTGCTGGCCGCGCCAGACGAGACTGGCGAGGAAATAGAACAGCATGATCGGCGCGAAGAACATGGTGACGAGGCCGGCGATCGCCAGCACGCCGCCGCTCTCGCCCATGGCGGCACGGATCGAGGGCAGGAAGCCGACCGTCAGCGCGGCGCAGGCGGCGAGCCAGATCACGGTGAAGATGGTCGCGCCGGTGTAGATGTTGCGGGCGGGGCGGCCCGTTTGCAGCGACTGAAGCAACTGGCCGATGGTCTCGCGGTCGTCATTGGCCGCACGGCGCGAGGTGCGCGGTTCCTCGATGGAATCGAACACGGCGCGCTCGTTGGCGGCAGGCCGCGGCTCGAAGGTCGGCTCGTCGAACGCCGGAGGTGCGGGCGGCGCGACCGACGGCGCCGCTTCGTTGCGCATCGACGCGTTGCGGCTGGTATCGGCCGCCGTGTCGCTGATGTTGAGGGCTTCCTGGATCGCAGAAAGCGCAACTTCTGTGGGGTCTTTGACCTTTTTGGGAGTGTTGGCCATGTTCAGTCCGAGCCCTCGTTACTTTTACGCGTCCCCCCGCGAGCCCTGCGCGCTACGCAAGCCCACAGACCGGATTATGCCGCTTGCGCGGATCTCCGAGCCGTTCCCACCCGGACGGCTTGTCCGCCAATTTCCGCAACATCCTATTGGCAGAGCGTCGCGAATGAAATGCCCGCGATTAAGACATTCTTAATCATCGTTAACAGGAATGTGCCGTAACACCTTAGGCCTAAATGAAATTCTCCACCGGACTAGGCTAATTGCGGCAACTTTTCGTCAATAAACGGGCGGATTTGCGTAAAACGGCCCGAACACTTCGTTAACCATTTTCGTGCTTCGGTGGGCGGAACCGCCGGACCGGCGGACCATCGCGCGATGCCGGGGCCTGCGCCATGACGCCTGAACTGCAACGGATGGACTGGATGCCCTCGCCCCCGCTTGCGCCCATCGACAGCCCGCTCGACCTCGACCACCTCTCGCGCATGACGCTCGGCGACGCCGAGCTGGAGCAGGAAGTGCTGGCGATGTTCGCCGAGCAGGCCGTCCGCCTGATCGCAGCAATGGCGGCGCTGCCCGCCGAGACCGGCGCGCTTGCGCACAAGCTCAAAGGCTCGGCACGCGGGATCGGCGCCTTTGCGGTCGCGGATGCCGCCGCGAGCCTCGAGATCGCGGTCCGGATCGGCCACAACCAGCCCCATGCCCTTGCTGCGCTGAAAGAGGCGGTCGCCGAGGTTCGCGCGGCCATTGCGGCAATTCTCAAGCACTAGGCCGGTCCTGCTTCAGCAGGGGGGCCTGTGCATGGTCTTCTATTTTGACGCAATTTCTTCCCGCGAACCGCTCCCCACTTCGCTTGAAAACGCTATGGCGCGGCCCGGAGCGACCCGTTATAGGACACCCGGACCCTCCATTTTCCCCAGATCGCGGCAGCACGAGAACACATGGCCAAAATTCACTTTGTCGACCACAAGGGCGAAACCCGCACGGTGGAAATTGAGAACGGCGCGACCGTGATGGAAGGCGCCATCCGCAACAGCATCCCCGGTATCGAAGCCGAGTGCGGCGGCGCCTGCGCCTGCGCGACCTGCCATGTCTATGTCGACGAAGCCTGGCGCGAGAAGGTCGGCAGCCCGACGCCGATGGAAGAAGACATGCTCGACTTCGGCTTCGACGTGCGCCCGAACTCGCGCCTGTCCTGCCAGATCAAGGTCTCCGACGAGCTCGACGGTCTCGTCGTGTCGACGCCCGAGCGTCAGGCCTGATCCTTCTCTTCAAGAGTGCATGATCTTTCCGGGAGACCGCTACGCAGTTTGCGCCAACCCGGCCCTGCAGGTCCGGATCATGCATCAGGAACTCGGCGGCGCGACCTCGATGCCGCGCTTGTGCCAGGGTTTGAACTTCGCGATCACTTCAGGGGTCAGCGGTGCAGGACGGCGCGCCGTCTCGTCGAGCAGGACGCCGACTGAAATGGCTGACGCGATGCACGTCCCGTTCGAAAACACGACCTGCTCGAACGTTACCGACGTACGCCCGAGCTTCACGACGCCAAGGCCGAGCTCGATCGTGTTCGGCCAGTGCAGCTCGGCGCGGAAATGCATGTCGAGCCGCACCATGATCCAGGCGAAGCCCGGCGGGGTCAGCCCGTATTGGGGAAGCTTCATCAGCGTGACACGGCCCGTCTCGAAATAGGTGGCATAGACCGCGTTGTTGACGTGCTGGTTCGGATCGAGATCGCCGAAGCGGACGTTGTCGCTGAGGCGAAAAGGGAAGTCCTCCAGGTGCGGCGTCGTGTCGAGGCGGCTTGGTGCGTTCACCGATTGATCTCCGTCAAATCCAGCCCCGTTACAGCTCAGTTATTTTGACCCGGCAAGTGGGTGCGCTTGCGGGGCGCTCCTGTTTTTATGCCTTCCCTGATCCATCCCCGTTGGCTAGACAGGAAGGGTTCCTCTGCCCACAGGGCGCCGTCCAACCGACAACGACCGATAAAGAGACGACATGAGCGACGTGATCAAAACCGATGTGCTGATTATTGGCGCCGGCCCCTGCGGTCTGTTCGCCGCCTTCGAGCTTGGCCTTCTCGACATGAAGGCGCATTTCGTCGACATCCTCGACAAGGTCGGCGGCCAGTGCGCCGAGCTCTATCCGGAAAAGCCGATCTACGACATTCCCGGTATTCCGCAGGTGTCGGGGCAGGGCCTCACCGAAGCGCTGATGGAGCAGATCAAGCCGTTCCATCCGACCTTCCATCTCGGCGAGATGGTCGAGACCGTGGAGAAGATCGGCGATCCCGCGTTCCGCTGCACCACCGACACCGGCAAGGTGTTCGAATGCAAGGTGGTGGTGATCGCAGCCGGCGGCGGCTCGTTCCAGCCCAAGCGTCCGCCGGTGCCGGGCATCGAAGCCTACGAAGGCACCTCGGTGCATTACGCCGTGCGCAAGATGGAAAATTTTCGCGACAAGAACGTGTTGATCGTCGGCGGCGGCGACTCCGCGCTGGACTGGACGCTCAACCTGCATCCGCTCGCCAAGCGCATCACGCTCCTGCATCGGCGCGATGATTTTCGTGCCGCGCCTCACAGCGTCGAGCAGATGCGCGCGCTGGTGGCCGACGGCAAGATGGATCTGCGGCTCGGCCAGGTCACCGCGCTCTCGGGTGCCGATGGCCGGCTGACCGGCGCCACCGTCAAGGGCAACGACAACAATGTCAGCGAGATTGCCTGCGATACCATGCTGCCGTTCTTCGGGTTGACCATGAAGCTCGGTCCGGTCGCGAACTGGGGCATCGCGCTGGAGAACAATCTGGTGCCGGTCGAGACATCGGCGTTCGAGACCAACGTATCGGGCATCTTCGCCATCGGCGACATCAACACCTATCCCGGCAAGATCAAGCTGATCCTGTGCGGCTTCCACGAGGGCGCACTGATGTCGCAAAAAGCCCACCGCTACGTCTACCCGGAGAAGCGGCTCGTGTTCCAGTACACGACCTCGTCCTCCAGTCTGCAAAAGAAACTCGGTGTCAACTGACGACGGTGCGAACGGTGCCGCGGCGCCCCATGTTCCTGGTGCTGGAACCGTTCGCGAAATCGCCGTAGTCTGCGGCCATTGCAGTGGCGGCTCAGCAAGGTGATGATGATGCGGAATCTCTTTTCCAGCTTTCGGCTGCTCCCGTTGCTCGCGCTCGTGCTGACGCTCGGCGCGGCAGGCCCGGCTCCGGCGCAAGCGCAGCAGCCAACCGCCGCGGGCCTCTGGCAGAAGGTCGAGGACGGCAAGCCGGTGGGCTGGTTCCTCTTCGTCGATCACAACGGCATCTTCGAAGGCGTCATTGCCAAGACCTTTCCGCGTCCGGGCGACGACCCGAACGAGGCCTGCACGAAATGCACGGATGATCGCAAGAACCAGCCGGTGCTCGGGCTCTCCTTCATCCGCGACATGAAGCGCGACGGGCTGAAGTATGAGGGTGGCAACGTGGTCAATCCGCGCGATGGCAACATCTGGAAGGCCAAGATGACGGTGAGCCCGGACGGTCAGGTGCTGACCATGCGCGGCTATCTCGGTATTTCGCTGTTCGGCAAGGACGAGACCTGGCAGCGCCTGCCGGATTCCAGCATGGCCGAGGTCGACCCCGCGATCATCGCCAAATATCTTCCCGCGCAGGCTGCCGCGACTTCCCCGAAGGCTGCGCCTGCGGCCAAGAAGGGCGGAGGGATGATGATGGCGCCGGCAGCGAAGAAGTAGGCTTGCTTTCACACCGCGAAGAAGGCTGCGGGCATCAATATGTCGCTGCCTTCTGGCAAGGCGCATAGAAGGTGCCGTTGCCGGCAGAGACCCGTTCGAGGCACTGCCGGGCATCGGTAATCTCGCCGTCGACCTGAAAATAATAAGCCTGAGATCCCAGGCTCAGGACGTAATGTCCCGGCGGAAGTTCGAGGTCTGTGTCGCTGGCGTGGAGCTCGTACATCTCGGCTTTTCCCGGAATCGGCGCGATCCGAAACGGATAGGAGAAGTTGCGGATGACGCCAGCGTCCTCTCCGCCACCCGACGTTTTCGTGGCGGCGTTGGTTGAAAACTCTCTGACCTTCGCAACCACCCGGACCTCGACGCGCTCCGGAATCACATCTGAAATATCCCGACGAAATATGATGAACTTGACGCGGCCGCTCGACAGATGCGGTCGATCGGGCTTCTTGAACTCCGGTGAAATCGCGATGCGCATGTCCGGCGCCATCACGGCGATCGCGCTCAACTCGACCAACGATTTGTCGTCGATCAAGGCATAGATGCCGTAGTCGGTCGGAAGCACGCGCGCCGGCTGAGGCGGGCCAGGCGGCACCATTTCCGGCTTGGCGACCGTGATCGTGGACTCCGGCCCGGGCGCGACCAGAGCGATTTCGGGCGTCTGTGACGAGATCAGCCGGCGCAGCGCCGCGATCCTGTCTCGCTGCGAGACGATCACGATGATTGCGCCAACGACGACCAGGATGGCAGCCGTACGCTTGATCACCGGCAGAAGCGGGCCCGAGGCCGCTGGCAGTTTGCTGCGGGACTTGCCGATCGCAGACGCCAGGACGGTCGCATCGCCGGACACGAGAACACTGCCAGTTTCGGTCACCTTGGCCGACGTGAGCTGTTGTTGCGGCAAGCGCTCCAGCGGGGCCTGGTCGCGCGAGAACTTCTCGACCCCCTCGATCGCGACCTCGAGGGCCAGCTTCATCTGGTCGATGTTCTTGGTGTCGGCGTAGGTGAACTGCTCCTGGAGCTTGTAGCGGGCAAGATCGTAGACCATCTGCCGCCTGGCTTCGGCGTCGTCCTTAACCGTATCGAGCATGCGCGAAATCACCAGCGCAAACTGCACCTGGTTTGCAGGCAGATCGGTCGGGTCCTGTTGACCGGGAAGCAGGTCTCTGGAGTCGCTCATCGCGCCGACGGTCCAATGCCTGTCACGCCGATACCCAATTCTTCCATTCGAAACAGTTGGTTAAGCGATTGCGATCACGCCAGCTTCGTACACGTCCCGGCGCGACAAGGAAAGCCTGCGAACAAGGCCAGCCAAGCGGTCCGAGTCACACATGCGCGATCTCCTGGCAGGTCCAGTGAGCCCGTCGCGCCAGTTCCCCGGAATGCGCGCTGGCGCCGGATTTGCATAGCTGTGGGCAAATCCGCCGGAGGAACGAGTCGCCGTGCCGTGCCTGTTCAAGGCGTGAGCGGCGTCGCCTGTTCCGCGCGGCGCCGACTTCGATCCGAGAGACGACGCTATGAGATCTGCAAAACTGAGTGGAGCGGCGTTGCTGGGGCTGATGCTGCCGCTGGCGACATCGGCGCTCGCGCGCGATGACGGGCGCTATGTCAATTCGCCGCTCAAACCCTGGTTCGAGAGCCTGCGCAGCGAGTACGGACAGTGCTGCTCGGATGCCGACGGCTACGTCGTCGCCGATGTCGACTGGGAGTCAGACAAGGGACACTACCGCGTGCATCTCGACGAGGAGTGGGTCGTCGTACCCGACGGCGCCGTCATCACCGAGCCGAACAAGATCGGCCGCACCATGGTGTGGAAGCACTATATCGACGGCCACCCGCGTGTTCGGTGCTTCATGCCTGGCAGCATGACCTGAAAATGCTGACGGCGCCCGCATGCGATGCGAGCGCCGGAAGTGATGCCAGGACTTAGCGCGCTTCGCTGTCGGAGGTCGCGCTGGCAAGCCGTCTCACGCGCGGTGACAGCACCGACATCTGCGCAGGCGATGCCGGCATGCCGGCGACGATCATCGCTGGTGCCGTCGATCGCTCCTCGACGCCGGCGCCCCCGAGAACCTGCACCTGCATCGCAGAGATCGGAAAGGACTTCACTTCGTAAGAGGGAAGCTCGCCGGCAAATGCGCTGACTGTGCTTGCAATCGTCGCGCCGGCAACGGCAATCATTGAGAGGATACGCATTTCAAAATCTCCGTTGAAGACATCAATCGGAAGTTTGGTCGCGGCAATGCCGCGACAGGTTCGCTCGTGTACGAACATTCGTTCCTCGACGGCGCAGATATTTGGTTGCGTTGCGTGACCGCGATGAAGCGAAGAGGAAGCTTTTCGCGTCTTTGTTTCAGGCCGGTTTCATCTCGGGGGCGCGATGCGGCACTGATCACGCCTTACGCGCCGAGCCTGGACTCCCGCACCACGGCATCCGCGCGGCGGCGCAGATCGGGATTGAGCGCAAGCCCGAGGCCGGCCGCAGTCGGCGCCGACACGACGCCATCGTTCACGATCGGCAGCGCCGTGACGAGATCGCGGTACCATGTCGACAGCGTCGCACGCACCACTTCCTGGAAGATTGCGGTCGGGGCATGCAGGGCCAGATGCAGTCCCGCCATCAGCGCGACGGGGCCGGTGCAGTCGTGCGGTGCGAGTGGCTTGTTGTAGGCCTCGCTGAGCGCCGCGATCTTGCGGGCTTCGCTGAGCCCGCCGCACCAGGCGACGTCGAGCATGACGATGTCGACGGCATCGGCCGCGAGCAGGTTGCGAAAACTCGCCGCGCCCGCCAGCGTCTCGCTGCCGCAGATCGGCGTCTTCACGCGCCGACGGAGATCGGCAAGGCCCTGCACATCGTCCATCTTGTTGAGGGGGTCCTCGACCCAGAACACGCCGTGATCTTCCAGCGCGCGGCAGATTCGCTCGGCAGCGTGCATGCCCCACAGGCTGTGCAACTCGCACATGATCTCAATGCGATCGCCGACGGCGTCGCGGATCTTGCGGAACGGCTCGAGGCCGGTCCTGAGGTCGGTGAGAGAGATCGCATGGCCGCCATTGGCGGCGAAGGGATCGAACGGCCAGATCTTCATGGCGCCGTAGCCTTCGCTCAACAGGCTTTCGGCGAGCGCGCCCGCGTCGCGCATGAAGGCGATCTGGTCGTCATAGGGGCCGAGCGCGGTATCGTCGGCGCCGATCTCGCGGCGCCTGGCGCTCTTGGTGTTGTAGGCATAGCCGGCGCAGGTGTTGTAGGCGCGGATCTCGAGCCGGCTGGCACCGCCGAGCGCTTCGTGCACGGGGATGCCGTGGCGCTGACCCTTGAGGTCCCACAATGCGATGTCGATGGCACTGGCCGCGCGCACCTCGGCGCTGACGCTGCGAAAGCCGAGATAGGGCGTCAGCAGTTGGCGCGAGATCGCCTCGATGCGGCGGGAGTCCTGGCCGAGCACCAGCGGTGCGGCGAGTTCGTGGACTGCTGCCTCCACGGCTTGCGCGCCACGAAAGCTCTCACCGAGGCCGGTCAGTCCCTCGTCGGTCTCGATCTCGACCCAGATCAGGTTCGGCCGCTCGTCGATGCGGATCGTGCGCAGGGTCGTGATGCGGGACATCGAGGTCCTCTTGGTCTTAGGTCGGCGCTCAGGTCACCGGCGCCGGGTTGAACAGCGTGAGGTCGTTGTGGATGCCCCAGCGATCCGACCACGGCTTGGTGCGGCCGGAGGCGACGTCGAGGATCAGGCGGAACAGCTCCCAGCCGGTTTCCTCGACGGTCTTTGCGCCGGTAGCGATGCCGCCAGCGTCGAAATCGATCAGGTCCTTCCATCGGCGCGCGAGCTCGGTGCGGGTCGCGACCTTGATCACGGGCGCTGCTGCAAGGCCATAGGGCGTGCCGCGGCCGGTGGTGAACACCTGCAAGGTCATGCCGGAGGCGAGCTGGAGCGTGCCGCAGATGAAGTCGGAAGCCGGCGTCGCCGCGAACAGCATGCCCTTCTGCGTCGCCTTCTGGCCGGGCGCGAGCACGCCGGTGATCGCTGACGAGCCGGACTTGACGATGGAGCCGAGCGACTTCTCGACGATATTGGCGAGGCCGCCCTTCTTGTTTCCGGGCGTGGTGTTGGCGCTGCGATCGGCGCCGCCGCGGGCCAGATAAGAATCGTACCAGGCCATCTCGCGCACCAGCGCGCGGCCGACATCCTCGTTGATGGCGCGGCGCGTGAGCAGCTGGATGGCGTCACGTACCTCGGTGACCTCCGAGAACATCACGGTCGCGCCGGCGCGCACCAGGAGGTCGGCGGCGAAGCCGACGGCGGGATTTGCAGTGACGCCGGAGAAGGCGTCGCTGCCGCCGCATTGCAGGCCGATGACGAGATCGGAGGCGGGGCAGGTCTCGCGGGAGCGCTTGTTCAGGATTTTCAGGCGGGCCTCGGCCTGGGTCATGATCGCATCGACGATCGCGCCGAAGCCGTCAAAGGCTTCGTCCTGCATGCGGACGATGGCATCGCTGACGCCTTCCGGCACCAGCCGCTCGGGGGCGAGCTTTTCGCAGCCCAAGCCGACGACCAGGATCTCGCCGCCGAAGTTCGGGTTGAGCGCGATGTTTTGCAGCGTGCGGATCGGCACGACCGCGTCGGGCGCGGTGATGGCGACGCCGCAGCCATAGGCATGCGTGAGCGGCACGACATCATCAACGTTCGGGTACTTCGGCAAGAGCTCGGCGCGGATGCGCTTCACGGCATATTCCATCGTGCCCTTGACGCATTGCACGGAGGAGGAGATGCCGAGAATGTTCTTGGTGCCGACCGATCCGTCAGCATTGCGATAGCCTTCGAAGGTGAAGCCCTCGAGCGGCGGCAGCGGCGCGGGGACGGCGGTCGAGATTTCGAGCTTGTCGAGGGCAGGGGCCTCCGGCATGCGGATGCGCGCTTCGTCCACCCACTCCCCGGCCAGGATCGGCGAGAGCGCGTAACCGATCACCTCGCCGTAGCGGATGATCGGCTCATCTTGTGCGATGTCGACCAGGGCCGTCTTGTGCCCTTGCGGCACGAAGGCGCGCAGCGTCAGGCCGCAGGCAAAGCGGGAGCCGGCGGGAAGCCCGAAATCATTGACCACGATCGCGACATTGTCGCGCGCGTTGAGCTTGATGTAGCGGGGCTGTTCTTTCGCTGCAACGTCCTGGTCCATGGAGGACTCCGGGATTTGTAGGGTGGGTTAGCGCAGCGTAACCCACCAATGTCTCTGTCCGCGGATGCAGAAGAGGTGGGTTACGCTGCGCTAACCCACCCTACGATATCAGCCTATCAACCCGGATAAGTATAAGCCGTCTTCACCGTTGTGTAGAACTCGCGCGCATAGGAGCCCTGCTCGCGGGCGCCGTAGCTCGAGCCCTTCCGGCCGCCGAACGGCACGTGGTAGTCGACGCCGGCGGTCGGCAGATTGACCATCACCATGCCGGACTCGCTATTGCGCTTGTAGTGCGAGGCGTATTTCAGGCTTGATGTGCAGATGCCGGAGGCGAGGCCGAACTCGGTGTCGTTGGAGATCGCCAGCGCTTCCTCGTAGTTCTTGGCGCGGATCACGGCGGCGACGGGCCCGAAGATCTCTTCGCGCGCGATGCGCATGTTGTTGCTGGCCTCGGTGAACAGCGCCGGCTGGAGATAGTGACCGGGCGTCTCGCGCTTGAGCAGTTCGCCGCCAAAGGCGAGCTTGGCGCCTTCGTCCTGGCCGATCTTGATGTAACGCAGGTCCTGGTCGAGCTGGCTCTGGTCGACCACCGGGCCGATATGCACGCCGGCCTTGAGCGCATCGTCCACCGACAGGCTGTTCAGGCGTTCGGCCACCGCGGCAACGAAGCGGTCGTGGATGCCTTCGGTGACGATCAGGCGGGACGAGGCGGTGCAGCGCTGGCCGGTCGAGAAATAGGCGCCGTTGACGGCAACTTCGACCGCGGTCTTGAGGTCGGCGTCATCGAGCACGACCAGCGGGTTCTTGCCGCCCATCTCGAGCTGGAACTTCTTCATCGGGTTCGAAAGCACGCAGGCCTGCGCGATCTTGCGGCCGGTTTGCACCGAGCCGGTGAAGGAGATTGCGGCGACATCCGGATGGTCGAGCAGCGTCTGGCCGACGACGGAGCCGGAGCCGACGACGAGGTTGAACACGCCGGCTGGAATGCCGGAGCGGGTGATGATCTCGGACAGCGCGTGGGCCGAACCGGGCACCAGCTCGGCCGGCTTGAACACCACCGTGTTGCCGTAGCAGAGCGCGGGTGCGATCTTCCAGGCCGGGATTGCAATCGGGAAATTCCAGGGCGTGATCATGCCGACGACGCCGACCGGCTCGCGGGTCAGCTCGACGTCGAGGCCGGGACGGACGGAAGCGCCCTTCTCGCCGATCAGGCGCAGCGCCTCGCCGGCGAAGAACGCGAAGATCTGGCCGGCGCGGGCGACCTCGCCGATGCCCTCGGGCAGCGTCTTGCCTTCCTCGCGGGCGAGCAGGCGACCGAGCTCTTCCTTGCGGGCGAGGATTTCGAGCGAGATCTTGTTGAGCGCGTCAAAACGCACCTGGGGTGTCGACTGCGCCCAGGCGGGGAAGGCGGCCTTCGCGGCCGCAATCGCCTTCTCGGTCTGCGCCTTGTCGGCCTTGGCGTATTCGCCGACGAGATCGTTGGTGTTGGAGGGGTTGATGTTCCTGGTGACGCCGGAGCCGTCGACCCATTCGCCGCCGATGAAGTTTTTCAGGATCGCAGTCATCGTTTCCTCCAGGGTTTCTCTTACCGAACGAGGCAAGGGCGCTTGTCGTCAAACGTCCAGCCGGGGATCAAATCCTGCATGGCCGTGGCGTCGTCGCGGGCGCCGAGACCATGCTTCTTGTAGAGCTCATGCGCGGCCTCGATGGCCGCACGGTCGATCTCGATGCCGAGGCCCGGGCGATCCGGGACCGCGATCTTGCCGCCGCGGATCAGCAGCGGCTCCCTGGTTAGCGCCTGGCCATCCTGCCAGATCCAGTGGGTGTCGATCGCGGTGACCTTGCCGGGAGCGGCGGCGCCGACATGGGTGAACATCGCGAGCGAAATGTCAAAGTGGTTGTTGGAGTGCGAGCCCCAGGTCAGGCCATTGTCACGGCAAGTCTGCGCGACGCGCACCGAGCCCTGCATGGTCCAGAAATGGGGATCGGCCAGCGGAATGTCTACCGCGCCCAGGCGCAGCGCGTGGCTGAGCTGGCGCCAGTCGGTCGCGATCATGTTGGTCGCGGTCGGCAAGCCCGTGGCGCGGCGGAACTCGGCCATGATCTCGCGGCCGGAGAAGCCGGCCTCGGCGCCGCAGGGATCCTCGGCATAGGCGAGGATCCCGTGCATGTTCTTGCAGAGGCCGATCGCCTCGTCGAGCGACCAGGCGCCGTTCGGGTCAAGCGTCACGCGCGCGTCGGGGAAACGCTTGGCGATGGCTGTGACGGCCTCGATCTCCTGCTCTCCGCGCAGCACGCCGCCCTTGAGCTTGAAATCGGCGAAGCCGTAATGGTCGTGCGTGGCTTCCGCCAGCCGCACCACCGTGTCCGGCGTCATCGCCTCCTGGTGGCGGAGGTTGAACCAGTCGGGCTTGCCGGTTTCGCCCTTGATGTAATCGAGCTTGCTCTTGCTGATATCGCCGACGAAGAAGAGATAGCCGAGCGTCTCGACGCTTCTGCGCTGCTGGCCTTCACCGAGCAGGGCTGCGACCGGCAGATTGAGATGCTGGCCGAGCAGGTCGAGCAGGGCGGATTCGATCGCGGTGACGGCGTGGATCATCACGCGCAGGTCGAACGTCTGCTTGCCGCGGCCGCCGGCGTCGCGGTCTGCGAAGGTCGTTCTGATATCGGCGAGGATGTTGTTCATCGCGCCGACGGTCTTGCCGATCACGAGGTCGCGGGCATCCTGAAGCGTCTGCCAGATCTTTTGCCCGCCCGGCACCTCGCCGACGCCGGTGTGGCCGGCATTGTCGGTGAGGATGACGATGTTGCGGGTGAAGAACGGCGCATGCGCGCCGCTCAGATTGAGGAGCATGCTGTCGCGGCCCGCGACCGGGATCACCTGCATCGCTGTAACGACGGGTGCGCCAGAGATATCAGTCCGGGCCATCGCTCTCTCCTCCCTGTTGTCTTGCGTTCTCTATTCTGCTGCCTGTTGCGACGATCGGATGGCAGGCAGATTCTTCACCAGCGCGGTCAGTTCCGCAATCTCCTGCTCGGCGAGATCGGTCAGCGGCGGGCGAACCGGGCCGGAATCGCGACCGATCACCTTCATGCCGGCCTTGATGATCGAGACCGCGTAGCCCTTCTTGCGGTTGCGGATCGCGATCAGCGGCAGGATGAAATCCTTCAGGCCGGCGTGGATGGTGGCGTGGTCGCGCTTGCGCACGGCAGCATAGAAGTTGGTGGCGAATTCAGGCACGAAGTTGAACACGGCGGAAGAGTAAGTCGTCACGCCCATGTCGAGATAGGGCAGAGCGAAGGTTTCCGCGGTCGGCAGGCCGCCGACATAGGTCAGGCGGTCGCCGAGCTTGGTGTAGACGCGGGTCATCAGCTCGATGTCGCCGATGCCGTCCTTGTAGCCGACGAGGTTCGGGCAGCGCTCGGCGAGGCGGGCGAGCGTGTCGGGCTGGAGGATGGCGTTGTCGCGGTTATAGACGATGACGCCGATTTTCACGGAGGCGCAGACGGCCTCGACGTGGGCGGCAAGGCCTACCTGCTCGGAATGGGTGAGGTATGGCGGCAGCAGCAACAGGCCGTCAGCGCCGGCCTTTTCCGCGCCAATGGCAATCTCGCGAGCGATCGCGGTGCCGTAGCCTGTGCCGGCGAGCACGGGCACGCGGCCTTTGGTCTCGTCGACGGCAACCTTGACCACCTGCGGGACTTCGGTCGGGGTCAGAGAGAAGAACTCGCCGGTGCCGCCGGCGGCGAACAGGCCTGCGACATCATAGCCGCACAGCCAGTCCATGTTGGCGCGGTAGGTCGCTTCGTCGAAGGAATAATCCGCCTTGAACGGCGTAACGGGGAAGGACAGGAGGCCCGATCCGATCTTGTGGGCCATTTCCTGCGGGGTCATCTTGCTCATGGGCGCTGCTCCCTGTTTCTCATGTTGTGGAGGACGCAAGAAGGCTGCGCGTCCATGGGCCGCTGTTTAAGCAACCGTTCGATGCGCGTCCAAGCCAAAGCCTATATCGACCGATGCGGATTGAGCATCAATCTTCCACCACCTCGGCTGAGGACAATTCGCTGGCGATTTTGACGAGCGCCGAGAGCAGCGGATTCTCGTCGTCGCGACGCCAGACCATGAACAGCTCGACCGGAACGCGGTTGCGCAGCTTGAGGGGGCGCAGCCGAACGTCGGAGATCTTCAATCCGGCGGCTGCGGCCGGCACGATAGCGAGACCAAGGCCTGCGCGCACCATCGCCAGGATCGAGTGGATCTGGCTGAGATGCTGGACGTAGCGCGGCAGGATGTCGGCGCGGGTGAACAGCGCCACCAGCAGATCGTGGAAATAGCGGCTCTCATAGGGCGAATACATCACGAACGGCTGGTCGTCGAAATCCTTGACGGTGATGTTCTCGGCATTCGCCAGCGGATGCTTCTTCGGGATGGCGGCGAGCAGCGGCTCGGCGACGACGCGGCGGCTGGTGAGTTCGGGCCGCGCAATCGGCGGCCGCAGCAGGCCGGCATCGATCTGGCCCGAGGTCAGCGCCTCGAACTGGTCGCCCGAGACCATTTCTTTCAGCGAGAAGTCGACCTCCGGCAGCTTGGCGCGGCAGGCCGCGACCAGTTCGGGCAGGAAGCCGTACGCGGCCGCCGCCGTGAAGCCGATCTTCAGCGAGCCGGTCTTGCCGAGCGCAATGCGGCGGGCGACCTGGGAGGCGCTTTCCGCGAGCTTGAGGATGCGCCGGGCCTCGGGAAGAAAGCTGCGTCCGGCCGGCGTCAGGCGCACCGAGCGGCTGGTGCGCTCCAGCAGCGGCGCGTCGATGATGTGCTCCAGCACCTGGATCTGCCGGGACAGCGGCGGCTGGGTCATGTTCAGCCGCGCGGCGGCGCGGCCGAAATGCAGTTCTTCCGCCACCGTGACGAAACAGCGGAGCTGGTTGAGGTCGAACATCGATACATGCCTTAGATGGATAAGGCGCTTCCCCGGCACTTCTAGCATCGATTACCCCCAAAACAAAGACGGCGGCCTTTGAGACCGCCGTTGAGTTGCTTGTCCCACTCCGATCACTCGGAGCGCTCAGGAGGAACGCTTGAGCACCACCCGCTCGATCCTGCCGACCACCACGAGGTATGCGATCGCCGCGACCAGCGCGTTGATGCCGACGAACACCAGGGCGCCGTTGAAGGATTTGGTCGCGGCCACGATGTAGCCGATCACGATCGGCGTGGTGATCGAGGAAAGGTTGCCGAAGGCATTGAACAGGCCGCCGGAGACGCCGCCGGCCTCCTTGGGCGAAGTGTCGGAGACGACAGCCCAGCCGAGCGCGCCGATGCCCTTGCCGAAGAAGGCGAGCGCCATGAAGCCGACCACCAGCGCCTGGCCGTCGACATAGTTGCAGGCGATGATCGACATCGACAGCAGCATTCCGCCCACGATCGGTATCTTGCGCGCCATGGTCAGCGAGCCGGTCTTGCGCAGGATGACGTCGGAAATGATGCCGCCGAGCACGCCGCCGATGAAGCCGCACAGCGCGGGCAGCGTCGCGACGAAGCCGGCTTGCAGGATCGACAGGCCGCGCTCCTTGACCAGGTACACCGGGAACCAGGTCAGGAAGAAATAGGTCAGCGTGTTGATGCAGTACTGGCCGAGATAGACGCCGAGCATCATGCGGTTGGAGAGCAGCTGGCGGATATGATCCCACTTCGGACCGGAATCCGCTGCGCGTTCGTCCTTCAGATCGTTCTTGGGCGCGTCGAGATCGACCAGCGCGCCGCCGTCCTTGATGTAGTCGAACTCGGCCTCGTTGATCGAAGGATGTTCTTTCGGTCCGTAGACGGTCTTGATCCAGGCGAGGCCCATGATCACGCCGAGCCCGCCCATCACGAAGAACACGTAGCGCCAGCCATAGTCGTGGGCGATCCAGGCCATCAACGGCGCGAAAATCACGGTGGCGAAATATTGTCCCGAATTGAAGAAGGCCGAGGCGGTGCCGCGCTCATTGCCGGGAAACCAGGCCGCCACGATGCGGGCGTTGGCGGGGAAGGACGGTGCTTCCGCGACGCCGACCAGAAGACGAAGCGCGAACAGCGCGACGACGGCAGCGCCGGAACTGAGAAAGCCGACCCAGCCCTGCATCATCGTGAACAGCGACCAGACGAGGATGCAGAACGCATAGACGAGGCGCGACCCGTAACGGTCGAGCAGCCATCCGCCCGGCACCTGTGCGACCACGTAGGACCAGCCGAAGGCCGAGAAGATCCAGCCCATGGCGACGGGGTCGAGATTCAGCTCCTTGGAGAGCGCAGGGCCTGCGATCGAGAGCGTGGCACGGTCGGCGTAATTGACGGTGGTGACCAGGAACAGCATGGTCACGATGAACAACCTGACGCGAGACCGTTTCACGTCCGCTGCGGACATCACTGCGCTCATCAGGCGCCTCCTTGAACTCGAAATGTTTCCTCGAGGCGACTCCTAGAGGTGCGCGCGGGAAAGTGTCCAAGTTCAAGGGAGTATTGATTGATGCCGTTTTTGAATTGATGGAACGGCAGAGTGCGGGAACGCGGCCGCCTCGACGCAATCACTGCCGTCGCGGCGTACTGGATTGCCCGACTGCCGTGCGGGCGGTGACGTCGCGTTTGGGTAAGCCGCGTCTTTGCTACTGCTGGGCGCCCGGCAGCAGCGGAGCCAACAGCCCGGGCGTGACGCTTGGTGGTACGGCGTCCAGCCCGAGCACGGCGCTTGCGGCAGGCAATGTCGCATCAGCCATCGCAGCGTGACCTTCGGCGCTAGGATGCACGGCGCCGCCATAGACCGCGGAAAGCACGCCCCATGTCGCGTCGTGAATGTCGTTCGGCTGGCTCGCTGCCGGCAAGCCTTGCGGATAGGTCATCGCGGCGAAATAGCTGTCATTGGCGTCGCGGATCCAGCGCGCGCGCGGCAGATAGGCGCGATATTCCGAGGCGCCGCGGCCGCAGAGCATCGGCTGGCTCGCTGCGCTGACGATGTCCGGATTGAAGCTCTGGCCGTTCTCGGCAAAACAGGTGCGATCGAATTCGGGATCGTTGCCGGAATGCGCGCAAAAACCGTGGTCGGCGAAGGCGGCCTGATGCGTGTCGACGAAGGTCATGCGGTCAGCCTCGGGATCGCGGCACAGCGCGCCGTGTGTGCAGGTGGCGAGCCCCTTCAACTGCGGCAGGAACTCGGTATCGACGAAGGTCGACACGCGGGCGAGGCGTTGCGGATCGGCGTTGAAGGCGGGATGGATGTCGAAGCCGGCGCGGCCGCCGCGGCAGGGCACCCCGCCGTCGGCCAGCGCCGGGTTGGCGTAGGAGACGTAGACCACGTGCGAGAGATCGCCGCCGACGAGCGGCTTCAGCGCCTCGCGCAGCTTGACGAAGTTCTGCGGCAGCTCGCGCTGCAACGCGTCGCGGGACTCATCGACGCTTGCCATCACGCCGGAGCGGCGGAACAGCGCGCGCTCGGTCGCGGTGTCGACGATGACGTCGGCGACGAGGCCGGAAAAGTAGACGTCGTTGGCGCCGATCGAGAGCAGCACGAGATCGAGGTTGCGGTCCGGCTGGCGCTTCTTCGCCGCGGCGAGCGCCTCGCGCAGTTCGGCGATCTGGGCGTTCACGCTGGTGTTGCAGACGCCGCTCTTGCCGGGCGGGCATTCGCGGGCGCGTTGCGAACCGAGCAGCCCGTCACTGATGCTGGCGCCGGTGCAGGCGAGCGGCAGATAGGTGACCGCGATATGGGTGTAGCGCACCGCGAGCGCGAGCGCGGTGCGGGCCTGATAGCTGTAGAGCGAACGGTGGCAGGGCGAGTTGAACCAGAGCGCGCTGTAGCGTTGCCAGTTGGCGAGCGTATCCGGTGCCTCGCAGGCGCGGCCCCCCTTGAAGCCGGCGCGGCTCGGCCGGTAGTACTGTCCGCCGGCGGTGCCGAGATAGGAGCGGAAGCAAAAGCCCTCGTCGGACAGCGCCAGCGGCCGGTCCGGATTGCCTTCGCCGGAGGCGATGCTGTCGCCGAGACCGGCGATGAAGATGTCGCGCACCTGGATCTCGGTCTGGATGCGCTGGCTCGGATCGGAGCCGGAGGACACGTCGACGGTCGCCACCGTCTGCTTGCCGTAGCGCACCCGCAGATTGATCGGCTCGGCGCAGTCGAAGGTCGAGGTTTGCGGTCCGTCGCCGTCGTCGAACGACCAGGCGCAGGTCGCACCGACTGGCACCGCGCCGGTCAGCCGCACGGTGACGGGATGATCGATCGGGGTCAGGTAGTTCTCTTTGACGTTGTCGCGCGTGCAGGGCTGGTTGACCCGGCCCTGGAGGTCGATACAGAGCCGGTTGACCATGTTGCGAGCCCAGCCGCGGCCTTCGCTTTGCAGCTCCATCGATTGCTCGGCGGCGAGGATGCTGCGGTTTCGCGCATTCTCGACATGCAGCAGGAAGTCGCGCTCCTCGCGGAACAGGCGGAAGCGATTGCGGACCTCCCAATTGATCTGCAAGGCGCCGCTGTCCTGCGCGGCTGCGGGCTGAGGCAAAACGGCGAGGAGCCCTGCCAGCAGCAGGGCGCCCGCGAGACATCGGCGAAGGGAAACAGGGATCATGGCCCGCGTCTTCAACGGCAAAGTTGAGGCGGAAATAAGAGAGGATTGCCGTTCGGCCTGCAACCTTCGTCTGTCGCCTTTGCAGGTCGCGGCCGGCCTTACCGTTTGCTCGCCTGGCGCAGCGACCGCTCATGCTCCATCGCCGTAACCTGCTTGGGCAGGTTGGCCTGCGCGCAGGCCTCCGCCAGCCGCCGTCGCTCCTGCCAGGGCTGGACGACGTTCATCCAGAGCTCGCGGGTGCCCATGATGGAGATGGCCAGACCGAACGGGATCACGAAATAGAGAATACGGAAGACCAGCAGTGTCGCCAGCAGCTGCTCACGGCCGAATTCGGGCAGCGCCACCAGCATGGCGGCGTCGAACACGCCGATCGAGCCGGGCGCATGGCTGGCAAAGCCCAGCAGTGTCGCCAGGATGAACACAACGGCGAGCGACAGGAAGTCGATCGGCGGAGTGGAAGGGATCAGCAGATACATCGCAAAGGCGCAGAAGCCGAGATCGACCACGCCGATCAGGATCTGCACCAGCGTCAGCGGCGCTGACGGCAGCACCACCTTCCAGCCCTTCTGGCCGAGCTCGCGTCGTTTCTCGCCCATGCAGAGCCAGACCAGATAGGCCCCGATCGAGGCGAGGCCGCCGAACGCGATCAGCCGGTTAATCGACGACGGCAGCTGGTCCATGTAGGAGGCCGCGTCCGGGTGGATGGCCATGCCGATCGACAGCACGAAGATGTTACCGAGCCAGAAGGTCAAGCCGGAGAGGAAGCAGATCTTCGCGACGTCGATCGCGTTCAGCCCATAGTCCGAATAAATCCGGAAGCGGATCGCGCCGCCCGTGAATACGGTGGCGCCGATATTGTGGCCGATCGAATAGGACGTGAAGCTCGACAGCGCTGCGATGCGATAGGGCACGTGCTTCTTGCCGATCGTTCGCAATGCAAAAAAGTCATAGAAGGTCAGCGTACAGAACGCGAAGAACACGCAAAGCGCCGCCAGGCCGATATTGCCACGCGGGATATCAGCCAGCGCGGTGAGGATGGCGTTCCTGTCGATCCCGTGGAGGGTCCGCACGAGCGTGGTGACCGCGAAGGCGATGATCATCACGCTCGCGGCAATTCCGAGCCGTCGCCAGCCGATCCATCTCTTGAAGCCGCGCTTCAGCGCGGGCAGCAGTCCGTGCATTCATCCTCCCGGCGGGGGGCAAGACCGACCGGGCCAGACATTGGCCGGTCGGTTGCGATCACTGCCCGAAAAGGGCGTCGATCGCTAGGCATGATGTAGCTCATTTAAGGCAAAAACAGCGACTTGTGCAGCCCTTGACAACGACAGGTTCTGCGCCGGATCGGCCGTTTCTGTCATACATGGTTCACATCGCCCGCGCGTTAAGCATATGAGTCGGGGACCGAGCCTCGACCGCGTAACCTTTCATTGAGATGGTCTCAAATCCTGCGCTCGCAAGCTTTGTTCCGGCGCAAACGCGGCGAGGCTTTTTTGGAACGACGGCGCCGCGCACCGGTTAGCGCCCCATCAGCAATCGAACACGGCGAAACAACAGGCTTTTCGTGCAAGCCGGTACGGTCGTGTTCCCGAAACCTGCAAGGATCGGAACGATGGGACTGTTCACCAAAGACATCAAGACCATGAACGACCTGTTCGTGCATCAGCTCCAGGACATCTACTACGCCGAGCAGCAGCTCACCAAGGCGCTGCCGAAAATGGCAGACAAGGCTACCGATCCGCAGCTGAAGCAGGGCTTTTTGACGCATCTCGAGGAAACCAAGCAGCACGTCGCGCGGCTGGAGGAAGTGTTCAAGATGCACGGTGCCCAGGTGAAGGCGGTCGACTGCCCGGCGATCGACGGCATCATCGAGGAAGCCGACGAGACCGCCGGCGAGGTCGCAGACAAGGCGGTGCTCGACGCAGCGCTGATCAACGCCGCGCAGGCCGCCGAACACTACGAGATCGTCCGCTACGGCAGCCTGATTGCCTGGGCCAAGCAGCTCGGCCGCAGCGATTGCGCCGCCGTGCTCGCCAAGACCCTCGAGGAGGAGAAGGCGACCGACAGGAAATTGACGTCGCTTGCAGAGAGCAAGGTGAACCTGCGGGCGGCGAGCTAAGGCCGTCTTCAGCCACCAGAGCGCCGCGCGGCCAATCCCGCGCGGCGCGGCCTTATCGGATATTCATCATTCGGTCATTGTCGAAACATGGCGACGGACCGACGGTGTATATGTCGCATGGGGCTGCAATCGAGGTGGCAGCATGCGCGCCAATACCATCAAATTCGAATCCTTCGACGCGAACGGTGCTCCGCGCACCGCATCGCGCCTCGCGACCTCGCTCACGCTGGCGGCGATGAGCCTCGGCTACGGCGTGGTGCAGCTCGACGTCACCATCGTCAACACTGCGCTCGATGCCATGGGCAAGACGCTCGGCGGCGGCGTCGCCGAGCTGCAATGGGTGGTGAGCGCCTACACCATCGCCTTTGCCGCCTTCATCCTGACGGCGGGCGCACTCGGCGACCGGATCGGCGCCAAGCGCATCTTCATGGCGGGGTTCGCGATCTTCACCGCGGCCTCGCTAGCTTGTGCGCTGTCGCCCAACGCCATCGTGCTGATCGGCGCGCGGCTGGTTCAGGGGCTGGCAGCGGCGATCCTGGTGCCGAATTCGCTGGCGCTGCTGAACCACGCCTACACGGACGATCGAGCGCGCGGCCGTGCGGTCGCGGTCTGGGCCGCAGGCGCGAGCCTGGCGCTGACCGCCGGTCCCTTCGTCGGCGGCGCGCTGATCACGCTGGTCGGCTGGCGCGCGATCTTCCTGGTCAATCTGCCGATCGGCCTCGCCGGCCTGTGGCTGAGCTGGCGCTATGCGAGCGAAACCACGCGGGCGCGCTCGCGCGAGATCGATCTGCCGGGCCAGCTTGCGGCGATCGCCGCACTCGGGTCGCTCGCTGGCGCGATCATCGAAGCCGGTGCGCTGGGATGGGGCCATCCGGCCGTGGTCGCGGCCTTCGTGGCCTCAGTCGTCCTTGCCGCGCTGTTCATCTGGCGCGAGAGCCGCACGGCGCAGCCGATGCTGCCGCTGTCGTTGTTCAGCCACCGGCTGTTTACCCTGACCACGATCGTCGGTCTGCTCGTGAACATCGCCATCTACGGCCTGATCTTCGTGCTGAGCCTCTATTTCCAGCGGATCAACGGCCTGTCGGCGTGGTGGACCGGGCTTGCTTTCGTTCCGATGATGGGTGCGGTGCTCCCGGTCAATCTGCTGGCGCCGCGCCTTTCCGAGCGTATCGGGCCATGCCCGACCATCGTCGTCGGCGCCTCCATATCCGCGCTCGGCTGTCTCGGCCTGGTCTGGATCGAAGCCGGGACGAGCTATTGGGCGATCCTTGCGCAGATGATCGCGATCAGCGGTGGACTTGGCCTCCTGGTACCGCCGCTGACCTCGACCTTGCTCGGCAGTGTCGAGAAGGCGCGCTCCGGCATCGCCGCCGGCGTGCTCAACGCGACGCGACAGACCGGCAGCGTCCTCGGCGTCGCGCTGTTCGGGTCGCTGATCGCTTCGGACAGCGCCTTCGTGCCGGGCCTACACCAATCGCTGATCATATCGGCGGCGGTCCTGCTGATCGCGGCGGCCGTGATCGGATTTGGTGCGAGGGCCCCGGCACGCGCAATGTGAACAGTCGCACACATTCCCTGTTCACCATTCCGGTAACCGGCGCATAGCCGGTTACCGACTGTCCATTTCTGCCGGTTCTAGTGCCCGATGAATGGGGGCCGGCAATGTATCAAGTTCTGTTTTGTCTCACCGACCAGCATGATTGGCGTCTGGTCGCACTCGGCGGCGCGGTGTGCCTGCTTGCGAGCGCGGCGGCGATCAGCCTGTTTCACCGGGCGCGCGCGGCCAGCGGCGGTGCTCGCCTCGTGTGGATCACCCTCGACGCAGTCGTGGCCGGCTGCGGCATCTGGGCAACCCATTTCATCGCGATGCAGGCCTACGGGCCGGGCGCCGGCGGCGCCTACAACATCCCGGTGACGGTTCTCTCGCTGGTCTTTGCGATCGCCGTCACCTTCATCGGTCTCAGCATCTCGGTTTCGGCAAGACGCGGAGCTTTGGTCGCGGTCGGTGGTGCCATCGTCGGCGCAGGCGTGGCAGCGATGCATTATACCGGCATGATGGCGTTCGAGATCCCCGCTCATGTCGGTTGGAGCACGAGAACCGTCACGGTCTCGATCCTGCTCGGCATCGTATTCGGATCATTCGCCCTGTTCGTCGCGGGCCGAGGCGATAGCCTGTCCAACGCGCTCGGCGCAACGATCCTGCTCACCGTTGCCATCGTCTCGCACCATTTCACCGCCATGGGCGCACTGGAGTTGACGCCCGATCCGACCCTTGCGATCGGCGGTCTTTCGATCCCGCCGGCGTCATTGTCCATCCTGACTGCCAGCGCGGCCGCTGCTATTATCGCCATCGCGCTCGCGGCCGCCGTGCTCGACCGTCGCGCCAAGGGCGAGATCGGACGCCAGCAGGTCGTGCTCGACACCGCGCTCGAGAACATGTCGCAGGGCCTTTGCATGTTCGATGCGGAAGGCAAGATCATCCTGTTCAACGAACGCTATGCGGCGATGCTCCGCCGCTCCGACATGCAGCTCACCGGCCGCGTCTTGATCGAGGTTCTCCGCGAGGAGGCGGCGAAGGGGCAGTGGACCGGCGATCCCGAACAATTCTTCGCACGCCTTGTCGACGATGCCCGGGACGGACGTACGACGACGGACGTCATTCGTCGGTTCGACCGCTCGATCCGTGTCGTCAACCAGCCGATGCAGGGCGGCGGTTGGGTCGCCACCTTCGAGGACATCACCGAATGGCTGGAGGCGCAGGCCAAGATCTCGCACATGGCGCGCCACGACGTGCTGACCAATCTGCCGAACCGCGTGCTGTTCCACGAACAGCTTGAACAGGGATTGCGCCGGGCGGACTCGAACGACCAGCTCGCGGTGCTCTGCCTCGACCTCGATCATTTCAAGGACATCAACGACTCGCTCGGTCATCCCATCGGCGATGCGCTGCTCAAGGAAGTCGGCCGCAGGCTGAAGGCGACCGTCGGCGAGCACGACACCGTCGCCCGTCTCGGCGGCGATGAGTTCGCCGTGGTTCAGATCGGCCGCTCGGAGGAAGCCGCCGCGCGAGCGCTTGCCGGCCGCCTCGTCGAGGTGATCTCCGCGCCTTACGAAATCGATGACCATCAGATCGTGATCGGGGTCTCCATCGGCATCTCGCTGTCGCCGCAGGACGGCAGCAATCCCGACGAGTTGCTGAAGAATGCCGACCTCGCGCTGTACCGCGCCAAGGCCGACGGCCGCGGCACCTATCGCTTCTTCGAGACCGGCATGGATGCGCGCGCGCAGGCGCGGCGCCTCCTTGAAATGGATCTGCGCGCGGCGCTCCAGCGCAACGAGTTCCAGCCCTATTATCAACCGATCCGCGACGTCGCCAGCGATCGTGTCGTCGCGTTCGAGGCGCTGATGCGCTGGAACCACCCCCAGCGCGGCCTGATCTCGCCGATCAACTTCATTCCGCTTGCCGAGGAGACCGGCCTCATCATTCAGCTCGGCGAGCTGATGTTGCGCGGTGCCTGCGCCGATGCAGCGACCTGGCCCGACAATATCGGCGTCGCCGTCAACCTGTCGCCGGTGCAGTTCAAGAATCCGAACCTGATCGCATCGGTGACCGAGGCGCTGGAGAAATCCGGGCTGGCGGCGCGCCGCCTCGAGCTCGAGATCACCGAATCCGTGCTGCTCCAGAACAGCGAGGCAACGCTCACGACGCTGCACGAGCTGCGCGCCATGGGCGTGCGAATCTCGCTCGACGATTTCGGCACCGGCTATTCGTCGCTGAGCTATCTGCGCAGCTTCCCGTTCGACAAGATCAAGATCGACCGTTCCTTCGTGTCGGAGCTTGCGACTCGCGACGATTCCGTGGCGATCATCCGTGCGGTGACCGGTCTCGGCCGCAGCCTCGGCATCGTCACCACGGCGGAGGGGGTCGAGAATGACGCGCAGCTCGAGCTGCTCCGGCGCGAGGGCTGCACCCAGGCGCAAGGTTATCTGTTCAGCCAGCCGAGGCCGGCCTGCGATGTCGCGATGATGCTGGATCGGCCGCGGCTGCGGGTTTCGGCCTGACCGACTAGCCGCGGCGCAGCGCGAAATGCGCGCCGCAGAACGCCATCACCGCGCCGAGGCACAGCGCCGCGAGACCCGCGAGCACGCCTGATATGGTCGGGATCGGGCTCGGGGCCGAGGCTGCCTGTCCGGCGCCGGCGAGCAGCAGCACGCCGACCGCGATCAGGAATTGGCGCATCCGCTGCGGGATCTGGCCGGAGACGGCGCTTTGCATCAGGCTCGCCGTGAAATAGCCGCCGGAGAATCCGACCGTCGCGATCAGCCACCACGCGATCGCCGCGCCCGTCGGCATGAACTCGTGCGTGTCGGAGCGCCAGAGGCCGCCGAGATCGAGCCCGTAGCGCGCACCCAGCATGTGCACCGCGAGCGCGAGCAGCACGCCCGAGACCATGGCGGCCCCGAGAATCAGCCGGCGCGGAAAATAGATCGTCTCAGCCATGCCTCGCTTGTAGGATGGGTGAGGGCGATCGCGCAAGCGGATCGCAGACGGGATCGAGTGATGCGGGTTTCGGACGGGGAGGGACAGTCGCTCACGAGCTACGCCTACAAGGCGTCGCTGATCGGCTCGGCGCATCGCTTCGAGCTGACCGAGGAAGGATTGTCCTGGCACATCGCCGGCCGCTCCGGCGTCTGGCGCTATGACGAAATCAGCGCCATCAGGCTGTCGTTCCGCCCGGTCTCGATGCAGCAGCACCGTTTCCGCGCCGATGTCAGCCACGCCAAGGGCGGGCGCATCGCGATCCTGTCGACGAGCTGGCAGACCGCGGCGCTGATGGCGCCACAGGACAATGGCTTTCGCGCGTTTATCGTCGAGCTGCATGCGCGGATGGCGAAGGCCGGCAGCCGGGCCGAGCTCACCGCCGGCCTCGGCACCAAGACCTATGGGGCGGTGCTGGCGTTCCTGGCGCTGTTGGCCGTGGCGATGGCCGGGCTGCTGATCCGCGCGCTGATGATCGGGGAATTCGCCGGCGTGCTGTTCATTCTCGGCTTTGCCGCGCTGTTCGCCTGGCAGGTCGGCGGCTTCGTCCGGCGCAACCAGCCGCGCAGCTATGGCTTTGATCGGTTGCCGGCCGGCTTGCTGCCGTAGCACCTGCAATCGGCCGCAATCAAATTTGACTTCGCAGCCGCGCGCCGGTCGCGCATCGTGCCGCGATGACATCAGGGAATTGCAGCACGCGCCTGCCGACGGCCGACGAGATCGCCGAGATCAATCGCATTCATTTGATCGACACGCTGCTTCGGCCCGCCGACCTGCTGTTTCTGTTCGGCACCCGCGAGGACGTTGCGCTCCGCGTCGAGGCTGCGGCGCGGCTGTGGCGTGACGGCTTCTTCCGCTGGGTGATTGTCAGCGGCGGCGTGACGCCGGGCTCGGAGCAATCCGAGTGCGAGATCATCAAGGCGGCGATGGTCGCCGCGGACATTCCGGCGGAGCGGATCCTCGAGGAGCACCGCGCGATGAACACCGGCGAGAACGTGATCTACTCGCTGCCCATCATCGACGCGGCGCTGGGGCTGCACAACATCCGCAGCGTGATCTGCCTCGGCAACACCTGGACTGCGCGGCGTTATCCGATGACGCTGCACCGGCACTGGCCGGAGGTGACGAAGCTGCTGCTCACCGTCGACAGTTTTGCGACACCGCGCACGCTCTGGCATACCGACGCCGAGTTTTGCCGTCGTGTCCTGCACGAATGGCACAAGATCGAGCCGTACAAGGCGAACGGCTTTATCGCCGAATGGCCGGAGGCGTAAACGGCGAGCGCGTTACTCCGTCGAGTCGAAATCTTCCTCCTTGGTGCCGAGCAGCGATACGATCGTGCGCAGGCCGGAATCGAGCTGCTCGAGCGAGGGGGGCGCAAGCGCCAGCCGCACCGCGTTCGGGGCGTGGCCATGCGCGACCGCGAAGGTCGAGGACGGCGTCAGCGCGATGCCGCGCCGCGAGGCCGCGGCAACGAAGGTCTGCGAGCGCCAGTGCGGCGGCAGCGTCAGCCAGAGATGATAGGAGCGTGCGTCGGCGGCGACCTGGTAGCCCGCGAGCAGCCGTGCTGCTGTCTGCTGGCGGCGCGCGGCGTCGATGCGCTTCAGTCGCGTCAATTCGGCGACGGTGCCGTCGGCCATCAGCCGCTGTCCGGATGCGAGCGCGTGGCCCGAGGCGATCCAGCCGCCGGTGCGCACCGCGCTCATCACGCTTTCGCGCAAGTGCGGCGGCGCGACGAGGATGCCGAGGGCAAGGCCCGGCGCGACCTTCTTGGACAGACTATCCAGCACGATGCAGCGGTCCGGTCCCAGCGCCGCGAGCGGCGTGTCATCGGCAAGGAAGCCGTAGACGGCGTCTTCGATGATGGTGAGATCGAGCTTCTCGGCGACGCGCATGATGTCGGCGCGCCGTGTCGCGTTCATGGTGACGCCGAGCGGATTCTGGATGATGGGCTGGAGATACAATGCCGACAGATGCGCTTCGCGATGCGCCTTCTGGATCGCATCGGGCCGCGCGCCAAACTCGTCCATCGGGATCGGCACGAGTGTCACGCCGAGCCGCGCGGCGATGCTCTTGATGTAAGGATAGGTCAGTGCCTCGACGCCGCAGCGGCCTCCGGTCGGCACCAGCGCCGCCAGCGCGGCGGCGAGCGATTGCTTGCCGTTCGCGGTGAACACGATCTGCTCGGCCTGCGGCGTGAAATCCTTGCGCGCGAGATAGGCGGCAGCGGCATTGCGCGCGCTCTTGGTGCCGGTGCTGGTCGAGGAGCGCAGCACGGACTCGAGCGCATCGACGCGCTCGAGCCCGGCGAGGCTCTTGGCGATCATCGCCCATTGCTGCGGCAGTAACGGATAATTGACCTCGAAATCGATGCGCGCATCGCGCGGCTCGGCGACCGTCTCGACCTCGCGCCTGATGTCGCCTGATATGAACGTGCCGCGGCCGACCTCGCCGACCACGAGCCCGCGGCGGAGCAACTCCGTATAAACCCGGCTCGCAGTCGAGACTGCAATGCCGCGGTCATATGCAAAATTGCGCTGCGGCGGCAGGCGGTCGCCGGCTCTTAACGTGCCCTTAGCGATATCTGCGGCAATGGCATCCGCAAGCTTCACGTACTCGAACTTGGACATTATTGCACCGAGAGCAATGTTTTCCTTGCTCCGAGCAATGTACTGGAGCATTTAAGTTCCATCAAGTTCCGCGATTGAGCCGAGTTGAGCGAGAGCAATCCGACGGCAAATGAGGTGCAGACGCTCAGGCGTTTGCGCCAACGGCACCTGCTTCGCCGCGCGGGACACAAGGCCGGAGAAGAAACATGACCACGATCTCGCAAACTGCCGGGCGGAGTCTGCGCCCATCCTCGTCGAGCGGATTTTTTGCCGCGCTCGCAGGCGCCGCCTACGCCCTGTTCGACCGCCTGGAGCGCCGCTCCGCCGTCAAGACGTTGAACGAGCTCGACGACCGCGCTTTGCGCGACATCGGGATCAACCGCAGCCAGATCGAAGATGCCGTCTACGGCCAGTTCAAGGCCGAACTGACGCGCTATCTGTAAGGCACCTGTGTCGCGGACGCGCTGCAGCGTTCTCACGCTGCTGCGCAGAGCCGGGACCCGGGAGGCGACACGGCGCGCTGATACATGGGCCCCGCTCTGCAGCGCACCGTACCGGACGATGCCTCTCAGCGCCGGGAGCCTGCGCTGGGTCCGGGGCACGGGACCTCTCTTCAATAGATACGCCTTCGCATCCTCGCGGCTTGTGCCCGAGCTTTGCTTTGTCGCCTCATTGAGGCCGCAGGGAAGACCGGGTGCCGACCTCGCACCCGCGGTCCGCTGCGCGCATGTAGCGCAAAAGGACTGCACAGCGGCATACAGGTGTGGCCGAACACACGGCCTTCCCTGCGCAGGAGGAAAATTAATAGGGCCACGCACGCGCACACTCACAGACGCGCTCTTCATCTCGTTGATTTTTCTAAACTACTATTCCCTTAATGCCGCGTGCGCGCGTCGGCGGGCGCGCACACAATCGCGGCACATCGCGAGAACGGGGACACATCATGGCTCGCAAAGTCAGCTTTTAGCGCCTCGAAAGCCGACGATCTTTATTCCGCTCCGGTAAAGCAACATCATCCAAAAGAAAAGCCCGAGCTGATGCCGGGGCTTTGTCGTTTGAATTCCGCGAGCGTGACCCCCGCGAGCAGTGGCGGTTTCAGCGTTGGCTCAAGCTAGGCCGCTGGCCGGATTGCTTTTCTTAGACGGCCTGCGCTTGGGCGTTACCTTGAACTGCAATCCCATGGCCGTGAGCACAGTGAGGACGGTGGTAAAGTTCGGCAGTTGCGTCTGTGTCTGGAAAGCACGATAGATGCTCTGCCGGGCTAAACCTGTCTCTCGCGCCATTTCTGAGATGTTGAACTCGCCGAGAGCCTTGCCGATAGCTTGGGATATTACATGAGGTTCAGCCGAGGCGAAGGCAGAGTTGAGGTGATTGGCGAGCTGAGCAGGTGTGACGGGTCTGTCGGCTTTGGTCATCGAACATCCCAAAGATAAAAGGCCGGCTCTGTGAGCCGGCCTTTGTTTCTCGAATGCCGCTGCTTAGTACTTTGCGACGATCGGGCCGCCAAAGCGGTAGTTCACACGGACTGTCGCAAGATCAACGTCGCCGCCAGAATTGTAAGTGTCGGCCAAGGCCGCGCCCGTTGTATTATTGATGAAGGTCACGTCGTGATGGCCCAAGAAGATGTGGTCGTACTCGACACCGATACTCCAGTTCGGCGCGAACCCGAACTCGAGGCCGGCGCCGACCGTGCCGCCCCAACGAGTGTTGTAGCCTGCTGATGCAACCGCCAAGCCTGTGGCATTCGAGATGAAGTCAAAGCGCTGATCGACAACGGCAGCGCCACCCTTTGCGTAGAACAAAACATTATTCCAAGCGTACCCGATCTGCCCGGTAAAGAGACCGAGGGCATCGATCTTGGTCGAGAGCGAGTTGAGTGCATTGCCCAGATTCTGGGTCGTGCCATGAATGTCAGCCCAATCGCCCTGAGCCTCAAGGCCGAACACCCAGCTGGCCGACTGCCAACGATATCCGATCTGACCGCCTGCAACCGCTCCGCTCGGATCATAGCAGCCGAGGAACGTTACAGTCGTGACATTATTACGGCAGTCGCGGGCCCAACCACCGCCGCCATTGGCACCGACGTAAAAGCCGCTCCAGTCATAAATCGCGGCTACCATCGGCGGAGCCTTGGTGTAGGGACGGGCCGCGAGGTCTGCTGCGCTAGCGGGGGCAGCAAGACCGAGCGCCAGTGCGCCGGTAGCGATTGCAATAAGTTTCTTCATTGGTATCTCCCCAGAAATAAGAATCGGCGCGACCGCCCAGTTATGGAAAAGTAGCGTTTTCCACTCGCCTAAGCTGTAGCAGTAGCGCCACACCTGCGACAAAAGGACGCCTTGAAAATCTCAACATTTGTTAAGTGGCGGGAACTCACTCCCTTGGAGCCGTCGAGCATTTCGAAGAGCGCGGGGGTCACCAAGTCGTCGTTTTGATTGGCAAAATGGTTGACCCGCCAGCGTGAGCCGGCGGACCTCTTGCCCGTCAACGTCAACTCGTGACGCGCCGGCGTGCCTATCTAAGCCGCTGGAGTGCCCATAGGGCTCAGATCAACCGCAACAGGCGATGACCACGCCGCAATCGGAATTCCGACTGCGCGTCCGCTTGGTCATCCGCTTGCGCTGCGAACTGGTCAGCCCGTTGAGAAGCGCCGGTGCGAGTGGTCGACCCAAACGGTGGCCTCGTTCAATTCACGGACGTTCTGTGGCGCAACGGCCGGCGCTCCTTGCTCCAGGTCAGCGCAGTTGCCGAACTGGCCGTCCGCGGTCCAGCCCAAGCTCGGCTCGCGGTCAGCGGTGTCGTCCTCAGCGATGATCGTGCAGGGGGTTAAAGCCGATGCTGGGCTCATAGTCGGCTTCGTTGATCGGCTTCGAGCCGAAGATCACATCGGTCGTGTGCGCGATGGTCTTCACTCACAGTTGCCCGCCCTGCAAAGCCCTTCGCGCCGATGAGACCCACGCCCCCACAGCCCGGCCCGCGTCGTGACGATCGCGATACGCCCCTCTTCCATGGGCCGGGTTACCGCGACGCATGCGATATTTCCGAAGTTCGGTAAAGTGGAATATTTTTGGCGAAGCGGGTTGCCCCAAGGCTGGGGTGTTTTGCCCGTCGAGGCTGGGCAAGAAAGGGACCGTGCTGACGCGACTGAGCACGCCGAGAAGGAGCAGCACCGAGAAGATGTCGATATAGGCGAGGAAGTCGCCGACCAGCATCAGCTCAGGTGGAATCGGGATGCCGTGATAGTAGGCGCCTATGAGAATGACGACGGGGAGGAAGGCGATGACACCGTCAGCCTGTCCAGCAGCGCCGCCAGTTGCACGACCAGCACGTTCCGTAACGCATCGCCGATCGCCCGCGGGACTTCATAGGTCCATCTCCGCCACCATTGCTCCACGACATTGCTCCGAGTTCAGTGCCTCACAACCAGCACCGAGCACTTGGCGTAACGCACCACATGCCCGGCATTCGACCCCAGGAAATAGGTGCGCATCGCAGGCCGGTGCGAGGTCATGACGATCAGGTCGGCCTTCATGTGCGCGGCTTCCTCCAGGATCTCGTGATAGATACCACCCTGGCGCACCACGCTGGAAATGTGGGCGGGGTCGATGCCGGATTCGCGGGCGACGATGGCGAGAGCCTCTTCCGAGGTCTGGCGCTGCTGCTCGTCGAAATCGGCGGGGACGTATTCGGCCAGCATCACCGGGGTCATCGGCAGCACGTTGAGCAGCCGGATCGATCCATTCCAGTTTTGCGACAGCGTTGCCGCGGTCTCGATCGCAGGCTTCGCCAGATCGGTGTCGGCGAGGTCGATGGGTACGAGGATGGACTTGAACATCTGCGCCTCCCTAATCTTCCAATCAGCATATCTTGTCGGCACGTCGCGCGATCATCCTTGTCGAAGCAACTTGGGGCTGACGAACAGCACCAGTTTGCCGCGGCGGTAGGCCACGTCCCCCCAATCCTTGACGTCAAAGTCGAGGATCGCAAGCCCCGCTGTGGGCAGATTGTCGGCGAGTGCCTTGGCGCTGGCGTGATCGCCACTGCCCGTCAGCATCAGGCCAGCCTCGTGCATGCCGGGATTGTGCCCGACCAGAAGCAATCGCTTGGGATTGGCCGGGACGGTTGCAGTGCGAATGGTTTCGAGAATCTGCGCAGGATCGGCGCCGTAGAGTTCCGGCAGGATCGCGACCTCGGGCGCCGCGACACGGTCCTTCATCGCCTCCCAGGCGACGTCCCAGGTCTGCCGGGCGCGGACGGCATGCGACACCAGCACCATCTCGGGGACGGGCGGATGGCTGGCCATCCATTCGCCCATCTCGGCGGCATCCCGCTGGCCGCGATGGTCGAGCCGGCGGTCCTGGTCACGGCCGCTCGGCGCGTCGGTCTCGGTCTTGGCGTGACGCAGCAGCATCAAACGGCGCATGGCATTCTCGAATCGTTCCACGTCCAGAATAATCTACAGGCGCCCATCGAGGACAAGGTGACAAGCGCCTGCTCGGTATTTTAAGAAAACGACATGAGCGAGACTTTCACAAGCGTGTCCCAGGAAGAAGCCGGCTTTCGCGAGCGTGAACGGCTGTCGTTCGATCTCGACGCCGACATTTGCGTGATCGGGGCAGGGCTTGCCGGCCTTTCCATTGCGCTGGAGGCGGCCCGGCTCGGGGCCAGCGTCGCGGTGCTCGAGGGCCGCCATGTCGGCTGGAACGCCTCAGGCAACCAGCTCGGTACCGTGATGCCGGGTTTCGCGTTGCCGCTCGCCGACCTGATCGAGCGCATCGGCTTCGAGGACGCCAGCGAGTTGTGGACGCTCTCCAGGGAGGGCGCCGAGTTCGTCCGCGCCAACGCCACTGAAGAGAACATGCCGGGCATCGGCCTCACCGACGGGGTGCTCGAGGTCTCGAACGTCGATGCCGGCGACCGGCTGATCAGCCGGCTGCAGATGCTGAACGAGGATTTCGACACCGAGGCCGAGGGCTGGCAGGTCGATCGCGTTCGCGAAGTGCTCAAGACCGATCGTTACTTCCACGGCGTCTATTACCCAAAGGCGTTCCAGGTCGACGGCCGCAAATATGTGCATGGCCTCGCCGCGCTGGCACGGCGCGCCGGCGCCCGCATCTTCGAGGACACACCGGTCGTCAGCATCGATCATTCCGGTATCCGCAAGCGCATCGTCACGCCCTCGGCGCGGCTGCGCGCCTCCCACATCGTGCTTGCCGGCAACATCCATCTCGGCGCGCCCTTGCGGCGCCTGTCGGAAACGCTGCTGCCGGTCTGGCGTTACGCCGGCATCACCGCGTCGCTCGGCGAGCGCGTGCACGAGATCATCGGCTTCAAGGGATCGGTGATGGATTCCGACGGCGTCGATCATTTCCGCATCGTCGATGGCGACCGCCTGATGTGGGAGAGCCCGGAAACCACCTGGGCCGCGCGGCCGCAGCGCTTTGCAGGCGCCGTCAAGCGCCGCATCCGGTCGATCTTCCCAGGGCTCGGCAATGTCGAGGTCACCGATATGTTCGGCGGCGTCACCGGCCAGACCGTGCACGGCATGCCGCAGATCGGCCAGCTGCGCAAAGGCCTGTGGGTGGCGAGCGGGTTCGGCCGCCAGGGCATGAACACCTCGGCTCTGGCCGGGCAGCTGATCGCGCGCAGCATGCTGTGGGGCGATGAGCGCTGGAAGCTGTTCTCGCCGTTCGAGCTGGTCTGGGCCGGCGGCGCCACCGGCCGGGTCGCGGGCCAGCTGGTCGGCCTATGGGGCAGGGCGAGTTCCGCAGCCTCCGGGTCGCTCGCCCGTTACCGCGAGCGGATGCGCGTGAAGGACAGGGAACGCGAGGCGCGGCTGGCCGAGGCCAACAGGGCCGCCGGCACCGGTCCGCGCCGCCAGCCGCCCGGGGAGCGGCCACGGATGGCCCCGCCGCAGCCGCCTGCGCCGGAACAGGCGCAACCGGCCTCCCAAAAGACCTCCCAGGAGACCTCTCACGTGCAGGGCGTCTCGCAATAAGGACGCGAAAAATTCCGCCTGGACGTGTAACATCGGCCGTTAGAGCCCGTATCTCAGGGCGTGGACTCCCCGCGCACGGAGAATCAGATGTTTGACCGCCGCATCCTGTTGACGACTGTCGCCGGCCTGTTCGGCCTATCGGCCTTCCGCTGGCTGAGGGCAACGCCGGCCGAGGCTGGAGAGAAGGCCGCGCAAAAATTCGAGATCGAGAAGACCGACGCCGAGTGGCGCGCACAATTGACGCCGCAGCAATATGAGATCCTGCGCAAGGAGGGCACCGAGCGCCCGGGCTCCAGCCCGCTGCTGAACGAGCATCGCAAAGGCACCTTCGCCTGCGCCGGCTGCGACCTTCCGCTGTTTGCCTCGGAGACCAAGTTCGAGAGCGGCACGGGTTGGCCGAGCTTCTACCAGCCGATCGAGGGCAATGTCGGCAAGACCGAGGACCGCACCTTCGGCATGGTGCGCACCGAGGTGCACTGCCGGCGCTGCGGCGGCCATCTCGGCCACGTCTTTGACGACGGTCCGAAGCCGACCGGACTACGCTACTGTATCGACGGTTTCGGGCTGGTGTTCCACCCCGCGGCGCCGTCGGCGACATAGTCTTTATTTGACGGATTTCCCCGGCAATTGTTGCCGGGCCGGCAATTGTGCCCCGGTCATCCGACCGGGGCATGTCTATTTAAGCCATTGATTTTCTTGTGATACCCGCATTGGCATAGGCCTTGCGACGTCTCCTCCGACTGCGGCCATTGGTCTGCCGGCCGCCGAGATCGGATTTGGAGACAAAGTTATGGGTATCTTCGATGCAATGAACACCTCGGTGGGTGGCCTGCAGGCGCAGTCCTACGCGCTTCAGAACATCTCGGGCAACATCGCGAACTCGTCCACCACCGGTTACAAGGGCATCGGGACCAGTTTCGAGGATCTCATTCCGGACGCCTCCGTGCCGAGCAAGCAGGTCGCCGGCGGCGTCACTGCCCACGCACAGGCGACCATCACCACCCAGGGCACGATCTCGTCCTCCAGCGTCGCCACCAACATGGCGATCACCGGCGACGGCTTCTTCTCGGTGCAGAAGGCGAGCGGCGTGGTCGACAACGTGCCGGTGTTCGACGGCGTCAACTACTACACCCGTCGCGGCGACTTCCAGGTCAACGCCAACGGCAACCTCGTCAACGGTGCCGGCTACTACCTGATGGGCGTCGCGGTCGACCCGAAGACCGGCAACCCGACCGGCAGCGTGCCGACGGTGCTGCAATTCCAGAACAACTTCGTCCCGGCGCAGGCGACGACCTCGATCCAGTACGCGGCGAACCTGCCGTCGGTGCCGAACACCGTGGCGAGCTCGACGGCGGTGAGCGGCACGCTGCTCGCGGCCGGCGGCCTCAACCCGTCCGATTTCGCATCCAACCCGCTGATCGTGGGCACGCCGCCGCCGCCCTATACCAGTGCGACCGTCTCCGGTGCGGCAGCGACCGGCAATCTGCGCTCGGCCTATACGGCGACGACCGCAACGGGATCGGTGGCACTGCTGGACAGCTCTTCGGCCGCGGTCAGCAGCGGCACGTCGCTCGATTCCGCCGTGAGCCCGCATCTCAACAGCACGCTGCTGACCAGCCTGGCCGGCACGCAGATGACGATCAACGGCACGGTGATCAAGTTCGACAACACCGTGTCGGGCGTTACGACCGGCAATCCCACCACGATCGGCCTGCTCTCGCCCACCGGCGCAAAGATGTCCGACATCCTGAACGCGATCACGACGGCGGCCGGTGGTGCGCCCGCGACCGCGACGATGACGTCGAGCGGCAACATCCAGATCACAACCAACACAACGAGCGATATCACGGTTTCGGGCGCAGCGGCCGGCCTGCTCGGTGTCAGCAGCGTGACGCGCGGCGGCAACGTGCTGTCCACGCCTGCGATCACCGGCTCGACTGTGTTGGGCGGCGCTGCGACGGCCGGCGGCGCGGAAGTCCTCTCGTCGGGCTTCGCCGCCAACGACACCATTTCCGTGAACGGTCAGACGCTGACCTTCATGGCTTCGGGTGCATCCGGCCCGAACCAGATCAACGTCACCGACGACATCACGACCCTGCTCGGCAAGATCGACGGCCTGAGCGGCGCGACCGGCTCCTCGATCTCCAACGGCGTGATCACGCTGCAAACCGGTATTGCCAGCCCCACGCTGACGGTGACCAGCTCCAACAGCAGCGCCTTTGCCGCGCTCGGCTTCACGTCATCCATCACCAAGGCGCGCGGCGGCGGCGGTACCTCGGGTACGGGCACCGTGATCGGCAACGACATCGCCACTTTCACGAAGGAATCGATCAGCGGCGGCGCGGTGACCGCCTACAACGCGGCCGGCACGCCGGTGAACCTGCAATTGCGCTGGGCCAAGACCGACAGCGCTTCGCTGGGCACGGGTCACACCGACACCTGGAATTTGTTCTATCAGACCGACCCGAATGCGACCGGCACGACGGTCGGCTGGGTGAACGCAGGACAGTCCTTCACCTTCGCCGCCGACGGTTCGCTCACTTCTCCAAGCGGCTCGGGCATCACGCTCAGCAACGTCACCGTCAGCGGTCAATCGCTGGGTTCAGTCGCCCTCAACATCTCCTCGGGCGCACTGACGGAATATGCCAGCACCAGCGGCGCGGTGACCATCAACACCATCACGCAGAACGGCTACGCCGCCGGTCAGCTCCGTTCGGTGTCCGTCAGCAACAACGGTCTCGTGGTCGGCACCTTCTCCAACGGCCAGAACCTCGACCTCGCCCAGGTGACGCTGTCGCACTTCAACGGCACCAACTACCTCAAGGCGATGGACGGCGGCGCCTACGCCGTGACCGACCAGTCGGGTCCGGCGATCGCGGGAGCCTCGGGCACCATCAGCGGTTCGTCGCTGGAGGGATCCAACACCGACATCGCCGACGAGTTCACCAAGCTGATCGTGACCCAGCAGGCCTATTCGGCCAACACCAAGGTGATCACGACGGCGAATTCGATGGTGCAGGATCTCCTGAACGTGTTGCGCTGATCGGCGCGTAACGTAACCAAAGGCGGCAAGTAACATGGGTTTGAGTTCAGCCCTTGCCAGTGCGATGAGCGGTCTGCGTGCCAACCAGGCCGCGCTCTCGATCGTCTCGTCGAACGTCGCAAACTCGCAGACGCCGGGTTACGTCGCCCAGACGCCGAACCAGATCGAAGTCACCACCGGTGACTTCGGCTCGACGGCCAAGACGACCGGTGTCAGCCGCGAGATCGACGGCTACGTGCTGAACCAGCTGCGCACCGAGACCGGCGGCAGCGGCTATGCCGACCAGATGGCCAACATCCTGAAGCAGCTTCAGAATGTCTACGGCACGCCCGGCAACAGCGGCACGCTCGAAACCGCGCTGAACAATTTCACCTCATCGCTCCAGGCGCTCTCGACCAACGCGGGCTCGTCGTCGGCGCAGACCGTCGCGCTCGGCGCCGCGCAGGCGCTGGCGACGCAGCTCAACGTCACCACCAAGGGCATCCAGTCGCTGCGCTCGAACGTCGAGCAGGATCTCGGTACCTCGTCGCAAGCTGCCAACGCGGCGATGAACCAGATCGCCGACATCAACACCAAGCTCCAGGGCCTGGCGCCGAACGATCCGTCCGCGGCGACCTTGATGGACCAGCGCGACCAGGCCATCAACACGCTGTCGAAATATGTCGACGTCCGCGTCACCACCGATGGATCGAACCAGGCCAACATCTACACCACCACCGGCGTCCAGTTGGTCGGTGCGGGGCTCGCCTCGCAATTCTCGTTTACGTCTTCCGGCACGCTGGGGGCGACGTCGCTCTACAACGTCGATCCGGCCAAGTCGGGCGTCGGTGCGCTCACCATCAAGCTGCCGAACGGCTCGTCCATCGACGTTGCCGGCAACAACGTGGTCTCCTCCGGCCAGATCGCCGCCGACCTGAAGCTGCGCGACCAGACGCTGGTGCAGGCGCAGAACCAGGTCGACCAGCTCGCCGCGACGATGTCGAGTGCGCTGTCGGACAAGACCACGGCGGGCACCACCGTCTCCGGTCCGCCCGCGGGCTTCGACATCGATCTGGCCGGCGCGCAGCCGGGAAACACCGTCAACATCACCTATACGGATTCCACCAACACCCAGCGCCAGATCACGCTGGTGAACGTGACCGACCCGGCGGCGCTGCCGCTCCAGAACGCCACCAACGCAAATCCGATGCAGGTCGGCGTCAATTTCTCCGGCGGCATGGGCGCGATCGCGTCCGCGCTCAACACCGCGCTATCGGGCTCGCACCTGACGTTCTCCGCGGCTCCGTCGCCGGCGACCGCGACGACGCTCCGCGTCACCGACGACAACAGCGGCCTCGCCAGGATCACTTCGGCGTCGAGCACCAAGACGGTCTCGTCACTGACCTCGGGTGGTCCCCAGCTGCCGCTGTTCACCGATGGCGGTCAGGCGCTCTACACCGGTGCGATCACGGCCTCGGGCTCGCAGATGACCGGCCTTGCCGGCCGCATCGCGGTGAACACGCAGCTCACCGCCGACCCGACCAGGCTGTCGATCTACAGCACCTCGCCGGTGACGCCGACGGGTGACACGACGCGCTCGGACTATCTCTACTCGCAGCTCACCAATGCGGTGTACTCCTATTCGCCGCAGACCGGCCTCGGCTCGGCGAGCCAGCCGTTCACCGGCAGCGTTTCGAACTACCTCCAGCAGTTCTTGAGCGTGCAGGCCAACGCCTCGACCCAGGCGACCCAGCTGCAGCAGGGCCAGAGCGTCGTGGTGTCGACGCTCCAGGCCAAGTTCAATTCGACCTCCAGCGTCAATCTGGACTCGGAGATGTCGAACCTCATCCAGCTTCAGAATGCCTACGCCGCCAACGCCCACGTGATGTCGGTGGTGCAGAGCATGATGAATACGTTGATCCAGGCTCAAGGGTAATCAGTAGGGCTCTGAAACATGTCGATCAGCAGCATCAATTACGGCTCGTCGGTTCTCGGTGCGCAGGTCCGTAACATCAACCAGCAGCTCACCGACCTGTCGACGCAGCTCTCGACCGGCAAGCTGTCGCAGAACTATTCCGGCATGGGGACCAACGAGGGCTTCGCGATCGCCTCGCGCGCGCAGCTTTCGAACATCGCCGCCTATACCGACACGATCACCAACGTCAACGTCAACATCAACCTCGCCAACACGGCGCTGCAGTCGCTGACGACGATCCGCAACACGGTGCAGACGGGCTCGGCCACGAGCTCGCAGGATCTCAACGTCAACGGCCAGACGGTCGCGCAGAACACCGCCGCCGCGCAGTTCGGCTCGATGGTCGGCGTGCTCAACACGCAGTCTGGCAACCGCTATCTGTTCTCCGGCACCGCCTACAACACCCAATCGGTCGCCAATGCCGGCGACATCATCAACGGGACGACGACGCAGGCCGGCCTGAAGACCGTCATGGCGGAACGCCAGGCTGCCGATCTCGGTGCCAACGGCATGGGGCGGCTGGTGCAGTCGCAGCCGACGGCGAGTTCGGTGCAGGTGTCCGAGGATGTCGCAGGATCGCCGTTCGGCCTGAAGATCGCCTCGGTGTCCTCGACGCTGACGGGCGCGACGGTCACAGGACCCAGCGGCTCGCCGGTGTCGTTCTCGGTCGATCTCAACGGCGTCAACCCGAACAATGGCGACAAGCTCAGCGTGCAGTTCACGCTGCCGGACGGTTCGACCGAGCAGATCGACCTGACCGCGTCGAGCGCGACGCCGACACCGGTCGGCAGCTTTGCGATCGATGCAAGCACGCCGGTCAATCCGAACAACACGGCGAGCAACCTCAACGCCGCGCTGAACACGGCCATCACGAAGCTGGCCAACACTTCGCTGGTGGCGGCGTCGGCCGTTGCTGCCGGCGACAATTTCTTCAACACCGACAGCTCGGCGATCGGCGCCGCCAAGACCAACCAGGCGACGCCTGCGGCCCCGATCAGCGGCGCCACCGCGCTGTCGGGCACGGCGCCTTCGGATTCGATCTCGCCGGGCTTCTCCGCCGGCGACAGCATCACCGTCAACGGCACCACGCTGAGCTTCGTCGCCTCCGGCGCGACCGGCAACCAGCTCAACGTCACCGACAGCATCCAGACCCTGATGAGCAAGATCGACGCCATCACGGGCACCTCGCGGCCCTCGACCATCCATGGCGGCTCGATCACTGTTAACACCGACGATGCGGCAACCTTGAGCATCTCCGGCTCGACCGCCGGCGCGACCGCCGCGCTCGGCGCGCTCGGTTTCGGCACGTCGCCGATCACCGCGACGCAGCCGCCGCTGCGGGTCGGCTCGTCGCCGGCGAGCTCGGCGACGACGCTGGTGAACGGCACGGCCACGACGGTGAAATGGTACACCGGCAATGACGGGCCGGGCTCGGCGCGCTCGACCGCAGTGGCGCGGGTGGACGATTCCGTCACGGTGCAATATGGCGCGCAGGCCGACGAGGACGCGATCCGCAAGCAGTTGCAGGCGATCGCCGTGTACGGCACGTTCTCGACCTCGCCGACCGGACAATATTCGGGCGCGCAGGTCGCGGCATTGAGCCTGCGCACTACGCAGGCGCTGACGCCGCAGGCCGGGCAGCAGAAGGTCGAGGACATCCAGACCGACATCGCGATGGCCCAGAACACGATGAAGGACGCGACCACGCGCCAGACCCAGGCCAAGGCGCAGCTCCAGACCATCGTCGACCAGGCGGAGTCGGCCTCGCCCGACCAGGTCGCGAGCGAGATCCTGTCGCTCCAGAACGCGCTCCAGGCGTCGTACCAGACGACCGCGAGCCTGGCGCAGCTCTCGCTGGTCAAGTTCCTGTAAGGGCGCATTAAGGCGCCGTTAACCATGCCTCTTTACCTCTTGGTGAGGATTTGGGGCACGCGGAGCCGTCAATGTCGGACAAGATGCAACTGGTGGTGGCGACGCCCTGCTTCGGCGGGCAGGTGTCGAGCATCTACGCGAGCTCGATCTTCGCGCTCCAGCGCGCCGTGCACGGCATGTCCAATCTCGGGCTCAAGGTGCTTTTGCGGGACGGCGATGCGCTGATCACGCGGGCGCGGGCCAATCTGGTCGCGATGTTCCTGGATGACCCCGACGCGACGCACTTCCTGTTCATCGACGCCGACATCGGCTTCAAGCCGGAGCAGGTGTTCCGCCTGATCGAATGCGGTGCCGACGTCGTCGCCGGCTGCTATCCGATCAAGCGGGTCAACTGGGACAAGGCGAGGCGGGCGATCCAGGCCGGCCGAACCGACGTGACAGCGGCCTCGCTCGACTACGTGCTCGAGATCGAGGACCCTGATCGCATCGTTGTGGTCAACGGCTTCACCCGCGTGCGCTATGCCGGCACCGGCTTCCTGATGATCCGCCGCCAGGCGCTGGAGGCGATGTGCCGCCATCCGGACTACGCCAGTCTGCAATTCTTCCGTGAGCATTCGCACGACACGCTGGCCGCGAGCCAGAACCGGTTCGCGCTGTTCGAGTGCATGATCGATCCGGCGACCGGGACCTATCTCTCCGAAGACTTCGCCTTCTGCAAGCGCTGGACCGATATCGGCGGCGAGATCTGGGCCGATATCCAGAGCTCGCTCGACCATGTCGGCCCCTCGGTGTTCCACGGCGATATCGCCTCGCAATTCGCGCCGGCCCCCGTGGCTGCGGCCGACGCAGCGTGAGCCCGCCGGGATGAGCATCGGCGCATCCCGTCTGTCAGACATTGAGCGCGCCTCCGAGGGCGGCTCGCGCTATCGCCTGCGCGATCTCTTCACGCCGTTGGATACGCTGCTCATCTCCGGCGGAGATGGACGGCTGGCGCTCGGCCCGAAAGAGCGCGTCAACGCCTATGGCTGTGCGCCGTCGCCCGAGCCCGAGATCTGGAATTTCGCCTCGTCGACGGCATCGACGATCTCGCAAGGCGCCTATGACCGTGCTGCACTGGCGCGCGAGGAGCTGGTGCACAAATCGCTGTTCGACGAGGTCGAGATCGCCTTCGACCGGCGCTGCGAGGACATGCGCGACGAGCTGCGCGGACACTTCCAGCTCCCGCCGCGCGTCGATGTCGTGTTCTCGCCATCGGGCACGGACTCCCAGCTCCATGCCCTGTTTCTGGCCCACGCCGTGCTCGGCGCTCAGCCGGTGACGATCGTGGTCGGGGCCGACGAGGCCGGCAGCGGCACGGTTCACACCGCGCGCGGGCACCATTTCAGCACGATGACGGCGAGCGGCTTTGCGGTGCGCAAGGACGCGGCGATCGCAGGTCTTGCCGGCGAGAGCATTGCGGTGCCGCTGCTGGACGCTGCCTCCGGCCTTGCAATGCGCACTGACGCGGATGCGGCGGTGATGCGGGCCATCGAGGACAGCCTCGCGCAGGGCCGGCGCGTTCTGTTGCAGATCATGGATTCGTCAAAGCTCGGCTGGCGCGCGCCGAGTGCCGCCTGTCTCGATGAGATCGCGCGGCGCTGGCCGCGCAAGGTTCAGGTCGTCGTCGATGCCTGCCAGGCGCGGCTCGGCCGCCCGCGTCTGCGCTCCTATCTCGATCGCGGTTACATGGTGCTGACGACCGGCTCGAAGTTCTTCGGCGGTCCGGCCTTCAGCGGCGCGCTGCTGGTGCCGAAAGGCATATCGCGGGCGCTCGACCGGATCGAAGGAATCGCGCCCGATTTCTTCGACTACGCCGGCCGCAGCGACTGGCCGATGGCCTGGAGGGCGCTGCGCTCGCGCTTCGAACGCCGTCCGAATTTCGGTCAATGGCTGCGCTGGGAAGCGGCGCTGGCCGAGATCGGCAGCTACTATGCCGTACCCGTCGCGTTCCGCGCCAAGGTGATCACCGAGCTCGCAACCGGCATCGACAGCATGATCGCGCTGTCGCCATCGCTGCGCGCCATACCGGCGACCTGCTACTCCGCCGATGCGGACAATGAGGAATTCGTCCAGCGCACGATCTTTCCATTCACGCTGCTGCGCAACGGAAAGGCGGTGTCGATCGCCGATACCAGCACCGTCCATCGCGCGCTCGCGCAAGACATGAGCGATGACGTCGGCGGCAGCGCAGCGGACCGGCAGGTTGCCGCGCGACGCTGTCTCGTCGGCCAGCCGGTCCGGCTGGAGCAACCGGACGGCGCGCCGCAGGCCGCGCTGCGGCTGTCTATCGGCGCGCGGCTCGTCACTGACGCCTGGTCGGCCGACGGCGCCCAAGCGCAAGGCAACGTGCAGCACATCCTCGACCGCATCGCCCAGGTTCTGGTGAAGATCGAGCTGCTGCTTGACCGTACCGCCGCTGCACCGGCGTAGTCCGTATTCGAGGTGTGAGATGTTGCATCCGCTTGCCGCGCCTGACTATGCCGACCGCATCGGCTTTGCGCATTTGACGCGCCAGGCCTTCGAGGGTGTCGATCTGCACCCGCTGCGCGACCAGCTCCTGGCGCGAATTGCGGAGGGGACGGCGCAGGCGGGAGAAGGCCTGGACCTGTCGCTGATCGCCCAGCTGATGGGCGAGAAGGAGGCGGGCCTGGTGATCCAGTCCGAGGTGCTCTCCTTCCACCAGCTGTTTCGTACGCCGACTGCTGCGCCGAAGCCGGGATTGCGCGTGCTCGCGCTTGCCGCCGATATCGACATGGGCGGCAACACGCCGATCGAATTCCTGCTCGAAGGTTCCGACATCGAGCTGCTGACGCTCTATGTGACCAAGGGAACGGGCCTGCCGGAGACGCTGCCCGAGCACGACGTCGCCATCGTGGTCGCGTCCGATTCCGAGGAATGCCGCGAAGCGCTTGCGCTGATCGAAAGGGCCGCACCAAATTGGCCGCGGCCGCTGCTCAATCGCCCCGAGTTGATCGGCAATCTCGATCGCGACAAGTTGTTCCGTCTGCTCGCCGATATCCCCGGTCTCGACATTCCCGTGACCGCCCACGCGACGCGTGCACAGATGACAGCTCTCGCGGGAGGCCGGATTGCTTGCGCGGAAATCACGGGCGAACTGCACTTTCCGATGATCGTACGGCCGCGCGGCACGCATGCCGGCGTCGGGCTTGCGAAGATCGACGATGCGGCGGCGCTCGCAGCCTATCTTGCCGAACGGCAGGAGCAGGACTTCTTCGTGGCGCGTTTCGTCGATTACGCGAGCCTCGACGGCCTCTATCGCAAGATCCGCCTCGCCATGGTCGACGGCAAGCCCTATGCCTGCCACATGGCGATCGCCGATCGCTGGGACATCTGGTATCTCAACGCCTACATGGCGTTCAGCGAAGACAAGCGCGCCGAAGAAGCCATCTTCATGCAAGACTTCGATCAAGCCTTCGCCGCGCGCCACAGGGACGCGCTCGACGAAATGAGCCGGCGCGTCGGGCTCGACTATTTCATCGTCGATTGCGCCGAGAACCAGAACGGCGAGCTGCTGGTGTTCGAAGCCGACAACACTGCAGTCGTGCACAACATGGATTCGCCGGTCGTGTTTCCATACAAGCCGCCGCAGATGCGCAAGATCTTCGCCGCGTTCACCGCGATGCTGTCGCGGCACGCCAAGGCGGCTGAAGCGGCGGGCCTCGGGAGTGCTGCATGAATGAGGTCATCCGCAACACGCAGGCCGGCGTCGCGAGCGGATCGCTCGATCCGCAGGACTGGAGCGAGTTTCGCACGCTCGCCCATCGCATGCTGGACGAGGCGATCGACGGCATCGCCAATGTTCGTGCGCGCCCGGTCTGGCAGCCGATCCCCGAGGAGGTTCGCGCGGCTGTTAGAACCGACGTGCCGCGCGCGGCAACTGATCTCAACGAAGTCTATCGCGAGTTCTCCGAGCATGTCGCGCCTTATGCGACCGGCAACGTTCATCCCGGCTTCATGGGCTGGGTGCATGGCGGCGGCACCGCTGTCGGCATGATGGCGGAGATGCTCGCGGCCGGCCTCAATGCCAATCTCGGCGGACGCGATCACATGCCGATCGAGGTCGAACGCCAGATCGTCGCGTGGATGCGCGGCCTGTTCGGCTTTCCGCAAGGCGCGAGCGGCATCTTCGTCACCGGCACCTCGATGGCCAATCTGATGGCGGTGCTGGTGGCGCGCACGAACGCGCTCGGCGCACTGGCGCGGCAGCACGGCATCGGCAATGACGGTGCGCTGCTCACGGCCTATGCATCGAAGGCTGCGCATGGCTGCATCTCCCGTGCGATGGACATCGCCGGCTTCGGCACCGACGCGCTGCGCAAGATCGATGTCGATGCGGATCATCGCATCGACGTCGCGGCGTTGCGCACGCAGATCGCAGTCGATCGCGAGGTCGGCTTCAAGCCGTTCCTGGTCACCGCATCTGCCGGGACCGTCGATATCGGCGCGATCGACGATCTCGAGGCGATCACTGAGCTGTGCCGCGAGGAGGGGATCTGGTTTCACGTCGACGGCGCTTTCGGTGCGCTCGCGATCTTCTCGCCTGAGCTCGCGCCGTCGCTCGGGGGCATCGAGCTCGCCGACTCGATCGCGCTCGACTTCCACAAATGGGGGCAGGTGCCCTACGACGCCGGCTTCCTGCTGGTGCGCGACGGCGAGCGGCATCGGCAGGCCTTTGCGCAGCCGGCGGCCTATCTGAGCCGCGAGGCGAGGGGGCTCGCGGCCGGCACCGTCTGGCCCTGCGATCTCGGCCCCGATCTGTCGCGCGGATTCCGCGCGCTGAAGACCTGGTTCACGCTGAAGACGTTCGGCACCGACCGGCTGGGGGCGGTGATCGCACGAAGCTGCGCACTCGCAAAATATCTGGAGACGCGTGTGCTCGCCGATCCCAGGCTCGAGCTGCTCGCGCCCGTCAATCTCAACATCGTGTGCTTCCGTTATCGCGCCGGCGACGCGGTCAATCGCGAGATCGTTGCCGATGTCCAGGAATCCGGCATCGCCGCGCCGTCGGGCACGACGCTGGACGGCAGGTTCGCGATCCGCGCTGCGATCGTCAATCACCGCACCGCAGAGGCCGATATCGACGCGCTTGTGTCCGCCGTGATCAAGTTCGGTGCGCTCCGGACCGGCGGTCTGATCGAGGTCGAGGCGCCGCCCCTCGCGACGCAGTGATCGTCATCGGCTGAAACGTCAACGGCCCCGGAGATGATCCGGGGCCGTTGTCGTTCGGATGGGAGCGCCGGTCAGGCAGCCGTGCTGACGTCGCCCTCGGGATGTGCGGCGTTGTACTGGTCGCGCAGCTTCTCTTCATAAGCGATCAGCTTGCGGGCATCCTTGAGCGCCCGGTAGAGGTCGCCGTTCAGGATGTTGTTGTTGATGGCTTCGATGATCGGCCAGGAGCTGGGCACGGCGGTGACGATGTCACGCACCAGGTTGAAATAGGTGCCGTGCTGGGTCTGCGGATCCGGCGAGATGTACATCAGCTGGACCGCCAGGTAGACGAGCTTGGCGGGCGTATCCGCGGTCTCGGGCGTGAGGATGTCACGCTCGCGCAAGATCGGCACGTTCTCGCCGTCGATCAGAAGGCGGGCGCGCTGGTCGGTGTTGGTGATGACGCAATTGCCGACAATGATGCGTTCGTGCGGCCTGAGCTCGACCTTGAGGGCCATTGCCTGTTCTCCATCAACGCTTTCGTAACTCAAGCGCGTGTTGTGGCGGATCAGGGCGCAATACTCCCTCAACATTAGTTAACGAGTTGTGAATCCGGGCGGTCGGCGCGGAAATGTCTAGTTATTTCAGGGATGAATTTGACTTCCGGCGCTCCGGCGCTGCGGCTTCGATTGCCCGAATCACGCCGCGACTCAGCGAAAGCGCCGGTTTCATTTCATGCTTCGTTAGATTCTCGGGGCCACCGTCCGCCGGTCGCTGGGTCAATCAAGATCCCAGGACGCGTAACAGTAGCGTCGTTTACCAGAAAGGTAACACCCAATGTCCGGTATCGTTCTTTCCGCATCGGTTCGTCAGAACCTGCTCTCCCTCCAGTCCACCGCTGATCTTCTCGCCACCACGCAGAACCGTCTGTCGACGGGCAAGAGCGTGAACTCGGCCCTGGACAATCCGACCAACTTCTTCACCGCCCAGTCGCTCGACAACCGCGCCAGCGACATCAACAACCTGCTCGACAACATCGGCAACGGCGTGCAGGTGCTGCAGGCTGCCAACACCGGCATCACCTCGCTGCAGAAGCTCGTCGACAGCGCCAAGTCGATCGCCAACCAGGCGCTCCAGACCACCGTCGGTTATTCCACCAAGTCCAAC
>NZ_JAUIZJ010000050.1:0-990 GCF_030435535.1 Bradyrhizobium sp. WYCCWR 13022
GTGAAGCAGACGGGACAGCCGAGCTTTGTAGATGCGCTGATGCCGAAGGGAGCCGGCGCCAATGCGTCGCTGGATCGGCTGGCCGGCCTGGTCAAGTGGTACCGGTTCGAGAAGCTGATCGGCCATTTGCGGGACGAGAAGGGACCCGGTCAGCCGGGGTACGCGGTGTTGATGCTGTTTCGGGCGCTGCTGTTGCAGTCGCTCTATGGTCTTTCGGACCGCGAGCTTGAGGAAGCGCTGAGCGACCGGCTGTCGTTCAAGCGCTTCGTTGGTCTGAGCCTCGAGGATGCGACGCCCGACCATACGGTTCTGAACCGTTTCCGGAATCAACTCATCGAACAAGGCCTGCTGGAGAAGTTGTTTGGCGAGCTGGACCGCCAGCTTGAGAATGCTGGTGTCATCCTCAAGCGCGGCACGATGCTCGACGCGACCCTGATCCAGGCCGTCTCAGCTCCTCCCAAGGAGGATCGTCCATCAAACGACCCAGACGCCCGGTTCACCAAGCGACAGGGCAAGGGTGGTTCGACCTTCGGCTACAAGGCTCACATGGGTGTCGACGAGGGATCCGGTCTGATCCGCTCAGTCCTGACCACGCCCGCCAATATCAACGATACAACGCCAGCCGACGAACTGATCCGCGGCGACGAAGCCGTGGTATGGGCCGATGCGGCCTACGACACCCACGCCCGGCGGGCGCGGCTGAAAGCGGAAGGCAAGAAGCCCCGCATCGCCCGCCGTCCCAACAGGCATCACCCGGAACTGCCGCCGAGGCTCAAACGCTACAACCGTCTCATCGCACGACGACGGGCAACGGTGGAGACCACCTTTGCCACCCTCAAACGTCGGATGCGGCTCACCTGCATCCGATACGTCGGTCTCGCCAAGGCACGCGGACAAGTCCTGCTTGCCTCCATCGCGTTCAATATGAGGCGGTGGGCCACGATCGCCGCCTGACGCCCATCAAGGGCGCAAAATACAGCTTCGGCCCGA
>NZ_JAUIZJ010000051.1:0-594 GCF_030435535.1 Bradyrhizobium sp. WYCCWR 13022
AGCAGGTTGTAGCCCTCGCCACCTTCGTCGTCGAACAGGCTCGCGTAGATCGGCGCGTTGAAGGAGGGATCGTCAAGCTTGATCGAGAGGTAGTCGCGGCCCTCTTCGGAGCGCTTCGACCAGGCTGCGCCGATCTCGGCCCGACCCACATAGATGCGGTGGCTGGGCGCGTTCTCGTTGGAGCGGTTGGTCTCGGCGACGATGCGGACGCCCCTAGCCTGCAAGCTCAGCGTGACGATCTCGCCCTGGAAATCATTGCCGACCTTCTTGAAAGTTCCGATATTAGCCATCTTGCTTCTCCGTTGTGTTTCGAGCCCGCGACCACCGCGGCCTCGATGGCGATCTCAAGGGCGAGGACGATCGGCGACGCACCCGCTCGCGGGCTGAAGCGCAGCGGAGGACGCCGTTGAAGAGACTTTCTTGTCTCGCGAGGAATGGGCGTGAGCCCAGGGGAAGAAAGTCGCAGCAACGGCGTTGCGGCTCAGCCGATCGAGGCGCAGCCGGTCTTCGGCCAGATCGAGCCATCAAAGAGGCCTCGTGCGTCCGCGTGCTGAACCTCAAACCCGGGGAGAAGCTTGGCGAATTTCGGTTCCT
>NZ_JAUIZJ010000052.1:0-671 GCF_030435535.1 Bradyrhizobium sp. WYCCWR 13022
TTGATACCGCGCCGTCGGACGCCGACGGCCAGATGAACTTGCCGCGATCCAGACGCTTGGCGTAAAGCGACATGCCAAGCCCGTCATGCCAGAGGATCTTGACCAAATCGCCGCGGCGACCCCGGAAGATATAGAGATCGCCAGCATGAGGATCGCGCTTCAGGCTCTCCTGGACCGCAAGCGCCAGGCTTTGCATTCCGCGGCGCATGTCGGTGTGGCCGGTGGCGATCCAGACCCTTACGCCGCTCGGGATCGGGATCATCGCCGTCTCAGAATCTCAAGAACCCGCTGCAGCGTCTCAACATCGACGTCGCGGTCAACGCGAACACGACAGCTGCCAAGCTCGATCTCGATAATGCCGGCCCTTGCACGGTGCGTAGGCGGTGAAGACACCGGTTGTGGCGCGCCACTCGAGATCGGAGCCGCCGCAGGCGTGATCTCAACCGGAACAAGCACCGGCGCAGCATCGCCGCTCAACTTGCCGTCGCGCGCCAACCGGCGCCACGTGAACAATTGGCTTGTCGACAGCCCGTTACGTCGCGCAGTCACCGACACCAGACGCGACCCGCCATAGCTCTCGCTGACGATCCGCTGCTTTTCTTCCATCGTCCAACGGCGCCGTGCGCCCGTCGAGACGACTTCAAGTCGGGAAACCTTCGGCATAGGCATAT
>NZ_JAUIZJ010000053.1:0-1231 GCF_030435535.1 Bradyrhizobium sp. WYCCWR 13022
GAGGACCCTGCCGATGGGTTGGAAGGAGACCTGTGCCGTGGAAGAGCGGATGCGCTTTATGGTGGCGGTTGAGAAGGGCGAGGAGTCGTTTGCCGCGATCTGCCGGCGGTTCGATGTAAGCCGCCGGATTGGATACAAGTGGCTGGCGCGCTTCGAAGAGGAAGGGGTTGCCGGTCTGCTCGACCGTTCGCGAGCGCCGGCGCATCATCCGCAAGCAATTGTCCCGAAGGTCGCGGAGCGCTGCCTCGAGGTGCGTCGGGCACATCCGACCTGGGGGCCGAGGAAGGTTCGGGCCTATTTGAAGCGCGCCGCGCCCAAAACGGCTTGGCCGGCGACGAGCACGATCGGGGAGCTGTTCGACCGCGAGGGGTTGACGGTGAAGCGCAAGCTGCGCCGGCGTAGCCCGCCATCGAGTGCGCCGTTTGCCGGTTGCGAGGCCGCCAACGACGTCTGGTGCATCGACTTCAAGGGTTGGTTCCTGACCGGCGACGGCAAGCGGTGTGAACCGCTGACGTTGACCGACGCTCATAGCCGCTACCTGTTGCGCTGCCAGGCCCTCTCCCGGACGGATACCGACCATGTCTGGCCGGTGCTGGATGCGGCCTTCCGCGAGTTCGGGCTGCCCCGTTACCTGCGGTCGGACAACGGCTCTCCCTTTGCGTCGACCGGCGCGGGCGGGCTGTCGCAACTGTCGGTGAAACTGATCAAGGCCGGCGTGACGCCGGAACGCATTGCCCCGGGCAAGCCGCAGCAGAACGGCCGTCACGAGCGCCTGCATCTCACTCTGTTGCAGGATGTGGCCAATCCGCCGGCGCACAGCATGCGCGAACAACTGAAGCGACTACGCAGCTTCCAGCGGCTCTACAACGAAGAACGTCCGCACCAGTCACTCGACGATGCGACGCCGGCCGAGCGCTATCGAGCTTCACCGCGACGCTTCGACGGCATCCTGCGCTCGCCGGAGTATGGAGATCGGGAGGTGCGCCGGGTTCGGCACAACGGAGAGATCAAACTCGACGGCAAGTTCATCTACATCACCGCAGCTCTGGCGGGTGAGCCGGTCGGCCTGGCTGAAGCTGAAGATGGCTGGATCGTCAGCTACGGCCCGATCACGCTCGGCACCATCGCTCACCATGCAGACGAACTGCGACGCCCTAAACGCAAAGGCCGTGGACTTGGGGACAACGCTGCGCGTTGCCCCCAGGGTCCACAGCCCCAACAACAACAGACC
>NZ_JAUIZJ010000054.1:0-3039 GCF_030435535.1 Bradyrhizobium sp. WYCCWR 13022
CTGACGCATGGCCTCGACGACGTCCGGAATGTCGGCATGGGCGTTGCGCAGGAATTCCTCGGTCTCGCGGCCTTTCCTTGGTGGTCCAAGCAGTGGACGCCCTTGATCGTCGACGCAATGCAGCAGGATGGGCAGGAGCAAGCCGTGGTGTATGTTGCTGACGTCGAGCAGTGGGCCCCAGGCTGATAGTCGCAACCGCATGGCGGCATGGAATCCCTGACACCACGGCCGCGCATCAACGTCGCCATTCGGCTTGCGGCCATGGACCGGTGCGAACCGATGTGGTGCGGTGGAAAGAACATTACTGATGTCGTTGTGGCGCAGCGCGACGGCCGAAATCGCGGCGAACTCCGGCGTGCCGCCATGGTTGAATGCGTCGGCGTCGATGGCGAGCAGCGGACAGATCCAGTCGAGCGGACTCATCGACACCGGCCCGGCCACGATCGCGGCGACATAGCCGTCGAGCATGGGAAGACTGGTGGCGACGGGATGCTGCTCGGCACGAGCCTGTAGCCAAGGCTCAAGTTCGTCGAGCGGCATCGCGGCTGCCGCCATCGATGATGAAGATGATGAACGGCGGCGGCGGGTCATGCGGCCACCCGTGCGCTGAGCTCGCGGGTCGCCTTCCAGTTCCAGGGGAGAAGTTCGTGCAGCTGGTGGCTCTTGGTCTGACCGGAGACGATGCGCTCCAGCACATCGGCCAGATAGGCCTGCGGATCGAGTTCGTGGAGCTTTGCCGTATTGACCAGCGACGCAAGGATTGCCCAGCTCTCGGCGCCGCCCTCGCTGCCGCTGAACAATGAGTTACGGCGCCCCATCGCAATCGGGCGCATTGAACGCTCGACGGTGTTGCTGTCGACCTCGACGCGGCCATCGCGGAGAAATAGCGTCAGTCCGTCCCAGTGATTGAGCGTATAGTTGATGGCCTCCACTAGCTTCGATTGGGAGAACAGGTGGTCGAGCATCGAGGTCAGTCGCGCCTTCAGCACCTCCATCAGCGGTGCGGACCTGGTGCGGCGGGCGGCAAGCCGCTGTTCGGCGCTCAAGCCACGGATCTCGGCCTCGATGGCGTAGACCGCTTGCAGGCGCTCGATCACTTCGTGAGCGAACGGCGACTGCATCGTCTTGTACACCTCGACGAATTTGCGTCGGGCATGCGCGAGACAAAAAGCCAGCTGGATCGCCCCGCCTTGACCGCGGGCAAGCGCTTTGTAGGCGGCATAGCCATCCACCTGCAGAATGCCGGAGAAGCCGGCCAATTGCCCGGCGATCTCCTCGGTGCCGCGGCCATCCGCAAACACATAGGCGACCGCCGGCGGCGATGGGCCACCCCATGGGCGATCATCCATCGCATGCGCCCAGAACTGGCAGATACGAGTGCGATGTCGTCCGGGATCGAGCACCGGCATCGGCGTCTCGTCGCAGAACAGCCGCGGCGAAGCCTGGATCGTCCGCAGCTGAAGCTCATAAAGACTCTTAAGCCACCATGCCGCACGCTTCACCCAGCCGGCGAGCGTCGCGCGGTCGAGATGAAGGCCCTGACCGGCCAGGATCTGCACCTGGCGGTACAGCGGCAGATACCAGGCGAACTTCGAGATCACCACGTGAGCCACGAGTGCCGTCGATGCCATGCCGCTGTCGATCAGACGCGGCAGCACCTTCGCCTGCACCACGCCGTCGGTGCAGCCGCGGCAGGCGTATTTGGGACGAATCGTGCGCAGTACCCGCAGGATCGCCGGGATCACGTCCAGTACCTCGCTCACATCCTCGCCGATCCGGTGCAGAAGGCCCTGGCAGCACGGGCACGCTGTCGTGTCTGGCTCGAGCACCTGCTCGCAGCGAGGCAAATGCTTGGGTAGCGCGCCGATGTTGCGCCTCGCCTTCTTGCGCGGCTTCCCAGCCGGCTTCGTCGCAGGCAAATCGTCGTTGGCTGGCGCAGGTGATGTGACGCCAGTCGCGAGATCGTCCAGTTCGAGCGCGAGCTGCTCGGCCACGATCGCCGCCAGCCGCTCTGAGCGCTTGCCGAAGATCATCTCCTTCAGCGTCTGCATCGCCACACGTAGCTTCTCGTTCTCGGCGTCAAGCGCGAGCACCATCTCGGCCAGAGCCGCTGCATCGGTCGGAAGAGCTTCGGGACGAATCGCCATGATCGAACGATATATCCGCCCATCACAGGCTCCAGCAAAATCTTCGCCTCTCAGCCGACAACGGCCGGCTGCTTCACAGGCTTGTGTGAAACACGCGTCCACTCAAGTCCGTCGAGCAGCATCGCGAGTTGTGTCGCACTCAGATGCACCACGCCGTCGCGGACCGGCGGCCAGGTGAAGTGTCCCTGGTGCAGCCACTTCGTCACCAGCACCATGCCGCTACCATCCCATGCCAGAAGCTTCACTCTGTCCGCGCGCTTGCTGCGGAACACGAAGATGTCGCCGCAATACGAGGTTCGCGTGCAACGCTTCGCTCACCAGCGCCGACAGCGTGTGCACCGACTTGCGAAAGTCGACTGGCTGTGCCGCCAGCACCACCTTGAGGTCAGACCGTAATGCAATCAACGGATGCCCCGAAGCGCCGATAGCACTGTCGAAAGCGTCGCCAGCTCCACTCCGGGCTCGACCCGGATGCGTGCCCCGCCCAGCTCGATCTCGATCATTCCGCCAAGCTTGCCTGGAGCCGATGCCATCTGCGGCGGCACCTTATGCGCGCACGCTAACCGGTCCGACTCGTCTGCCGTCGCCGGACCGCTCTCGGAAGCGATCCGGACCGGCACGAAGCCTGGCGCCTGAAAGCTCACTGCCGTCGCGAACTTGCGCCGCCACACCGTCAGCAACCCACGGACAACGCCATGGCGCCGAGCGACCTCGGAAATATTGGCCCCTTCCTCGAAGCTCTCGGCCACGATCCGAGCCTTCTCTTCAGCCGTCCAGCGCCGTCGTCGACGCTGCCCTGTGATCACCTCGATCCGACGATAGGAGCCGCTTTCCTGCCTGGCATCAAGCCTGGCTTCATGCATGGCATCTGCCATAGCCCACCTCCAAAAAA
>NZ_JAUIZJ010000055.1:0-2400 GCF_030435535.1 Bradyrhizobium sp. WYCCWR 13022
ATGTTGGTCTTCGCACCACCCCTCTCAAGACAGGAGACCCAGATGGCTACGATGAGCCCTCTTCGGCAGCGCATGATCGAGGACATGACGGTCCGCAATCTGTCGCCGTCGACTCAACAATCCTATATCTATGCGATCGCAAAGTTTAGCCGCCATTTCGGCTATGCCCCGGACCGGTTGAGTTTCGAGCAGGTCCGCGCCTACCAACTACATCTCATCGGCCAAAAGCGCTCGTGGTCCCACATCAATCAGGTGGCCTGCGCGCTGCGGTTCTTCTACGGCGTCACACTCGGGCAGACGGAGGCATTCGAGCGGATCATTGGTGGCCAGAAGCCCGACAAGCTCCCGCTCGTGCTTAGTGCCGAAGAGATCGAGCGCTTCCTGGACGCGGTTACAGGGGTGCGCAATCGCGTCGTGCTGGCGACGGCTTATGCGGCTGGCTTACGGGTTAGTGAAGTCGTCCGCCTGAAGGTGAGCTCGATCGACAGCAAGCGAATGTTGATCCACATCGAGAACGGTAAGGGCGGCAGGGATCGTTACGCGATGCTTTCTCCGCGACTGCTGGAGATTCTGCGTACGTACTGGATGCGAGCCCGACCGGGGCTGTGGCTATTTCCAGGCCAAGACCCAAGTGAACATGTCAGCGTCCGCTGCGTCCAGGCGGCCTGCCGCGCCGCCCGCCGCCGCGCTCGGCTTGCCAAGCCGATTACTGTCCATACGCTCCGGCACTCGTTTGCGACCCATCTCCTGGAAAGCGGGATCGACATTCGCATCATTCAAGTTCTGCTCGGACATGCCGACCTGGGATCGACCGCGCGCTACGCTCAGGTTGCGACCAACCTGCTCGCCCGCACGACCAGCCCATTCGATGGACTCTCCGTCAGGGTGATCCCACCCGACTGAGCTGCGCATATGCGCCCCGTGCTCGAGGTGGCGGACATCCTCCGCCGCCACGGCGGCGCCTTCCGTGCCGCGCAGGGTCCTCGGCTGTCCTCCGATCAGCGCCGTGTGATGGCGGCCATCGAGGCGTGTCGCACAGCGACGCTCGGCGGCCACGTCGAGCGGTGCGACGACTGCGGCCTGGTCCGCGTCGCCTATAACAGCTGTCGCGATCGGCACTGTCCAAAGTGCCAAGCGCTCGCGCGCGCCCAATGGCTCGCCGAGCGCCAGGCCGACCTGCTGCCGGTCCCCTATTTCCATGTCGTCTTCACCGTGCCGGCGCCGGTGGCCGCCATCGCGCTGCAGAACAAGACGGCGGTCTACGACATCCTGCTCAAGGCAGCAGCCGAGACGATCCGTCTCATCAGCGCCGACCCGAAGCATCTCGGTGCCGAGACCGGGATGATCGCCATTCTCCATACCTGGGGCCAGACCCTGACGCATCATCCGCATGCCCATTGCCTCGTGCCAGGCGGCGGGATCGCCCCTGATGGAAGCTGGGTTCATTGTCGCCCCGGCTTCTTCCTTCCCGTTCGCGTCCTGTCACGATTGTATCGTCGGCTGTTCCTGGAGCGCCTGCAGGCGGCGTTCAATGGCACCAAGCTCCAGTTCTTCGGCCATCTCGCGCACCTCGTCGAGCCAGCGGCATTCGCCCGCCATCTAACCGCCCTCCGCAAGGTCGAGTGGGTCGTCTACGCCAAGCGTCCCTTCGGCGGACCAGAACAGGTTCTGGCCTATCTCGGGCGCTACACCCATCGCGTTGCAATCGCCAACGGCCGGCTCCTTACCTGTGACCAGGGCCACGTCCGCTTCCGGTGGAAGGATTATCGCGCTGGCAACAGATCCAAAGTGATGACGCTCGACACTGAGGAGTTCCTTCGTCGCTTTCTGCTCCACGTATTGCCGAAGGGGTTTCGCCGCATCCGTCATTTTGGCTTCCTGGCGAACGCCTGCCGCGTCGCCAAACTCGCGCGCATCCGAGCGGCGCTAAAGGCGCCAGAGCCGCCTCCGCCTGCCGAAGCTGTCGACTATCGTGAGCGCTGCGCCATCCTCATTGGTCACCGCCTCGACTTGTGCCCCATCTGCGGAGGCCGCATGGTCGAGATTGGGCCTGTGCCGCGTGCGCAAACGCCGCGACGCGCAGCACCTCGCTGCGATACATCATGACCGACTACCTCGACTTGTTCGCTCCCACTGCAGGCATCGCCATGCCGACGTTCTCCGTCGGAACGATCAAGCACGCTCACAACGCGCGGCGAACGGGCGATAGTCAGCCGCTTGGGCTTGACGCGCCGTTCGACGCTATCGACGCCGGCATCCTCTGCTGCCAATATCAACGGCAATCTGCGGCCACACTCGCTCGCGGGCCCGACATCGGGTCAATCGCGCCTACCGGCGCCTAGATCGAGCCCCCATAGGTCCTCGCTCACAAGACGCGGCTTCGTTCAATCCAGCTTCAAA
>NZ_JAUIZJ010000056.1:0-1732 GCF_030435535.1 Bradyrhizobium sp. WYCCWR 13022
TCGCCGAGGTCTTTCGCGACCTGGGTGATGATGGTGACGTGATGGACCTTGTTGACGTGCATGGTCATGCCGCTCGAGCGGAGATCGCTGATGCTGGCGTCCAATTCCAGGGCAGAAGTTCGTTCAGCCGATGAGCCGGATGGGCGGCGATGCGGGCGAGGATGTCGGTGAGCCAGGCCTGCGGGTCGATGCCGTTCATTTTCGCGGTGACGATGAGGCTGTACAAAGCTGCGGCGCGCCGCCCTCCGCGATCAGATCCGCAGAACAGCCAGGACTTCCGTCCAAGAGCGATGCCTCGCAAGCCTCGCTCGGCGGCATTGTTGGAGAGACACACGCGTCCATCTTCCAGGAACAGCGTGAAGCTCGCCCATCGCTTCAGGATGTAGTTGAACGCCTTGGCCAGGTCGTGGCCGCGAGACAGTTTAGCGAGCTGTTCGCGCATGTAGAGCTGAAGATCCTCGACCAGAGGCCGGCTCAGCGTCTGCCGAGCCTGAACGCGCTCCTCGGCACTCTTGCCATTGATGGAGCGCTCGATCTCGTACAGCGCATCGATCCGCCGCACGACCTCGATCGCAATCGGCGAGAGCGGGATCTCCTTCTTTCCGGCACCCTTGCGCCGCGCATTCTCTTCGATGTCAGCCATGGCAAAGAATGGGCGTCGTCCATGCGACCAGCAGGCCGCTTCCTGGATCGGTCCAGGCCGGCGTCCGGCCAAATAGAGTTGGTTGTACCCATCATAAGCGTCGGCCTGCAGGATGCCGGCATACCGGGCCAGATGCGCCTGGGGATGCTCGCCCCTACGATCGCGGGAGTAGTAGAACATCGCCGCCGGTGGCCCGGCGCCGCCAAACGGCCGGTCGTCCCGGACGTAGATCCAGCACCGTGCCGTATCGGTCTTGCCCTTGGCCAGCACCGGCACCGTCGTATCATCGGCATGCAGGCGCTCGGCCGCCATGACATGGGCTTCGACCAGGCGCAGCAGGGGGGCCAGCGACGCATTGACCGATCCCACGGCGTCCGCCATCGTCGACAGCGCGATCGGCACGCCTTCCAGCGCGTAGCGCTCAGCCTGGCGGTTCAAAGGCTGATGTTGGCCGAACTTCTCGAACATGATCATGGCCAACAGGCTTGGGCCGGCCCATCCCCGTGCGACGGCATGGAATGGCGCCGGCGCCTGGCTGATCTTCTCGCAGTCTCGGCAGGAGAACTTCTCCCGGACCGTCTCGATCACCTTCCACTGGCGCGGCACCACTTCCAGTGTCCGCGTCACGTCCTCGCCGAGCTTGCGCAGACGATTGCCGCCACAGCACTCACAAGCCGTCGGCGGCTCGATCACCACTCGTTCGCGCGGCAAATGCTCAGGGAAGGTCTGGCGCTCGGGACGCTTGCGCGTAAATCCGCGCACCGTCGTCGCCTTGGCCACAGCGCGCTCTGCCGCCAGCTCGTCTTCAGTGGCGTCACTTTCCAACTCTTCGAACGTCAAGGCCAACTGCTCGATCAGGCGCGACGAACGCTCCGACCGCTGGCCGTAAATCTGATGTTTTAGCTTGGCAATTTGCAGATTCTGCTGGGCAATCAGCGCTTCGTCCTCAGACGCTTTCGCACGGGCGACTGCGAGCTCGGCGGCGATCTCCAACCCCTTCGCGCGCTCGGCTGCCAGCGCCGCCTTCAGGGCGGCAACGTCATCCGGGGCAGCGTCGCGATCCGCATTCATACGACGCAGTGAATCACA
>NZ_JAUIZJ010000057.1:0-1259 GCF_030435535.1 Bradyrhizobium sp. WYCCWR 13022
CGAAGCGAAGAGGACGGCAAATTGATGGATACGGTGATCGGAGTGGATCTAGCCAAGAATGTGTTTCAGCTCCACGGGGCGTCAATGGCGGGACACTTGAAATTTCGAAAGAAACTGTCGCGGCTTCAGTTTCGGAAGTTCATGGCGGGCCACCCATCGGCAGTGGTGGTGATGGAAGCCTGTGGCAGCGCCCACTATTGGGCACGGGAGATGGTCAAGCTCGGCCATGAAGTGAAACTGATCGCTCCGCAATATGTGAAGCCTTTTGTGAAACGCCAAAAGAACGACGCGGCTGATGCCGAAGCAATCGTGATCGCGGCACAGCGCCCCGAGATGCGCTTCGTCGAGCCGAAATCGGAAGAACAGCAGGCCAGGGCAGTGCTCTTTCGGGCTCGGAAGCGCCTTGTTCATCAGCGCACCGATCTGGTGAATGCGCTGCGTTCTGTTCTCTACGAATTCGGCCATATCATCCCGCAAGGAATCGAACAACTTAAACGCATTGACGCAATCCTCGAAGATCCGAACAGCGATCTACCAGAACTGGTCCGCGAGGAATGTCGGAGTCTCATTGATCAGATCGCCTACAAGACGGAGCGGATCGATGCCAAGGCAGAGCAGCTCAAGAAGTTGGCGACGCGGACGGTCACGGCGCAGCGGCTGCAGACAATGCCGGGGGTCGGCCCGCTGACCGCACTCGCGATCGAGGCTTTCGCGCCCGACATGGCGGCCTTTCGACGTGGCCGAGACTTCGCGGCTTGGCTCGGCTTGGTCCCACGGCAACATTCCTCAGGGGGAAAGGAAAGGCTCGGACGCGTTTCGAAGGAAGGACAGGCGGACATTCGCCAGTTGCTCATCGTTGGGGCGATGTCGCGGCTGAACTGGCTCGGGCGCAAGTCGATCCCTAGCGGATCCTGGCTGGCGCAGATGCTGGCGAGGAAGCCGCGCATGCTTGTGGCGATCGCCTTGGCGAACAAGATGGCTCGGACGATTTGGGCCATGCTCACCCGGAAGGAGGATTATCGGAACCCAGCGCAGGCAGTGACGGCATGACTGCATGCAGCACGAAATAGCCTGACGTTGGCGAAGGGGGTGTGAGAAGGCGACGACCCGAATGGGCGCAACGATCGAACAGATCTGGATCAGGAAACCAGCTAGAGCCAAAGAGCCGACGTGCTCGGAGATGAGAATTGGACCTGGTCCGCGGATCACCATACCGGCCAGCGGCTTCTGAAAATGCCGTAAAGGAAGGCCTGACAGAA
>NZ_JAUIZJ010000058.1:0-813 GCF_030435535.1 Bradyrhizobium sp. WYCCWR 13022
AACATCGTCTTCACGCGTTGCCGGCCCTACCGGAAGAACGACCAGGCGTTCGTCGAGCAGAAGAACGGTGCCGTCGTGCGCAGGATGGTCGGCTATCGTCGGCTCGAGGGCCTGGAAGCGGCCAAGCTGCTGGCTGAACTCTATCGATCGGCGCGGCTGTTCGTGAACTTCTTCCAACCCTCATTCAAACTGATGGCCAAGCAGCGCGACGGTGCTCGTGTGCGTAAGACATACAGCGCACCGGCAACGCCACACCAGCGCTTGGCCGCCGACGCCCGCACGCCCGATGCGATTCGTCACCATCTCCAAGAAATCTATGCCGCTCTCGACCCGGTCGCGTTGTTGCGCGACATCCGCGGCGCGCAGGAACGCCTCGCGGCGCTCGCTGATACGCAGCCAATCGCCCATCCTGCTGCGGCATCGCAACCGATCGATCTCTTCCTGGCAAGCCTACGAACCGCCTGGAAAGACGGAGCTATGCGACCGACGGATCGGCCAATCGTGAAAGCGAAAAGAGGCCGGCGGCGTCCCGACCCGCTCATCCGGGCAACGCTAGATTTGCGAAAATGGTTTGAAGCCGAGCCTTGGCGGACTGGTAGCGAACTGCTCTCCCGGTTGCAGGCGGAATATCCTGGAGCCTATCCGAACAAGCTTCTTCGAACGCTTCAGCGTAGGCTTAAATCCTGGCGCAGCGAGCAAGCGAACGCGTTGTTGTTCGTTCCTACGGAGGAAACGCTGCTGGGGCATGAGGTCACAACAACCCAATGATGTGGCAGACGCCAGCGGAGGAGGCCGGGCGCTCCGAAACCCCGG
>NZ_JAUIZJ010000059.1:0-1451 GCF_030435535.1 Bradyrhizobium sp. WYCCWR 13022
TATCCGACCTCTGATTGGAGCGTGTGGTGCTCCGGGCCATCATGGATATCAGCGCGCGTGTGTTCTCATTAGCGGACAGGCCTCGCTTGGGCCATTCGGGTCACCAGTGTTCGCACGCGCTCGGAAGACCGAACCTCCATCTCGTCTCATCCTCTCGCAGACCTCGGCTGGAAGCTGTCGATAGGGTTACGTCATCGCTTGCTCCTCTTGTCGCGCAGTTCCTTTGTTCGAGCCAAGGGCCGTTCCTTCGTCCCGGCCCGCAGAAGGTCGATCGCGTCGCGCGCAGGGGCGGTCAAGGCCGGCCGTCGCGCTTGACTTGCGGCTGGCTCTGGCGTCGCTAGGCTGCGCCTTGACCGTGCCGAGCACGGCGCGAGGATCAAGCGGGTCGGACGCTTGCATCATCGGTCCCCGTCGGCTCGAAGGCGCGGCCTTTAGCCAGCACTGCCCAGGCGATGCGGGCAAGCTTGTTAGCGAGCGCGATCGCCAGCACGTTGTGGTGCAACCGCCTCTTGGCGGCCTCGATCCAGGATTTGAGCCCGTAACGTTCCCAATCCTTTATCCTAACCAGCACAACCCAGGCCGCCTGCACGAACAGAACGCGCAGGTAGCGATTGCCGCGCCTGGAGATTTTGCCGAGGATCGTGCGGTCTCCCGTCGAGATCTGCTTGGGCACCAGTCCGAGCCAGGCGCCGAAGTCGCGGCCTTTGGAAAATACGTCTCCAGTGCCGATCGCGGCCACCATGGCGCTCGAAATGATCGGCCCGATGCCGGGCACCGTCATCAGGCGCGAACATGCCTGATCCTGACGGGCCAGGGCTTCGATCTCGCCGGATAGGCCATCGATGCGCTGATCTAGCCGGCGCCAGTCGCCGGCCAACTCCTCGATAACACGCAACATGCGGGGCGACAGGGCATCGGTGCACGTCGCAAGGATGGTGGGCAGCTCCTTGCGCAGGAAGCCGATACCCTGGCGCACTGCGATCCCGCGTTCCAGCATGAAGGCGCGAATCTGGTTGATGATGCCGGTGCGTTGCGAGACCAGCCGCTCGCGCACCCGATGCAGTGCCTGCAGATCAAGTTGCTCAGCGGTCTTGGTCGCCACGAACTTCATCGTCGGACGCTGCACGGCTTCGGCAATCGCTTCGGCATCATTGAAGTCATTCTTCTGCCCCTTGCTATAAGGGCGGACATATTTGGCCGGCATCAACCTGGCGTCGTGACCCAGCGATGCGAGTTTGCGGCTCAGGTGATGTGCACCGACGCAGGCTTCCATGCCGACCCGGCAAGGCGGCATATTGGCGAGCCGCGCTTCCACCTGGCCACGCGACCACTTTTGTCGCAGCACGATGGCGCCGCCCGCATCGTGACCCACGACGTGGAACGAGTTCTTGCCGATATCAATGCCGATCACGGCGACCGCGGTATTCGGTGTCTGAGACATGGCGTGCTCC
>NZ_JAUIZJ010000006.1:0-72099 GCF_030435535.1 Bradyrhizobium sp. WYCCWR 13022
GGTCGTCGTCGACTTGTCGCCGGCGCTCAAATCCCCGCTGTTGTCCTCGTCGATGAAGACCGTCACCGTACCATAGGTCCAGCCCTGGTCGTCTGCGGTCTTGCCGTTGCCGGTCAGATCCTCGAACTTCTGGCCGCTGACGGTGAAGTTGCGGAAGTTGGTGAAGTCGTTGCCGGTGTCGGTCCCGCCACTGCCGGGATTGTCGACCGTCTGCACCAGCACGCCGGTCTGCTGCGAGCCGCTCGGCACGACCTCGTAGATGCTCTTGCCGACGTCGGACAGCGTCAGACCACCGATCGACCAATGACCGGTCGCATCGGTCGTCGTCGATTTGTCGCCGGCGCTCAAATCCCCGCTGTTGTCCTCGTCGATGAAGACCGTCACCGGACCATAGGTCCAGCCCTGGTCGTCGGCGGTCTTGCCGTTGCCGGTCAGATCCTCGAACTTCTGGCCGCTGACGGTGAAGTTGCGGAAGTTGGTGAAGTCGTTGCCGGTGTCGGTCCCGCCACTGCCGGGATTGTCGACCGTCTGCACCAGCACCCCAGTCTGCTCAGAGCCGCTCGGCACGACTTCATAGATGCTCTTGCCGACGTCGGACAGCGTCAGCCCGCCAATCGACCAGTGACCGGTCGCATCGGTCGTCGTCGATTTGTCGCCGGCGCTCAAATCCCCGCTGTTGTCCTCGTCGATGAAGACCGTCACCGGACCATAGGTCCAGCCCTGGTCGTCTGCGGTCTTGCCGTTGCCGGTCAGATCCTCGAACTTCTGACCGCTGACGGTGAAGTTGCGGAAGTTGGTGAAGTCGTTGCCGGTGTCGGTCCCGCCACTGCCGGGATTGTCGACCGTCTGCACCAGCACGCCGGTCTGCTCAGAGCCGCTCGGCACGACCTCGTAGATGCTCTTGCCGACGTCGGACAGCGTCAGACCACCGATCGACCAATGACCGGTCGCATCGGTCGTCGTCGATTTGTCGCCGGCGCTCAAATCCCCGCTGTTGTCCTCGTCAATGAAGACCGTCACCGGACCATAGGTCCAGCCCTGGTCGTCGGCGGTCTTGCCGTTGCCGGTCAGATCCTCGAACTTCTGGCCGCTGACGGTGAAATTGCGGAAGTTGGTGAAGTCGTTGCCGGTGTCGGTCCCGCCACTGCCGGGATTGTCGACCGTCTGCACCAGCACGCCGGTCTGCTCAGAGCCGCTCGGCACGACCTCGTAGATGCTCTTGCCGACGTCGGACAGCGTCAGACCACCGATCGACCAATGACCGGTCGCATCGGTCGTCGTCGATTTATCGCCGGCGCTCAAATCCCCGCTGTTGTCCTCGTCAATGAAGACCGTCACCGGACCATAGGTCCAGCCCTGGTCGTCGGCGGTCTTGCCGTTGCCGGTCAGATCCTCGAACTTCTGGCCGCTGACGGTGAAGTTGCGGAAGTTGGTGAAGTCGTTGCCGGTATCGGTCCCGCCGCCGCCGGGATTGTCGACCGTCTGCACCAGCACGCCGGTCTGCTCAGAGCCGCTCGGCACGACCTCGTAAATGATCTTGCCGACGTCGGACAGCGTCAGTCCACCAATCGACCAGTGACCGGTCGCATCGGTCGTCGTCGACTTGTCACCAGCCGTCAGGGTACCGCTGTTGTCCTCGTCAATGAAGATCGTGACCGGACCATAGGTCCAGCCCTGGTCGTCGGCCGTCTTGCCGTCCCCAGTCAGGTCCTCGAACTTCTGGCCGCTGGCCGAGAAGTTCGACTCGTGGTTTGCGAAGTTAAATCCGGTGCGGGTCGTATCCGTAGCCAGAACGGTCACAGCATAGCCATGTTCGGCATCGCCAGCATTGAAGGCCGCGTTGACAAGCGTCGTGTGGATGTCGGGCGTCTCCGTCCAACCGGCCTGGTTCTCCTCGACAATGATGTAATTGCCGGCGGCAATGCCCGTTACGAGATCACCAAACTGGTAGGCGCCGCTCGCGTCGGTCGACGTACTCGCAAATAGCGTGTCCGCAGCCGTGAGCGTTCCCGAATTGTCGTTGTCCTTGTAAAGGTCGATCGTCCAACCTTGCAACGGCAGATCCGTGGCGGGATCCAGCACACCATTGGTGTTGAGATCATTATATTTGAATCCGGATAGGATCGCCGTCGGATTGGGGGTGCTGTTCGTGCCGGTCAGAGCCCCCCACTCCTCGAAGGTCGAGTTCGCCTGCCAATCGGCGCCCTGGTTGCCAAAGGCCGAGTAGAGATAGATGGCATTGCCCAATGACGGGTCAAAGTCGGCCGTCGGAATCAGCACGATCACGTCGCTACCGCCGCCGCTACCCGCCGCGAACGAAGCGTTCAGGAGAACAGAGTGAGCGCCGAGATCGTAGATCTGCGTCGCAACACCCGCATTGAAACTGAAGCTTGGGGCAGTGGATGGCTGCGAACCATCGGTATCGGGCGTCGCCGTATAGGTGTTGAGACCGAGGTTGTCGGTGTGCGACTGCCAAATCTGCAAGCCGTCGAGCGACAGATACGGCTTGCTGCCACTTTGATGCAGATCGAGCTTGAACTCGTAATAGGTGGTTCCTGTTGGCGTCCCCGAACCCACCACGCTGCCGTCGTCGTAGACCGCGACAAGATTCGTCAGATGGAGTTGGTGATTGTGAACGTCGCTATATTTCTCGTCCAGGACACCATTTGCACTCGTGTTGAACCCCTGCTCCGATCCGCTCGAAGTTTGCACCTCCGAGAATGTGCTGTAAGTGCCGGTGCCGCTGGTCTTGCCGGGAACCAGCGCCGTTCCTGAGTTGGCCCAGATGGCTCCAGCGTCGCTGAGCGTGGTGGCGTTGGTCGTCGCCAGGTCGATATGCGCATCGACATATCCGAAATCGGTCGGAACAGGAGGCGTCGCGTCGGTGAAAATTTCCGTCGTCATGACGCCCGCGGTCAGGTCGGTCGCGGTCAGCAGGATGGTCTGGTTGGTATAGAGCGTTGGATCGATCCACATGGTGGTCAATCCGGTGCCGTTGCCGTCGACGGTCAATATCGTGTCGAACGTGATGGCATCCAGCGTTCCGTCGGCTTCAACCACTTGAGCGGTAATCTCGACGGTGTCGCCCGAGCTAAAGCCCGAAACCGTGATCTCGGCCGTCGAGCCCGGCGCATAATCCATCTGATCCGTGGCGACTGAAAGATTGGCTAGAGTGGGATCTGCGATCAGTTGCGTGTCATCGACAAGAGTGTACGTGCCCGTCGCCGGATCGTATTTGAACGTTGCCATGACCTACCCTCCAAAAGCCCTGAATCAAAAAAATTCCGGAACCGATTGGGAGGACGCCGCTCTGCGGTCGTTGGCTGCATAAAAAAAACCGTTCACGCGGGACACGCGTGCCGGCCTACGCAAAACAACGAGGGCAAAAATCAATCAAAACAGCCTCTGCCCAAAACGAGCCAAACCGGGAAAATTAAGCAATTATTTGCCAATAATGCAACGTTTATAAGAGCAAAAGCTACGGCTGGAGACGTCAATGGTCGGGAAAATCCGGACAAACGCCGATTTTCGCAGGTTGGCAAATACCTTAGGCAGCCCGACGAGCGGAAGGATCGTCCGGCTCTCAGCCAACGGTCGGAGACGGCGAGCACTGCGACGGCGCGCTTCGCGATTGCGCCGCATGGCCCAGTTCCCAGGCGCGCTGCAGCCGCTGCGGCTGCGTTTCCTTCAGCAGCCTTCCCCAGGCTGCGCTGAACGCCCTGATTGCCGTGTCCCTGTCCGGTGCGTCGCCGCTCGCCCAGGCCGGCAGACCCATCGGGACCACGATGAACCATTCCCACGAACGATCAGGCCCGCTCGCATCGCGCGCGTGACGGATCGTGCCAATCTCGCGGCCTTGGGACCAGGCCGCGTAGTGATCCGAGATCTCGGCCATTTCGGGCGAATGCTGAGCGTGATTGCGTTGTTCATCATCGTCACTTCTTGCGGAACGGGTCAAAAAAGACCGGAAACCAACACGGCGGCTCGACGCCTAGGTCTTCGGTGCCGCCTGCCGCGCCAGCAATGCATCGGCGCTCTTGGTGAGCCCTCCGGCCAATTGTTTCGCCGCGTCCGGGGTGAATGCGTAGCCGGCCTGTCGTTCCAGCCGGTGATTGAGAATGAACAGCACCAGGCCACGGCCGGAGTTATCGGCGGAAATCGTGCAGTTCTTGGGGATCTCGAACTTCACCTCGTCGGGATTGTCCTTGCTGGGCACAGCCGGCGCGACCGCCTCCGCGCCGTTCGGATTGCGGACGACTGCCGGGGCGGCGGCCGGCTGGGCGGCATCTGGGGCCGCCGGGTGCGCGTCGCCCCGCGCGCTTGTCAGCGCAGCGATCAAATCGTCGACGCAGTCGCTGGCGAACCGCAGCTCCAGCGCGCCGGTGTATTTACCGGTGGTATGAACGACGAATTCCTTGCGGTCGTCCGACATGGTGGCGGAGCTCACCGCCGCAATCCTGATTGCCATTGGCCCAATGTCCCAAAAAAATCGCGGTCGGGTCTCCCCGGCCCGCGTCCGTGTCTAAATCTTTATCGACTATACCGCACATGGCGGCTCGCGATAGCGCCTCCGCCGGCCTGTCGAATGCCGGAACATTTCGGTCCCTGATCTCATCCAGCTTGCCGCTTCCACGACAGCGGCCTAGGATAAAGCCATTTTACGGTCAACTCGCATTGCAGCACGATGAATATCAATCCCGCACCCCGGATCATCGCCGAGTTACGGCCGAAGCACGAGATCAAGATCGATCTCGACGAGCGCTGTTTCCTCTTCCCGGCCGGAAAGTCGGTCAGCCAGCTGCTACTGCAATCGGACGGGCACACCATACTCATCGACGCGGTGTTTCCGTTCAACCAAGCCCGCACGCCGCCGCGGCTGGCAACGCTCGATATCGAGGACGCCAGGGAGTTCGGACGGCGGCTGGTGGAAGCGGTCCATACCGCGCGCACCCAGCTGGTGGGCACGAACGGCATCCGCATATCCATCAACGTGATCGCCAACGGATATCACCTCCAGTTCGGCGACATGAATGCGTCTACCGAACTCTTTCTCGGGACAGGCTGCATCTGGCGCGTCTGTCAGGGCTTGCTTCGCATCGTCGATCTGATCGCACCTATCGAATCCAACTGACGTCGCATCAAGCCGGAGGGTCGAGCGCACCTTGCCTCAGGGTGCGGTCTCGGTCAGGGGTTCGAGGTAGCTGCGATGGAGCGTCTGCGGGGATTTCTGTCCATCGAGAATGACCCGAAGCGCGTTCTTGGTATGGGCGAAACCGACGACCCGTCCGGTCCGGCCGTGCAGACGTCTGCTGTGCTTTCCAAGGGACTTGACCCGGAAGCGACTGCCGACCGCAAGGTCCGCCAGCAATGCGTCGTTCTCATCCATGGCGATCAACTCTTCATCGAACGTCTTGCAGTCCGCATCATCGCATCGACCTACAAGCTGCGCTTTTCCGCAATCTGTGCGCAAAGCTCACGGTCATCCTCCGACATGCCGGGCGGTGCCTCGCCGTCCCTGAAATAGGCCAGGATATGTGCAAGACGCGCGGCGCGCTCGACGGCGCCTTGCCTCTTGACGCGCTGCCAGGCGGTTCGCTGGTGACCGCTCATCGCGATCTTTGTCGCAGTCTGAACCTCCATGGACAACACTGAGATCAACATGTCGCGGTCGACGTCAACGAGAGACCTCAGCAAAACCTCTATCTCCTTCATCCGTGCTCCCGACCCGGGTTCTTGAGAGCCAGACGCACTACCTGCACAAACACGACGGCACCCAAAGGCAGTAATTCAATGGCGAGACACCTCCGCAGACAGCCACTTCAGGGCACGATGAAGTCGCTGGCATGTAGACTGGCTTGCGCCACGGTCTTCAGCAGGATCGTATCCTTGCCCGGGTTCGACACGGGATCGAGGTCGATCAACGTATCCGTGCCGTTCACCGTGCTGGCGTGGCTCGACAGCCAGGCGGAAAAGGTCGAAGCGTTGTTCGGATCGAATGCCGCATAGTCGAGTTGGATATGATCCTGTCCGGCGACGAAGTCCGTGATCACGTCATTTCCTATTCCGCCACCGGTCACCTCCTTGAAGACAAAAGTATCGTTGCCATTCAAGCCGGAGAGAACGTTGTTGGCGGCATTGCCCGTAATCGTATCGTTGAAGTTCGAGCCCACGACATTGCTGACGCCGGTGAAGATGTCGTGTCCGACCGAGCCATCGCCGTCCGCAGTGCCGGCAGCAAGGTCCACTGCGACGCCGGCGGTGGCGTTGCTGAACTGGATCTGGGTCGCGCCATTGCCGGTGATGGTATCGTTGCCGCCCTGGCCCTGGAACGAGTTGAAGCCGCTGAACCCGGACGCGTTGTAGCTGTCGGCAAAGCTGCTACCGATCGCACTGTTAACTCCAGTGAAGTGGTCCGTGCCGACCGAGGTATCGCCTGCAGCCGTGCCGACCCCGCCTGCGCCGATCGTGATCGTCACACCTGAGGTGGTCGCATTGCCGTACTGTATCTGGGTCGCGCCATTGCCTGTGATGGTGTCATCCCCGGCATTGCCCTGAAACGCGTTGAAGCCGCCGTCGAAGGCGTGTGCGTCGTAGACGTCGGCGAAGTTGCTGCCGAGCGCGGCGTTGACGCCACCGGTGAAGACGTCGTGGCCGACGGTGGCCAGATCGCCACTCGCCGTGCCCTGTGCCGTGCCGGCGCCGCCGACGCCGATCGTGATCGTCACGCCATCGGTCGAATTGCCATAGATGACCTTGGTGTTGCCGTTGCCGGTGATCGTGTCGTCGCCGCCAAGGCCTTCGAACTGGTTGAAGGTGCCGAGACTGCCAACATTGGCAGCGCCCGCCTGGCCAAAGCCGGTCGCGTCGTAGGTGTCGGCGAACATCGTGCCCTGGATGCCCTCGATCGAGTGCAGCGTGTCGCTGCCGATCGAGGCGTCTCCGGCCGCGATGCCCGCCGCCATGTTCACCGTCACGCCGCCGGTGGTGAAGAAGATGTTGTTGTAGGATGAGATGTCAAAGCCACCGCGACCGTCGATGTAGTCGTTGCCGGCAAGTCCGGTAAAGGTGTCGTTGGTCGCACCTCCGAGCAGGGTGTCATCGAACACCGACGCCTGCACCGCATTCACTCCGCTGAAGTGATCGGTGCCGACAGATGCATCTCCGGTGGCAATACCGGTCACAAAATCGACATTCACGCCCGCCGTGGCGTTGTTGAAGCCGAGTCGCGTGTTGCCGTTGCCGATGATCGTGTCGTCACCACCGTTGCCGGTAAACTCGTTGAACGTACCGAGCGAGCCTGCATTCGTGCTGTTATTGCTGAAACCCGTCGCGTCGTAGGTATCGGCAAAGTTGGTACCGCGGACCGCCTCGACCGAACGCAGCGTATCGGTTCCGACCGTTGCGTCACCCGTCACGATGCCCGCCGCAAGGTTGACGTTGATGCCCGACGTGGTCGTCGAATCGACGTTGTAGTCGGCGCGGTCAAAGCCGCCGCGACCGTCGATCAGATCGTTGCCGGCAAAGCCGGCGAAAACTTCCGCCGTGAAGTTTGGATTATTGCTGCCGCTGATGGTGTCGTCGAACGCCGATCCGTAGACGCCACTGAAGCCCGAGCCGACGAGCGTGTCGTGACCGACGGACGCATCCCCTTGGGCGTATCCCGCCATAAGATCGACCGTCACCGCCCCGGTCGCACTGACATAGGACACCCGTGTCAGCTCGGCGCCCTGGCTGTTGAGATTGCTGATGATGGTGTCGTCGCCACCCTTGCCCTCGAATTCGTTGAAGCCGACCGGCGTGCCCGGTATCGCGCTGTCGCCGGTAAATCCCGCCGAGTTATACGTGTCGGCAAAATTGCTGCCGACCGCGCCCTCGATGTTGACCAGCGTGTCGGTGCCGACCCCGGCACCGCTCACCGTGCCCGCGGCCAGATTGATCGTCACGGGCCCGGTCGCATCCGTATAGATCGCGCGGTCAAAGCCCTGACCGCCATCCAGCCAATCGTTGCCGGCAAGGCCCTGCAGGCGGTCGTTGCCATCGAGCCCGAACAGCCCGTCGACCTGGCCGGTGCCGACCAGCGTGTCGTTGCCGGTGGTCCCGGTGACGCCGTTGTTGAAGATGAAGTCGCCGGCCAGAAGGCTCGTCGCCAGGACGTTCTTCAGTATCACTCCGCCGGTAGCGCCGAAGTCGATGAGGGCATCGTTGCCCTGCTGCGTGGCGCGTGACTGGATGTCAGCCAGGAAGAAAATCCCTGGCATCTGCCTGAGATCGATCTTGTCGAAGCCCTCGACAAAGTCGGTGATCGTGTCCTGCGCCGTGCTTGAACCGTTAGGCGTGATGACAAACAGATCGGCGCCCGCACCGCCGGTCAGCGTATCAGGGCCGCCGGTCGCGAAAATCACGTCCTCGCCGGAGGTCCCCTGCAGGGTAACACCGTTGCCGCCGTTGTTCGAACCGGGCGTGAAGATAAAATGCACCGCGTCAGACCCACCGTCACTGTCGGTGATCGTCATCGTGATCATTTCCTTCTGCGCCGGTGCCGCAGTCGGATTGTAGATCACGCCGTTGTTGAGCGTGGTGGTGAGGTCGGAGAGGGTTCCCGAGCCGCTGCTTGGCGAGACCGTACCCACCCCCGAGGAGGTTATCGTGGCCATCGCCATGTTCAGCGATCCGACCGGATCGGTATCGCTCACATTAAGGCCGAAGATCGTGGTCGTACCGTCCGCGTTGTTTTGAAGCGTGAAATGCGAGGCGTCGATCACTGGTCCGTGGGTGGTCCCTTCCCAGCGGACGAGCGTGCCGCCACTGAGATCGGAGTTGATCGAGAAGCCGTTGGCCGCGTAATTGCCGAGCAGCTGGATCGCGCCGCCGGCGAAATTGACGCGCAGGAAGCCGCCGTCATTCGTAACGCTGACGCTGCCAGGCGCAACGTTGGCAAGATCGATCGCGTCGGCAAAGTCGAAGCCTGTAACGGTACCGGTGAAGTGAATGGGATCCAAGAGCACCAGTTCGCCACCGCTTACGGGATTGATGTCGGCAAACTGGACATTGACGTCGGACACGCCCGTGAGAACCAGTGTTCCATTGTAGAGCCGGGCGGTGCCGCCGCCGGTCATGGGCGCGCCGATCGTCAAGGTGCCCAAATCGACGGTGATCATCCCGGTGTTGGTGAAACTATCGAGGCCGCTGATCGCGGACGTACCGCTGGTCTCGATGGTTCCGGCGTTAGTGAAGCTGCTTGCGCCGGTGAAGCTGCTGGTGCCGTCAAAGAGCCAGCGCCCGCTGGCCTCATTGGTGAAAGTCGCATTGTAACCTATCACCACACCACTGACGAAACCGGTGTTGTCGATTGTCGCCACGCCGGCGCCGTTGGTCGTCGCGTTGATCGCCGCGAGCCCGCCACCAAACACCGCGCCGTTGTTCGTGACACTGACGTCTCCGCCATTGGGAACATAGTTCGGGTTCTGTGGGTCAGGGCTCAGTGGGTCGACGGCAACGCCGTAACTCAGGGCGGCGACGCCATAGCGCCCGCCCGTCACAGTCGAGTCGGTTTCGATGAAAATATTGATATCGCCGCCAGCGCCGCTGCTATCCGGACCGCCGTAGTTGACCCCGCGAATACCATCCGTGCCGAACGGTGCCTGGATCGTGGCATGGCTGTCGACGAAAACGTTGCCGTGGACGCCGACGCCCACCTGGGGGTTGTTCAAATTGTTCGGGTTGTAGCCGGCCAAGATGCCCGCAGGCACGTCGCCGGACCCCGTCAGCGTCGTGCCGGATTTGATGATTCCGGAGGCATAAACGGCGATCTCGGATGTCGCGGGGACGACCACGGTGGGATGGAGCGGGTCCGCAGTGGTCGCCTTGTTGACCGCAGCGATGCCGGAACTGCCTGACGTAATCGAGGTCGTGGCCGAGGTCGTCAGATGAATGCTGCCCGGTCCGAAATTCTGCGCGAGAATGCCGACACCCGTTCCGTTCGGCGGGCTGGCGCCGCCCATGGCGACGATGGTTCCGGCAAAATTGTTCACATAGACGTCGCCGACGCCATAATTGTAAGCCCTGATGCCGTCGCCTGCATTCGACGTGATATTGCCGAAGTTGTTGACGTCGACCTCGCCATAGACGTTGTAGTTCGCAGGGTTCGGCGGATTGTTCAGGCTCGGGTCCGTCGTTTGGCCGATATAGCCCGCGATGATACCGGCCGGCTGGCCGTTGAATCCGGTGAGGCCGATGCCGGAGTGGATTGTCGCCGCGTTTGTCACGACCACCGAACTGTTGAACGACTGGGCAATGCTGGTGGCCTCGTTGACGGCGTTGATGCCGGAGCCGCCCTGTTGCGAATCGATCGTGTCCCCCGCCGAAGTCACGATCGAGATGCTGCTCGCGTTGACGCTGAAGGCGAGAATGCCGTAGGCCTTGTTGAAAGCCGCAGAGCCGGCGGTGATCGTCGTGTTTGCCGATACGTTGATCGAGATATCACGCGTGAGCGCGCTGGCGGTGACCGGATCGGTGAAGCCGCCGTCGGCGTGAGCGTAGATGCCGTTAGAGCCCGCCGTGATGTTGGCGCCCGAGGCGACGTTGATCGTGATGCTGCCGTAGCCGAAATTGTACCCCTGGAGACCAAAGCCAGCAGCGTTGACCACCGCGGCGTTGTTGATGAAGACGTTGCCGCTGACATACTGGTTGGAGTGCCCTCCTCCACCAAAGAAGCCGGCGGCGATGCCGGACGGTGTACCGCCGCTGTTTGTTTGCTGTCCGCCTGCAGTGATCGTGCCGGCCGCCGTCACCGCGACGACCGCAGGATTGCCGGTAGCGGCATTGGCGGCGAAGAGATTGACCAGATCCGGCGTGCTCACCGTCGGATTTGCGTCGTTGACGGCGTTGATGCCGGTGCTGCCGGAATTGATGGAGGACCCGTTCAACGTCAGGACGGAAATACTGCCCGGCCCGCGATTGGTGGCGCTGATGCCATAGGGAGCATTACCACCCGATGACGACGATGCAGCGTTCAGTGCATTGATCGACACACCCGAGCCGACGCTGACCGTGATGTTGCCGACGCCGTAGTCGTACGCAAGGATGCCGGGCCCGGCCGCAGCGAGCAGAGTCGGATTGGGGTTGCCGAAGGGATTGCCGTCACTCGCGACATTGACGATCACGTCGCCATACACCGCAGAACTGAAGGCGCCGCTGCCGCCGGGATTATAGCCTGCCTGGATCGCGGATTGCGCGCTGCCGCCGTTGTTGACGTTCGTTCCGGATGAAATGAATCCTTGGCTGTAGACCGAGACGGTGCTGCCGCTGCCCGAAGCAATCGTTGTGGCCTGGTTGCCGGCATTGATGCCAGTGCTGCCCGATGTAATGGTGGTGCCATAGCCGGAATTCACCAGCGAGCTTCCAATACCATAGGTGAAGGCGAAGATGCCGTACTGAGTAAGGCCACTACCGACGCCCGTCGCTCCGCCATTGACCGCCGTGATCGTGTTCTGGCCGCCCGCAAACGTAACTGACGTATTTCCCGAACCGTAGTTGTCGGCAAAAATGCCCGCGCCGGCCAGCGCCGTGATGCTGGCGCGATTCTCGATCGTGACGTCGCCTGCGATCGCGGCGTTCGGCACCGTGTTGTTGTTATTGAGAATGCGCGCGCGAAGACCGGCCGCGCCGCTGCCTGCATTGTTTGAGTTCGCGCCACTCGTGATGCTGGACGAGTTGTAGATGATGACGTTGCCCGTCCCGGGAGTGAACTCCTGCAGAGCTGCGGCGCGGATGCCGTTAAAGCCGCCGGTGATCGTGCCGCCCGACGAGGTGATGGTGACGTTGCCCGTGCCGCTGGACACGCCCAATATTCCGTACGAGCTAGTTCCGGCCACCGTGGTGGCCATGTTGACAATACTGATATTGCCGTTGACCGTATTGGCGGTGATGCCGTTGGTGGTGCCGCTGACATTTGCGTAATTGACGATGTCGGCGGAGCCGTTGCCGGTGTTTGCATTCTGCGTGGTATCCACGACGACACCGGTGATGGGGCCAGTGCCAGCGATCGGGCCGGCTATATTCGCAGCATTGATGATCGCGCCGCTGGCGCCCTGCGTCGCGACCCGGAGACCGGGGAACGCACCGTTGATCACAATGTCGGAACTGGCGTTGGCGACGATCGTATACGTATTCGCAGTGTCAGACGTCGACAGGTTGAATCCAGCGCCCGTGCTGCTGTTGATGTGGTAATTGTCGAGGATGTAGAAGTTTGCGGGCGCTACTGCCGGCTGCGATGTAAAGATACCTGAGACGGTCTGCGCGCTGCTTGGCACCAGCACGATGCGGTTCGACGAGAGAACGTCAAACGTGTTGCCGGATAGCCCGGTGCCGGACACCTGGAACGTTTGGTTCTGAGCGCCGCTCACGGTCAGCGTGGAGCCACTTACATTCGCAGCCGTGATGCCACTGCCTTGCAGGGTTATGACGGTGCCAATGTTGCCGTTGCCGCTGGTACTAAAGGTGAGCGGCAGATTGGTACCCACCGAGGCCGGGTTATCGAATGTCAGAAGGTCCCTGCCGGCCAAATTGATCGCCTGTGAGGCCGCAACAAAGGATCCAAGCTCGAGAGCCGCATGATCTCCCAAGGCGATCGCGCCTGCCCCGCTGACGTTCGCAAAGATCTGCGCCGAGGCATTGGAACTGACAGATATGCTGCCCGTATTCGTCAGGGTGATCGCGCTTGGGCCGGACAAGGCGGCAAGGCCAGACAAGCTGATAAGACCGGAATTGCCGATCGTGCTTGTACCGCTGCCAAAGGAATTCCAGCCGTTGATATTCCAGGTTGCCCCGGACGCGTTGCTGAAGCTGCCGCTGGCACTCCCGCTGAAATTGACGTTGCCGGTGATCGTGCCATTGTTGGTGACCGACCCATTGCCGGTGAAGAACGAAATGGCGACGTTGCCGGTCGTGCGGGCAAAGAGAGTTGAGGCGATGGACTTGGTAGCGCTGTTGGAAACCGTTGCGGTCTGAGTGCTGTTCGCATTGCCGATTGTCACGACGGGCATGTACGGTACGCCGGGCGCATAGACCGTTCCGGAATTGGAGATCGAGATCAACCCGTTGACCGAAGCGCTGGATCCGTTGTTGACGGAAATGCCGATGGCCGCCGCGGTGATGGCGCCCTGGTTGTCGATCCCGATGTTGCCGCCGGCGGCCGAGAATGCTGTAACGCCAGCTCCCTGCGCTGCGTTGATCGACGACGTCGGCCGCAGCGTTGCGCTGATACTGCCGTTGCCGTTGTTGTAGAGATTGATTCCGGAACCCGAAGCCGCGGTGACAGTCGCCGAATTGTCCAGAACGACGTTACCGTGAATGCTGGCCGGCGAGAGGACACCGTAGCCGGCCGAAATGGCCGCAGGCGTACCACCGCCCGAAAAGACATTGTAACCGGAGTCGATCAACCCCGTCGATGTCGTGACTGATATCTGCTTTCCGACTGCGACGCTGCCCGCCGACGAATTGGCGTTGATGCCGAAGCCACCGGAGATAAACTGATCATTGGCACCGGTCACGATCGTGATGTTGCCGCCGCTCGAGTTGTTGGCGTTGATTGCGGCGAGGCCCATGAGCGAGCTCGCGGTCACTGCAGCAATCGTCGGCGTCGAATTGGCTTCGATGGTCACCGAGACATCGGACGGCGACGCGGTGCCGTTGACGGACGAACCGACGTTGATGCCGAATTGCCCGCCGCTCACGGACGTGTCGGCCCTGTTGATGACGGCGATGTTTCCGTAGCCGAGATTGAAGGCAATGATGCCGTATCCCGCTCTCGCCGTGATATTGGCCGCGTTATCGACAAGCACCGAGCCGTTGATGTTCGGATTTGACGTGCCGTTGCTGCCGTAATATCCGGCCGAAATGCCGGCTGGCGAGGCGCCTCCGGCTGAAAGGTGTACACCCGAGTTGATGGTACCGTCGGCTATCACGGTGACCGTCGAGCCCAAGGTCTGCAAAATCGAAGTGGCCTGGTTGATCGCAAGGATGCCATGCGACCCCGAGGTGATACTGGAACTGGCGGTCGTCGTGACCGAGACGTTGCCCGTGCCGTTGCTCGAACCGACGATGCCATAGACATCCTTGGCAGTGATCATCCCGGAATTGCTGATGGAGACGTTGCCTGGGCCGAAGTTGTAGGCGCGGATACCGTCACCACCCGCCGCGTTGATGGTCGCAGAGTTGTTGACGACGACATTGCCGTACACGCTGGCATTGACCGTATTGGTCGTGCCGCCTTTGTACCCGGCGAGGATACCGGCTGCACGGCCACCTTGTCCGGTCAGAGCTACGCCTGAGTTGATCACGCCGCTCGCATTGACTGAAATCGAGCTTGCGATCACATTGCCGACCTTGGGCAAAGAGGTCGCTTCGTTGTACGCGTTGATCCCGACGCCGCCTGATGTAATGACCGTGCCGGCAGCCGTCGTGATCAGGATATTGCCCGTGCCCTTGGATTGTGCCTCGATGCCGTAGAGCGCGGACCCGACGATTTGCGCGGTTGCCTCGAGCGGATTAGGCGCGGTGGTTACGCTGATATTGCCGTTGCCGTTGGTTTGGACGTGGATCCCGTCGTGTCCACCAATGATATTTCCGGTTTGGCTGACCGTTATGTCGGCATTGTTCGATGAGTTCAGGTTCTGCGCTGCGATGCCACTGAAGGCTGCGCCTGTGCCGATTACGGTGCCCGATCCATTAATCGTAATCGCGCCGGTGCCCGTTGCGGTTTGCTGCGCCAGAATGCCTCGGCCCGCGAGGCCGGTCACCGGCCCGGAGGTCGTGACCATGATCGAACCCGCTGCATTCTGGGCCACAGAGATGCCCGAGGCAGCGCCCGTGATCGTTCCTGTTGGATTGACCAGCAGGTTTTCCGGGCTTCCCTGAGGTGCTCCCGTTGCGTAAAGATCAATGGCATCGCCAGCAGACGTTATGACATTGCCGCTCCCGTTGATCGTGGCGGATCCGCCGCTCGCGACCGAAATGGCGTTGATGGTGGCGGACACACCAGCCGCCCCGACCTGGAGATTTCCGCCGGTCCCGGTGAACTCGGCGACACCTCCGGCCGCGGCCATGGCCACGGTTGCACCGTTGTTAGCAACCACCACCGACTGGGTCGCCGTCGCGCCGGCGTTGCCGGCCGAATCCACGACCCGAATGAAGTAGGTGAAGCTCGAACTGCGGGCGACGTTGTCGGCGAAACTCCACCGATTCAACCCGCTGGCCACCACATCCGTCCACGTCGCATTATCGCTGCTGCTGATCTGCACCTTGTCGCCGGGCCGGAGCGCACCGTTGGTGCCGGCAACGATAATCGACGTGCTCGCAGGCGACGATGCTCCGGTAATGGAGGTAATTGCGACGGCTTCAGGCGGCGCCGAACTATCCAACGTATAGCTATGCCCCGTACCCGCCGTGATGTTGCCGGCCAGATCAATGGTCCGCACCGATAGCGTGGTGCCCCCCGCCAACAGCGTCACCCCTGCTGCCGACCAGGTGTTGGCCGACGTGTTTGCAGTCGCCGTCACCCAGGTTGTGCCGCCGTCTGCGCTGACCTGGATCGTCTCGCCGGACCCTAGCGTACCGGTGTAAGCGCCACTCACCGTCTGTGACGCCACGCTGGTGACGAAGTCGCTGTTCGATGTACCGGTATCGGCGCTCAGCGCCGTTACCGTCGCAACTGCCGTGGGTGCTGATGTGTCGAGCGAATAGCTGTGGCCGGTCCCCGCCGTGATGTTTCCGGCCGCATCAATCGTCTGCACCGACAGTGTCGTGCCGCCGGGCGACAGCGTCACACCCGAGAGCGACCAGGTATGGTTCGATGTATTGACGGTCGCCGTCACCCAGGTTGTGCCGCCATCGGCGCTGACCTGGATCGCTTCACCGGATCCCAGCGTACCGGTGTAGGTGCCACTCACAGTCTGCGACGCCACGCTGGTGATGAAGTCGCTCGACGAACTGCCACTGTCGGAGCTCAGCGCCGTCACCGCCGCAACTGCCGTCGGCGCCGTCGTGTCCAGTGTATAGCTGTGCCCTGTCCCCGCCGTCGCATTCCCGGCCGTATCGATCGTCTGCACCGACAGTGTCGTGCCGCTGGCCGACAGCGTCACGCCCGACGCCGACCAGGTATGGTTCGATGTATTTGCGATCGCCGTGACCCAGGTGGTGCCGCCGTCCGCGCTGACCTGGATTGTCTCGCCGGTTCCCAGCGTACCGGTATAGGTGCCACTCACCGTCTGCAACGCCACATTGGTGATGAAGTCGCTCGACGAATTGCCGCTATCGGAGCTCAGGGCCGTCACCGTCGCAGCAGCCGTCGGCGCCGTCGTGTCCAGTGTATAGCTATGGGGTGTCCCCGACGTCACATTCCCTGCCGGGTCAATCGTCTGCACCGATAATGAAGTGCCGCTAGCCAACAGCGTCACGCCTGATGCCGACCACGTATGGTTCGACGCATTTGCCGTCGCCGTGACCCAGTTGGTGCCGCCGTCTGCGCTGACGCGGATCGTCTCGCCGGATCCCAGCGTACCGGTATAGGTCCCACTGACCGTCTGCGACGCCACGCTGGTGACGAAGTCGCTGTTCGATGTACCGGTATCGGAGCTCAGGGCCGTCACCGTCGCAACCGCCGTCGGTGCGGATGTGTCGAGCGTGTAGCTGTGGCCTGTCCCCGCCGTCGCATTCCCGGCCGTATCGATCGTCTGCACCGACAGTGTCGTGCCGCTGGGCGACAGCGTCACGCCAGATGCAGACCACGTGTGGTTCGACGTATTGACCGTTGCGGCGACCCAGGTGGTGCCGCCATCGGCGCTGACCTGGATCGTCTCGCCGGTTCCGAATGTGCCGCTATAGGTCCCGCTGACGGTCTGCGACGCCGCGCTGGTGATGAAATCGCTCGACGAGCTGCCGCTATCGGAGCTCAACGCCGTCACAGTCGCAACTGCCGTCGGCGCCGTCGTGTCCAGTGTATAGCTGTGGCCGGTCCCAGCCGTCACATTCCCCGCCGTGTCGATCGTCTGCACCGACAGCGTCGTGCCACTGGCCGACAGCGTCACGCCCGACGCCGACCAGGTATGGTTCGATGTATTTGCTATCGCGGCGACCCAGGTGGCGCCGCCGTCCGCGCTGACCTGGATCGTCTCGCCGGATCCCAGTGTACCGGTGTAGGTCCCGCTCACCGTCTGCGATGCCACATCGGTGATGAAGTCGCTGTTCGATGAGCCAGTATCGGAACTGAGCGCGGTTACCGTTGCAACTGCTGTAGGTGCGGTTGAGTCGAGCGTGTAGCTGTGACCTACCCCCGCCGTCGCATTCCCGGCCGCATCAATCGTCTGCACCGACAGTGTCGTGCCGCTGGGCGACAGCGTCACGCCAGATGCCGACCAGGTATGGTTCGACGTATTGACCGTCGCCGTGACCCAGGTGGTGCCGCCGTCTGCGCTGACCTGGATTGTCTCGCCGGCTCCCAGCGTACCGATGTAGGTACCACTCACCGTCTGCGACGCCACATTGGTGATGAAGTCACTCGACAAACTGCCACTATCGGAGCTCAGCGCCGTCACCGTTGCAACGGCCGTCGGCGCCGTCGTATCCAGTGTATAGCTATGGGGTGTCCCCGTCGTCGCATTCCCGGCTGTGTCAATCGTCTGCACCGACAGTGTCGTGCCGCTGGGCGACAGCGTCACCGCCGACGCCGACCAGGTGTGGTTCGACGTATTGACGGTCGCCGTGACCCAGGTGGTGCCGCCGTCGGCACTGACCCGGATCGTCTCGCCGGATCCCAGCGTGCCGCTGTAGGTGCCGCTCACCGTTTGTGACGCCACGTTGGTGACGAAGTCGCTGCTCGATGAACCGGTATCAGAGCTTAACGCCGTCACCGTCGCAACGGCCGCCGGCGCCGTCGTGTCCAGCGTATAGCTGTGCCCCGTGCCCGCCGTGGAATTGCCTGCCAGATCAATGGTTCTCACCGACAGCGTAGTGCCGGCTGCCAACAGGGTCACCCCCGCCGCCGACCAGGTGTTGTTTGACGTGTTCGCGGTGGCCGTGACCCAAGTGGCGCCACCGTCGGCGCTAATCTGGACCGTCTCGCCAGATCCCAGCGTGCCGCTATAGGTGCCGCTCACCGTCTGCGACGCCACGCTGGTGACGAAGTCGCTCGACGAACTACCGCTATCGGAACTCAGCGTCGTCACCGTCGCAACGGCCGTCGGCGCCGTCGTGTCGAGCGTATAGCTGTGGCTCGTGCCCGCCGCGACATTGCCGGCCAGATCGATGGTCCGCACCGACAGCGTGGTGCCGGCCGCCAACAGGGTCACGCCCGGCGCCGACCAGGTGTTGGTCGATATGTTTTCTGTCGCTGTGACCCAGGCGGTACCGCCATCGGCGCTGACCTGGATCGTTTCGCCGGACCCCAGCGTACCGCTGTAGGTGCCACTCACCGTCTGCGACGCCACGCCGGTGATGAAGTCGCTCGACGAGCTGCCGCTATCGGAGTTCAGCGCCGTCACCGTCGCGACTGCGGTGGGTGCGGATGTGTCGAGCGTGTAGCTGTGCCCTGTCCCCGCCGTCGCATTCCCGGCCGTATCGATCGTCTGCACTGACAGTGTCGTACCGCTGGGCGATAGCGCTACCCCCGATGCCGACCAGGTATGGTTCGATGTATTGGCGGCCGCTGTAACCCAGGTGGCGCCGCCGTCGGCGCTGACCCGGATCGTTTCGCCGGAGCCAAGCGTACCGATGTAGGTCCCACTCACCGTCTGCGACGCCACGTTGGTGACGAAGTCGCTCGACGAACTGCCGCTATCGGAGCTCAGGGCCGTCACTGTCGCAACCGCCGACGGCGCCGTGGTGTCGAGCGTATAGCTATGGCTCGTGCCCGCCGTGACGTTGCCGGCCGGATCAATGGTCCGCACCGACAGCGTTATGCCGGCCGCCGACAGGGTCACTCCCGCTGCCGACCAGGTGTTGTTTGATGTGTTCGCGATCGCCGTGACCCAGGTGGTGCCGCCGTCGGCACTGACCTGGATCGTCTCGCCGGATCCCAGCGAACCGGTGTAGGTGCCGCTGACCGTCTGCGACGCCACGTTGGTGACGAAATCGATCGAGGAACTGCCGCTATCGGCGCCCAACGCCGTCACCGTCGCAACCGCCGATGGCACCGTCGTATCCACGGTGACGATCAGCGCCGCTGTGGTAGAGCTGTTTCCGAATGAATCGCTCAGCTGCGCCGAGATTTGCTTATTGCCGTCGCCCCCGAGATCGCCCGCCGTGACCGTCAGGCTGACGCTGTGCGCAGTGACATCGGCTGAGGTGACGGTATGCAGCACCGGAGTTGCCAGAGACGAGCCACCAAGCAGCAGCTCGACCGTGTCGCCGACCACTACATTAGTACCTAGCGCAACCGTAAAAATAGGCGCCGTTACATTGGTGATGTTGTCCGTACTGGACGATCCGGAATCCGATGCGGCTATCAGGTCCGGGGTGCCGCCAATGGGCGCGTTCGTGTTCAGCGTATAGGTGACGACATTGCTGACACCTTGATTGCCCGCGGTATCGGTGACCTGAGCTGTCAGATCGTTGTTGCCGCTCTGGAGCGTAACGCTCGTACTCCAGCTGCCGTCGGCCTGAACGGTGGCGGTAGCCACCGGCGCACCTCCATCCAGCACGCTGACGGTCGCACCTGCGTCCGCGAGGTCCACAGTCCCCGAAATGGTCTGCGCGACCTGGTTCGTGTTGCCGCCCGCGTTGCCGATTGTCACCACAGGGGCCGAGGTATCCAGCGTGACGCCAAGCACCGAACTGGTCGTGCTGTTGCCCGCAGCATCCGTGAACAGCGCCGAAATCTGCTTGGCGCCGTCGATCCCAAGATCGCCAGGATTAACCGAGAAACTGATGCTCTGGGCAGAGAGGTCGGCCAAGCTGACCGCATGCACCAGCGGATGAGAGAACGACGCTCCATTCAGCCGCAGCTCAACGATATCACCCACTGCCACGCCAGATCCGAGCGAGACTGAGAACGTCGGCGCCAGTACGTTGGTGATATTGTCGGTACTGGAAACGCCTGAATCCGACGTCGCAATCAGATCCGGCGCACCGCCCGAAGGAGCAGTCTGATCCAGCGTATAGCTATGACCCGCTCCCGACGTGATGTTGCCGGCCAAGTCGATCGTGCGCACCGACAGCGCGCCCGTGCCCGTCGAGAGCGTCACGCCGGACGCCGACCAGCTCGCGCCGCTCGTGCTTGCAGTCACCCAGGTGGCACCGCCATCGGCGCTGACCTGAATCTGCTCGCCGAAGCTCAGCGTGCCTGTAAAGCTTCCGCTTACTGTCTGCGAGCTGCTGCTGGTGACGAAATCACTGCTCGATGAGCCGGTGTCGGAGCTTAGCGCGGTGACGGTCGCAACCGCGGTCGGCGCGTTCTGATCCAGCGTGTAGGCGTGGCCCGTGCCGGACGTGGTGTTGCCTGCCAGGTCGATCGTGCGAACCGACAGCAGGCCGGCGCCGGGGGACAACGTGACCCCGGAGGCCGACCAATTGCCACTCGATGCCGTCGCCGCCACCCAAGTCGCGCCGCCATCGGCGCTGACCTGGATCACCTCGCCGGAGCCGAGCGCACCGGTGTAGGTCCCGCTGATCGTTTGTGAGGCAACGTTGGTATTGAAGTCGGTCGACGAGCTGCCACTGTCCGGGCTCAGCGCCGTGACAGTCGCGACCGCGCTCGGTGCCGTCGTGTCGAGCGAAATGACAATGGTGTTGCTGACACCGACATTGCCTGCAACGTCGGAATCCTGGGCAACCAGGCTATTGTCCCCCTCGGTCAGGGAAACGACCGTGCTCCAGTGTCCATCCGCCCCGACAACGGCGCCGGCGACGGAATTGCCATTATCGAACACAATGACGGTGGTGCCCGCATCAGCCAGATCCACTGTTCCTGCGACGATCTGGTTGGCATGATTGGTCAGGCCGCTGCCACTCGTGATTCCGACCACCGGCGCAGCCGTGTCGATCGTGATCGCCTGAACCACCGAGTTGACGGCGTTGTTGGCGGAATCGACGACGCGCGCTTGATACGCAAAGTTCGAGATGTGCACGACCGGATCGGTCAGGCTCCATGTCGATCCCGACGTCTGGACGGCATCGCTCCACGTGATGCCACCATCGCTGCTGATCTGAATCTTCTCGCCGGCCGATAGCGTGCCGTTGGTCCCCGAGACGGTCAGTGACGTACCGTTGGTGACAAAGTCCCCAACTACGCCGCCGTCCGGAGCGATCGACGTAATCGCAAGCGGCAGCGCAATGTTGAGGCTTGCGATCGAAGCGGCCGACTTGATGGAATCCGACACCGTGTAGTCGAAAACGACCTGACCGCTGAATCCGGGATCCGGCGTATAGGTCCATGTCAGATCACTGTTCTGGACGAGGCCGCCGCCTCCGCTCCTGACCGCCAGCGACGTGATGGTCAGCGACGGTCCATCGATATCGGCGACCCCCGTCAGCAGCGCGGCCGGCGTGATCGTATACGAATTGTCCTGCTGACCCTGCGCAAGCGTGACGGGCGCAGCGACCGGCGCGGCATCCGCAGTCTGGATGGTCGGCTGTACGCCGTCATGCACCGTGATGAAAACTGGTATCGTCAGGGTGCCATTGTCAGCGGACAGCGTGACAATGAACTCTTGCGTCGCATCCTGGCCATAAGACAAGAAGGCGAAGTCGCTCTTCAACTCGCTGAAGGTCCAATTGATGTGCCCGGCGGAATCGAAGCTCGCGGTGAAATTTGGCGTCGAGCTGCCAAATTGATCGGTCACGCCGATATCCACGCCCGTGTAGTCGCCGGTGATCGAGATCGCCCCCTTCGCGGTCAGCATCGCCGGCGATTTGACGGTCTCCAGAATGATCGCGCTGAGGCCCGAGGTTGGGTCGGCAAAGAAGATGTTGCTGCTGTTTCCAAAAGCGACGTACTGGCCCCCGGCGCTGATGGCCGCGCCTCCATTGGAAGCCGCATTCACACCATCGGAAACCAGCTTGTACACCGGTGCAGCCGGGTTCGTGACATCGACGATATAGATGTCGGCAAAACTGTTGTGATCGGCCGACGCCAGCTGCGCGTCGCTGGTAAAGACGATGAAATGTCCATCAGGGCTCAGCACCGGACTGTAACTGCTGCCTGAGGCGTTCGAGGTGTGGAATACGACCGTGCCGGCGTTCAGATCATAGAGATAGATTTCGGAATGGCCGGTCCCGTCAGTGCTCTGGTAGGCGATCAGGTGGCCGTCGGCGCTGACGGTCGGCGGCGCAGTCCCCGCACCGATGGCGGTGTTCCCAATCTGGGTAATTCCCCCCGTCGAGAGATCGAGCACGTCGAGCTGGCCTGCGCCTCCGGAAACTGCTGCGTCCGAGTTCCAGAACACGACAATGTGGCCGTCGGCACTGATTGCGGGCTTCCAAAGCGCCCCCGAACTTCCGGCAGCGGCCGGCGTGATCACGGCCTTCAGGTTGCCCTGCAAATCGTAGATCGCGATATTGCCGCCACCTTGCTCGACCACGATCGCGCTGCCGTCACCGCTGACGGTGGGAGCGCTGCCTGGAGCCAGCTCAGTCTGGACATGGTAATGCGCGGGATCGGAAGAATCAGTGCCGTAGACGAATACGAAACTCCCACTACCATCGGATCCCTGATAGACGATGTACCGCCCATCGGAACTGATCGTCGGCGAGCCATAGCTCCAGCCGCTCGACGGCGAAGCGATGGTGGTAGTCGTGCCGGTTTCGCGGCTGAAGAAATAGATGGCGCCGTCAGGATCGTAGACCACGTCACCATTGGCACTCATGACCGGGCCGATGTGATCTCCCGCACCGGAGGTGATCGCCGCTACGCTCGGCGGAGTGACGACAAAAGGTATCGACGACAGTTTGACCGGGATGATGATCGGATCGACCGTGACGGACTTGGTGGTCGCCAAGTCCGTGCCAGCGTCAGACGGATTGACCGTGACGACAACCGTCGACGTCGTCGCGCTCGAGGGTTGAACGGTAGTTGTCCCGGCCGGCGGATGATATTCGGTACCGGGCGGCTGGAGCGGCGGGCTGCCGGCGAACTTCGTGGTGCTATTCGGGCTCGGGTTGTTGTTGTTCTGATCCTTGTTCTCGGTGTGCTGGGGAAGATTTGGAAACAGCTGCTTGCCGGAATCATATGTGCTCAGCACTTGCTGGAAGGCACTGAATTCCTGAGCGACCTGATCTGTCGTCTTGTTGGTCTGCTGAGCAATCACGTCGAAGTTTGCGGTCGGCGTCAACGTCAGCGTCGATCCGTTGCTCGTGACGGTACCGATCAGGACGCCGGCCGTGTTGAAAACCTGAACGGCATGCACCTGACCGTCCTGCTGATCGACGACCGAGACGGACACCTTTCCATCGGTCGCGGACACGTCGAGAATGACAGCCGTACCGCGAATGCCGATCGTGGCGGTGGGTGTCGCCACCCGCATATCGCCGGTCTTTGCAACCTGCCCCGCCACGAAGCTGGCGGCGCCCTGAACCAGGGTCATCAGCGAGCTGTTGGAAGTGCTGCTGGCATCATAGGTCAATTCGTTCAGCAGGAACCGCGAACTGGCGGACAGATTGAACGTCGTGCCATCGTCGAGCACGAGACCCAGGGTCGACCCGCTGCCCGTCTGGACCACATCGCTCTGGTAGACGGCATCACCGACATTGGCGACGATCGCCACGCCATTGCGGACGATGCTTGCGCTGCCGGTCATCTTGACGACGTGGCCCACGACCTTGCCGCCGGCAGCTGGCGCGCCGGCCTGTGCATACTGGGTGTGACCTGTCAGGGTATCGACGACGCCGGGATCGAGCGGCGCTCCTTCCGGGGACACGAGCAAGGGGCGCACGTGATCGCGAAAGTAGTTTGGCACGATGACGCGATGAAGCTCGTCCGACAGGATCAGGTCGGCTCCGATCCGCTCAAAGTTGCCGGAGAACAAAAGATGCGCGTCGGGAATTTCGACGCTGCTTGTAGGCCGATGATCGGCAGCCGAAACGGGGCCGAAATGAAGGGATTGGTGATCCGAGCCGATCGACGGCAATGTGTCGGTGTACTTCAAGACGCCACCGTAAATAGTTAAAAATAAATTAAATTACCTATTGAGATAGCATTACAATGCCGACCGGAAAAGTAGCCACACGCGCAATGCGCGAGTTTTTCCGCCCGTAATTAATTTGACTGATGGAGAAATTCAAAAAAAACCGAATATCAATCAACAAATTGATTTTATTCATGAATCAGCGGCAACGATGCGGCGGACGAAATTGAAACCAGATAGGGGCCGCGCCGGTGAGGCTTCGAGTCCGAGATTTCGATGTCGATTTCTGAACGACGCCAAGGCCGACGGCGCCTGATCGAATGCGCCGGTGAATTGCCACCCTGATATCCAGCCGCAGCGGCGCTTCCGAAGCTTGCGGGTGCCTTTGGCCAGCTCTTTTCAGGCCGCAACGTCGAACGTGGCGATCAGAGCCCGCATATCACTTGCAAGGGTGCGATAACGCTCGCCCAGCCTCACATACAACCCGCGCTGCCCTTCCTGCACACGGCTCGCGATCAACTCGCACTCGGCCGCCAGATCTTCAAACCGTTCCAGCTTGGCTTGGAAAGCAGTCATGAGAGGTTCCCCAACTCGTCACCAAAAGGGAGAACAAATTTAGCCCTCGGATCGGCGCGGAGTAAACTTTTTTTTGCGGGAGATTTTCTGAAACGCTTCCAACTTGGGGCAGATGCGTCAGCCGTTTTTGCGTCGCACAAGTATCCGCAGCGAATTCGGCATACCCGCAAGCCGCTATCTCCATTGCCCTGCATTGACTTAAAGAAAAGACATTCAGGATCGTTGGATTGAGATCGCTGCGCGCAGTGCCGGCAGTTCATGTGGAGGCTGTTGGGATTTCGCGGGTATCGCATTCACCTGCGGCAAACTGCCCGGCGCGGCCTGATCGACCGAGCGAGATGCTTCGGAGGCTGCATCCTGGCGCAACCGTGAGCGGCCCCGCGGAATGCAAGCCACGGCCGAAGGCAAGAAGACTTCGAGTAGATCGCAGAGGTCGTGCGCGTCTCACTAGCAGCAGCTGATCGCTCTCGAACCGCACCTCCCGTGCGCCAGATGCTCTCGGTGTTCGATTGGTTCCATCACAAGCCGCGTCGACATAGACCTGGAAATCGGTTGCCTCTCTCGCTCGCCCACCCCTAGGATATCGGCGATGATCGCTGCGCGTGACGGCCCGGGTTGAAGGGAGCAGAAGCGATGCCGAAAGCGGAGAGCTTCCCGATCGAAAAGATCCACATTCCGGCCAAAAGAAGCAGGGCGCTCCAGCCGGAGCGCGTTCGGGAGCTCGCGGAAAGCATTCTGGAGACCGGGCAGCAAGCGCCCATTTCCGTTCGAGTCGATAAGGATCAGTTCATTCTGGTTGAAGGATTGCATCGCCTTGAAGCCTGCAGAGCCCTTGGCGAAACATCCGTCATTGCCGTCGTGGTCCAGGCAGAAAGTCCTCAGCATAGAAGGCTGCTCTCCGACAGCACCGAGCTGGAGGCCGAGCGCGACAAGATGGTGCGGCTGAAGCAGCTTCGGCTCGAGAGAGAGGCAGCCGCTGCGGTCGCCGTCCCGTCAGCCAAATCTGGCGCATCCCCGCCGCGACCGAAGCGAACGGCGGCAGTATCGAGGCCCGGACCGCAAACCCTGTCACAATGGATCGCCCGTCAGAAGAGCGACGGCAGCCGCTACTGATCTTCTTTGCGCACGCTCGACTTGCGCAGGATACCGATTGACAGCCCTACGCACCGGGACTGGCGGGCGGAGTAAACGTGATCGGTTCAGGAACGCATCGTACAATTTTCACTAGACGACCAGCGGGGTCTCGTGGGTAGAACGCAACTCGAATTCATTTAGGTAACTAAACACTCCTTAATCCCGATGCACCCGTCCCGCCAAGTCTCGGGTCTACGATTAACCGAGGCCACCGATTGCGCGCCGATCAACTGGCCAATGCCCATGTTTGGCCATAGCTTATTTGACCGATCAGCGGCGAGCCTGAGCATGGGCTGCGGAACGCTTTGCAAGACCGGCCCACGATCCGAAATCATTGAGCTGGCTTAGAATACGACCACGACGGATGCAATGAACGACAACGCGAACACACCTGGCTCCGCCCTCGTAGGGGATGTGCAAGCCGAGCTTCCCGAGCATTTTGATTGGAGCGCGTTGGCGTTACCACGGTCGAAGCCGATTCCGGTTTCGCCAACCAGCGCCGCCAGCGCCTCTTTGGAAGTCGACAGTGCATCTGGCGGTGACCGGGTTTCCTCGCAAACCACACCGCCTGTTGATGAACCCGATCGTGAACCCAGTGCTGGGCCAATCTCTCTACCTGGAGACCCAACCAGTGTAGCTGCGAGTGCGCTGGACCCCATGCCGGAGGCTGCGCGCGGCGAGGAGCCCAGTGTGCTTTCAAGCCCGCCGGCAGCAAAGACACCTCCAGTCATCAGCCTTGAGCCGTTGGCCGTGGTGAAAGCGCGCCATCCGCCGCTTCCCTTGCCGAAGGATCGCATTCTACGATTGCGCTTTTCCGATGTCGGCGAGCCGAGCGAACCGGGCGAACATCGCTCTCGCTTCGGCCTGGTCGAAATTACGCGAAACGATCTCGCCGTCTGGAAGGCCTTTCCGAATGCCGTCTTCACGGTCATACAGCCTTCGCCCTACTCGAACGCGATGATTTCCCGACTTGGGACCTTCGAGGTCTGACCGGCCCTGCCCGCGCCGCCCGACCGTGAACGCTTTCGTGGGCGGCGAACAACAACGTCCTCCAACGTCTTCGAACGGATTTGAATTGGCCCGTTGATTACCCCTGAGGTAATCGAATTGGGGCCCGCATCGGCGCATCTTCGGTCACGACAGGAGATGACCATGATCGCGCTGCTGCTCTACCGCTTTCTCGCCGATCACTTTGGACCCTGGGCGATAGCTTTTGCGACCCGGATGCTGGCGCGTGGGCTGAACATGCCCGAGCCACTGGTGCACTCAACCGGCGACTATGTCCTCGCGCAGGTCTCCGCCTTCGAGCACAGCATCGGCAGGAGCCTCTGCCCGTTCCGCCTCACCCGCCTGCTCCGCGCCTGCTGGCGCGGACGGCATTGATTTCACCTCGCGCCCAACCAACCATGGAGACCTCTCGTGATCCACGCATCCAGATTCCTGCGCGGCGCCCTGTTTGCCGACACCGTCTTCAGCGGTATCGCCGCAATCGGCTTCACTTTCGGTGCCGGCGCGTTCGCGGCGCTGTTCAATCTGCCTGAAGCACTTTTGCGCGAAACCGGCCTGTTCCTGATCGCCTATACTGCGCTGGTCGGCTGGCTCGCCTCGCGCACAACGGTGCCGAAGCCGCTCGTGCTCCTGGTCGTCGTCGGCAACGCCGCGTGGACCGTCGGCAGTATCGCATTGTTGTTCTCTGGCACGACCTCACCGAACCTCGCCGGCGAGGTCATGGTCGTCGCGCAGGCGATCGCAACCGGCGTCTTTGCCGAGCTGCAATATGTGGGCTTGCGGAAGAGCGGGAACGCGGTGGCTGTATGAAGCCAGTGCTCGATGCGCTGCGTTAGCGGCACACGACGGGCGCAACGCGCGGGCTACGCCCGCGCGCGGCCCTTCGGCGTGGCAACGGCATGGCCGTTGAGCTTCTTCTTGACGCTCTTTGCGCCCCTGGCGGCTGCCTTCTCCGCCTTGCGCTCCGCGCGCGCCTTCACCTTGGCCCGTTCGACACGGGCTTCGGCGCGCTGTTTCTTGCGCTTGTTTTCGCAGGAGGGGCACTTGCAGCCGATCGGCTTCAAATAGGCTTTGAAATAGTCGGTGCCGTAGTCGTAATTGATCTCGTCGCCGGGTTCGATGTTCTTGATGGCCCGGATGAACACCTTGCGCTCGCGCGGACGGACGTCGGATTCCGCGTTGGGACGGCAGGAGTGGTTGATGTAGCGCGCGAGGTTCTTGCGCACCGAGCCGTCGATCGTCCAGCGGTTGTTGAGCTCGAACAGATATTTGTTCTCGATCTCGTCCTGCGCTGGAATGCGGCAGTCCAGGATCGGCCCGAAGTAACGGATGATCCTTGTGCCCTTCTTGATCGGCATGGTGGCGAAGAGGCCAAGTCCGGTCTTGGAACGGCCGACACGGTAGGATTTGCGGGGAGCGATGGCTGGCATGATCAGGTGTAACGAGGACGCGGACCAGGCTGCGTGAGCCCGAGCGGAGCCGCTCTTCTAGAACGATTCCGCACCGCTGTCAGGCCTGTCCCTGTGACGTTTGATGCTTGCCCACAGTGAAAAATGTGCAAGCCGCGAGTTCCGCGGCATCTCGTATGACTAGGCACCTTCTTTGATCCGCCGATAGCGTGCCAGCAGACGCTCTCCCTTGGCCGCAATGCGCCGCGCGGCCGCGACTGTCTTCGGCACCGGCTCGCCCCAGGCGTGGGCCGATAGCGCGAGCCGTGTCGGCCGGCCCCTGGCATCGACCAAAGGCGGCAGCTTCGCGCGGCCGTAGAAGCGCACCGCCCAGCTGCCCTTCCGCCGCATGTCCTGCGGCGTCATCTCGGATTCACGTTTGGTTACGCCCGGCCGCAAATGTGCGCCCTGCTTGCGTGCAAAGGCCTTGCGGCCCGCCGCGGTCAGGCCGCCGCGCGGATCCTTCGCAGGCGCCGAGGCGCCGCGCTTGCGTCCCTTTGCGCTCTTCCGTGCTGTGGTCTTGCGCGCAGCGGCCTTCCGCGTCTTTTTCGTCGCTGACGTTCCGGCGGATTTCGTCTTGGTCCTCTTCCTGGCTGCCATGCGAATGTTGTCCACGAGGTTGGGATAGCGGCGACCGGCACGACGGGCGCGCACCTTCGCCGCCGATTTCTCCGCGGAAGTAAGATGCTTTGACGCTTTACCCGCCCGCTTGCGCGGGTTTTGGCGTTTCCAGGGCGCGCGAGATGATCTTGCCATGGGCGTCAACGCCCGGGCACGGCAAGGGTTCATAGCGAGGATTGCGAACGTCTCGTCCGATCAGGTGCTTGGCAGCCGTCCGGCCACCGTCGACTTCAGGATCGCCTCCAGAAGCTGCTCGGCCGTCGTTCCATCGGGCAGCCGCTCCAGAATATCCTCGAGCCGCCCGTCGAGCAGCAGCATGGTGAAGCCGTGCACCATCGACCAGGCCCGCGCGATCGCGGCGCCCTGCTCGATCGTCAGCGCGTTGCCTCTGATCGGCTCCTGCCGCATCGCGCCGATGGCATTAGCAAGTCCGGCAAACGAGGATTCAGCGGCCTCGTGCAGCGAGGGCCTGGAATAGTCGAGCCGCTCGGTACGGAACATCAACCCGTACATGCCGGGATGGGCCTGGGCATACGCGACATAGGCCTTGGGCCGCGCCAGCGCCCGCTCCAGCGGCGAGGTGGCCGCGTCGCAGGATGAGGCCATCGCCGCGTTGAACTGGCGGAAGCCGATCGCCGCGAGTTCGCTGACGAGTCCGGTGAGATCACCGAAATGATGGGTTGGCGCCGCATGCGAGACGCCCGCCTCTCGCGCCACCGCGCGCAACGTCAGACCGGCGAGCCCGTCGCGCTCCAGCACCCGTTCGGCGGCTAGAAGCAACGCCTCGCGCAAGGCGCCGTGGTGATAGGGCGTCTCGGTCTTCGCGCTCGCAGGGCGACGCGCCGGACGAGATGCCGGCGATGTCTTTTTGGGGCGGCGCGGCGTCTCGCCGGTGGTGTCTCTCTTGGCCATTTACAAGCTATATGACGCAATATTGACAGTGTAAAGATTTCACTTGACGGAAGCCGCGCTTGGTTCTATGGCATCTTTACGATGTAAAGATAGGAGGGATACGCCGTGCATCAGGATGCGACCGCCGAGCGCCGCAACAACATCGCGCCGATTCCATTCGAGGCGGATGCGCCGTTCCTCAAGGTCGTCGGCGAATTGCCGCGCGAACTGAACGGCACGCTCTACCGCAACGGCCCCAACCCGCAGTTCGACTCGCCAGGCGCGCACTGGTTCGTCGGCGACGGCATGCTGCACGCCTTCCACCTCGAGGAGGGGCGCGCCAGTTACCGCAACCGCTGGGTCCGCACGCCGAAATGGCTCGCCGAGCATGATGCCGGTCGTGCGCTGTTCGGCGGCTTCGGCCGCAAGCTCCCGGGTGCGCCGCAAAACCTGACCGACGGCGGCGTCGCCAACACCAACATCGTCTTCCATGCCGGCAAGCTGCTCGCCCTTGAAGAAGGACATCTGCCGACCGAGATCGAGCCGGGCACGCTGGCAACGCGCGGCTACGACAATTATCAGGGCGGCGTTGCCGGTCCCTTCACCGCGCATCCGAAGGTCGATCCCGTTACGGGCGAACTGGTGTTCTTCGGATACAACGCGGCGGGACCGCTGACGCCTGCCCTCTCCTACGGATCGATCGATGCGGGCGGCAAGGTCACACGCTTCGAGCGTTTCGAGACGCCCTATGCCAGCATGGTGCACGACTTCATTGTCACCGAAAATCACGTGCTGTTTCCGATCCTGCCCCTGACCGGCAGCATGGAGCGCGCGATGAGCGGCAAGCCGCCCTATGCCTGGGAACCGGAGAAAGGCGCCTATGTCGGCGTGATGAAACGGAGCGGCACGGCGGAAGATATCGTCTGGTTCCGCGGCGAGGCCTGCTACGTCTTCCACATCATGAATGCGTGGGAGAATGGCGGCCGCATTGTCGCCGACGTCATGCAGTTCGAAGAAGCGCCGCTGTTTCCTCATCCCGACGGCCGGCCGACGGATCCGGAGAAATCGCGCGCCCGCCACTGCCGCTGGACCTTCGATCTCTCCGGGAATACCGACCGCTTCCAGCAGACCTATCTCGACGACCTCACCGGCGAATTCCCGCGCATCGACGATCGCCGCGCCGGCTTGAAGAGCCGTCATGGCTGGTACGCCTGTGCCAATCCGCGTCTGCCGATGTTCGGCGCACTATCCGGCATCGTCCATGTCGACGGCGCCGGCAAGCGCCTCGGCCAATATCTGCTGCCGGCGGGCGACACCATCTCTGAGCCTGTGTTCGTCGAGCGATCGAAGGATGCGGCGGAAGGCGACGGCTGGCTGCTGGCGGTGGTCTGGCGCGCGCTGGAGAACCGCAGCGACCTCGCCGTGTTCAATGCCACCGACATCGAGGCCGGCCCCGCCGCGCTGGTGCAGCTCGGCCATCGCGTGCCCGACGGCTTTCACGGCAACTGGGTGGGAGCACAGTAGCTCCCACCCTCACTCCTTTGCGAATGTCATCAGGGAGACTTCGCATGCACGTCCCCACCATCACGGCGAACTACCTCGCGATCCTCGCGCTGATCTACGCTGCGCTCGCGTTGCAGGTCATCCGGCTGCGACGGAGCAGCGGCGCCGCGTTCAATGACGGCGGCAATGATGGCCTGCGCAGCGCGATCCGGGCCCATGGTAATTTCATGGAGTACGTCCCGATCATCGCGCTGATGATCGCCCTGCTCGAAATGTCCGGCGCATCACCACTGCGCATTCACATGCTGATGGGCGCACTTGTGCTGTCGCGCCTGCTGCATCCACTCGGCATGTACGCGAGGCCGGGCTCGCTCCGATTCATGATCTGCCGCGCCGGCGGCATCTTCCTGACCATCGGCCTGTTGATCTCCTGCGCCCTCACCATCCTGTCGCGCCTGCCCTGGGCGGCATTTGCCGATGAATTGACCGACCAAGCCATTGCGACCATTCAATTTCTAGAAGTCATTCACGTCATTTTGACACTGTAAAGATTTTGCTTGACCGGCTCCTTGGCCTGAACTACCAATCTTGACATCGTAAAGATTAGTGCGACCGAGGCGACCATGACGATCTTCCTGATCCTTGCCCCCTACGGCGTCTACACCCTCCTGATGTTCATGACCTCGGCCACGGTCAGCGTGTTCACGGCCTCCGCGATCTGCCTCGCCACGATCGCGATCGACGTGGCCCGGGGCCGCTCGATCAAGACCCTGGCTGCCGGCTCGGCGATCCTGTTCGCTGGCATCGGCCTCTACCTCGCGCTCCGCGGCCCCGTGCTCAGCACGCTCGGCGTCAAGCTCTCGGTCGATATCGGCATCTTCGTCATCTCGCTCGGCTCGATGCTCGCGCGCCGCCCTTTCACGCTGCAATATGCGATCGAGGCCGTTCCGGCCGAGACCGCGGCAATGCCCGGCTTCCTCACCGCCAACTACATCATCACCGGCGCATGGACCGTGGCCGCCCTGCTGATGATGGCCGCCAACATTGTGCTGCTCTACTTCCCGGGCCTGCCGGTCTGGCTGGGCCTCGCGGTCGCTTTCGCCGCACGCAACAGTGCGATCTATTTCACCAAATGGTATCCCGAATATCGCCAGATCAAGTATGGTGCGCCTTCCGGCGCGCTGTCCGAAGCCAAGTGAGACAGGACCGACAATGAAGGACGTATTCGCCCGCCTCGCCTCCGACTTCCTGTCGGCTATCGTCTTCCTGGTGATCTATCTGGTCACCGACAACGTCATCCTGGCGACCTCCGTCGCAATAGCCGGCGCGATCGCGCAAGTGATCTACGCGCGCGTCAAGGGACGCGAACTCGGCTACATGACCTATGCGAGCCTCGCGCTCGTCGTCGTCCTCGGTACAATCACGCTGCTGACCAATGATCCTCGCTTCATGCTGGCCAAGCCTGCGATCGCGCATTTCGCGATCGGCGCGATCATGCTCAAGCGGGGCTGGATGCTGCGCTACATGCCGCCGATCGTGGTCGAGACCGCACCCGAATATGTCACCGCTGCGGGCTACGCCTGGGCCGCGCTGATGTTCGCCCTCGGCGCCGGCACGATCGCTGTCGCCGCCACCGGCGATCTGAAGCTGTGGGCTTTCTACATCTCCGCGGTTGCGGGCGGCGCCAAGGCTCTCGCCTTTGCCGTGCAATACCTCGTGTTCAGGCTCGTCGTCACCAGCCGCCGGCGCGCCGCCGCCCGCGCCTGAATGCCGCCCCAAGGAGCGTCGAAGGGACGTTAGGCAGCAGCTTCAAGTTAGGCTATAGGCTCGGTTCAGGACTGGCTGCGAATGATCGCAACCCGCCGGAATAGTGTTCGGGAGACGCGAATGGCCGTGGACGGCAACTGGAATCTGACCATGACGACGCCGATGGGTGAACGCCAGGCGACGCTGAGCCTGAAGGCCGCGGGCGGCACGCTCACGGGCACACAGGGTGCGGAAGGCAATACCGCCGAGATTTTCGACGGCACCGTCTCCGGTGACAACGTCTCCTGGAAGGTCTCGATCACCAACCCGATGCCGCTCACGCTCGAATTCACCGGCACCGTCTCCGGCGACAGCATGAGCGGCGAGATGGGCATCGGCCCTATGGGCAGCTTCCCGTTCACGGGCGCGCGCGCCTGATCTTACTACCTCGCCCCGCTGTCGCGGGGCGAGGTCAAGAGCTAACCCAGATTCAACTCCTTGAAGAAGTCGTTCCCCTTGTCATCGATGATGATGAAGGCCGGGAAGTCGACGACCTCGATGCGCCAGATCGCTTCCATGCCGAGCTCGGGATATTCGAGCACCTCGACCTTCTTGATGCAGTGCTCGGCGAGGTTCGCCGCCGCGCCGCCGATCGAGCCGAGATAGAAGCCGCCATACTTCTTGCAGGCCTCGCGCACGGCCGGCGCGCGGTTGCCCTTCGCCACCATCACCATCGATCCGCCGGCAGCCTGGAACTGGTCGACGAAGGAATCCATGCGACCCGCCGTGGTCGGACCGAACGCGCCGGAGGCGTAGCCTTCGGGGGTCTTGGCCGGGCCGGCGTAGTAGACCGGATGATTCTTGAAATAGTCAGGCAGCGGCTCGCCCTTCTCCAGGCGCTCGCGGAGTTTCGCATGCGCGGAGTCACGCGCCACGATCATGGTGCCGGTCATCGAGACCCGCGTCTTGATGGGATGCTTCGAGAACGTCGCCAGAATGTCCTTCATCGGCTGGTTGAGATCGATCTTGACCACTTCGCCGCCGAGCGACTGCTCGACCTGCGGCAGATACTGCGCCGGATTGTGCTCGAGCTCCTCGAGATAGACGCCGTCCCTGGTGATCTTGCCGAGCACCTGGCGGTCGGCCGAGCAGGACACGCCGAGCCCGATCGGGAGCGAGGCGCCATGGCGCGGCATCCGGATCACGCGCACGTCGTGGCAGAAATACTTTCCGCCGAACTGCGCGCCGACGCCGAGCGACTGCGTCATCTTGTGGATTTCCTTCTCCATCTCGACGTCGCGGAACGCGTTGCCGTCGGGCGAGCCGTGGGTCGGCAGCGCATCGAGATAGCGGGCGGAGGCGAGCTTCACCGTCTTCATGCAGAGCTCGGCCGAGGTGCCGCCGATCACGATCGCAAGGTGATAAGGCGGGCACGCCGCGGTGCCGAGCGTGAGGATTTTTTCCTTCAGGAAGGCGAGCAGCCGATCCTTGGTCAGCACCGAGGGCGTCGCCTGGAACAGGAAGCTCTTGTTGGCGCTGCCGCCGCCCTTCGCCATGAACATGAACTTGTAGGCGTCGTCGCCCTCGGCGTAGATCTCGCACTGCGCCGGCATGTTGTTGGCGGTGTTCTTCTCCTCGTACATCGACAGCGGCGCGACCTGCGAGTAGCGCAGATTGCGCCGCAGATACGCATCGCGCGCGCCTTCCGACAGCGCGGCCTCGTCATCGCCGTCGGTGATGACGTTGCAGCCCTTCTTGCCCATGATGATCGCGGTGCCGGTGTCCTGGCACATCGGCAGCACGCCGCCGGCGGCGATGTTGGCGTTCTTCAAAAAGTCGAGCGCGACGAACTTGTCGTTCGGGCTCGCCTCGCCGTCTTCCAGGATCGCGCGCAGCTGCTTCAGATGTCCGGGACGCAGATAGTGATTGATGTCGCCAAAAGCCGCCTCCGACAGCGCCCGCAGCGCCTCGCGTGACACCACCAGCATGTCCTTGCCCAGGACCTTCTCGACCCTGACACCCTCGGACGTGATCTTCTTGTACGGCGTCTCGTCCTTGCCCAGCGGAAACAGCGGCGTGTGCTTGTAGGGCGGAACGGGCTTGGACTGGTCGGGGAAGGCGGTGGGAGCGTTCATGGGGCGATCTCGGGTTCTGGAGCCCTCACGGGCCTCTAAGCATAGAAGCGTTCTAAGCTTTTTTGCCGCAAAGGGAAGGCGTTCCGGCGCGGCCGGGGCATCCCGATTCGGTGCCATTGCGGCCATTTTTTTGTTGCCCGCCTTCCGCCGGCAAATAGCTTTAGTCGTGCCCGGCCGAGCGGGGTTGCACCCCTTGCACTTCGCGCGCGGCGACGGTTGAATGCGCGCCCTAAGGGGCTTTTCATCATGATTTTCAAACTGGACTTTCGCGGCGCGATGCTGGTCGCCGCCGCAACCATCGGCCTTGTGACCCTCGCCCCGTCGGCGCGCGCGGACCAGTGCGACGACATCGCCAAGCAGCTCGCCGGCGGCATCGACGGGCTGAAGGTCAACTTCAAGGCCGCCAACATCATCTACCTCACCCACCCCGCGGCGAAGGAGCTGTCGCTCGGCTGCCGCTCCCAGGGACAGGCCTATTCCAACGAGCTCTATGCCAAGGGCGACCGCAAGCCGACGCCGCAGTTCTATGAACTGGTGGCGTCCGCGGCCGCGATCATCTTCACGGTGACGAAGGACGACACCACGACCGGCGCGACGCGCTGCCTGAAGCGCATGGGCCTGTTGCGCGGCGACAAGATCACCATGCGCTACAAGCGCCTCAACATGGAATGCACGCGGACGAAGAAGGAAGCTGCAATCACCATCACGCGGCCGAAGGACGAGTAACGGCGCATCTATCGCACCGGATCCCTCGCATTTTAACGATTGGCTTGACGGACCTTTCGTCCCCTCCGGGGCAAGGTCAATTGTGTCAATCTGTGAGGATTTGTGGATGAGCGTTTCCAGCGTTGCGCCGCCGCCTGTCACGATCGTGGTCCCGAGCTACGACACGACCAAGCAGCCGGACGACCAGACCAAGACCAGGGACAACGACCCGACCTATCAGCCGACGCCGCCCGCGCCGCTGCCGCCGGGTCAGGGCACGCGGATCGATCAGCTCGCCTGATCGCGTTTGCCTGCGATGGATCGCCCGGTCCTGGTGACCGGGCTTTTCGCGTATCCGGTCGCATATTTGCCGGATAGCGCTGCGAGACTCGTGCGAGAATGCCCGGGGGAACCGCGCATGATCGCACGCCTCTTGTTGCAGAACACGATCTTCGTCGTCGCGATGGGCGCACTGTTGTTCGCCTCCGCGGGCACGCTGCATTGGCCGTCGGCCTGGGTGTTCCTCGCCACCTCCGCCCTGCTCGGCCCGCTCTGCGGCTGGTGGCTCTACCGGATCGATCCGGGGCTGCTGGCAGAGCGGCTCCGTCCGGTGATCCAGAGGGAGCAGCCGCGCGCCGACAAGGCCTTCATCGTTATCTTCATCGCGGCCATCCTGGGCTGGCTGATTGCGATCGGTCTCGACCGGTTGCCTCCAACGTGCCGGTCGCATTGCAGGCCCTCGGCTTCGTGCTGTATCTCGGCTGCACGGCGTTCACGATGTGGGTATTCCGCGAGAACTCGTTCGCCGCACCTGTGGTGAAACTGCAGGCCGAGCGCGCCCAGCATGTGATCTCGACCGGGCCCTACGCCCATGTCCGCCATCCCATGTACAGCGGCATGATCATGTTCTTCGCCGGCGTGCCGCTGCTGTTGGGCTCATGGTGGGGACTTGCCGTGGCGCCTGTCCTTTTGATCCTGCTTGCGATCCGCATCCACATCGAAGAACGCACGTTGCGCGCAGGACTGCCGGGTTATTCCGACTATGCCGCGCGGGTGCGCTATCGCCTGCTGCCGGGCGTGTGGTGATTCATGCGTCCAGCTCGCGATAGCGCCTGAAGATGCCCTGCTCGTTGAAGGGAATCCTGCGCTCGCTTGCAAGATAGGCCTTGATGCCCGGCCGCGACGCGACGCGGTCGTGCAGGTCGACGAGGCCAGGGATCTTTTTCTCGAACGCCTTCATGCGCTTGGGAAAGGCGTAGCGCAGCCCGTCCACGATCTGGAACAGCGAGAGATCGACATAGGTTAGCCTGCGACCGGTGACATAGACACCACCATGGTCATCGAGAAGCTGCTCGAAATAGCCGAGATATTTCGGCACGCGCTCATCCCAGAATTCGGCGGTACGCTTCTTCGCCGGCGCCTTCTGGTCTTCATAGTAGAGCGAAGGCCCGAGCGGATGATGGGTGTCGTGGATCTCCAGCACAAAGTCCGCGATCGTCAATTGAAGCTGGTGCACCCAGAGTTTCCCGGCTTCAGTCTTCGGCGCGAGCCCGTGACGAGCGCCGAGATAGAGCAGGATGTTGGCGGTCTGGCCGATCACGAGCTTGCCGGCTTTCAGGAACGGCGGCGCAAAGGGCGGTGTGCCCTTGTGGACCTCCATCATCTTCATCATGGCGCCGCTGCCGCGCGATCCGCGCGCAACGTCGACGTAAGCCGCCCCCGCCTCCTCCAGCGCCAGCCGCACGTATTCGCCGCGCCCCTGGATCTCGGGCCAATAGTAGAGCTCGTATGTCATGAGACAGTCCTTTGCGACGCGCAGGACAAGCCTAGCACGTGACGCAAGTTCCGTCAGAGTGGGACGGAGAGCACTGGACCCCAAACAAAAAGGGCGCCGTGCCGAAGCACGACGCCCTCGCTTGTCGCTATGAGCGCGATCAGTTGGTCTGCTGGATCGCCGACAATTCCCAGGGGCTGCCCGGGCGGCGGGCGAAGGTCCAGACCTCGGTGACTTCGCCCGGCTGCTCGCTGCCGGCGACGACCGCGCCGGTGTTGCGGTCGACCGTTTTGTCGGTGAGCGCAAAGCGCATCGCCACCGTCGCGTAGTCGGTCTCGCCTTCGCGCCAGGCTTCGGCGAGGTCGCCCTGCAACAGCTTGACGTTGGTCACCTTGTTGACCGCGTTGCGCGCACGGTTCTGGGCAAGATCCTGCTCGAAATAAGAGACCATTTCCGGCGTCGCCAGCGTGTGCAGCTTGGCAACGTCCTCGTTCGACCACGCAGACTGGATGTCGCCGAGCAGACGCTCGAACGCCTCGTAGTCGTCGGGCTTGATCTCGAGCGGCGCGTTGTTGGCGCCGAAGCCGAAGCCGCCGCCAAGACCCGAGCCGAGCCCACCACCGAGACCGCTGCGATAGCTCGTCTGCGGACCCGAACCGGTGTCAGCGCCGCCGGCATAGGCCGCCCGCGGCGAATTGCGTCGTTGCCACCAGGACATTCCCAGCCGCACCACGAACACGACGAGCGCGATCTGGATGATCAGGCCCAGGATCGACGACAGGCCGCCGAGGCCGCCGAACAGGCCGCCACCGAACAGCATGCCCAGAAGGCCCGCGCCGAGGAAGCCGGCCGCAAGACCACCCAGGAAGCCACCGCCGCGGCCGAACAGGCCGCCGCGCGCAGGCGCAGCACTGTTCATGCCGGCGCCCGGCTGGCTATAGGTGCGGTTGAATTGCGAGGTCGAGCCAGGCGCGGTCGTGGTCGACGGCGGGGCCGAGAAGGTCCGCGAACCGCGCGACCCCGACGAGAAGCCTCCGCCGACGCGGGCGTCAGCGGAGGAGATCGCAAGCGCCGTCGGCAGCGCGAGCGCCAGGACGACGGCAATCGTCTTCACGAAACTGCGGGACCATTGCGAGAACTTCATGTGCGTTTCCCAAATCCCCGGCATGGGGACGTGCCAGTAAGATGGGCAGCCTTCATCAAAATGGAAGCCGGTTTCGGAACCCGCGGCTGCGGCCCTCAGTCGCGGGGATGTGGCAAAAGCCCATATTTACCGGGGACTTGGCCGGATGGGAGCGGGAACCACGGTCGCCTGTTACCGGTGAAATGTCGATTCACGATGAACGGGTTTTCGCCTCGTCAACGCGGGCGCAGCCGCGCGCTCACCCCTGCTTCGTCATCGTCTCCTTCACCGCCGCCACGAGTTGGCTGAGCGTGAACGGTTTTGGCAGGAAGTCGAACTGCTGCCCCTCGGGCAGGCTCTTCTCGAACGCATCCTCGGCGTAGCCGGAGACGAAGATGAAGCGGATGTCGGGGTTCTTCTCCCGCATCGCCTTGAGCAGCGTCGGTCCGTCCATCTCCGGCATCACGACGTCGGAAACGACGAGATCGATCGCACCGCTCTGCTCTTCCAGCACCTCCATCGCCTCGACGCCGTTCTCGGCCTCGACGACGGTATAGCCGCGCGAGCGCAGGCCGCGGGCGTTGAGCGCACGCAGGCCTTCCTCGTCTTCGACCAGCAGGATCGTGCCCTGTCCGGTCAGATCGGTGCGAGACTTGGCCTCGACCGCGGCGGGGACGGCTTCCTTCGCAGCACCGTTCGTCGCGACGCTCGCAGCCGCAGGCTGCTCGACCTGGACCTCGGGCTCGGCGTGATGGCGCGGCAGGAAGATGTGGAAAGAGGTGCCGTGCCCCGGTTCGGAGTCGACGTAGATGAAACCGCCGGTCTGCTTGACGATGCCGTAGACGGTTGAGAGGCCAAGGCCGGTGCCCTTGCCGACTTCCTTGGTCGAGAAGAACGGCTCGAAGATCTTGTCGCGGATGTCGGCGGGGATGCCGGTGCCGGTGTCGGCGACTTCGATCCGCACATAATCCGCGGCCGGCATGCCCTTGTAAGCGAGCCTGCCCGCCTCTTCGGTCGCGACATTGGCCGTGCGGATGATCAGCTTGCCGCCGTCGGGCATGGCATCGCGCGCGTTCACCGCGAGATTGACGATGACCTGCTCGAACTGGGAGACGTCGACCTTGACCGGCCACAGGTCGCGGCCGTGGATCAGGTCGAGCTTGACCTTCTCGCCGATCAGGCGTCGCAGCAGCATGGTGAGATCCGACAGCGCATCGCCGAGATCGAGCACCTGCGGCCGCAGCGTCTGCCGCCGCGAGAAGGCGAGCAACTGCCGCACCAGCGTCGCAGCCCGCGTCGCATTCTGCTTGATCTGCATGATGTCCTGGAACGACGGATCTGTCGGCTTGTGCGCGTTCAGCAGGAAGTCGTTCGCCATCATGATGGCGGAGAGCACGTTGTTGAAGTCGTGAGCGATGCCGCCGGCGAGCTGACCGACCGTCTCCATCTTCTGCGACTGGTTGATCTGGTTCTCCAGTGCGCGCCGCTCGGTGGTCTCGAGCATGTGCACGATGGCGGCTTCCGCGTCATTCTCGGCCGCGTCGACGGGCGTGACGAAGAACTGGCCCCAGCGCTCCTTGGTGCCTTCCAGCGCAACCTCGACCGGAGCGATGTCGGCCTGGCCCTCGGCGGCCTGGTTGATCGCCGCGATCACCAGATGACGGTCGCGGGCATTGATGGCGCGGAAGATCGACTTGGAGGCGCTGTCGAGCCCAAGCCCCTGCGCCAGCTTGGCATAGCGCGCGTTCGCCCGCACGACGTTGCCGCCCCGATCGACGGTGGCGATCGCCATCGGCGTGTGGTCGAAGAAGCGCATGAAACGCACTTCGGCGGCGCGATCGGGATCGCTGCGTTCGTCGCGGGCGCGGCTGATGACGAGCGTGCGGGACGGCCCCGGTGCGCCGTCGGCGCCGAAGGCGAGCTTGTGATAGAGCCGGACCGGCATGGTCTTGCCGGTGCGCATGCGCAGATCGATGTCGAAGACCTCCGTCTTCACTTCGCCCGGCACGGCCACGATCGAGCTCAGCAGCGAAGTGCCGTCGCCCGAGACGATGTCTGCAAGCCTCAAGCCGCCCGAGCCGATCTCGGCGAGATCGTAATCGAGCCAGTTCGCCAGCGTCGCATTGACGTAAGCGAGTTCGCCGGCGGGATTGACCGAGAAGAAACCGCACGGCGCGTGATCGAGGTATTCGATCGCGTGCTGGAGCTCCTGGAACACGTCCTCCTGGCGCTCGCGATCGCGGGTGATGTCGGAGATCGACCACACCGCATATTTGGCCTCGCGCTTTCCGGTGCCGAGCGGACGCACGCGCATGCGCAGCCAGCGTCCCTGGCTGCCGTCCTGGCCGGAAATGCGCACCTCTTCCTGCTGACGCTTGCCCTCGCGCGCCGCCTTGAGCAGGCGGAACACCGCTTCGGAAACGTCCGGATTGCCGATGAAGACACGCTCCACCGGGCGAACGTCCTGCGGGCCGGCGGCGCCGGTCAGCGTCAGATAGGCTGCGTTGGAATAGACCACATGGCCACGGGGATCGGTCACCGCGAGACCGTCGAAGGCGTGATCGGCAATGCGCCCCATCACGGGATCGTCGAGATTGCGGTCGACGAAGCGGATGATACCGGCGGCGAAGGCGAACAGATTGAACAAGCCGATCATCGCCAGCACGGCGAGAATGCCGAGAATATAGGGCTGCGCCTGCGCGCGCCCGAGCGTCATCAGCCCGACGGCGACAGCAACAAGGCCGGTGGCCACAAGGAGCACCAGCGCAATGCTGCCCGAGCGCGGCGACGGTTCTTGCGCCGCAACGGGCTCGCGTGACAGGTCGTGGTCGGTCTCGGCGGTCATTTCACGCAGGTTTGGCCTGTCGGCAGAGAATCAACGCGCTTCGGGGGCACGTGGGGTCCTCCCTGCCTGAATCGGACCCGCAGACGCAAGGGCGGCGGGGCGAAAGCGTACGCTGATTCCCAGCTTACAGCCATTTCCGGTACTTTTCGGGGGTTTTATTGCCGTGCGGCGCTAAAACCGCGCTTCATCCGCATCACGTAGCCGATGACCTCGGCAACCGCATGGTAGTGCTCCATGGGGATTTCCTGGTCGATCTCGACGGTGGCGTAGAGCGCGCGGGCCAGCGGCACGTTCTCGACGATCGGAATGTCGTGCTCGCGCGCGATTTCCCGGATCTTGAAAGCGAGGTTGTCGACGCCCTTGGCGACGCAGATCGGCGCCGACATGCCGCGCTCGTAGGACAGCGCCACCGAATAGTGGGTCGGGTTGGTGATGATCACCGAGGCCTTGGGAACCGCCGCCATCATGCGCTTCTTGGAGCGCTGCTGGCGCAATTGCCGGAGCTTGCCCTTGATGTGCGGGTCGCCTTCCGACTGCTTGAACTCTTCCTTGATCTCCTGGAGCGACATCTTCTGCCGCTGGAACCAGCTGCGGTACTGGAAGAAATAGTCGCCGATGGCGATGATCGCGAGGGCTGCGACCACCGAGCCGAGCAGGTGGACGATCATGCCGGTGGTGGCACCGAGCATGGCCATTGGATCGAGCTTGACCATCGCCTCCATGCGGTGCCGCTCCGGCCACAGGATCGTGGTCATGACCGCGCCGAGCACGACGAGCTTGCCGATACCCTTCAGGAAGTTGGCCCCCGCCTGCTTGCCGAAGATGCGCTTGAAGCCCGCTGCCGGCGAGAGCTTGCTGAATTTGGGCGTGAGGGATTCGGCCGACCACACCAGCCGGTGCTGGAGCATGTTGCCGGCAATGGCCGCGATCACCAGCATCAACAGCGGAACGCCGACTGCGGCGAGCACCGCGACCTCGATCTGCCGCATCAGTGCGAGCAGGTTCCCGGGATCGGTCTTGATCATCCAGGAATTGGCCAGCAGATTGCGCATCGGCGTCAGCAGCCCGCTGCCGACCGAGCCTGAGAAAGTCGAGATCACGAGCGTACCGCCCGCGATCATGAACCAGGTGTTGATCTCCTGGCTTTTGGCAACGTCGCCGCGTTCGAGCGCCTGGTCGAGGCGTTTTTGCGTCGGGTCTTCTGTTTGACTCTCTGGATCGTTGTCTTCCGCCACGTAGCGCCCGCTTTCCGAAGTTCGTCACTTTCGCGGCCCCCGTGCACGAACTTCGGAAAGCACAGGGGCGCTACGAGACTCTCAATTTGGCTAGTGCCGCTGATCGATTTGAAGTTCCTGGTCGAACGCGAGGCTTGCCCTGTAGGAACTTCAAATCGGCGGCACCAGCTCACCTACTTGAGCGGCAGCATCTGGTGCATGACACCGATGAAGTAATCGAGATAGGTGCCCATCATCGCCGTGAGCACCACGGCCAGCACCATGAAGCCAGCGAAGATCGATAGCGGCACGCCGACGAAATAGACCTGCATCTGCGGCATCAGGCGCGCCAGCACGCCGAGCCCGATATTGAAGACGAGCCCGAACACCAGAAAAGGCCCCGACAGCTGCAAGCCGAGCAGGAACGCTGCGGAGAAGGCGCGTGTTGCCAGCGACGCTACGTCGCCGCTCGATACGGTCTCGCCCGGTGCGAAGATCGAATAGCTGTCATTCAGTGCCGCGATCACCAGATGATGACTGTCGGTGGCAAACAGCAGGGTCACGCCCAGCATGGTCAGGAAGTTGCCGACCAGCACGCCCTGCTGCCCCTGGGTCGGATCGACCGAGGTGACGAAGCCGAGCCCCATCTGCTGCGCGATCACGGCGCCCGCGACCTGCAGCGCCGACAGCGTCACGCGCGCGGTCGCGCCGAGCACGATGCCGATCACGATCTCGTGCAGCATCATGACCAGCATCGGCGCGAGCGAGCCCATGTCGACCTGATAGGCGTTGCGATGCAGCGGCAGGATGATCAGCGTCAGCAGCAGCGCGATCGACAGTTTCACCCGCGCCGGGATGTTGGTCTCGCCGAGCCCCGGCAGCAGCATCACCATCGCGCCGACCCGGGCGAAAGCGAGCATGAAGGCCGCGGCGAGCGCCGGCAGCAGCGAGACGTCGATGCGCATGGTGGGCGCATAGTGCCTCAGCCGCCGATGATTCGCGACGAGATCCGCAGCATGTGCGCGTGGAGGGCATCGGCCATGAACGGTAGCGCCAGTAGCAATGTGGCAAAGATGGCGAGAATCTTCGGCACGTAGACCAGCGTCTGCTCCTGGATCTGCGTCAGCGCCTGGAACAGCGACACGATCACGCCGACCGCGAGCCCGACCACCATCAGCGGTGAGGACACGATCACGATGGTCCAGATCGCATCGCGCGCGACGTCGAGGGTTTCAGGTCCGGTCATTTGCACTTTCCTTGTTCAAGTCACATCCCCGCCAAGCCGACGGGGAACGAAGACCCCTCCCCGTCATTGCGAGCGCAGCGAAGCAATCCAGACTGGTGCCTGCGGAGAGAGCCTGGATTGCTTCGCTGCGCCCGCAATGACGATGAGGCGAGCGCCCGCGCCGAAAATCAGATCGGCATCTTCATGATGTCTTCGTACGCCGCGATCACGCGGTCGCGGACCGAGACCAGCGTCGACACCGCGACATCGGTGTCGGCGACCGCCGTCACCACGTCCATCACGTTGGCCTTGCCGTTGGCCATCGCCACGGTCTGCGCGTCGGATTTGCGGCCGGATTCCACGACGCTGCCGACGGCGTCTTTCAGCAGCGAGGCAAAGGACTGCCCGTTCGGCTCGCTGCCCTTGCCTGCGCCGGTATTTTCCAGCACGCGCGCAAGGTTGGCATAGGCATTGGCCGCGATTGAGGGTGTTGCCATGGCTTGAGAATTCCCGTTCAGGCCTTGAGGATGTCGAGCGTGCGCTGGATCATCCGGCGCGTCGCACTGATGATGTTGACGTTGGCCTCATAGGACCGCTGCGCGTCGCGCATGTCGGTCATCTCGACCACCGAATTCACATTGGGATATTTCACGTTGCCGTTGGCATCCGCCGCCGGATTGCTCGGCTCGTATTTGATGCGAAAGTCGGACTGGTCGGGCTTGATCTTGCCCAGCGTGACGACCTGCGCGTCGAGCGTGCGGTCGAGCGCCGAGGAGAACGTCGGCACCTTGCGGCGATAGGGATCGCCGCCTGATGTCGCCGAGGTCGAATCCGCGTTCGCGATGTTTTCGGAGATCACCCGCATCCGACCGGCCTGCGCCCGCAACCCCGAGGTTGCGATCGCCATCGAGCGGGCAAAATCGCTGCTGTCATTCGCCATGATCCGGCTCCTCTAGCTCTAGCCCTTGCCGATTGCGGTCTTCAGAAGATGCAGGCTCTTCGAATAGAGCGAGGTCACCGCCGCATAATCCATCTGGTTGTTGGCGGACTTCATCATCTCCTCTTCGAGATTGACGGCATTGCCCGCGGGGCGCGTCTCGAAACCTGCATTCCTGTTCTGGTCGAAGCTGGAGGCCGCCCCCGACGGCGTCATGTGCGAGGCGCTGGTCACCGTCATGGCCAGGGTGCCCATCGAGCCTGTGGTGGCGCCGTTCTTGTCGAACTTCGGTTCGACCAGGTCGCGCGGCCGGAAATTGGGGGTATCGGAATTGGAGACGTTTTCGGACAGGACGCGCTGGCGTTCCTGGTGCCACTGCATCTTGGTTCGAAGCGCCGACAGCACCGGAAGATCGTTGATGGACATCGTTGCGGCTCCTTCCGCCTCTTGCGGACCCATGTGCGTACTTGGGTCCGAAGCTAGGCAGAATTTGCCGCGTGTATGGTTAACAAGCGGTTAAGGCGCGTCGGATGCATGTTTCTGATTGAAACATACCATTCTCCCCCCGTGATTCTACGCGTTCCAAAAGCTGCATTAACCCAACCGCTTGGCGATGCAGGGACAGGCCAAGAAGTCGTTTTGGATCGGGCGATTCATGGGTTATTAAGAGTTGGGGACGGCAAAACTTGCCGTGGGACGTTAAGAGATCGCAGTTTTGGGGCATCGCACGCTGGTGGTCGGCTTCTGACCATGGGCACGACGGAAGCGCCATTTACCGAGGACAGGTATGAACGGTAGCCCTATCACCTTCATCGTCGCGTTCATCGTCGTTCTGGCGTTGATCGGCGTCGCGGCGTGGCTGGTCCGCCGATTCGCGACCACCCGGCTCGGCGCCAACACCCAGCGCGGCAGGATGCCCCGGCTCGCCGTGATCGACGCCGCCGCAGTCGATGGCCGCCGGCGCCTGGTGCTGGTCCGCCGTGACAACGTCGAACATCTCCTGATGATCGGCGGTCCCACCGACATCGTCGTCGAACCGAACATCGTGCGCGCCGCCGCTGGCCGCGACCAGATTCCGCAGCGTCCGAGCGCCGCCGAGCCGCCGCGCCTCGCCCCGATGCCCGATGCCGGTAGCTGGGCCGATGAGGCGCCGCGCCCCGAAGTGCTCGACCATCCCGAAACGCAGATGCCGGAGCCGCCGCCGCGGCCTAGCCGTCCCTCTTTCGCCGACGAGCTCCGCCGGCCGGCGCCCACTCTGGCCGAGCGCCGCGGCGAACCGCAGCTCGGCGGCTTCTCGCCCGAGCCGATGCCGCCGCGTCTGGAGCGTGAGCCCCGTCCCGAGCCGATGCCGCCGCGCGTTCCGCGCAGCGAGCCGCCACTGATGCCGCGCCCGCCGCGTCAGGGCGAGCCGCCGAAGATGCCGTCGGTGCGCGCCGAGCGCGCAGTCGCGCCGCCGCCTCCTCCTCCGCCCGTGCCGCAGGCTCCGCCGGTGCCGCCGCCGGCCCCCGCGGTTGCCGCGCCGTCGAGCGCCGAGCAAAATCTCGCCGAGATGGCCCAGCGCCTCGAGGCGGCCCTGCGCCGTCCGGCCGGCGAGACCATCGCGCCGCCGGTCGCGCCGGAGGCGCCCACGGCTTCTCCGCGCGCCGCACGCGTCGAGCCGCCGCCCCCTCCGGCGCCGGCGGCCAAGCCGGCCGCGGAAAAGACCAGCTTTGAAAATCTCGAAGACGAGATGGCCTCCCTGCTCGGCCGTCCGAAGCCGTCTTCGTGAGGCTGCCGTCCTTCCCGCGTAGAGTATTCTTTTTCTCTGTCCTGATCGCCGCGATGTCGCTCGCGATGCCTGCGCATGCGCAGGACATCAGCATCAATCTCGGCGGCCAGGGCGGCGGTGGCGTCACTGAGCGCGCCATCCAGCTGATCGCGCTGCTCACGGTGCTGTCGATCGCGCCGTCCATCCTGATCATGATGACGTCGTTCACGCGCATCGTGGTCGTGCTGTCGCTGCTGCGCACTGCGATGGGCACGGCGACCGCCCCGCCCAACTCGGTGATCCTGGCGCTGGCGATGTTCCTCACCTTCTTCGTGATGGGGCCGGTGCTGCAAAAGTCCTACGACGACGGCATCCGTCCGCTCGTCGCCAACCAGATCAGCGTCGAGGACGCGCTTCAGCGCGCCTCCGTCCCCTTGCGCGGATTCATGCAGAAGAACGTGCGCGAGAAGGACCTGAAGCTGTTTCTGGATCTCTCCGGCGAGCCGCCGCCGGCGACGCCCGACGCGCTTGAGCTGCGCATCCTCGTCCCCGCTTTCATGATCTCCGAGCTCAAGCGCGCCTTCGAGATCGGCTTCTTGCTGTTTCTCCCCTTCCTCATCATCGACCTCGTCGTCGCCTCGGTGTTGATGTCGATGGGCATGATGATGCTGCCGCCCGCGACGATCTCGCTGCCGTTCAAGCTGATCTTCTTCGTGCTGGTCGACGGCTGGTCGCTGGTGGCGGGAAGTCTGGTGCAGAGTTACGGGGGGTAGCGTCGAATGCGGAGCCGTCGCGGACCGAGTTTGGCGGCTGGATCCGCCGGCGACGGAGGGGCGATGCGCATGATAACATCATGCCAGTGGTTTGCCCGACGAGTCAAACCTATTTCGTAAAATCCGCATTCAATCGCAACGTCAGCTGCCCCTTTGATTCGATGGCTGCCGTCTACTGTGCATGGGGTTGTTTTCGCTACCGCGTCATCTTGATCTGCCGCACGACGGGGATCGTGGGCAGCGAGCCGGTGTGCTCGGTCTCGTCCCTGGCCTGTGGCGAGGCCGGTGCGCGCGCGGTGGCGTCGGGGAAACGCTGCTTCATCTCGCGGAGGAAACCGTCGAGCGTGTCGACGCTTGCGGCGAGCTTTGCGATTTCGGCAAATTCGGCGCTGGAGGCAGCAGCCGGCTTGCTGGCGACGTCGAAGGCGAGCCGATCGGCGCTCTCGCTCATCAGGGGCGCGTATTTCTCCCGGAAGCGCGACAGGCCGATCGAGTCGTCGGCGAGCGCATAGCCGACGGCGGCACGGATGATATCGCTCTTCTCGACCGCGTTGAGCGGCTTGAAATCGCGGAAGCGATCGCCGTAGTAGAGCTCGATCTGCTCGGCGGACTCGCGCCAGCGCCGCGCCGCCCAGAAAATGTCGGACCGCAGCCGCAGCACTTCGCGCCCCGAGACGTTGGAGACGATGTCGAGCGCGAGGTCATGGCGGCCGACATCGCTCTGCGCGCGCGCTTCGAGCAGCAGGCGCTGCTGGCGCAATTCGCCGGAGAGATCGCTGATGCGGCTCGCGCGCAGCGCCGTGATCGCCATGTCCGGCTTGCGGTTGGCGAGATAGATCATGGCAAGGCGCGCGGCGACCTGCGCCCTCGCCGCGCCTTCGAGGCGATGGTCGACCTGGTATTGCAGGAGCTCGGCGGCCTGGTCGAGCAGGTCGACCGAGGCGAGACGATCGGCCAGGCGGCGGATCAGTTCGTCGCCGCGCCGGCCGATCGGCGTCAGTTCGCGGAACTCGTAGAACATCCCGAGCGCCTCGACCGGCGGCAGCTCGTCGCCCTTGGGTCCCAGGAAAATCTGCGTGAACAGATCCGACGCCAGATCCTGCGCCTGGCGCGAGGCTTCCGCATTGGGCTGGAGCCTGGTCGCAGTGCGCGCCGCGGTGAGCGCGTCGCGGTACCGCCCGCTCTCGGCATAGAGCTGCGACAGCATCTGAAGCGTCTTGACCTCGATCGCGTCGCCGCGCCAGGTCATCGACAGCGTCTCGAGCTCCTTCAGTGCGTCTTCCTTGCTGATCTCGTCGCGCTTCTGCCGTAGCGCGACCTCGAGCTGCTTGGCTTCGGCGGCTGCCGGCCGGTCGTTCGAGCCGACGGCGAATTTGTAGTCGTCGAGGGCGTCCTTGTCGTGACCGAGCGCTTCGGCGAGCCGGCCGCGCAGCACGGCAAAGCCGGGCGCGGCCTCCGGCGGCACGCCGACCACCTCGATCTCACCGCGGCGCTTGGAGGCACCGGCATAGTCCTTGACCTCGAGCGAGGCGCGCATCGCGTCCATCGTCACGATGCGCTGGATGTCGAGCGGCAGCGAAGCGATGGCGAATTCGACGTTCTTGAACTTCTCGCGGGCGTCCGCCCATTTGCCCTGGCGCGCATAGGCCAGCGCCTTCCAGAGCTGGGAATCGTGGCTGTTGCCGATCACGGGATTGGCGAGATCCTTCAGGCCCTGCGCCGGCCGCCCGATCAGGATGCTCGCGATCGCGTGGATGATCAGCGCACTGCTCTCCTCCTTGTTGAGGGGATCGCTCAGCATCACGTCGGTCACGGACTTGGCTTCGTAGTACATCGCGCGCGACATGTAGAACTGGGCGAGGTCGAGCCGCGGCAGCGAGCGCTGCGCCGGCTCGACGGCCGAGATCGCCGTGATCAGATCGCTCTGGCGCGTCCAGAAATCTTCCGACTGACCCTTGCGCCAGCCTTCGGGATTGAAGACCGGCCGCACCGCGGTCGGTGCGCGCTCGGCCGAGACGTCGACCGGCGACAGCGTCAGGCCGCCCTTCTTGCCGAGAATGACCTTGTCTGATCCGACCTCGACGCCGACCTCGTCGGAGTTCGGCCGGATCGCGATGCCATGGGCGGATTCCAGCAGCGACAGATCGACGAGATCCTGCCGCTTGATGAAGCCGCGAACCGGCCGCTGCGCGGTGACGACGTAGAGCATGTCGCCGGCATCGGGATCGGTGAACTTGTGCAGCAGGCCCGGATTGGCGAAGGGGATCGCGATGTTGGCGAGCGCGGGATCGGTGATGTTGCGCGACATCATCAGCGGCAGCGGCGTCGCCTGAATCTTGTCGGCGAGCGTGAGCAGCCAGTTGGTCTCCTTGCCGACCTCCTCGCTGGTCAGCGAATAGACCAGCGGACGGGTGAGGCGGATGCGGACCGCCTGCCCCTTGTCGAGCGGCATGCGGCTGACCTCGCCGATCATCGCGCCGCCTCGGGTGCGGATCGCCTCGACGTCAAGAGGCTTTTGCGAGTCGAACACCAGCCACACCGTGTCGCCGCGGCGAAATGCGGCGGCCGGGGTTGCAACAGAAAGCGGGAACGTCACGCGCAGCCCGTCGCTGTCGCGCTGCGCATCGACGCTGGCGGCAGGCGACGGCGCGGCCTGCGCCTCGGCCGGTGCGGGCTTGGCAGGCTTGGCTTCAGCCTGCACGGCCTCTTTCGGAGCTTCCTTGACGGCTTCCGCTTTGGGTGCTTCGGCAACGACGGGCTCCGCCGACTTGACGGGCGTGACCGCTTCCTTCGCGGGCACCGCGGGCATCGCGGCTTCCTTGGCTGCTTCCTTGGGCGCTTCGGCGTGCGGGGCTTCGGCAACGGGCGCTACAACCGCCGGCTTCGCCCCCTCGGCGAGCGGCATCGCGGCAGCCGCCTCGGGCTTCGCTTCCGACTTCGCTTCGGGCTTGACCTCGATCTTGGCTTCGCGTGCGATTGCCTCCGAGGTCGGCGGCGCGATCTCACTATGGGAGTCCTTCGGCTTCGCGGCCGCCGGCTTCTCCGCAGCGCGGGCCGGTCCGTGACCGCCGGCCTCCGCCTTCGCGATCGCGGCTTTGGGCGTCGCGGCAGTCTTGCCCTTGTCGGGCTGGAAGGCGATGTCGACGACGTAGTTCTTGTCGTCGCGGAAGGAGTGCACGTCGGAATCGCCGATCAGCGCGATCTCGACACTGGTCTGGTCGACGTCGGCCTTCTGCTTGATCGAAGCCACGTTCGGAGGCGCTGCGACGACGGCGTCGGCAAGGTCGAAATTGAGATTGGCGTTGAAGGCGAGCGTCAGCTTCTGCTCGTTCAGCACGGAGGAGACACCGACGCCGTCGGGCATCTCGAACACGAAGCGCACGAAGGTCGGCTGGATCGAGGCGCGTACGCGGATCGGCGGACGCTTCTTGGTCTCGGCCGCGGCGCGCTGGGCGCGAAGCGCGCGCTCGGCGACACGGGCGCGTTCGGCGAGTTCCTTCACCACGTCCATCGGCAGGCTGGGCGGCGGCCCCTTCCAGCCTTCCGGCAGCAGGTCGATGTAGGTGCGCTCGCCGGCATTCATGGTGTTGACGGTGACGCGCCGCGCCAGCGACAACCGGATCGCGACGCCGTCGGGATCGCGGCGGGCAGAGTTGACGTAGTCGGGCGCTCCCTCCGGTACGCGATCGACGGGAACGTCGACGGGGCGGTCGAAGCGGATGATGAGGATGGAGCCGGCCGTCGTCACCTCGGAGGGGACGTCTTCGCCGAGCTTGATCACGAGGCGGGCAAAGCCGCCGCCAGCCGAGAAAGTCGCCTCGCCCCTGACAGGATCGGCCGCGTGGGCAACCGAGCTCAGGCCGATCAACCCGCAGGCGCCCAGCAGGACGGCCTTGCGGACATGGCACGACAGCCCAAGCGCCAAGGCGCGGGCTCGCGACACAAATCCAGCGGCAGCCTTCTGCGCCATTGGCGGCATTTCTTCCGGTTCGACGAGTCCACGCCGGCACTGGTGCCGGCCCATGCCCTCGAATGTAGGTTTTGCCAATTAAGGACTTCTTAAGTATGAGCCCTCAATTCGGCTTTTGCGTCGGCTTGCCTTCGATCTTCGGCAGGTCCCCGGCGGAAGCGGACTGATCCCCGCCCCCGTTGGCACGGCGCGCCATCTCGACGGTCAGCCGCTCGGCAGCCTCCGACGACATCAGGCCCAGTATGTCGGACATCTTTCGAGGGGCGATCGCCGAGGCGATCTCGATCAACACGCTCATTTCCAGCCGGTCGAACACCCGCGCAGCGTCCTTGGGCTTCATGCCCTCGTACATGGTCACGAGGCCTTTCAGGCGCTGGGCCTCCGCGGCCTTCTGCTCGGCCTGGGTCGCGGTGATGCGGGATTCCACCGCCTTCATCTCCTCGACCTTGCCTTCGATACGCTTCTCCGCCGACTTCAGCAGGCTCTCGCGGATGTCGATCTCGCGCTGGCGGGCCTCGATCTCCTGGCGGCGCGACTGCAGCCGCTCCAGGATCGCACGCTCCGAGTCCGAAATCTGCGGCTGGGACTCGTCCAGCTTGACCGGCGTGCCCTCGGGCTTGCTTTCGGGCGCGGCCGGCTTGGGCGCTTCCTTCGGCTCGCCATGCGTCGAGCCGGTGATGTCAGGATCCTCCCGCCCGGTCGGGAAGTTCAGATTCTCCTGCGCCCAGGACTTCTTCACACTGTTCGGCTGGTAGTCGAAGACGTAGCCGCCATTGATCACGAGCCCCGCCACCTTCAGCGTGGCGAGACCCGCGACCGCAACCAGGACGACCGGAATGACGCGGATGTTACGAAAGGACTTCATACCCTGACTTTATGCGGCGAGACCGTTGGACCGCCGGCGCTCGGAGAAGGCTTCGGCGGCGGCGGCCACCGCCTTCGCCGACGACGGCTTTGAGGCGGGCGCGGCGGCCGTTTCCGGATTCGTCACCGGACGCGCAGCGATCGCGATCTTGGAGAGCCGGCGCACCACGTTGTCGGCTTCGCCGAGCTGCTTGTAGAGTTGGTCGGACATCTGCGTCGCAGCCGCGAGCTGGTTGCCGAGATTCTCGTTGACGTCGCGCACCGCGAGCTTGAGCCCGCCGATCGCGCGCTCGGCGATCTCGGTCGCAGTGATCAACTCGCCGATCACGGCCTTCAGCGAATGCTCGTCCGCCTTCAGCCGCGTCAGCCGCTTGTTGAGCAGCATGCAGTAGCCGATCGTGAGCATCAGCAGGATAGCCACCAGCGTCTCGATCGCCATTCCCAGGGAGTGGTTCATGGGGCCTCCATCAGCTTGTTCTGTTCGTCCACCTTCTCGAACATCGCAAGTGTCGTACTTGGCTTGCGCAAGGGTTTCGTCACGCGGATCGCAACGCGCTCCCCGACCCGGCCCATGCGTCCCTCAGTGATGATGACGTCGCCGCAGCGCACGGAGACGTTGGCGTCGGCGCGCATGTCCAGCGGCAGCGTGTCGCCGACCTTCAGCCGCATCAGTTGCTTGAGCGGAATATCGGCCTCGTAGAGCACCGCATCGACGGAAATCTCGGCCTGCACGATCTCGGTGGCGAAATGGCCTTCCCAGATCGGATCACGGCCGAACTTCTCGCCCATGAACATCTGGAGCAGGACGGGCCTGATCGGTTCGATGGTCGCGTAAGGAAGCAGCAGCTCGATGTTGCCGCCGCGATCTTCCATGTCGATGCGCAGGCGCACCAGGATGGCAGCGTTGGCGGGACGGCTGATCGCGGCGAAGCGCGGGTTGGTCTCGAGCCGGTCGATCGTGAAAGTCACTGGCGACAGCGGCCGGAACGCCTGCTCGGCGTCGGCCAGCACCACCTCGACCAGGCGCTTGACCAGCTCGGTCTCGATCGTGGTGTAGGGCCGGCCCTCGATGCGCAGCTGGCTCGAGCCGCGGCGGCCGCCGAGCAGCACGTCGATCATCGAGTAGATCAGGCTGGAATCGACCGTCGCCATGCCGAAGTTTTCCCACTCCTCGGCCTTGAAGACCGAGAGCACGGCAGGCAGCGGGATCGAGTTCATGTAGTCGCCGAAACGCACCGACGTGATGCGGTCGAGCGAGACTTCGACGTTGTCGGAGGTGAAATTGCGCAAGGAGGTCGTCAACAGCCGCACCAGGCGGTCGAAGACGATTTCGAGCATCGGCAGACGCTCGTAGGAGACCATCGCCGAGTCGATGATCGCGCGAATGCCGCTGTGGTCGTCGAGCGTGACGTCGCCGACGGTGAAGCCGAGGAGATTGTCGATCTCCTCCTGCGACAGCACCCGCTCGCCGGAGTTCTTGCCGTTGCCGAGATCGCGGCTGCCGTCCTCGACCATGGCCGCCCATTGCAGGGCCATGGTCTCCGAGAGTTCGTTTTCGGCAGCAGCCTTCGCGGCCTCCGCGGGATCCTCGGAATCGAGCGACGCCTCCCATTGGGCGGCAATCGCATCCTGGTCCATCTGCTCGTTGCCGGCCATGGCGCTAGCCCGTACCCTTCCGCAGCATCCTCACTGGAGCACGACTTCCTTGAACAGCACCGCGCTGACCTGGATCGGCGCGACCGCAGCGTTGACGCGCTTGGTCAGCTCTTCCCTGAGGCGGAAGATGCCGGCAGACCCGTTGAGGTCGGAGGAGCGGAGCTCGCGCACATAGGTCTGGAAGATGTCGGTGACGCGCGGCATCGAGGGCTTGATCGCCTCGATCTGCTTCTCTTCCTTCAGCTCGAGCACGATCTTGAGCTTGAGATATTGCACGCGCTCGCCGGGCGCGCCGGCGAGGTTGACCATCATGTCGGGTACGTCGACGAAGGCCGGCGGCTTCGGCGGAGGCGCAGCCTCGGCGTGATGCTCGCCGTCGCCATGGCGGAAGAACAGGAACCAGGACGCGGCGCCGCCGCCGAGTACGACCAGCACGCCGACGACGATCAGGATCAGCTTGAACTTGCTTTTGGGGGCAGCGGCTTCCGCGCCTTCGGCGGCTGCGCCGCCTTCCGCTTCATCTGCCATGATCGTCCGGGCTCGCTCATCTCAAAAAGGGTCGAAAGAGCGAAGCCTCGTGGCAGACGGTGACGCGATACAAATGCCCCAGCGCAATGCGCTCCTCTTAAGCGCAAACGCTACGGTAATAATGGTTAACGGAACCTTTCGATTGGGCCTCAGCTAGGAAAAATCTGCCGGGCAAACATGGCTAACAGAACCTTTCTGCCCCCCACGCGCGCCGCCGAAAAATAGACAACCGGCTGTAATTGCACGTCTTTCCGAGTTGGCACGGCTTTCGCTAAGAGAGGGCCGAGACCGAACGGTTTGGGAGAACCCGACGGCCTCTTTCACGGGATCGGCCAAGGCGCTTGGGAGAGCGAAATGGCCGGGCTCACTTGAGGGGAGATTGACCGATGCAGAATGCGCTTCTGATCGGATTGTCACGGCAGATGACGTTGGAGCGGCAGATGGATGTCATCGCCAACAACGTCGCCAACGCCAACACCAACGGCTTCAAGGCCGACCATTCGCTGTTCGAGGAGTATCTGAACTCGAACGCGCATGAGGACAATTTCATCGGCTCAGACCGCCGGGTCTCCTATGTGCAGGACCGCGGCACCTACCGCGACGTCGGCCAGGGGCCGATGGAGGCGACCAACAACCCTCTGGACATGGCGATCAGCGGCAACGCGTTTTTCGCCGTGCAGGCCAACGGCGCCGAGCGTTACACCCGCGACGGCAAGTTCGCGCTCAGCAGCACCGGCCAGCTCATCACCTCCGACGGCAATCTGGTGCTCGGCACCGGCGGTCCGATCGTGTTCCAGCCGACCGACCACGACATCAACGTCGCCCCCGACGGCACCGTGACGGTGCTGGAGGGCACGGCCAAGACCGACTCGATCCGCGGCAAGATCCGCATGGTGAGCTTCGACGATCCGGCCAAGCTGACCAAGCTCGGCGCCAACCTCTACGCGGCAGGCAACGCCAACCAGCAGGTCGACGCCAAGTCCACCCTCCAGCAGGGTTACATCGAGAAGTCGAACGTGAATTCGGTCGGCGAGATGAGCCGCATGGTCGAGGTGATGCGCAGCTACACCGCGATCGCCAACCTGCTCCAGCAGCAGAGCGACCTCCACAAATCGGCGATCGAAAAGCTCGCCGACGTGCCGGCCTGATTGAGGGAGAACTGAGATGCAGGCGCTTCACACCGCAGCGACCGGAATGGCGGCACAGGAACTCAACGTTCAGGTGATCTCCAACAACATCGCCAACCTGCGCACCACCGGCTTCAAGAAGCAGACCGCGGCGTTCCAGGACCTGATCTACGAGCACATCCGCCGCGTCGGCGCCCAAGCCTCGGACCAGGGCACCATCCTGCCCGTCGGCGTCGACATCGGCGGCGGCGTCAAGACCGTCGGCACTCCGCGCAGCATGACCCAGGGCACGCTGTCGCAGACCGGCAACGATCTCGACCTCGCCATCTCGGGCGAAGGCTTCTTCAAGATCCTGATGCCCGACGGCACCTACCAGTACACCCGCGACGGCACCTTCCAGATGGACAATCAGGGCCGCGTCGTCACCGCAGGCGGCAACCCTGTGCAGCCGACCATCACGATCCCGAACAACGCCTCGGGCATCACCGTCAACGAGCAGGGCCAGGTGACCGTGACGCTGCCGGGCTCGTCGAGCAACACCGTTCTCGGCCAGATCGGCATAACCCGCTTCATCAACAAGGCGGGCCTGCAGCCGGTCGGCAGCAACCAGTTCACCGAGACGACATCGTCAGGCTCGCCGCAGGACGGCACCGCGAACTCCGAAGGCTACGGCAAGATCACGCAAGGCAGCCTCGAACAGGCCAATGTCGACGTCGTCTCGGAGATGAGCGACCTGATCGCAGCCCAGCGAGCCTACGAGATGAACGCCAAGGTGATCAGCGCCGCCGACCAGATGATGCAATCGACCACGGCGCTGTTCCGCTGAGGTGATGATGATGATCCGCACCGCGCTTCTCACCCTCTCCACCCTGCTCGTGCTGGCGCTGCCAGCACAGGCCGCCGACGACGGCATCGCCACGCCGACGCTGCGCGCCAGCGTCAACGTCACCTCCGACGTGGTGCGCGTCGGCGACCTCATCGACAATGCCGGGGCGGCCGCGCAGATCCCGGTCTATCGCTCGCCCGATCTCGGCACCACCGGCGCGCTGCCGGTCGCCCAGGTCCTGAACGTGCTCCGCGCCAAGCAGGTGATCGGCGTGATGACCGGCGACATCAAGGAAGTCCAGGTCACCCGCCTCGCCCGCACGCTCGCCAACAAGGAACTCGAAGACGCGGTCGCCTCCGCGCTCGAGCGACGCTTTGGCCTGGGCGATGCCGCCAACATCACCGTCACCTTCGACCGCGGCATCTCCGACATGCGGCTGGACGCCTCCAACACCGGCGCGCTCCAGCCGGTCGCGACCCGCTACGATGCGCGCGGCGGCCGCTTCGATGTCACTTTCGAGATCGCCAACGACAGCACCACCGCGCCGACCAAGCTGCGCCTGACCGGCACCGCGATCGAGACCGTCGAGGTCGCTGTTCTGACCCGCGACATCGACCGCAGCGAGATGCTGAAAGCCTCCGACGTCGCGCAGGAGCGTCGGCCGAAGGCGGAAGTGGCCGGCGAGCCCGCGCTGCGCGAGCGCGCAGTCGGCATGCAGCTGCGCCGGCCGATGCGCGCGGGCACGCCGATCCGCGTCGCCGACATTGCCAAGCCCGAACTCGTGTCGCGCGACCAGAGCGTCACCGTCATCTACCAGGTCCCCGGAATCTACCTCACCACCCGCGGCAAGGCGATCGACAACGGCGCCGAGGGCGACACCGTGAGCGTTCTCAATCTGCAGACCAAGCGGACGCTGACCGGTATCGTCACCGGCCGCGGCCAGGTGACGGTTGAGGGCGCCAGCCAGTCAGCGCCGATGCCGGCCGCGGTCGAGCAGACCTCCTCGCTGAAGCGCGACGAAGCCCCCGCCCCCGTCGACACCGCATCCCTGCTTCGGAACCTGGTCCAGCCCCCCGCGTCGCCGGCCCAGGTCGCAGAAGCCCAGATCCCGCAAGCTCGCGCCTCGCAAGCTCAAGCCAAGTAAGAGTTAGTCATGTCCGCTTTCAGTTCGGCTCACCGTCTTCGTCGCATCGCGATCTCCGCCCTGCTGCTCGCAGCCAGCGCGCTGGGCGGCTGTTCTTCGATCGACCGCCTGTCGCAGATCGGCGAGCAACCAAAACTGTCGGCGATCGACAATCCGACGACGCAGCCCGGCTACAAGCCGGTGCAGATGCCGATGCCGAAGCCGGAAGTCGCCTCCTACAGCCCGAACTCGCTGTGGCGGAACGGCAGTCGCGCGTTCTTCAAGGACCAGCGCGCCACCCATGTCGGCGACCTCCTGACCGTGACCGTGAACATCACCGACAAGGCCAACCTGTCCAACGAGACCCAGCGCAGCCGCACCAACTCGGAAGATTCCGGCATCACCGATTTCATCGGCGCGAAGACCATTACCCAGGCCAACAAGATCCTGCCCGGCCGCATTCTCACCGCCGATTCATCCGCATCCAGCGACGGCAAGGGTTCGGTCAACCGCACGGAAGCCCTGCAGACCAACGTCGCAGCCGTCGTGACCCAGGTGCTCCCGAACGGCAACCTCGTGGTCGAGGGCAAGCAGGAAATCCGCGTCAATTACGAGATCCGCGAACTCATCGTCGCCGGCATCGTCCGCCCCGAAGACATCCAGAGCGACAACACCATCGATTCCAGCAAGATCGCACAGGCCCGCATCGCCTACGGCGGCCGCGGCCAGATCACGGACGTGCAGCAGCCGCGCTACGGCCAGCAAGTCATGGACGTGCTGCTGCCCTTCTAAGTCTCTTCAAGAGCTCCCACATCGTGCTCGCGAACCTAGGCGCGAACGACGATGTACTACGCGGCCCTCGCTAGCTCCCCTGGCGAGGGCCGCATGTATTTTGGCGACCGTATCACCTCCGTCATTGCGTTGCTTCGCTGCGCGCGCAATGACGACGGAGAGAGTTCAGCTGAACTCCGCCTCGACCACGCCCAGCCCGTCCAGTTCCATCCGCACCTTGTCGCCGGCTTTCAGCCACAGCGTCTTCACCAGGCTGCCGGTCAGCACGAGCTGTCCCGCGTGCAGGCCCTTGCCTTCGGCGGCGAGATGGTTGGCGAGCCAGGCGAGTGCGTTGTGGGGATGGCCGAGCACGTCGGCGCCGGTGCCGTGGCTGACTTCCTCGCCGTTGACGATGGCGCGGCCCTTCACCGCCTTCAGGTCCGGCACCGACGAGCGCGGTACCGCCTCGCCGAGCACGCAGCCGGCGGCGAAGAAATCGTCGGCGATCAGCGTCGGTGCGCCCATCGTCTCCCACTTCACGTAGCGGTCGTCGACGATCTCGATGGCGGGATGATAGGCCTCGACGGCCTCGCCGACCCATTCGGCCGTGAATGGCGCCTCGCCGGCGGCGAGATTGCGCTTCAGCCGCACCGCGATCTCGCATTCGACGCCCACGCGGACGTAGTCGGACGCCGCGAGCTTGACGCCGCTGTCGTGCACGCCCTTCTGGAACACGCCGCCGGCGCAGGGGTGCGGGATACCGATATACTCCTGCATCACCTGGCTGGTGCAGCCGATCTTGTAGCCGACCAGCGGGCCGACATTCTTCAGCAGAAGATCGTGCAGCGCGCGCTGGACCTCATAGCCCTCGGCCTCGTCAACAGGCGGATGTTCCAGCGCCGCGAGCGGTGCACGGTTGCGGCGCGCCAGCGCGATCGCCTTTGCGGCTTCGAGAATTTTGTCCATCGGCGCCGCCTCCCACGCTACGCGATCACAATCAGGGGCGGCACTTCAGCATCCCCGCCCGGGCCTGACAAGCGCTGCCACCCAGACCGGGACGATTACGGGGAGCCGCCGACGCTTAAGAAAAAATTGAGCTGGTCCAGGCTTTATGGATACGCGCGCCCTGCAGCGGCGCATGAAGCCTGATTGCAGCAATACTTGATGCAGCTTGATCAGACTCTCAGCATCCGAGTCGATCTCGTTGATGCGACTCGCAAAACCTCCCGCACCTGAAGTGAAGGCTGTTTCTCATGTGAACTCACGTGAGCTCGCAGGAACGGACTCTAGGTCATTGATCATGATTCATTTTTCGCGATCGCGCGCGCGTCGAGAACGCGGCGGCAAGCGACGGGCAAAATGCCGATCGCGGCGCGAAAGGGCGCCTTGCGTCCAAAAACAAAGAGCCGCATCGCTGCGGCTCGGACTCTATTCGTCGCGATAGACCTTCTCGCGTTTCTCGTGGCGCTCCTGCGCTTCCACCGAGAGCGTCGCGATGGGCCGGGCTTCAAGCCGCTTCAACGAGATCGGCTCGCCGGTGTCCTCGCAATACCCGTAGGTGTTGTCCTCGATCCGCTGGAGCGCAGCGTCGATCTTGGCGATCAACTTGCGCTGACGGTCGCGGGCGCGGAGTTCGATGGCGCGGTCGGTTTCGGACGATGCCCGATCGGCGAGATCGGGGTGGTTCACGTTCTCCTCCTGCAGAGCCTGCAGGGTGAGCTTGGACTCTTTGAGGATCTCATCCTTCCAGGCGAGGAGCTTCAAACGGAAGTACTCCTTCTGCCGGTCGTTCATGAAAGGCTCTTTTTCGGTCGGTCGGTAGTTTTTCAACTTTTCCAAGGGCGGCCTATCTTCTTAAGCAACGACTCGCGAACGGAACGGGGTCCGTTGAGCCGGGCCTTATATAGTGGCCTCCTGTAACAGACAATATTTCCTTAATGGCGCAGTTACCGCCCCCAAGCCCTTGCACAGGAAGGTTTATCCGGGAGGAGCCCGGGGGCGGCCAAAGGCCTAGTAGCCGACCGTGAAACGCTGCCTCGAGTGGGCCGGTTTCTCGATCTCGTCGGCGAGTGCGATGGCGTAGTCGGCGAAGCTGATCCAGCTCTTGCCATTCGCATCTGCGAGAAGCTGATCGGTGCCGAGCCGGAACTTACCAGTTCGCGCTTCCTCGACGAACAGCGCCGAGGGCGAGATGAAGGTCCAGTTCAGGTCCTTTTCCTGCCGCAGCAGGTCGAGGAACGTGGAGCCAGCTTCCGCCTCGGCCTTGTATTGAGCCGGAAAGCCGGGAGTTGTGACAAGTTTGACGCCGGGAGCGACCTCGAGGCTGCCGGCGCCGCCGACAACCAGATAGCGCCCGACCCCGGAGCCCTTGGCCGCGCCAATCAGCTTGTGCGGGTCACTCGCCAGGAAATGCACGGAACTCACTGCAACGTCGTGCCCGGACCAGAGTTTCGTCAGACCGGCCTGATCGAGCACATCTCCCTTGGTCGGCGTGACGTTGGGCAAGCCTGCGATCTTCTCGGGGTTCCGGGCGATGGCGGTGACCGCGTGGCCGCGGCGGGACAGTTCCTTGGTGATCTCCGACCCGGCCCGGCCCGAGGCGCCGGCGACTGCGATTTTCATGGAAGGCTCCTTTGCTTCAATAGTAACCAATAGTTACTAGATATCTTAAAGAATGCTGGTGTTAAGAGAGCACTTTGTGCTTACCTGATTACGCAGGAGTAACCCGACACCAGATGCCGAGCCAGGCAAGCGCGAGGAACTGAGATGAAACCCAACGTCTATGCCGCCGAGTGCCCGACGCGCCAAATCCTCGATCGCGTCGGCGACAAATGGGCCGTGTTGATCCTGTTGCTGCTGCGCGAGGAGCCGATGCGCTTCAATCAGTTGCGTCGCACGATTGAAGGGATCTCGCAGAAGATGCTGAGCCAGGTTCTCAAGTCGCTCGAACGCGACGGCCTGCTCAAGCGCCGCGCCATCGCGACCGTGCCGGTGACGGTCGAATATTCGATCACGCAGCTCGGTTTGACGCTCGCCGCCGCAGTCGATCCGCTGCGCGATTGGGCCGAGGAGAATCTGAAAGACGTGCTCGCCGCCCAGCGCCGCTACGACACGCAGCAGAAGGAGGAAGCGGCGTAAGTCCGTTCCCCAAGCGCTCCACATTGCGCGATGACTGTCAGCCCTGCCCGGCCTTCGCCAGCTCGACCTCGACGCGCAGTTCGATCTCGGAGAGCACGGAATCCAGGCCGGGATCGCCGGAGGACGATTTCAGGTTCGCCGCCGCGTCGCGCAGCCGCATCACCGTCGACTTGTCAAGATTGCCGGAGAGCAGCCCCATCTTGAGATCGTCGAGCACGTCGAGCGCGGTCTTGCCGCGGGCGACCGAGCGCTTGCGGCGCTCGATCGGATCTTCCTCGATGCCTTGCAGTGCGAGCAGCCCGTCGATGTTGGCGGTGGCCTTCGGTGCGGCCGCGCTCCGCGTCTCCTGCGCCGAGGAGGTGTCCGGCAGCACGAAGGTGCCGGAGCTGGTTCGCCGGGCCTGGCTGGCCGGCGTCCCAAGCGTGGTGCCATTCGGTCCGTAGATGCGCATCGAAGCAATCCGGGTGATCGATGCGCCACATTCGCCGCTTTATGGTTAACGGGGCGTAAACGGCCCGGCAAAATCTGCCGACACACGGCAGTTTCGCTCCTCAGCGACAACAGCGGCTGACACCGGAGAAAACAAATTTACTCAACCTATTCAATCGCCTAGCGCCTCTGCTCCGTGTTGGCACAGCGCTCGCAAGGACAGCGTCGGACCAGCTCGTCATGGGAGTGTCGCAGATGGTCCAAGATGTGAGGAGGCTCTTCGGGAGCCTTGGGGAGCAGAGGATGCCAGGCGTTCGTTGGGTGAGGATTTTTGGAGTGGCCTTCGCCGCGCTCTCTGCGCTGGCGCTCTCGGTCGCGTCGGCGAACGCGACCTCGCGCATCAAGGATCTCGCCAATATCGAAGGCGTGCGGCAGAATCAGCTCATTGGCTATGGCCTCGTCGTCGGCCTCAACGGCACCGGCGACACCCTCAACAACATCCCCTTCACCAAGCAGTCGCTGCAAGCGATGCTCGAGCGCATGGGCGTCAACATCCGCGGCGCCACCATCCGCACCGGCAACGTCGCCGCGGTGATGGTGACAGGCAATCTGCCCGCCTTCGCGACGCAAGGCACGCGCATGGACGTCACCGTGTCCGCCCTCGGCGATGCCAAGGATCTGCGCGGTGGAACCCTGCTCGTCACTCCCCTGCTCGGCGCCGACGGCAACGTCTACGCGGTGGCGCAAGGCTCGCTCGCGATCTCCGGCTTCCAGGCCGAAGGCGAAGCAGCCAAGATCGTGCGCGGCGTGCCGACCGTGGGCCGCATCGCCAACGGCGCCATCATCGAGCGCGAGATCGAGTTCGCGCTCAATCGCCTGCCGAACGTTCGTCTCGCGCTGCGCAACTCCGACTTCACCACGGCCAAGCGGATTGCGGCGGCAATCAACGACTATCTCGGCGTCAAGACCGCCGAGCCGATCGATCCCTCGACCGTGCAGCTTTCGGTCCCGCCCGAGTTCAAGGGCAACGTCGTCGCCTTTCTCACCGAGATCGAGCAGCTTCAGGTCGATCCCGACCTCGCCGCCAAGATCATCATCGACGAACGCTCGGGCATCATCGTGATGGGCCGCGACGTCCGCGTCGCCACCGTCGCGGTCGCGCAAGGCAATCTCACGGTCACGATCTCCGAAAGCCCGCAGGTCAGCCAGCCCAATCCGCTGTCGCGGGGCCGGACCGTGGTCACACCGCGCTCCAGCGTCGGCGTCACCGAGGACGGCAAGAAGTTCGCCGTCGTCAAGGATGGCGTCTCGCTCCAGCAGCTCGTCGACGGCCTCAACGGCCTCGGCATCGGCCCGCGCGACCTCATCAGCATCCTCCAGGCGATCAAGGCCGCGGGGGCGATCGAAGCCGATATCGAGGTGATGTGATGCAGACCGGCATGCTCAACACCGCGCGCGTCGTGTCCGCGGCGCTCTCCTCGAATCCCGCATTCTCCGTGGAAAGCCGCAACGGCCGTCCCGACTTCGAGCTCGCCGCAGCACTTCAGAAAGTCTCGCCGCAGCAGCAGGCCAAGGCGCAGAAGACCGCCACCGACTTCGAGGGCATGTTCCTCAACAGCATGTTCGCTCAGATGACCTCGGGCCTGAAGGGCGAAGGCCCGTTCGGCGACACGCCTGGTACCGGCGTGTGGCGCTCGATGCTGACCGAGCAATATTCCAAGAACTTCGCCAGCGCCGGCGGCGTCGGCGTCGCCCGCGACGTCTACCGTACCCTGATCATACAACAGGCCAAAACCACTCTTCGTACGGCATAAGGTCAAACGAGATGAACCACTTCAACGCGTCACGTCAGCCGATGCCTGCGCAGCGCGCGAATACCACGCCTGCTGGCGCGGAGGCGCGCAAGCTCGCCGAAGACCTGATGGACGCGATGAACGCGCTGCTCGGCCTGATCGAGCGCGAGACCGAGCTGGTCCGCGGCGGCAAGGTCCGCGAGGCGATGATGATGGAAGGCAAGAAGCAGGAGCTGTCGCGGCGCTATGTCACCGCCGTCAGTCAATTGAAGACGAACCAGGACAGGCTCGCGAAATCCGCGCCCGAGCTGCTCTCGACGCTGCACCGCCATCACGACGCCTTCCGCGCCATGCTCCAGGTCAATCTCACCGTGCTCGCGACCGCGCATGCGGTCTCCGAAAGCGTCGTGCGCGGCGTCAATGCCGAGATCCAGAAGCGCAACGTGCCGAACACCTATACCGCGGCGGGACGCCGTGCGACTCCCGGCCCGCGCCACATCACACCGCTCGCGGTCAGCCGTTCGCTCTGAACGCACACGAGAACTGCCTGCAATTTTACGAAAAGCCGCGCGGCGAAAGCGTCGTGCGGTTAGGCACGTTTCCTTACCGGGTGTTCAATCCTCGTGTCCCATGGTTGCGTATTGAGAGGGGTTGGGATTTGACTCAAGCAAGGCAACCAGGAGGCTGCCATGAGTACAGATTTCAGCATCAGGCCGGTGGGGATCCCGGCCCCCATACAGATCGTCACGACGTCGAATTCGGCGGCGAACGATGCCGTGCAAACCGATTTGCCGCTGAGCCAGACGGTCGCCGCGAGCGACACGAGCGCAGCCGTAGGCAATGGTGATTTGCAGGGCAATGCGAACATCTCGCGCCAGGTCGTTTTCGACCAGGCGTCCGCATCGATGGTCTTCCAGGTCGTCAACGACAAGACCGATGCGGTCGTCAACCAGTTTCCCGACGAGGCGATGCTGCGCCGGCGAGCCTATTTCCACGCACTGGATTTGAAGTCGGAGCCTTCGCGTCCGCTCAACACGGACCTCAGCGCCTAAGCCGCGCCTGCCGATCAGCCGTCGAGCGAGGCCGGGGCGGTATCGAGATAGGTCGAGCCGGTCGCGGGGTCCGTGACGACGTTCTTGAGCTGCGCCTTGCCGGTATCGGTCAGCGTGAACTTCGTATTGCCGAAGCGGAACGACGAATCCTTGATCAGCACCTGCTGATACTGCGAGGTGTCGCCGCTCTGATAATGGATCTGCGCGCGGAAGCCGTTGACCTGCGAGATGTTCAGCGAGAACGTCTTGCCGTCCGGATAGGTGCCGGACCAATTGCCCTGGTACAGCGAGGAGTCGACCGCGACGTATTTGGACGAGCCCGACGTGCTCGAAAGCACGTTGGACTTATACGCGGTCGAGAGGATGCTCATGATGTCGGACATCACGAGTCTCCATCACGGGCGACCGGACAGGCCGGCGGCGATGTTGCGGTTGATCTCGATCAGCGGGCGGAAATGATCGAACTGCGGGCTCATTTGCAGCGCCGCGGTCTGACTCAGCACGAACACGCTGATGTTGGCGATCTTCTGCCGGACGTCGAGCGGCTGCGGATTGTTGTCGCGCATCGCTTCGCTGAGGAAGATGGTCCAGAGCTTGCGATTGAACATCAGCGCCTGCGTGGTCTGCTCGCTGAATGGGTCAGCATTGTTGACCGCGTCCTGAAGCTTGTTGGCGGCCTTCAGCAGAGTCTGCGCCTCGATGTCGCGAGGAGATGCGGTGGTCGTTGCAACACGCGCGTAGGCCGAGGCAGCAGAATTCGACATCAATCACACCTTGGAAGCTTCCTAGCCCGTTGAACGGGCTTAAGGATTTCTTTCCCAACCCTATGCAGCACCGCTTAAGATTTGCTTACGTGTGCGCTTGGAAGCCCTCCGCATTATTACGGGTCGCGGAGTCCTTCTCGAGCGCGAGAATAGATGCGCGCGATGCAAGCTGTAAACTTGCACTGCATCGTGCACATCGATTTCGGCTAATCTTGTCTTAGCGAACTCCCTCAAAACAACGGCGGAGCTTTAGCCCCGCCGCGCGTCTCAAGATCCGATTCCTGCGCCTTCGAACTAGCGGAGCAGCTGGAGCACGCTCTGCTGCGACTGGTTCGCCAGCGACAGCGCGGAGACCGCGATCGACTGGCGGGTCGACAGCGCCTGGCTGTTGGCAGCTTCCTCGTTGGTGTCGGCGAGCGTCAGGTTGGACGAGCCGGTTTGCAGCACGTTGATCAGGTTCTTCGAGAAGTCCTGGCGCACCTGCACGATCGACAGGTTCGAACCGAGCGATGAACCTTCCGAGCGCAGCGTGCTCGAGGCCGCGTTCAGGCTCTGGAGGACCTTGTTGGTCGCGCCGTTGTCGATGAAGTCGGTGCCCGGAACGAGATTGCTGAGGCCGAGACCCGCCGCGTTGAACACGACGCCGTTGATGCCGAGCGTGGAGCTGCCCGTCTCGTTGAAGACCAGTTTCAGCGTGTCGCCGTTCAGCAGGTTGACGCCGTTGAAGGAGGAGTCCTGCGAGGTCGTGTCGATCTGCGCCAGGATGTTGTTGAACTGGCTGACCAGGCTCGAACGTGCGGTCTGCGCCACGGGATCCTGCACCGGCGGCTGCGCGGTGGTGAAGGCGAGCACGCTGGTGAGTGTACCGCCGACAGCACCGCCCGCAGCGGACGAGCCGAGTGTCGAGGACGCGTATTCGTTGACGGTCGTCACCGTCAGCACGCCGTTGGCGTCGATCGTCGCGGTCAGATGGTTGGCCTGAAGCTGGACGTTGAGCTGGTCGAGCGTCTTGACCGTGCCGTTGGTGCCGTCGCCGAAGGTGACGTTGACGGGCGTGCCGCCGTTGAACGAGGTGAAGGTCAGGGTCTTGCCGCTGACGCCGCCGACGCCGGAGGTGCGCGCCGCACTGAACGCCGTCGCCGTTCCGGTGTTGCCGCTGAGACCGAAGGCGCTCAGGGCATTGCCGGTGCCCGTGATCGAGAGGTCGGCGTTGATACCGGTCGAGATCGAGAGCTGGCCGCTCGAATTCACCGACGACGGGATCTGGCCCGAGGTGGTGCTGAGCGTCGCAGCGCCGTTGAAGAGGCTCGCGGTCTTTACGCCGGTCGCAAGATCGATCGAATTCAGCAGGTCGGTCAGGTTCGCGCTCTGCAGATAGACCGTCGAGTTGCCGTTGCCGTCGGTGACGACGTTGCCGTTGACGCCATAGCCGGTGGGCACGCTCGTTGCCGATTGCGGCGTCTGCGCGTTCTTGAAGGTGATGGTGTGGCCGTCGACGTTCAGCGTCGAGCCGTCCTGCACCAGCGTCCCCAGCGAGCCCGCCGTGGTCGACCGGTCCGCGGTCACACTGGCGTTGCCCGCGCCCGTCGCGGCCGTCAGGCCGAGGGCGTTGAGGAAGTCGGCCTTGCCCGTGACGGACAGATCGGCGCCGGTCGAGCTCTTCAGGGTCACCACGCCGCCGGCAATGGACGACGGCGTCTGAATCGTACCAACGGTCGCGCCGCTGGTCGCGATCGTCGCCGCGCCCGCGCTGATCGTCGCGGTCTTGACGCCGCTGGCGAGGTCGATCGCGCTGAGCACGTCGTTGACGGTCGCCTTGGGCGCTGCCGCCGTTCCCTCATAGACGATCGAGTTGCCGTTGCCGTCGGTGGCAATGCTTCCGCTGGCGTTGAGGCCCCAGCCGGTCGGCTGCGTCGCCGGCGCGGGACCGGTGCGGAAGGTGATGGTCTTGCCGTTCACGGTGATGGTGTCACCGTCGGCGGGCGGCGTGCTGAACGTCGAGGATGTGGTGGTTCCGAGCAGCGTGGCCGTGCCGGCGAGCGCAGTGCTGCCGTCGGCCGCGTTCACGGTGCCACCGACCAGGGTGCCGGCGGTGGAACCGAGCGAAGCGCCGAGCGCGGCAGCAGCCGTCACCGGCGTGACGCCGCCGGCCGCACCGGTATAGAGCACGTTGCTGTTGGCGGTTGCGCTCGCATACGACGTCGTGCCGCGCAGATCCGCCGGCGTCGCACCCGGGATCGTGGTCGAGACGTTCGACTTGGTGGAGTAGCCGACCGTGGTCTGGAGCGCCTGGTTGGCGATCGATTTCGCCGAGTCGATCAGCTTCTGCAGCGAGGTGATGCCGGTATTGGCCGCCTGGAGCACCTGCACACCGTTGTTGATGCCGTCCAGGAGGTTGCTGATGTCGCTCGCCCGGTTGTCCAGCCCCTGCGCCGTGAAGAAGTTGGTGGGATTGTCGAGCGCCGTGTTGACCTTCTTGCCGGTCGACAGCCGTTCCTGCGTCGTGGCCAGCAAGTCGGCCGTCGACTGCAGCGACAACAGGTTCTGGCGAACTGACGCCGAGAGAACGATGTTGGACATTGGCAGGTCTTCCTCTTGAACCGGATACGAATCGGCCGCGCGGGTCTGGAAGCGGGCTTTCGTCCAGTTTTAGGGGCTGTCCTTTAAAGTATGGTTAACGCCGGCTTAAGGGATAGGGTTAATGGCTCGTGTACATCCTGCCCTGCCTCGAAACGCAAAAAAGAGCGGCGGGGCAAAAGCCCCGCCGCTCGGCTTTATTGAGTGATTTCAGTCGCTTATTAGCGGAGCAGCTGGAGCACGCTCTGCTGTGAGGTGTTGGCGAGCGACAGCGCGGAGACCGCGATCGACTGGCGGGTCGAGAGCGCCTGGCTGTTCGCCGCTTCGACGTTGGTGTCGGCCAGGGTCAGGTTCGACGAGCCGGTCTGCAGCACGTTGATCAGGTTCTTGTTGAAGTCCTGACGGATCTGCACGACCGAGAGGTTCGAGCCGAGGCTCGAGGCTTCCGAGCGCAGCGTGCTCGACGCGGCGTTCAGGCTGGTCAGCACGCGGTTGGACGCCGCGTTGTCGATGAAGTCGACGCCGACCGTCAGCGCGGCGAGGCCCAGACCCTTCGAGTTGTAGGTCACGCCCGTGATGTTCAGGCTCGACTTGCCGGTCTCGTCGAACACCAGCTTGAGCTGGTCGCCGTTCAACAGGTTGACGCCGTTGAACGAGGAGTCCTGCGAGGTCGTGTCGATCTGGTTCAGGATGTTGTTGTACTGAGACACCAGGTTGGCACGAGCCGTCTGCGCAACCGCATCCTGGACGGGAGTGGAAGCCGTCGAGAAGGTCAGCGCCGAAGTCAGCGTGCCGCCGATCGCACCGCCAGCGGCGGTCGATCCGATCGTCGAGGACGCATAGTCGTTGGAGGCGGTGATGGTCAGCAGGCCGTTGGCATCGATCGTCGCGGCGAGGTTGTTGGCCTGCAGCGCGTTGTTGAGCTGATCGAGCGTCTTGACCGTGCCGTTGGTGCCGTCGCCGAAGGTGACGTTGACCGCCGTGCCGCCGTTGAAGGAGGTGAAGGTCAGCGTCTTGCCGGCGATGCCGCCGATGCCGGACGTGCGGGCCGCCGTGAACGCGGTCGCCGTGCCGGTGTTGCCGGCGAGGCCGAGCGCCGCCAGCGCGTTGCCGGTGCCGGTGATCGACAGGTCGGCGTTGACGCCGGTGGACAGCTTGAGCTGGCCGGAGCTGTTGATCGTCGACGGAGCCTGACCCACCGCAGTTGCCAGCGTACCGCCGCCGCTGCCGTTCAGCGTGAACGTCTGCACGCCGGTGGCGAAGTCGATCGCCTTCAGCAAGTCGTTGATCGAACCGCCCTGAAGGTACACCGTCGAGTTGCCGTTGCCGTCGGTCTGGACGTTGCCGCTGACACCGAAGCCTGACGCAACCGCCGGGGCGTTGGACGAGCCCGGGACCGGCGCGTTCTTGAAGGTGATGGTGTGGCCGTCGACGTTCAGCGACGAACCGTCCTGAAGCAGCGATCCGAGGGTGGACGAACTGGTCGTGCGGGTCGCGGTGACCGTCGCATTGCCGCCACCAGTTGCTGTCGTGAGACCGAGCTCGTTCAGGAAGTCGGCCTTGCCCGTCACGGACAGATCCGCACCGGTCGAGCTCTTCAGCGTGACGACACCCGCAGCCGCGGTCGAAGGCGATGCAGCGGAGGCAGCACCGATCGTCGCCTGACCGTTGGTGATCGTCGAGGTCTTCACACCGCTGGCAAGGTCGATCGCGGTCAGCACGTCGCCGACCGTCGCACCCGGCGCCGCGTTGGTGCCGAGATAGACGGTGGTGTTGCCGCTGCCGTCGGTGACGAGGTTGCCGCTAACGCCCGAGCCGGTCGGAACAGCAGTGTTCGCCGGAGCCGCGCCGGCACGGAAGGTGATGGTCTTGCCGTTCACCGTCAGCGTGTCGCCGTCGGCGGGAGCCGTGGTGAGCTTGCTGGCCGCAGTGGTGCCGAGCAGCGTGATCGCACCGGTCAGGGCCGTCGAGCCGTCGGACGCGTACACCGTACCGGTGCCCGAGACCGAACCCTGCGGTGCGCCGAGGGTCGTGGAGCCGCTTGCAGCGGTCACGCCGCCAGCCGCGCCGTCATACAGAACGTTGCTGGAGGCCGTCGCGCTCGCAAAGGAGGTCGTGCCACGCAGGTCGGCCGCCGTTGCGCCCGAGATCGTGGTGGAGACGTTCGACTTGGTGGAATAACCGACCGTGGTCTGAAGCGCCTGGTTGGCGATCGACTTGGCGCTGTCGATCAGCTTCTGCAGCGAGGTCAGGCCGGTGTTGGCAGCCTGGAGCACCTGCACGCCGTTGGCGATGCCATCGAGCAGGTTGTTGATGTCGCTGGCGCGGTTGTCGAGCGACTGGGCCGTGAAGAAGTTGGTGGGATTGTCCAGGGCCGAGTTGACGCTCTTGCCGGTCGACAGACGGTTCTGTGTGGTGGCGAGAAGATCGGCGGTGGACTGGAGAGAGAGCAGGTTCTGACGAACCGACGCAGAGAGAACGATACCGGACATGACTCTTACCCTTCTGGCTTACGCGTCTTCGTTCGATCGCTTCTGGATCGAGTGACGGCCACAGGGTGCGCCGACATGGCTAACAAAGGGTGAAACGAGCCTCGCCGTCATAAGCGCCGGTTCACCATAAACCATCGTGATGCGACGGCGGGCACAGAAATCGACCTGAAATCGTTGGGGATTCTGCGCGCTTACTCCCCGTTAACCATAACCTGGTTACTTTTTCGATCGCTCCCGGCCCCTCGAATGCCTGACGGCGCAAGCAAGCCTGGCAACAAAAAAGCGGCGGGGCAAAAGCCCCGCCGCCTGATCTTGCTTGCGATGTCGTCCGCTTGTTAGCGGAGCAGCTGCAGCACGCTCTGCTGCGACTGGTTGGCCAGCGACAGCGCGGAGACCGCGATCGACTGGCGGGTCGAGAGCGCCTGGCTGTTCGCCGCTTCGACGTTGGTGTCGGCCAGGGTCAGGTTCGACGAACCGGTCTGCAGCACGTTGATCAGGTTCTTGTTGAAGTCCTGACGAACCTGCACGATCGTCAGGTTCGAACCCAGAGCCGAAGCTTCCGAACGCAGCGTGCTCGACGCGGTGTTGAGGTTGGTCAGCACCTTGTTGGTCGCAGCGTTGTCGATGAAGTCGACACCGCTGGTCAGCGCGGCGAGGCCCAGACCCTTCGAGTTGTACGTCACACCCGTGATGCTGAGGCTCGACTTGCCGGTCTCGTCGAACACCAGCTTGAGCTGGTCGCCGTTCAACAGGTTGACGCCGTTGAACGAGGAGTCCTGCGAGGTCGAGTCGATCTGCTGGAGGATGTTGTTGTACTGGTTGACCAGGTTGGCACGCGAGGTCTGGGCAACCGTATCCTGGACGGGGCTTGAAGCCGTCGAGAAGGTCAGTGCCGTGGTCAGCGTGCCGCCGATCGAACCACCTGCGCTGCTCGAACCGATGGTCGAGGACGCGTAGTCGTTGGTGGTCGAGACCGTCAGCAGGCCGTTGGCGTCGATCGTGGCGGTCAGGTTGTTGGCCTGCAGCGCGTTGTTGAGCTGATCGAGCGTCTTGACCGTGCCGTTGGTGCCGTCGCCGAAGGTGACGTTGACCGCCGTGCCGCCGTTGAAGGAGGAGAAGGTCAAGGTCTTGCCGGTGATGCCGCCGATGCCGGAGGTACGAGCCGCGGTGAACGCCGTCGCCGTGCCGGTGTTGCCGGCGAGGCCGAGCACGTTCAGCGCGTTGCCGGTGCCGGTGACCGACAGGTCGGCATTGACGCCGGTGGACAGCTTGAGCTGGCCGGAGGCGTTGATCGACGAGTTGATCTGACCGGTGGCGGTGGTCAGCGTCGCCGCGCCTGCGCTGATCGAAGCGGTCTGCACGCCGGTGGCAAGGTCGATCGCCTTCAGCACGTCGTTGATCGAGCCGCCCTGGAGATAGACGGTCGAGTTGCCGGCGCCGTCGGTCTGGACGTTACCGCTGACACCGAAGC
>NZ_JAUIZJ010000007.1:0-308595 GCF_030435535.1 Bradyrhizobium sp. WYCCWR 13022
TATCAAGGTCGCGTCGAAGCTGAGCGGCTCGTCTTCATCGACGAGACCTGGACCAGGACCGATATGGCGCCCTTGCGGGGCTGGGCGCCGCGCGGACACAGACTTCACGCCAAGGTTCCCCACGGCCGCTGGAAGACCATGACCTTCCTGGCGGCCCTGCGCCATGACCGGATCGATGCGCCATGGTTCATCGAGGGGCCGATCGACGGCGTGAGCTTTCGCACCTATGTTGAGAAGGTTCTTCTGCCCGTTCTGCGGCCCGGCGATATCGTCATCCTGGATAACCTCGGCAGCCACCGGAGCAAAGCAGTTCGCCAGCTCATCCGTTCGGTCGGCGCCAAGCTCTTCTTCCTGCCAAAATACTCGCCCGACCTGAACCCGATCGAACAGGTCTTCGCCAAGCTCAAGCACCTCGTCCGCAAAGCTGCCGCGCGAACCGTCGACGCGGTCTGCGCCGCAATCGGCCACGCACTCGATGCCTTCAGCTCAGAGGAATGCTCCAATTACCTGAAAAACTCAGGCTATCGAACTTAATACCATCACGCTTTAGCCGGCTACGGTGCCTCGAGACGGCCCTTTCGGGGCCGCCCTCACAGACTTGCCTAAATTTAATCCCGTAGCATGCTCACGATCACTCGATCCGGGGGTTTTCTATAGCCATGTTCAGTCAAAAGTGATTGAGACGGAACTATGAAGAAGGTGTTCGGAATTCTGGCCTTTCTCAGCGTCCTTGCGGCGGGCCAGTATGTCATCGTCAGTAAATTCGCGATCCGCCACGAGATGCTGTCCTTGTTCGACGCCTCGCGTCAGCGGCCGATCTCGGTCGAGATTGCGGTGCGGCGCGACTACGAGACCAAGGCCAATCTCGGCCTCTGGAAGCTTCCGGTCGCCATCATCAGCAATGGCAACACCGTCAAGGCCACCGAGTATTCTTTCCTCGCCAACGTGCTCGCGGCGCGCGGCTATCTCGTTGCCAGTATCCAGCAGGACCTGCCGAGCGATCCGCCCCTGATGACCCACGTCGGGCAGCAATATGTCGGCCGGCGCGAGGTCTATATGCGCTGCGAAGCCAACATCCTCTACGTGCTGAACACGTTGAAGAGCCGGCAGCAAAATGCCGATTACGACCACATCACGCTGGTCGGTCACTCCAACGGTGGCGACGTCTCCATGTATGTGGCCCAGCAGCACCCCGAGCTCGTGTCGAAGGTCATCACGCTTGATAATCTCAGGGTGCCCTTCGTCCTGAACGACCGCATGAAGATCCTGTCGTTCCGTTCCAAGGATCCGCATTTCCTGACCGATCCCGGCGTGCTGCCGACGCCGGAAGAGGCCAAGGCGCGCGGTATCGACATCGTCAATACCGGCGCGCAGCACACCGACATGAGCGATCGCGGGCCCGACTCGGTCAAGGAGAGTATCCAGGCGACGCTTGACCACTTCCTGCGCGACAGCGCCAGCAGCGCACTCACCCCGGCCGATACGACCAATCCGATGATCATGAATCCCGGCGACTACTAGCCGGGATCCTTTGCGGCAGATCAACGCAACTCCATGCCGGCACGATAGAAGGGCCGTACGGCATCGGAGAGGCAAGTGTCGAACTATACTGCAAGGCTTGATTCGAAGAGGCTCGAGATGGAGAGCCTGGGCTTGCCCCCGGCAAGAATGCCCGGGCTCGTACGCCATTTTTATCGTTCGGCCCGCAGGATGGTGCGATCGATCATCGCCCGCATCGACCTCTCGCAATTTCCGGGATCTTGCTGCGGCTGAGCATACGGTCCGCAAGCGAATGCAAATAGGTGATGGGATGCGCGCAGGTGCGAGACGAATTTGGCTTCTGCTCGCGACGGTCTCGGGCTTGGGCGTGCCGCCCGCTCTCGCGGCTGACGCCGATCACGGCGCCGATCTGGCCCGGCGCTGGTGCGCAAGCTGTCATGTCGTGACAAGCAGCCAGACCCAGGCCAGCGCCGACGTGCCCTCCTTCGCATCGGTTGCGCGAAAGCCCGATTTCAGCCCGGAGCGGCTCGCGTTCTTCCTGCTCGACCCGCATCCGAAGATGCCGAACTTTCCGTTGAGTCGGACCGAAGCCGCCGACATCGCCGCCTATATCGGATCGCTCCGCCGGTAGCGGGGTGGTTGGCCACGCCGAGTTCTGAAACTGCAAATCCCTGCCGGGTGAACCGACAGGGATCAGCAGAAAGGATGATGGACGGCGGACGACGCACATCCGGTGGCCCATCATGGACCTGCCTTGGCATTGAAATGCGCATCGCGCCGCACCGCAAGATCAATTTGTAAGCAGACTGCGGCGTGCCAAATCAGAACCTACCCTGTCAGGATTTGCCCTTGCCCGGCTGCATGAAGTTGCCAGTCATCTGGCGCATGTGATCGCCGGCATTGGTGAACTGGCTGCGCAGGAACTCGGACTGGATTCGCATCGCCTCCTGAAGGTCGGTTGCGTGGACCAGCTTGCGGGCGTGTTCAAACGCCGCCTTCATGTTCTGCTCGGTGAAGGCGAGCGCCTGCTTGGATACGTCCGCGCTCGCTCCAGGAACGGATGACATCGACTTGGTGGCCGCATCGAAAAACATGCCGAACGCCTTCTCCGCCTGGTCGATCGTCTTCTCGGCCAGGTCACGCAGTTCAGCCGGAACTTCGAGCTTCGGTTCGATCATGGTCGCACTCCTCCCTCTTTTTCCTGATTGATTATCACATTTGCCGCACCGCCTTCCAGCGCCCAAGCAGCCGCAACGGCCGCACCTTTGCGGTCCGCCCCCGGCCGGCAAGATGGACAAAGCGTAATCTCGGCGCGCTACGGCGCCTAGGACAGGGGATGTTCAGGGAGCGTTTCGTCGGTGACGAGGTCTTCGACCAGCCGGATGACCTCGAAGCGCTGCCGGGGAGCGAGCTTGAGAAAGGCTCGCAGCAGGCGGAGACTCTCCACCGTTCCGGTCGCGGGTGCGCCAAGCTTGAGATGCAGTTCAGCCGCGAAATTGAGGTTCTTCATCTCGCACCTATCACAGGATTGGCCCTTCGGGTCGGAGGCAAGAGCCCGATCGAGGACCAGATGCCGTCACCGAACGCCATGGCGACGACAAACTCTAGGTCGGAGCACCCCAGCAGGCCAGCAAGCTGAGCTTCCGATCTGAACAACTCGGCCTGACTCGAGAAGTTGTAATTATGACAAGGAACAACCCGTCGGGCAAGCCAAACCATGCGACTCAGCGATGCTTCGCCGACATCGCACCGCGGCAATTCCGGATAACAGGAATACGAGCCATCGTCACCCACCTGCGTCAACAAGCAGCATCAGTCATCACACGGTCCTGATAGTTGTCAATCCGACCAACGTTTCGGGTTGTTTCCGGCATGCTCGGAAACCGGCAACCGCGGACTAACGCTTCGTCAGCGTATACACGTAATCATTGAGCCCGATTTCAGCGGTTGCATCGTCCACGAAATGAACGTCGATCTCGCAACCAGTCTCCAGCGTCCTGATACGTGACGCCGTGAAGCCGAGCGAAGCGGCAAGCGCCTTCGGATCAGCCTTCTTGTCGGCATGCCGCATCTCGTCGAATGCACCCTGGAAGATCATATCGGGACCGTAGTCGGTCACCTTGTATTGCGGCTTAGCGCAGGCAAAGGGACGCGGACCGGAGATTTCCCTGGCCTTCAGGACCACCGTCCTGCCGATCAGCCGTGCGCGCTCCGCATCATCTGGTTTGCGATGCGGATCGGCCCATGGCGCCACCACGGCCGTCGTCAACGTCCAGCTCCCGACATAAAACGGATCGGCGGCCATGACAGGCCCGACGAGGCCGAGCGATGCGAGCAAACAAACAGCGCGGGTCAATTTCATCGATGAGCGGCCTTGATCTCCCGGTTTGGACTCGCCGCTCCGCGTCACGGTTCACCATTGCCGGATATTTCTCGCGCCGTGAACCGTCGTTCAACATGATGCGACCAAGCGTTTGCAAAACGGCCACGAGCGCTGCATGACGCCGTACCAGCTCATGCCGCATCCCTAGGATACGACGGAGGGCCGCCGGCGGGCGAAAGCCGCCGGCGGCCACTTTCAGCGGCGCCGCGCCGATGCATCGGTCGCAAAGCCGTAGACCAACGCCAGCCGATCGAGGCATTCGCGAAAACGCCTGGCGAAATAGTCGTTCCATCGCTGGGTCCGGACGGCGCGTCGCTGCCCGATCTGGTCCATGGTCAGGCCGAGCACCAGCACATCGTGCACCAGCGCGGCGCCGTCGGTGCCGAGCTCGCGCTCGACCCGGTTCAGCCGCAGTACCGCCTGGCGCTGGCTCTCGGTTATGGGCTCGCGGGAGCGCGTCCCATCGACATATTCACGGGTCGGATCCATGGCCTGAGGGCCCCGTTCCGCCCTCTCCCAGTCATTCTGATAGGCGCGGCCACTCCGGTATTGTGCCTCGTCGATCTGGTGATGCGCGTGCAGCCGGCCGAGCGGATCGTTGCGGATCGATCGCATGGCCGCGATCCTATCGTCCAGATCAAGCGCGAGGGGATTATCGATCTCGATCTCCGCCAACTCCGCGTTGAACGGCAGGTCTCGCGATCGCCGGTCGTGAGGCCCGGTCAACTTGTAGGATGTGTTGCGTCTGGCACGTGCCACTCGGAAGCTCCTTGCGAATTGTCATATGAAGGACGCTGGCGGCCTGTCAGGCAGCGAAGACCAGCCTCAACACGACCGCACCGGCAGCACGGCCGGACGCGGAGCCGCGACCGCGGGTCAGGCGCGCATGCGGCGCGCAATAGCTCGACCCGTGCATACGCCGATGACCGCAGAAACGGATCGCCTCGTTCTCCTTGTCGCCGCCATAGGGATATCGGCAATCGCCTCGCTCGAGCTCGCGGAGCCCGATCAGGCGCGGTTGGACGCCCACGCAACGCAACTTGACCGGATTGGCCGGCTTCAGTGCCGATGGCGGCGGCAGGTTCAGGCCAGGTATTGCGACACGAGGCGACGCGAACGGGCCCGACTCGCCCGGCAAGGACGGAACGATCGATGGGCTCGCCATCCGTTCGGGCGCACCGAGCCCGAGCCGCCTGGCGCGACCGACCACCGCATTGCGCGTGTAAGCCGTTCCAAACCTTGCGTTAATCTGTCTTCCGATCTCCGCATATGACAGTCCCTTGAAAAAATAGTCGCGAAGCGCGTCGGAATGCTCCGACGACCAATGGCCCGGTTCCATGCTGCTGTCCTGTGATGCGCCCCGATCCCACGATCCGGAGGCGGGACACACATTCCGTTATTCCGAAGATCAAGTCAAGCCAGAATTCTGATATTCATAATTGCATTAATTCCGAATTTCGGATTAAAAAGGGACCGAGCCGTGGGGCAATCGAGGGAATCACCATGTTGGACGTTGCGATGATCGAGCGGGGCCTGGAAAAGACAGGCAAGAGCAAGGGCGGACTGGCCGCGGCGATGGGCGTGCGCCCCGGCGCGGTGTCGGAAATCCTTGGTGGTGAGCGCCTGGTGAAGGCCTCGGAAATCATTCCGATCATGCAATATCTAGAACTGAACCTCGCGCCGATCATGGGCCGCGTCGGTGCAGGCGCGGTGATCGAGCCGGATTTCGAGCAGGTTCCGCCGGAGGGACTCGGCGACATCGCACTGCCCTTCCCGATCATGGAAGAAACCGTCGCTTTCGAGATCGTCGGCGATTCGATGCTTCCAAAATATGAAAGCGGTGACGTCATCGTGGTCTACAAGGACCAGCGTCATCCGCTGTCGAGCTTCTATGGCGAAGAGGCCGTGGTCCGGCTCAAGACCGGCGAGCGCTATTTGAAGACCATCGAGCGGGGCAAATCTCCCTCCGTCGTCAACCTCGTCAGCTTCAACGCCAAGCCGATCGTCGGCGTCAAGCTCGACTGGGTCGGCGAGATCTGCCTCTCGATGCCCAAGGGCCAGCTCGAGCGGCTGCGCGCCAAGTCGGCCCGCCCGCGCAAGAAGGGTCGGTAAGGGCCCGAGGCGCCAGATTTCCGATTTCTGGAAATCTGACTTGACTTTATTCTGATTTTACGAAATACTCTGCCGCGCGCCCGTCATCGGGGTGCGGCTTTGATGCAGTATTTCGTCGTGATGATCGATTACGGGCGACGCGGTCGCGAGGCGATCGTCGACCCTGAAATCACCAGGCGCGAAGTCATCGCTCGCATCAGCTCCGGCGAATACCAGAGCATCTCGTTCATCCATGAAATCGCGGAAGATTCCGTCGAGGACGTGACCGAAGCCATCCTGGCTGAGGCCGCCCCCCCGACATCCCGCCTGAAGATATCGATCTTCAGGCGAACCGTCTCGATCACGCCCGCGACCTGCGCAAGCACGAGCGGACATGACGCAGGCTCGCTAAGCGGCCCGCGCCACCGTCCGTCGAGCGATCACACCGTCAGCACGGTCGATCCCGTGGTCTTGCGCGCGGCGAGATCGGCATGCGCCTTGGCGGCGTCCTTCAGCGGATAGGTCTGGTGCACCTCGATCTTGACCGCGCCGGACTTGACGACGTCGAACAACTCGTTCGCCATCGCGACCAGGGCCTCGCGCTTGGCGGCGTAGGTGAACAATGTCGGCCGGGTGACGTAGAGCGAGCCCTTTTGCGCGAGCAGGCCGAGATTGAGCGGCTCAACCGCGCCGGAAGACGCACCGAACAGCGCGGCGACGCCGAGCGGCGCGAGGCAGTCCAGCGACTTCAGGAACGTGTCCTTGCCGACGGAATCATAGACCACCGGCACCTTCTTGCCGCCGGTGATCTCGTCGACGCGCTTCACGAAATCTTCGCGCGTGTAGATGATGACATGGTCGCAGCCATGCGCCTTGGCGAGTTTCGCCTTCTCGTCGCTGCTGACGGTGCCGATCACGGTTGCACCGAGATGCTTGGCCCACTGGCTCAGGATCAGACCGACGCCGCCGGCCGCCGCGTGCAGCAGAATGGTGTCGCCTGCCTTCACGCGATAAGTTTGCCGGATCAGATATTGCGTGGTCAGCCCCTTCAGCATCATCGCGGCCGCGGTTTTGTCGTCCACGCCATCAGGCAGCTTCAACAGCCGGTCGGCTGGGATCAGCCTCGCCTCTGAATAGGCGCCAAGCGGTGATGCACCGTAAGCGACGCGATCACCGGCCTTCAGATCGGTGACTCCAGGCCCCACTTCCTCGACGACGCCCGCCGCCTCGCTACCAAGGCCGCTCGGCAACTGCACCGGATACACACCGGACCGATTGTAGATGTCGACGAAGTTGAGGCCTACGGCGGTATGCCGGATACGCGCCTCGCCCGGCCCGGGCTTGCCGACACTGACCTCCTCCCAAACCAGGACTTCCGGACCGCCGGTCTTGTGAAAACGAATGGCATGGGTCATGGGCGTTGCTCCCTTATCGTTGTGTTGATGGTCCGAGAAAAACCGGATCGGCGACCGTCTAAGCACCGGAAATAGGCATTTCGTCCGCCCGTTACAGTACAGAGACGTAACAAGAATGTCACAGCGAACGACAAACCCTCGCCGTTCCGTCTCTGTTCGAAAGAGTTGATGACGGCTCTGCGGCAACCGGCGGTAGCTTTTGCGCGGGGTTTGGTGGTCGCCTGCGAAGGAGAGCCGAGATGCCAGCGTATGTACAGCATCATCAGGATATCGAAATCGCGCCTGTGATTTGCCCGACATGCATGGGGTTCCTGCCGATGTATGTGCGCGAGGTCGAGCCGCACTGGAGCCTTGCCAAGATCGACTTCGTCTATGAATGCGCCGATTGCGGCGCCGAGGTCAGACAGACCATCCGCAAGCCGGAGCTGCTGCGGCACTGATCGCACGATAGCCGCGCTTAAGTATTTGCGCTGAACGGAAAAAGCGCCCCTTTGCGCGGATCAGGCTGTCCCAAACGAGGCTTGTTCTTTGCCGGGAACGCAGGCAGAACAACCTCGAGCAAGACCTTTGGGAGCGCCGTTTCGTGGCTGAACAGAAGGCCTCGACCTCGATCGAGGCAGTGGAGAGCGGCCTCGCCGCGCAAGGCTATATCGCGAGCCGGCAGATCGCGACCGCCGTCTATTTGTCGCAACAGATCGAGAAGCCGATCCTGGTCGAGGGACCCGCGGGCGTCGGCAAGACCGAGCTTGCCAAGGCAATCGCGGCCTGGCGCGGCAAGAAGATGATACGCCTGCAATGCTACGAAGGCCTCGACGAGGCCAAGGCGCTCTATGAGTGGAAATACGCCAAGCAGCTTCTCTACACCCAGATCCTCAAGGACAAGCTCGGCGAGGTCCTCGGTGGTGCGCAGACGCTGCATGCTGCACTCGATCAGCTCCATGATTTCGGCGACGTGTTCTTCTCCAAGGAATTCGTCGAGCCGCGGCCGCTGCTGCAGGCACTGGAGCAGCCGGGCGGCTGCGTGCTGCTGATCGACGAGATCGACAAGTCGGACGCGGAATTCGAATCGCTGCTGCTGGAGATCCTCTCGGATTTCCAGGTCACCATTCCCGAGCTCGGCACCGTCTCGGCGATCACGCCGCCGACGGTGATCCTCACATCCAACAGCGAGCGCGATCTCGGCGACGCCTTGAAGCGGCGCTGCCTGCATCTGCATATCGGCTTCCCCGAGCAGCGGCTCGAGGAGCGCATCGTCGAAAGCCGCGTCCCCGGCATCTCGCAGACGCTGCGCCGGCAAATGGTCGGCTTCATCCACGAGATCCGATCGCTGGATCTGAAGAAGCTGCCCTCGGTCAGCGAGACCATCGACTGGGCGCGCGTGCTGTTGCTGCTCCAGGCCACCGAGCTCGACACCGACATCGTCAAGGACACGCTCAACGTGCTCCTGAAATACGAGGCCGACATCGAGGCCGCGTCGCCGCAAGTGACGACCTTCATTGCCAAGGCGGCCCGGTCCAACGTCTTCGGTTGACGCCGATGCGCGAGAATCTTCATCGTTTCTTTCGGGCGGCGCGCGGCGCCGGCGTTCATGTCTCGCCTGCCGAAAGCATCGATGCGATGCGCGCGGTCGCGCAGGTCGGCCTAACTGACCGCGCCATCTTGCGCGACGCGCTGCTTTTGACGCTCGCGAAGTCGCAGGACGAGAAGCTTGCGCTCGGCGACTGCTTCGATCTGTTCTTCAGCCAGCCCGAGCCGCGACAGGATCAACCCGAGGCCAACGACAATGACGAGGCCTCGCAGGACACTGATCCGTCGCCCTCATCAGACTCGGCGAGCGAAGCGGGTGGAGGTCAGCCTCAACAAGGATTGGGCCCGCTCGCACAGATGCTGCTGTCGCAGGATCGCAATGCGATCTCTGCCGCGATCGCCAGCGCGTCTGGTGCAGCCTCGCTCTCGGACATTCGCTATTCGACCCAGCGCGGCATCTTCTCCAGCCGAATCCTCGATGCCATGGGCCTCCAGCGCCTGCGCGATGATCTCGACGATTTGACCGCGACGAACCCGGCGCTGGCCGAGCGCCTGCGCGCCGCACTCGACGCCCTGCGCGAGGCCGTGCGTGATACCGTCTCGCAGGGGCTTGCGCTGTATGCCCGCGAAGAGGCTGAAAACCTCCGCAACGAGATCCTGCGCAATGCGCCGCTCGCACGTATCGAACGGCGTCAGGTCGCGGAGATGCGGGCACTCATCCGCCAGATCGCGCGCCGCCTGCGCGAGCGCTATTCGAAGCCGCGCAAGCGCCAACGCCGCGGTCATCTCGACGTCCGACGCACGCTGCGCCGCAATGCCGCCTGGGGTGGCATACCCTTCCTCACCGCATGGAAGCGCAAACACCGCGACCGGCCGAAGATCGTCGCACTGTGCGACGTCTCCGGCTCGGTGGCGCAGGTCTCCGACTTCTTCCTGCTCCTGATCCACTCGCTGCATGAGGTCGTGGACGACGTCAGCTCGTTCGCGTTCTCATCCCATCTGATCGATGTCAGCGAGATCCTGGAGAAGAAATCGCCCGAGGAGGCAATGGCCGAGATCATGTCCAAGGTCGGCTTCGGCTCGTCCGACTACGGCTCCTCGCTGGTGGACTTCGAGAAGGACTTCATGAGCACGCTGACGCCGCAGACCACGGTGATCGTGCTGGGCGATGCCCGCAGCAACAATCTCGATCCGCGCGCCGACATCCTGCGGCGCATCTCCGAACGTTCGAAGCGGCTGGTCTGGCTCAACCCCGAAGGACGGCTGGCCTGGGGCTTTGGTGATTCCGAGATGCCGCGTTATGCGACCTTTTGCAGCGTGGTACGGCAATGCGCCACCGCGCAGCAGCTCGAGCGCGCGGTTTCCGACATCGTTGCGACTTATCAGTAAGTCTCGGGCTCGCGGCCAAATTCAGTTTCGCGTAAGCTCCACGTGGGCCGCATTGCACTCGCGAAAGTGAGTGGCGATTTCGTCGAGCGCGCGCTGTTCCCATTCCTGGGCTTGCGCCAGCCAGAAAACCCGACGCTCGAAATCGAGCGCGGCACGCTCCCGGCACAGGGATTCCTGACTGCGAATTTCCACCAGCCTGTTCATGCACTCACACTCCTTGTCGTGTGAAGCCATTCCCCGAGAATCAGCCTAGCAGAGTCACGAACCCAGCGTCTCATCATTTCTGTGCATATCGCGACGCAGGATGAGACAGCAACGCTTCCCGTGCAGTGCGGCCGTCGCAGCGCAACATCAAGTGAAGATCATCAATTAGTGAACGGTGATCGGGACGATATTCGCGTCCGAACGATCTTAACTATTGTGGCGCAACAGACTGCGGCAATTCGTGAAGAGACGTTCTATACAGCTTACCGAATTCCCGACTCATTGTCGTCGCATGGTCTTCATGCAGCGCCGCTAACAGGGGCGCGCGAACGCGACTATCGCTTGAGGCAACATGAGCAACGACGTCGATTTCGATCTTTCACCGGACCAATGGGAGGCGCTCAAGGCGCTTCGCAACCCGGTATCGAACGGTCGCCTTTCCAAGGCCTATCTCCTCGAAGGGCTCGTCAAGCTCGGCCTCGTCCACGTGAATGACGGTACGCCTGCAATGACGCCGACCGGACGCAAGGTGCTGGTGCGCGGATCATGCCGATTGCTCGATCTGGCGGCTTAGCCACGCCCATCAAAAAATCTGGGCGGTCACGAACGCGTAAGCGACGAACACCACGCCCAGTCCCCACACCATCGCAGGAATCTGTGACCGCCGGCCGACCGTCACTTCCAGGGCGATGTAGCTCAGAGTCCCCAAGGCCATTCCGTTGATGAGGTTGTTGGTCAGCACGGTGACCAGCAGCGTCAGGACGATCGGAACCGCGTTACCGAGATCGGTCATGTCGATCCGGGCCAGGCCCTGCATCATCAGCACGCCCACGAGCACCAGCGCAGGTGCGGTCGCTTGCGATGGGATGATGACGAAGACCGGCCAGAAGAACAGCGCGAGGAAGAAGAACCCCGCAACGGTCAGCGACGTCAGGCCAGTGCGCCCGCCGGCCTGCACGCCGGTGATCGACTCGATATAGGCAGTCACCACCGACGTGCCGAACAGCGGGCCGACGATGGACGCCGTCGCATCGGTCGCGAAGGCAGCGGTGGCATTCGGGATCGAGCCGTCAGGCTTGCGCAGATTGGCAGCCCCCGTCACGCCGATCAGCGTACCCAGCGTCGAAAAGAACTCGGCACACAGGAAGTAGAACAGCAGCGGGAGCGCTACGACGAAATGGCTGAAGAGATAGCCGACGTCGAGCGCCATGAAAGTACCGGTCGGCCAGCGTGGCCACGACATGATCGCCGATGGCACCGATGTCACCATCTTGCCGTTGGCGCCTGGAACGAAGAAGCCGATCACCGTGAGCAGCGCGATCGACAGGATCAGGGCCGCGGGCACCCGGCGCACCACAAGCACCGGCGTGAGCAGGAGGCCGAACAACGTCAGCAGCACCGGCGGGCTGCGCAACGATCCCATGGCAATGTAGGTCGATGGGTTCTGAACCACGAATCCGGCGCCACGGAGCGCAATGAAGACGATCAGGGTGCCGACCGCCGCCTGGATGCCGATCTTCAGCGCTTCCGGCACATCCTTCGCGACCTTCTCGCGCAGCTTCGACAGGCTGAGGATCAGGAACAGCACGCCGGTGAAGGCGACCATGGCGAGCGCACCCTGCCAGGGCATGCCCATCTGCTTGACGATGACATAGGTGAAGATGACATTCGAGCCCATTGCGGGCGCAACCGCGAGCGGCAGGTTGGCCCACACCCCCATCATCACCGAGCCGAAGATTGCGGCCAGCGCCGTTGCGCTGACCAGATCGGCACGATCCATCCCGGCGTTGGACATGATCGAGGGGTTGACGGCGATGATGTAAGCCATCGCCGCGAACGTGGTCGCTCCCGCCATCACCTCGCGGCCGACGCTCGTACCGCGCTCGGTGAGGCCAAAGGTCCGATCGAGCAGCCCCGTAGCTGCCGATGGCGTCGGCTCCGCGGGAGCGGCTTGCGGCTTCGTCATCTCATCCATCTCAATCCTCCCCCTACCAGACCACCGGATGCGCTTCGCCCGTCTGCACGTTGATGAAGCCGAGCGGCGCCTGCTCGCACGGCGCCACCAGCACCCAGCTCCAGGGCGCGCAAGTCAGCGTTGCAAACATGAGCCTCTCCGGGAATCCAGGATACCAGCGCGGCCGGAACGTCGGCTCGTACATCCAGTCGACCTTGCGTCCCTCCGCGTAGAGCGCCTGCATCTCGGCATCGAGCGCCTGGGCCGAGCGACAGCTCATCAGCCCCCCGACCTCGAAGCGCACGGTGGCCACGAGTTCGCCCTCGCGCACCAGCGCCCATCCGCCCTGAAGCTCGATCAGCGCGTTTGTCGCCTTCGCCATCGCCGCGTCGGACGAGCCGACCACCCAGATATTGTGCTTGTCGTGCGCCACCGAGCAGGCGACCGCCGTCTCCGGCGTGCGAGGTCCGCAGCCGCGCCAGAACATCTTTGCGACCCGCCCGTCGCCGGAGAAGCGGTCGACGATGGCGAATTTGGTGACGGCCTCGCTCTCGTCGCGCTGCACGGCCCCGTCACGAACCGGCAGTTCGAGCGTGTAGAACTCGGGATGCCAATGGAAGGGACGGATCACCGCCGCTTTCATCGTGGCCCGGCCGGGCTCAGCCCGCAGCTCGAAATCCCCAGGCTTGATCGTGCGCTTGATGTTGACCGTCTTGGTCGCCCACTCCGGCCACTCGATCCGGGGCACCTGGCCGAGATAGCGCTTGCCTTCGGAGACCTGCGCGCCATCGGCCCACACCTCGGCGATTTCGAGCTTGGCAACGTCCGACAGCAGCACGACATCGCCAAAGCGCCCCGGCGCCAGGCTGCCGACGTACGGCGTGAGGCGCATGTGTCGCGCCGGATTGATCGTCAGACACTGGATTGCGACTTCCGGCGCAAGGCCGGCCTCGATCGCGACCCGTGCATTGTGATCGCTGGCGCCGAGCTCGAGCGTGTGGCTGGCGCTGCGGTCATCCGTGGTGAAGGCGACCTGCGACCAGTCCAGCAAACCCTTCGCGAGCAGCCATTTGACGATCTCGTCCATGGCATAGACGCGCAGCTCGACGAACAAACCGCGGGTGAGCTTGTCCCAGGTCTCCTCCGGGGTCTGCACTTCATGGTCGGATGCCAGCCCGGCTGCGGCAAAGGCGTTGATGGAGGGTAGATCCCGCAAGCCCGACGCGTGGCCCTCGACGACACCGCGCGCCGCGAACGTCGCCTCGATCATGCCCCAGAGCCGCTTGTAGGACGGGTTCTCGGGATTCCACACCGCCGGCCAGTCCATGACTTCGTCGAGGCCGGTGACCATCAGGCTTTCGGCCATGAAGCGCGCCTGCTCATCGCGGCCATACCAGCCGCCACCCCATTCATAGGCTGTCGGCGGCACCGCCGAACCCGGCTGCGGAAAGATTTTGAGCGGCGAGCCCCGGCGACGCGCCTCGAACCAGAACTCGAGATTGCGGGCGCCATTGACGTTCGAGAACTCGTGGCTTGCCTCGCAGGTCCAGGTATTGCCGTGCGGGAGCACCAGCGCCGCTTCCCATTCCGGCGTCAGATGCGAGCTCTCGATATGCTTATGCACCTCGCCGAAGCCGGGCACGGCCGCAAGATCCGGCCGATGCACACGCTCGCGTACCTCGCCGGGATAGCTTCCGGTCGGTCCCACCCAGGCGATACGCCTCCCCTTGAAGACGATCTCCTGGTCCTCGCTCCAGGTGCGACTGTGCACGTCGAGCAATCGGCCGACCCGCAAGGAACGATCGGCGGGGCGACGGCCCAGCGCCGTCAGCACCAGATCCTGGCGGATGCGAACCTCGTCGGGCGCGTTGATCAGGAGATCATCGGGTATCGCATTCATGGGCTCTCACTCCCTACGCCTGCTCGCTCACGGCCGTGGCCCGCTTTCGCGGCGATCTACCGGTCTTGCTATCGGTCTTGCCGCTGCGCGCCGCGGCGGCATCCCGATGACGGACGTCCTTCAAGAGAGTCGTGAGCGCCCAATCGATCGCGTCGGCGATCTCGGCGCTCGACATGCCAAACTCCTCGCGCATGGCATTCCAGGCCAGCACGTTGTTGAGGTAGGACGCGAGCGCCTCCGCCTGGCGGACGTCCTTCGCCGGGAGATGCCGCACCAGCGGCGCCATCGCCTTGCGATGCTGGTCGATCAGGTGCCGCCTGAAGCCGGCGCGCACCCGCCGCCCCGCCCGCGTCATCGCGATGGCGCGCGCCAGATGCGGATGGCGATCGAACCGCTTGCACAGCTTACGGAAAATATCCGGGAGTTCGTCGGGCGAGGTGAAAGGAATGTAACTGAAGACGTTGTCCTCGATCCATTCGCCGGCCGCCGCGAACAGCTCCGCGCGGGTCTTGAAGTGGCGATAGATGGTTCGCTCGGCCACCTTCGCACGTTTGGCCACTGCGGCCATGGAAATGTCGTCGGCCGCTTCATCCTCCAGCGTCTCGACGAACGCCGCAACGATGCGCTGCCGCGTCATCTCGGCATATTCATCGCGGAGGCTGGCGATCTGTCGCTTTGCTGCACTCATGTCATAAGTCTGACACCAGTCGATTTGGTGGGTCAAGCCGAGACTTGAGGCACGCGGCGCCGCAACAATGTGCGTCGGCATTCGCCATCCAACGAAATTGGCGGAGGACGTACCTTCATGTACGTCGTCCACGGCATCGCCGGTGCCGGCGACCCCAGGAAGGTCGGTCGGGTCGGCGCCAAGGCGCTGAACGCAGTGCCGAGCATTCCTGCGATCGGCCTCGTGCTGGTCCTGTCGGTCGACTGGTTCATCGGCATGGCCCGCGCCGTCGGCAACTTCATCGGCAATTGCGTGGCGACGGTCGTCGTCGCCGCCTGGGAAGGCGACCTCGACCACGCTAGGACAGCCGAGGTTCTCGAAGCGGCGAGCCGGTGGACTTGACGGCGGGCTAGCAGTCGTCCCACTGGAGGAGCGGAGTTCCGTACGCCCTCCTCCAGACTGACAGGAAGCGCGGAAACCAGGAATGCGCCACCGCGCCCTTGTAGGCCCAGGTGCGATATTTCAGGCCCTGCTCCGAGATCAATTCCTGATAGCCCCCGTGGACTTCGGTCGCGGTGCGAATGTCCTTCAAGATTCCCTGCGCGCAGGCCCGATATGTTTCGCAGCCGGAGACTTCGTCGAAGTCCAGCATGCGATCCGCGAACTCGACATTGAACGTAGGCCAGGACGAGCGCCCCTGATAGGCCGGCGTCGCGATCTTGTGGATCATCTTGTTCCGCGGATTATCCGTCGAGACGAGGAAATGGAACGTGCTAGGGATGCGGAAGCGCGGCTCGGCGATGATCAGATCCGTCGTAGCCGCGAATAGCGCTCGCTCACTCGCATCGTTCATGTCCCAGAAGCCGCGATGCACGCCGACGAAATCGAGCGAGACCAGGGACGCAGGCGTGCCCGCCGGGCTATCCAGCGAATGCCTGACATAGCCGTCTTTGCCGAACAAGCGCAGCAGGCCCGCCTTGTACGCTGCGAGGTCGCGCCCGAGCAGCCGCTTCAGCTCGGTCTCATCGAGGATTCCGAGCTGCACGCTCCATGTGAAGGTCGTATAGACGCAAGCGTTGGTGACGAAACGCCGGCGCTCGGCGCGGGTGTCCGTCGCCGCAGAGCGTGGTCCGCTGGCGTCACAGAGCAGATATCTGGCGCCGTCGGCATCGAACGGCTCGAGCTCGCTTGCGAGCTTGAGGATCGCGCGCTTCAGATCGCCGCTGTATTCGGCCAGCAACAAACGACCGGCATGCGCGCATTGCGACATCGCCAAATAGGACGATGCCCGCTTCTCGGCCGAGAGCATCTGCTGGAGGCCAGCGAGAATGCCGAGCAGGGTATCCGACGGACGCGAGAAATAGTTCACGCCGAGATATCGGCCGCGCCCCGCCGGGACGATGGTCGTGGTGACGACGTCGGCGCGAACCGCCTCCAGCAACAGACGAACGCTCCTTTCGAGCAGACGCACCCGGCGTACCGCATCCTGCGCATCCATGATGGTCTCGGAGTCGAGGACATCGGGGTAGAACCAGGCGAAGTCGCGCGGGTAATAGGCAGAGGCGTGCGGCGCGCCCGTGACGAGGAAAGCCTCGGTCACTGAAAACGCGCTGTCCATCGAGTGCCGGTAAAGGTCCTCGATTGCCGACAGCGAAGGATGCGATTGTCTCAGGAACCGGTCGCCGAGAAAATTGACCGCCTGAAGAGCGTTGGCGACGAAGGTCGCGGCCGTGCCGTGGTAGAATCGGTTTCGACGATGTGATGGCAAGGAAATATCGCTGTCCATATACGCCCGATGTTTCGCGGTCCCGGCGACGACCACCATTTCGATCGTGACTGATTCGTGTCTCAGACCGATGACGTGCGGTTACGAGCCGTCAGCTGTCTCCGGCGCTCGCCTCCCGCGGCCTGAAATTCTCGATCACCCGGAGCAGCACCCGCGCGCCGGCGTCGGCGTCCGCGAGCTCGACATGCTCGTCCGGATGGTGGCTGATGCCGCCGCGGCAGCGGACGAAAATCATGCCGACATCGGCGATGTCGATCATCGCCATGCCGTCGTGCCCCGCCCCACTTGGCAGCTCGAAGACGGAGAAACCTTCCGCTGCGATCGCTCGCGCAATCTGATCCTTCAACCAGGGCGCGCAAGGCGCGGTGCGGTTTTCATGAGTGACATCGAGTTGAAGCGCCAGATGCCGGCGCTTTGCGATCGCCTCGATCTGTCTGACGACGTCGGCCACCGCGCGCTTGCGATGCATGTCGGTCGGCGCGCGCATGTCGATGGTGAACGACACCTCGCCCGGAATGACGTTGGTCGCCCCCGGCCTCGCCTGGATGTAGCCGACGGTGCCGACCAAGCCGCCCTTGTCGGTGCGGCAAAACTGCTCGATCGCACCAATGCATTCGGCCGCGCCCGTGAGTGCATCGCGGCGCAACGCCATCGGCACGGTGCCGGCGTGCCCGGCCATCCCGGTCAACCGCGCGGCCAGCCGTGTCGCGCCCGCGATCGCGGTGACGACACCGACAGGCAGGTTCTGGGCTTCGAGGACCGGGCCCTGCTCGATATGGAGCTCGAGATAGGCCAGCAGTTCCCGCCGCGTCCGCGCCGCCGCGCCGATATGATCGGGGTCGAGGCCGAATGTGACGAGCGCATCGCGCATCGTCACGCCGTCGCGGTCGCGCGTGTTCAGGACGCTCTCGTCGAAGGTGCCAGCCAGTGCGCGGCTGCCGAGCAGCGTTGAAGCGAAGCGCACGCCCTCCTCGTCGGCAAAGCCGACCACCTCGATCGCAAACGGCAGACGCTTGCCGTGGCGATTGAGCTCGGCAACGCAAGCGATCGCCGTAATCACACCCAGCGGCCCGTCCCACTTGCCGGCGTCGCGCACCGTGTCGTAATGCGAGCCGAGCATCAGGCAGGGCGCGCCCGGCCGCTCACCTTCGTAGCGGCCGCAGACATTGCCGATCGCATCGAAATGCGCGCTCATGCCGGCCTCACGCATCCAACCGAGAATGACGTCCGAAGCCGCGCGCAACTCCTTCGTGAGAAAGACGCGGGTGAGCTTGCCGTCTTCCTCCGAAATCGTCGCGAGTTCATCGATGCGACGCGCGATCTCTTCGCCGAGCGACGCATGTTGAACGGCCGTACCAGCACCCATGTCGATCAAGCTTTCCACCGTAGAGACCCGCGCAGCGGTCGCAACGACCATCGATACAAGTTCGGTGCCAGCAAAATCAGCCAGCCAGCGCCGCTTCAAGCCAGCGCGTGGTTAGCATGAATGCGGGGGCCGGCCGACCATTCGGCCCGCGTGGGCGCACCTGAGAGACGGTTAAAGCTGCTTAACTCCATTGCATACAATCAAAAGATACTGCTTAAAATTTGAGCCGATAGTTTCCTACCCAGAAATTCAGAAATGATCATATGTCATATTTTTCAGTTACTTAACTGAGAATGCCTCCCCCATGATCTCTGGCACGAAGCTTGCGACACTCTGTTCCGGGCTCCGCCAGACCGGCGCAGCCGCGAGATCAAGGCGGTTCATCCGCCAAGGGAGCAACCAATGGATTTTGGCAGGATTTCACGACGGCATTTGTTGCAGGGCAGTGCGGCCCTCACCCTCGGCGCGGCGGTCGGCGCCCGCCCGGCCTTCGCGGCCGAAACCACCATCGGCTTCATCTATGTCGGCTCACGCGACGACTACGGTTACAACCAGGCACACGCGCAGGGCGCAGCGGCGCTGAAGAAGATCCCCGGCCTCAAGGTGGTCGAGGAAGAGAAGGTGCCGGAGACGGACGCGGTCGAGAAGACGATGGAGTCGATGATCAATCTCGACGGCGCCACGCTGCTCTTCCCGACCTCGTTCGGTTACTACAATCCGCACATGATCAAGATGGCCACGAAGTACCCGAAGCTGCGCTTCGAGCACTGCGGTGGCCTCTGGACCGACAAGGATCCGAAGAACGCCGGCAGCTATTTCGGCTATATCGACGAGGCTCAGTACATCTCCGGCATCGTTGCGGGCCTGACGTCGAAGAGCGGCAAGCTCGGCTTCGTCGCCGCCAAGCCGATTCCGCAGGTGCTGCGCAACATCAACGCCTTTGCGCTGGGCGCCAAGTCGGTCAATCCGAAGGCCACCACGCAAGTAATCTTCACCGGGGACTGGTCGATGCCGGTCAAGGAGGCTGAAGCCACCAACAGTCTGATCGATCAGGGCGTGGACGTGCTGACCTGTCACGTCGATGGCCCCAAGACCATGGTCGAGAATGCCGCGCGGCGCGGCGCCTTCGTCTGCGGCTATCACACCAACCAGTCGGCGCTGGCGCCCAAGGCCTATCTCACCGGCGCGGAGTGGAACTGGGAAGCGCTCTATCCGAAGTTCGTGAAGATGATCACCGCCGGTGAAGGCATCCCGAACTTCTACCGCGGCGGCCTGAAGGAAGAGATCGTCAAGGTCTCGGCCTATGGCGAAGCCGTCTCGGCCGAGGCGCGCAAGGCGGCCGATGAGGCCAAGGCCAAATTCCTGTCCGCGGACGGGTTTGCCATCTTCAAGGGCGGCCTGGTCGACAACAAGGGCAAGACCGTGATCGCGGCCGGCACCGACCGTGGCCAGAAGGATCCCGAGCTCGAGAAGATGGACTATCTGGTCGAGGGCGTGATCGGAGCGACTTCGTGACGTCGGAAACAGCGGATTCCGCCGAGGCGGTCGGGGCAGTTGCCCCGGCCGCCGATCCCGGCTTTCTGCAACGCCACGGCGGCACCATCGAATATATCCTGATCCCGTGCGCGGCGTTGGCCGGCGCCCTCGTGGTCTTCGGCATCTTCGTCATGCTGTTCGGCAAGAACCCGCTCGACCTCTATTTTTACATGTACTACGGCGCCTTCGGCACCTGGTTCTCCTGGCAGAACACACTGACGCGCGCCGCGCCCCTCATTCTCACCGCACTCTGCACCGCGCTGCCCGCACAACTCGGCATGGTCATCATCGGCGGCGAAGGCGCGTTGCTCATCGGTGCGCTGTCGGCGACCAGCGCAGCATTGTTGCTTCAGGGCCTGCCGCCGCTCGCCGTGCAGATCGCCATGGTCGTTGCCGGCGTCGTTGGTGGCGGCTTGTGGATCATGCTGGCAGGCGCGCTTCGACAATATCGCGGCGTCAACGAGACGATCTCGAGCCTGCTGCTCGTTTACATCGCGCTCGCGATCCTCAATCACCTCGTCGAAGGCATGATGCGGGATCCCGCCAGCCTCAACAAGCCATCGACCCGCGAGATCGGCGCCGCCAATATGATCGGCTCCATTCCCGGCACCGACGTGCATTGGGGCTTCGTCTTCGGCCTGATCGCCGCGGTCGCCGCCTATATCCTGATCTACCACACCGTGTTCGGCTTCGCCGCGCGCGTCGCGGGCGGCAACATCCGTGCCGCCAAGATTGTCGGCCTCGGCGTCAGCAGGCTGATCCTGACCATCTGCTTCCTCGCCGGCGGCGCGGCGGGTCTTGCCGGCATGGTCGAAGTCGCCGCCGTGCAAGGCCGCACCAACGCCAATCTCGCGGCTGGTTACGGCTTCACAGGCATTCTGGTCGCCTTTCTGGCGCGACAAAATCCGCTTGCAATCATCCCTGTCGCCATCCTGCTCGGCGGCATCAGCGCCAGCGGCGGCTTGTTGCAGCGCCGCCTGGGATTGCCGGATGCATCCGTGCTGGTGCTCCAGGGTATCATCTTCGTCTTCGTGCTGGCCAGCGACGCGCTCTACGGCCGCATCGGATTCCTGAAAGGCAAGTCCTGATGGCAGATGGATCGCTCGGACTCTGGACCGTCCCGCTTGCCGTGCTCGGCGGCGCCATTCGCATCTCCACGCCGTTCCTGTTCGTAAGCTTGGGCGAATGCATCACCGAGCGTTCGGGCCGTATCAATCTTGGCCTTGAAGGCACGCTGGTGATGGGCGCAATGAGTGCCTACGGCATCTCTTATCTGACGGGATCACCCTGGCTTGGCGTGCTCGCCGCGGGCATCACCGGCGCCCTGCTCGGAGCGCTGCATGCCGGCATCTGCTCGCTGCCACGCGTCAACGATGTTGCTGTCGGCATCGCCTTGATGCTGTTCGGCACCGGCCTCGCCTTCTATCTCGGCAAGCCGCTGATCGAGCCCACTGCGCCGCGCCTGCCCGCGATTGATTTCGGCTGGTGGAGCGACATCCCGCAAGTCCGTGCCGCTCTGCGCGTCAACGTGCTCTTCCTGATCGGCGTCGCGCTCGCGCCAATTCTCTATTGGGCCTTCCGCACCACGCGCTGGGGTCTTCTGATCCGCACCGCCGGCGAGAGCTCCGACGCCGCGCGCGCAATGGGCCACTCCGTGCTGCTGATCCGCTTGCGCGCCACCATGGTCGGCGGCTTCCTCGCCGGCATCGGCGGCTCGTTCCTGTCGCTGTTCTATCCCGGAAGCTGGAACGAGGGTCTCTCCTCAGGCCAGGGCATCACAGCGGTCGCGCTCGTGATCTTCGCGCGCTGGGATCCTCTGCTCTGCCTGTGGGCCTCGCTCGCCTTCGGTGGCGCCGCAGCGCTCGGACCGGCGCTGCAATCGGTCGGCGTCACCTCCGGCTATCACCTCTTCAACGCTGCCCCCTACATCCTCACGTTGGCGATCATGATCATCACCTGCTCGCCGAAGCGTACGCTGACCGGAGCCCCGGCCGAATTGTCGATCACCCGCTAGAGAGCCAAATCATGCCCGAGCGCTACATCAAGTCCGAGCCCTACGCCTGGCCCTACAACGGCGATCTGCGCACACAAAACACCGCGCTCATCATCATCGACATGCAGACTGATTTCTGCGGCGTCGGCGGCTATGTCGACAAGATGGGCTATGACCTGTCGCTGACGCGGGCGCCGATCGAGCCGATCAAGAGGCTGCTCGCGGCGATGCGCAAGCAGGGTTTCCACATTATCCATACCCGCGAAGGCCACCGCCCCGATCTCTCCGACCTGCCCGCCAACAAGCGCTGGCGTTCGCGGCAGATCGGCGCCGGCATCGGCGACCCCGGCCCCTGCGGCCGAATCCTGGTGCGCGGCGAGCCCGGTTGGGACATCATCGAGGAACTCGCGCCGCTGCCGGGCGAGCCGATCATCGACAAACCAGGCAAGGGCTCGTTCTGCGCCACCGATCTGGAATTGATCCTGCGCGTGCGCGGCATCGAGAACATCGTTCTGACCGGCATCACCACCGATGTCTGCGTCCACACCACCATGCGCGAGGCCAACGATCGCGGCTTCGAATGCGTGCTGCTGCACGATTGCTGCGGCGCGACCGACAAGAGCAACCATGACCACGCGCTGAAGATGATCAAGATGCAGGGCGGCGTGTTCGGGGCTGTCTCGACCTCGGACGCCTTCATCGGAGCGATTTCGTGATCATCGGCGAACCGCCTCCGCTTGTCGGCGCCTTCGGCGTCGACGCCATCGCCATGACCATGCGCTTCGGCGACTTCCTTGCGCTTGACAATGTCGAGCTCAAGGTGCGGCCGGGTTCGTTCCATGCACTGCTCGGCGAGAACGGCGCCGGCAAGTCGACACTCGTCAAATGCATCATGGGCTACTACCACGCGACCGAAGGCGACATCCTCGTCGGCGGCCGCCAGCAGGCGATCGCAAACCCGAAGGACGCTCACGCGCTCGGCCTCGGCATGGTCTACCAGCATTTTACGCTGGTGCCGGCCATGACGGTCGCTGAAAACCTTGTCCTCGCACGCGACGACGTGCCGGCCGTGGTGAACTGGCCGGAGGAGATGAAGGAGCTCGAGGCCTTCCTGGCGCGGATGCCCTTCAAGGTGCCGCTTTCCGCAAGGGTGTCCGACATCTCCGCCGGTGAGCGGCAGAAATGCGAGATCCTCAAGCAGCTTTATCTGAAGCGCCGCTTCCTGATCCTGGATGAGCCTACCTCGGTGCTGACGCCGGCCGAAGCGGACGAAGTGCTCGGCATGCTCCGCGACATGGTCGTCAAGGGCGAGCTGACCATTTTGATGATCACGCACAAGTTCCGCGAAGTCATGGCCTTCGCCGATGAGGTCACGATCCTGCGCCGCGGCAAGCTTGCCGGCGCCGGCAAGGTCGCAGAGCTGACGCCGGATGCGATGGCCCGCACGATGATCGGCGCCGAGGAGCTGACCGTGCAGCCGCCGCGCACCGGCCAGGCCGGCAATGCGCGGCTGGAGCTGGAAAAGCTCCGCGCGCTCGACGATGCCGGCGCCATCGCCGTGCATGACGTCTCCCTCACCGTGCGCGCCGGCGAGATCGTCGGCATCGCCGGCGTCTCCGGCAATGGTCAGCGCCAGCTCGTCGAAGTCCTGGCCGGCCAACGCGAGGCCGAGGGCGGCGACATCCGCGTCGCCGGCGATCCCTATCACGCCCGCCGCGAGGAGATGCGGCGTCACAAGATGTCGCTCCTGCCGGAGGAGCCCCTAAAGAACGCCTGTGTCGGGGGGATGAGCGTCGCCGACAACATCGCCTTCCGCGAGTTCGACCGTGCACCCTTCGCCAGCGGCGGCTGGTGGCTCAACCGTGGCGCCTTCCGCGACGACGCCCGGAAGAAGATCGCCCGGTACAAGATCAAGACTCGCACCCCGGAGACGCCGATCTCGGCGCTGTCAGGCGGCAATGTCCAGCGGGCCGTGCTCGCCCGCGAGCTTGCGGGCGATGTGGAGGTACTGATCGCGGCCAATCCCTGCTTCGGTCTCGACTTCGCGGCCGTGGCGCAGATCCATGCCGAGATCATGGCTGCGCGCAACCGCGGCGCCGCCGTGCTGCTGGTCAGCGAGGACCTCGACGAACTGCTTGAACTCTCCGACCGGCTGGTGGTGATGTTCCATGGCGAATTCGTGTATGAAGCACGGACCAGCCAGGCCGATCTCACCGAAGTCGGCCGGCACATGGCGGGGCACTGATCGGGGAGTTGCGATGATGAGCAGCGCGATGGAGCGCGACGAGCACTTCCTCCGCTTGTCCTTCGCGGTCGCCCGCCGCTCCCTCACCCATGGCAACCATCCCTTCGGCTGCATCGTCGTCGAAGCCAACGGCCGCGTGCTGATCGAGACCGAGAACGGCTACATGCCCGACCATGACGGCACCGCGCATGCCGAGCGCCTCGCTGCCATGGAAGCCTGCCGCACGCTCAGTCGCGAGGTGCTCGCGACAGCGACGCTCTATTCCTCCGCCGAACCATGCGCGATGTGTTCAGGCGCGATCTACTGGGCCGGTATCGGCCGCGTCGTCTATGGCCTCAGCGAGCACCGCCTGCGCGGCATCACCGGTAATCACGCGGAGAACCCGACGCTCGATCTACCCTGCCGCGTGGTCTTTGCCGGCGGTCAGCGACCAACAACAGTGGTCGGGCCCATGCTGGAGGATGAGGCCGCAGCACTGCACGACGGCGTGTGGACGAAATAGTCGGGACAGCCGGGGCCCGTCAGGCCTTGAAAGCCAGACGCAGTCCGCCCCAGTGCCTGCCATTGACACGAAGGGGCGCGTCAACCTCCTTGAGCGTGACAATCGCACCGCCGCCCATGTCGCGATCGTAGGTCTGCAAGAGAAATTCGCGCGTGGTACGTGCCGCGCGTAACCCGGCGCTGTCCTTGAAGAAACGTCTATTCCTCGAATTGGCGGCATTCCAAGCCGGATCGTTCGGCCGCTGAGGCTGAGAGAACTTGCGATTGTGGGTAGGAAGATAAGCGTTGGTATCGACGGCAGCGCAAAATGCAACCCGTGGATCGAGGCCTAATATGCCCTCCTGAATGTCGGGGAGAATGCGATCGCACATCGTCAAGAAGGGCGCCTCGAATTGCTGTGGACTGGAACCCGCGATTGGCCGATATTCGAAATTGAATAGATCGGCCTCCGAAATATCTCCCTTCGCAAGCGCCGCTTCAAATGCGGCGCTGATCCGCCCGGCTGCCTGGCGTGCGGCAGCAACGAATTTTTCATCCGTCGAATCGACATTCCGGAGATATGTCGCGACCGCATCCTTGCGATCGTTCGAGAGCGCGTCGAACTGGACGTGAACATTGGGCTGCCCGATCGCAATGATCTTGCCTCTGACTTCGCCGAGCTCGCTGGTCCGAACAACAATCGAGCTCCCTTCGCGCAACTCGTTCCGGCCATCTTTCGCGCGAAAACGCAGGCCGCCTTCGGACAGGTCAAGCACTGTGCCATCGATCCGCGCCCCGTCCGATTGTGCCACGGCAGCCAACGATACCGGACGCCGGTTTTCCTGTGAGCGGCGGTCGCCCGCATAGGAGGAGCGAAGCGAAACGACCAGATTGGCACGGAGCTCCGATACGCGACCATGTGTGCCGTTCACGAGTCCCGACAGTGTGTTCGACTGCGTCTCGATTTCAGTGGATCGGCCGGAGATCCGGGCAACGTTGTGTGAGACCGCAGCCACGCCCTGGGACGCTTCCGTCAAGCTGCGCGCAACGTCCTGCAGCGTCGCTTCCTGCTCCTCGGCAGCCGCAGCGACGGCGCCGGTCACCTCCTTGATATCGGAGACCGCGGTCCCGACCCTGGCAATCACCTCGATGCTCTGCTGCGAGGCATGGCAAATGTCCTGGATCCGTTGAGCGATATCCTCGGCTGCCTCGCTGGTCTTCCGGGATAGCGCCTTCACCTCGTGAGCCACGACGGCGAAACCCTTGCCGGCTTCACCTGCGCGGGCCGCCTCGATCGTGGCGTTGAGAGCCAAAAGATTGGTTTGGGCAGCAACCTCGGAGATCAGCTTGGTGACGGCCTGAATACGGTTCGCTGCGTCGTTGAGCGCAGCAACTGTCGACCCGGCCCGCTCGATCTCGTCGGCTGCGCGCGTGGCCAACTGCGCGGTCTGCACCGCGCGCTCCGCGATCTCGCGGCCTGCAGCCGAGAGCTGCTCTGTCGCGGCTGAGACCGAGGACACATTGCCCGTGGCCTGTTCGGACGATGCGGCGACCGTGAAAGCCTCCGCGGCAATCGCCTTGGCATCCTGGGCCGCGCTCTCGCTGCGTTCAGCGGCCTCATTGCTGATGGTCAGAACCTCGGAGACCGCACTATCGAGATCAGCCTCGAGAATCTCACACATGTCGCGAAGGGCCGTTCGGCTCTGATCGTCCATCGACCGTGAGATGTAGACGCTGAGAGCGAGATCCATGTCGAGGAGTGCCGCACGTGTCAGGGCATCCTGAAGGGCCCGCCGCTTACTGCGCCGGCGCCAACCCGACAATCTGTCCTCGACCTCGCTCTGCAGGGCGTTCAAGAGCTTGGCGTAGGCCGCGATGTAGTCGCGTGGCTCAAGTCCGATTCTGTGATGCGCCTGGCCGATCCTCACGGCCGACGCCATGTAGGCGTCATCGAACTCGCCGTCCAGGATCATCAACCAGTGCTTGAGCTGAGCTGTCTTCGCGCGATGGATGTGCGCATCGTCGCGGAACTGCCGCTGCAACCTCGGCACACTGAGTATGTCCTTGTAGAAGCGATCGAGAACGACCGGCAACGCCTGCCCTACGAGGCTCGCATGCTCGCAGAGCAAAGCGCGCTCGGCGGCGTTCAGGCCGATCAATTGCAATCTATCTTCGATTTGCGACATGAGGCCTCTTCCCGGCATGACTGCTTCTCGCCGCGCCGTATCCCGGGCGGCGCAGCGCAGCCATATTGAGTCGTTCGCACAGCCGCCCTGCCTTGCGATATGAGGTGGAAAAAACAAATGTTCCGCCAATTGGCCTATCGAAATTACGCAACCTGCGATTTTTTTAGGCGAACCAGCAGTATTTTGGCGAAGACAAAACGACAAATGGCGCCGCATTTCTGCGGCGCCATCGGCATTTCGTCAGAGGCAGATCAGAATTTCACAGTAACACCACCATAGACGGTGGACTCGGTGCAGCTGTGGGTGCTCTGGCCGGTCGCGGCGACCGTGCAGACGCCGGGCATGGCGTTGTGGTCGAGGCCGAACTTGTTCTGCCAGTAGCGATAGGCGACCCAGAGGTCGACGAAGTGCGAGTACTTGTCACCCCAGGCCGCCTTCGACGCGTCGAAGGTCAGGCGGATCGGTTCGCTGTTCAGTTCGGTCTTCGAAGCGGTCGACAACCGGCCAATGCCCGAGAGTGCGGGAAGACCGTTCGAGTCGCCCTTCGGGCCATACCAGCCGGCACGGCCGCTGATCGACCAGAACTGCATGTTCGGCGGCAGGAAGCCGAGATCCATGTAGTAGTTGATTTCGACGGCCCAGGTCGGGTTGTAGCTGACATTGCCGTCGGAGTTACAGGTCATGCCGGGCGTACCCGCGCCGAACAAGCCGCACTGCGTGAAGGCGTTGTGATTCGAGAACTCCCAGTACATCAACGGAGCGACGTCGATATAGCCCTTGTACGGAAGGTCGAAAGCGAACTGGAGACCGGCGACTACGTCGCGCTTGGCGGGCGCGAGGAAGGTGTTCTCGCTGTTGGCGTCCATACCGACTTCGAACGAAATGTTGTGCAGCGGACCCATGGTAAAGGTCTTGGTGTTGAACAATTCGTTCCAGCCCAAGGTCGAGCGGAACAGGCCGTAGATCTCGGTTGCGCCGGCGCAATCGCTGGCGGTGCCGTTGATGTTCACGCCCGGCGCCGTGCAGGGCGAAGCCGGGTCGTTATGGCCCGACTTGAACATCGAGATCGTGAAGAAATTGGTGCCGTAGGCCCAGAGGTCGAAGTGGGTGAAGGAGTAGACCTGCTTGGCGGTGGTGCCGTTGATGCTGCCATCCGGACTGACGCTCCACATGCCGGGGTCGGTGCCCTTCGGCATCCAGGAGAACGACACGCGGTTGTCGATCACCAGGAAGAACGGAAGGTCAGGCGCCTTTTTGGCCGCCTTGACCGGCAGATCCGCCGCCTGAGCCCAGCCGCCGATGGCCAGCGTAGCAAGTGACAGCGCCGTTGCTGCAATTGCCTTGAAACGAAACGACATCCTGAATACCCCCGAGTTTGGACACTTAAAAATGAACGCCCCTTGGGTGCGACACTTGCGCCGAACTCCCGGAGTGAGAAGCCTCAACTTTTCCCAAGGCATGCCGTATGTTTCGGCAGCAAGCGGCGATTCACCGCGGAAATCTCGGGGTTTCTGGATGTCAGCGTCGCGCAGAATCGGCACCGCAATGCCAGACATTCCCGGTTGATTCCGTTTGCGTTTTATCTCGAGCGCGCAACGCGGATGCCAATGCCGGCAATGGCTGCCGCGACGACCCCACATTGCATACGCACGCTGGCGCGATTTTGCTCAACCCCACGTCGGGCCTGCACAGCGGGTTCCGATTTGGTTTGAACCGTCACAAATTTGCAACAGGCGTCACCTTGAGGCCGCCAACGCAACGACTTCGGGACGCCCGATAGAGGCAATCATCGCTCGGGCAGGACTGCGACTCCCGACAGAGGCCCCCTGCCGAAGCGTTAAGCAAGGGATGACGCATTTTCACACCTTACGTGCCGCTTCAAACTAGCCCACTATTGAGCCACTTCATCTCATGCAAGCGCATCGGCGAATGTTAGATCCACCGCCTAACGGCCCGCATTCCGGCGAGTCTCCGCTGCTCCAGACGCTCGGGCTCACCAAGCGCTACGGGGATTTTCTCGCCAACGATTCGATCGACATCGACGTCTGGCCGAAGGAGATCCATGCGCTGCTCGGCGAGAACGGCGCCGGCAAGTCGACGCTGGTGAAGGCGATTTATGGGCTGATCCAGCCGAGCGCCGGCGAGATCCGCTGGCAGGGCGCGCCGATCGTACTGTCCGGCCCGTCGCAAGCGCGCAGCCTTGGCATCGGCATGGTGTTCCAGCATTTCTCGCTGTTCGACAATCTCACCGTCGCCGAGAACGTCGCGCTTGGCCTCGACGGCAGGGAATCCTTCAGGGACATGTCGGCGCGGCTGGAGCAGGTGTCGAAGACCTATGGACTGCCGCTCGATCCCAAGCGGGAGGTCTGGCAACTGTCGGTCGGCGAGCGCCAGCGCATCGAGATCGTCCGGGCGCTGATGCAGGACCCGAAATTCCTGATCCTCGACGAGCCGACCGCCGTGTTGACGCCGCAGGAAGCCGACCAGCTCTTCGTCGTGCTGGAGCGGCTCAAGGCGGAAGGCCGCGCCATCCTCTACATCAGCCACAAACTCGAGGAGGTGAAGCGGCTCTGCGATACCGCGACGATCCTGCGCGGCGGCAAAAAGATTCAGACCTGCAATCCCCGGCTCGAAACCGCAGCCTCCCTCGCACGCATGATGGTCGGCGGCGAGATTAGGGAGGTGAAGGCTGCCGCCAGCCGGAAGACGACGATACCGCGACTGGTCGTCAACGATCTCTCGCTCGCGCCAGCCGAGGCACATGGTATGCGGCTCGAGCACATCTCGTTCGAGCTGAAGGGCGGCGAGATCCTCGGCATCGCCGGCGTCGCTGGCAATGGCCAGGACGAACTGTTCGCGGCGCTGTCCGGCGAACGGTTGTCGAAGGATCCCGGAACTGTGGTGATCGAAGGCATTGCCGCCGGTCACCTCTCGATCACCAAGCGGCGCAGGCTCGGCGCCGCCTTTGTGCCCGAAGAGCGGCTCGGCCACGGCACCGCCCCGCGCATGAAGCTGTCGGAGAACGCACTGCTCACCGGACACGCCGCCAGCGGCATGGTCAATCACGGCTTCATCGACACCGCGGCCACGTTGAAGACCGTGGACAAGGCCACGGAGACATTCGACGTACGCAAGGCCAAGCGGGATCCGGAAGCCGCGTCCCTCTCGGGCGGCAACCTGCAAAAGTTCATCGTCGGCCGCGAGATCCTGCGCAACCCTGCGGTGCTGGTGGTGAGCCAGCCGACCTGGGGCGTCGACGCCGGTGCCGCGTCCGTCATCCGCCAGGCCCTGCTTGACCTTGCAACTTCTGGCGCCGCCGTGCTCGTGACCAGCCAGGATCTTGACGAACTCGCCGAGATCGCCGACCGCATCGCCGTGATGTTCCATGGCCGGCTGTCGGAGCCGCTCGCAACGCGCGACGCGACGCGCGAAAAACTCGGCCTGCTCATGGGCGGCAGCAGCCTGGAGCCGAAGGAGGCTGCGCATGCAGTTGGTGCTTGAGAGGCGCACCGAGCGCTCCAACACGATCGCGCTGGTCTCGCCGCTGATCGCGATCGGCTTGACCATCGTGACCATGACCATCCTGTTCGCAATCCTGGGCAAGAATCCGCTGCTCGCCCTGCAGGCCTATTTCATCGCGCCCCTGACCGACAGTTATTCGCTCCAGGAGATCGCCGTGAAGGCGACACCATTAGTGATGATCGCGATCGGGCTGTCGCTCTGCTATCTCGCCAACGCCTGGAACATCGGTGCCGAGGGTCAGTTCCTGATCGGCGCCGTCGCCGGAAGCTGGATCGCGGTGAAGACGCAAGGTACCGACGCCGGCGCCTGGGTGCTGCCGGCGATGTTCGTGCTCGCTGCCGCCGCGGGTGCGCTTTATGCGTTGATCCCGGCGATCTGCAAGGTGAGGTTCGGGGCCAGCGAGATCCTGACCAGCCTGATGCTGGTCTATGTCGCCGACCTCCTGCTGGACTATCTCATCCGCGGTCCCTGGCGCGACCCGAACGGCTTCAACTTCCCGACCACGGCTGAGTTCGATCCGGTGGCGACGGTGCCGCTGCTGATCGAAGGCGGCCGGCTGCATCTCGGCTCGATCATTGCACTGGTGGTCGTCGCGGCCGCCGCGATCCTGCTCGGGCGGACCATCAAGGGGTTCGAAATCCGCGTGGTGGGCGCTGCACCGCGCGCTGCGCGGTTCGGCGGCTTCAACGCCAACCAGCTGATCATCCTGACCTTCGCGGTATCGGGCGCACTTGCCGGTCTTGCCGGCATCATCGAGGTCGCCGGACCCGTCGGGCACCTCCAGCCCGGCATCTCGCCCGGCTACGGTTTCACCGCGATCATCGTCGCGTTCCTCGGCCGGTTGAACCCGATTGGAATATTAATTGCAGGCCTCTTTCTCGCATTGACCTTTATCGGTGGTGAGCAGGCGCAGATCGCGATGAAGATCCCGTTGGACGTCACCAAGGTCTTCCAGGGCATCCTGCTGTTCTACGTGCTCGCATGCGATTCCCTCATCCTCTATCGCTTCAAGCTGGTCTTCGCGAACCGACAGGTGACCCGTGGAGCTGGTTGAAGCCATCATCCTGTCGGTGCTCGCCGCCTCGACGCCGCTCCTGATCGCGGCGACCGGCGAACTCGTGACCGAGCGCTCGGGCGTGCTCAATCTCGGCGTCGAGGGCATGATGATCGTCGGCGCCGCCTGCGGCTTTGGCGGCGCGTGGCTCACCGGATCAATCTTCGTCGGCGCGCTGTTCGGCATCATCGCGGGAATGCTGATGTCGCTGATCTTCGCGCTCATGGCGCTCGGGCTCGCCGTCAATCAGGTCGCAACAGGACTCGCGCTGACCATACTCGGCGTCGGCCTGTCCGGCCTGATCGGTGCCGGCTTCGTCGGCGAGCGGCTTACGCCGGCCGCACATTTGTACATTCCTGGCCTCACCGACGTTCCTCTGATCGGCCGCGTGCTGTTCGGTGAAGACGCCTTCGTCTATTTCTCCATCGCACTCATCATCGGCGTGTGGTGGTTCCTGTACCGCACGCGCGCGGGATTGATCCTGCGCGCCTGCGGCGACAATCACGTTTCCGCACATGCGCTCGGCTATCCCGTGCTGCGCATTCGCACCTTTGCCGTGATGTTCGGCGGCGCCTGCGCCGGACTTGCGGGGGCTTATCTGCCGCTCGCCTACACGCCGTTCTTCATTCCCGGCATGACCGCGGGTCGCGGCTGGATCGCGCTGGCGCTGGTCGTGTTCGCATCCTGGCGGCCCGGCCGGCTCGTGGTCGGCGCTTACCTGTTCAGCGCGGTGACGATCCTGCAGCTGCATGCGCAAGGCTGGGGCGTCGGCATTCCCTCGCAATTCATGTCGGCGCTGCCCTATCTTGCAACCGTCATCGTGCTGGTGCTGCTCTCCCGCGCCCGCACCGGCGGCTCGACCGCGCCGGCCGCGCTCGGCACCGTGTTCGTGCCTGACCGCTAGCCTTTTCATTTTCGCGACGTGCGCGATGGGGCGCGCACGTCGCGGATCTTGGCTTTCCCCTGATGTTTGGAGATTGATGATGAGGAAATCACTTCTTGCGCTGGCCGCCGGCCTTCTGCTTGCCGGAAGCGTCAGCGCAGCCTCCGCTGCCGACAAGCTGAAAGTCGGCTTCATTTACCTCGGCCCGATCGGCGACCTCGGCTGGACCTACCAGCACGAGCTTGCCCGCCAGGCGCTGGTGAAGGAGTTCGGCGACAAGATCGAGACCACCTATCTCGAGAACGTCCCCGAAGGCCCCGACGCCGAGCGCGCCATCGAGCAGCTCGTCCGCGCCGGCAACAAGCTGATCTTCACGACGTCGTTCGGCTACATGGACCCGACCCTGAAGGTCGCCAAGAAATATCCGAACGTGCATTTCGAGCACGCCACCGGCTACAAGCGCGACAAGAACATGTCGACCTATTCGTCGAAATGGTACCAGGGCCGCTACATTCAAGGCCTGATTGCGGCCAAGATGTCGAAATCGGGCGTGCTCGGCTACATCGGCTCGTTCCCGATTCCAGAGGTGGTCTCCGGCATCAACGCGACCATGATCGCGGCGCAGAGCATCAACCCGAACATCAAGGTCAAGATCATCTGGGCCAACACCTGGTTCGACCCGGGCAAGGAGGCCGACGCCGCCAAGGCGCTGATCGACCAGGGCGCCGACGTGATCATGCAGCACACCGATTCGCCCGCCGCGATGCAGATCGCCAGCGAGCGCGGCAAGCTCGCATTCGGCCAGGACTCCGAGATGATCAAGTTCGGGCCCAAGACCCAGCTGACCTCGATCCTCGACACCTGGGGCCCCTACTACATCGCCCGCGTCAAGGCCGAGCTCGACGGCACCTGGAAGTCGGAAGACACCTGGGGCGGTCTCGACAGCCACATGTTCGCGATGGCGCCCTATACCAACATGCCTGATGACGTGAAAAAGATCGCCGAGGATGCCCAGTCGGCAATCACCGCCGGCAAGCTGCACCCGTTCAAATGCCCGGTCATTGGGCAGGACGGCAAGGAGATCGAGTGCAAGGGCGGCGCCAATCTCGCCGACGGCCAGATCCTCGGCATGAATTTCTACGTCAAGGGCATCGACGACAAGCTGCCGGGCAAGTAGCACGCTTCTTGCATTACCTTAATCACCTGCTCCTCCCGGAGGAGGTTCGGAGGGGGTGGCCAGAAGCACCCGGCACTTGTGGTCGCCCCCTCCTTCTATTTTCCAAGCCCACCCGTCTGCATCGCCCGCGCCGCGGCGCTGTGCCGGCGGACGAGGTCCGGAAGGTCCAGTCCCGGGATCGCACCGTCGACCACGGCCCAGTTCCCAGCCACCATCACCCTGTCGGCCCGATGCGCCCCGCAAAGCACCAGGGCAGCCAGGGGGTCGCCATGGCCGGAGAAGCGCAGCTCGTCCAGCTTGAACAGCGCGAGGTCGGCCGCCTTGCCGACCGCGATCTCGCCGAGTTCCGGACGGCCGACGCAGGCCGCCGAGCCTTGGGTGGCCCAGCGCAGCGCATCCTTGTGGCTGACCCTGCTCACGCCGTAGCGCGCCCGCTGCAGCAGGAACGCCGCGCGTACCTCCTGCATCAGGTTCGATCCGTCGTTCGAAGCTGAACCATCGACACCGATCCCGATACCGACACCGGCCTCCTCCATCTCGCACACCGGGCAGCAGCCCGAGGCCAGCAGCTGGTTGCTACAGGCACAGTGGCTGATGGTGGTTCTTGCCTTGCCGAGCCGCTTCATCTCGTCGGCGTTGAAAAAGATGCCGTGGGCGAGCCATGTCCGCGCACTGAGCCAGTCGCATTGCTCGAGATAGTCGAGTGGACGGCAGCCATACATCTGCTCGCAGAATTTGTTCTCGTCCTCGGTCTCGGCGAGATGGGTGTGCAGGCGCACGTCGAGCTTGTCGGCGAGATCGGCGGTGGCGCGCATCAGCGACGTCGTCACCGAGAACGGCGAGCAGGGCGCGAGCGCAATCTGCACCATTGCATCTGCGCCACGCTGGTGATGCTTTGCCACCACCCGCGCGCTGTCGGCCAGGATCGTGTCCTCGTCCTGCACGACGCTGTCAGGCGGCAGACCGCCGTCACGCTGCGACAGGTTCATCGAACCACGCGTCAGCAGCACGCGCATCCCGAGCCGCTTTGCGACGCCGACCTCGATATCGACGGACTCTTCGAGCCCGGCCGGAAAAACGTAGTGATGATCCGTCGTCGTCGTGCAACCCGAGAGGAGCAACTCAGACATAGCCACGGTGACGCCGAGCTCGAGCGACTCAGGGGTCATCCTCGCCCAGACTGGATAAAGCGCCTGCAGCCAGGGAAACAGCTCGCGGTCCATCGCGGCCGGCAACGCTCGTGTCAGCGTCTGATAAAAGTGATGATGCGTGTTGATGAGGCCTGGCAGCACGACATGCTCGCTCGCATCGAACACCGTGACGTCTGCGGCCGCCGGCGTTCCGCCGGCCGGCACAAGCTCGATGATCCGGCCATTCCTCACCACGATCCCGCGCTCCGCGCCATCGGCGAGGATGGCCAGAGGATCCCTGATCCAGATCGGCTTTGCGGCGCTCATGATCCTGTTTCTCCTCGCCCGCGTTGAAGACTGGCCTGCAAAGCAGAGGCCATCCCTTCGATATCGTTGCTGCGACTTGTTGTTGCTACTTGGCGCTGGTCTTGCAAGACTTTCCCTCGAGACAAATCACCCGGCCCAAGCATTTTCGCAGCATGGACTTGAATACCATCACAGCGGTCGCTCATCCGCAAACGCGCTCCGACCTGCCCGTTTGGACGCCAGGTGATGCTTGGCTCGCGGGCGGCACGTGGCTGTTCTCGGAGCCGCAGGTTCACCTCACGCGGCTGATCGATCTCACCGATCTGAAATGGCCGGCGCTGACGGTCACGCCTGATCGCCTCGGCATCGCCGCCACCTGCACCATCTCGCAACTCGATGCACTCACCTGCCCGACCGACTGGCTTGCAGCACCACTCATCAGCCAATGCTGCCGTGCGTTCCTCGCCTCCTTCAAGATCTGGAAGACGGCGACGGTCGGCGGCAATCTCTGCATGTCGCTGCCGGCGGGTCCGATGATCTCGCTCACCGCTGCGCTCGACGGCGTCTGCACCATCTGGAAGGCCGGCGGCGGCGAGCAAAAGATTCCCGTCGCCGAATTCGTCACGGGTAATCAGCGCAACCGCCTGTCACCGGGCGACCTGCTGCGGCAGATCGACATTCCGATCGCCGCATTGAAGCGTCGAACCGCGTTCCGCCAGATCTCGCTTGCAGCCGTCGGACGCTCCGCAGCCCTTCTGATCGGGAGCCTCGATGGCGCTGGCGCGCTGAAGCTGACCGTGACCGCATCGACCGTGCACCCGATTCAGCTGTCGTTTCCCAAGCCGCCTGACGCGAGCGCGCTTCGCGCCGCTATCTCCGAGGAGATCTCCGACGATCTCTATCACGCCGACATTCATGGCAAGCCTTTCTGGCGCAAGCACATGACGCTGCGGCTCGCCGAGGAGATCCGCATCGAGCTCCTGGGTGCGACGCCGCCATGAGCTTCGAGGTCAATGGCACCAGCTTCCCGCAAGCGCCGCGCGCCGGCCAATGCCTGCGCACTTTCCTGCGGGAGCTCGGCCAGTTCGGAGTGAAAAAGGGTTGCGACGCCGGCGATTGCGGCGCCTGCACCGTGCTGCTCGACGGCGAGCCCGTGCATAGTTGCCTGATCCCCGCGTTTCGTGCGGAGGGACGCGCCATCACGACGATCGAAGGTCTCGGCGGCAGCGATGGCGCGCATCCGATGCAGCAGGCCTTTCTCGACGCGCAGGGATTTCAATGCGGTTTCTGCACCGCCGGCATGATCCTGACCTGCGCCTCGCTGAACCAGGCCCAGCGCACCGATCTCGGTGCCGCGCTGAAGGGCAACATCTGCCGCTGCACCGGTTACCGATCGATCGAGGATGCGATCAACGGCAAGACCAATGTCGAGGACAGCGTCGAGGCCGGAGGCGCTTTCGGCCGCAGCCTGCCGGCGCCGGCGGGCCCCGAAATCGTCCGCGGCAAGGCGCGCTACACCTTCGACACGGAGATCGACAATCTTCTGCTTATCAAGCTGCTGCGCTCCCCGCATGCGCATGCACGGATCGTCGCGATCGACAAATCGGCGGCGATGGCCGTAGCAGGCGTGCGCGCGATCCTGACGCATGAGGACGCGCCATCGGTGCTGATCTCGACGGCGCGGCACGAAAAGGACTGGATGGACCCCGAGGATACCCGCATCCTCGACGAAATCGTCCGTTTCATCGGCCAGAAGGTCGCCGCCGTCGTCGCCGAGAGTGAGGCTGCTGCCGAGGAGGCCTGCCGCCGGCTGAAGGTCGAATACGAGGTCTTGCCTGCGTTGATCGACCCCGAACAGGCGATGATGCCTGGCGCGCCGCTCGTTCATCCCGATCGAACCGGTGCGAACCGCGTTGCCGACGCACAGCGCAATCTCGTCTCGGAGATTCATGGCGAGTTCGGCGATGTCGCCTCCGCGCTCGCCGCATCCGCCGTCACTTACGAGGCCACCTTCCACAGTCACCGCGTGCAGCACGCCGCGCTGGAGACCCATGGCGGCCTTGCCTGGCTTGATGAAGCTGGCGTGCTCAACGTCCGCACCTCCACGCAGGTCCCATTCCTCACCCGGCGCGCGCTCTCGGACATCTTCCAGCTGCCGATGGACAAGGTCCGTGTGTTCTGCGAGCGCGTCGGCGGCGGTTTTGGCGGCAAGCAGGAGATGTTCGTCGAGGATATTCTGGCACTGGCCGCGCTGAAGACGGGGCGTCCGGTCAAGCTCGAGCTCACCCGCGAGGAACAGTTCATCGCGACTTCGACGCGGCATCCGATGCGGGTCCATATCAAGGCCGGCGCCGACGCCGACGGCAAGCTCACCGCGCTCCAGCTCGATTTGCTTTCCAACACCGGCGCTTACGGCAATCACGGCCCATCCGTGATGTTCCACGCGGTGTCGGAGTCCATCGCCGTCTACAATTGTCCGAACAAGCGGGTCGACGGCTTCGTGGTGTATACCAATACGGTGCCCGCAGGCGCGTTTCGCGGCTACGGCCTGCCGCAGGCCCTGATCGCGGTGGAAGCCGCGATCGACGAGCTGGCCACGCAGCTCGGCATCAGCCCGTACGACATGCGCCGCCGCAACATCGTCAGGCCCGGCGATCCCATGCTGTCGCCGCCTGAGTCCGAATATCACGACGTGCTCTACGGCTCCTACGGGCTCGACCAGTGCATCGATCTCGTCGAGCGCGCCATGCAGGTCGATCAGCCTCAGCCCGAGCTGTCGCCGGATTGGCTGACCGGCGACGGCATCGCGCTGACCATGATCGACACGGTGCCGCCCGCCGGCCACATCGCGGACGCCATGATCGCGCTCAACGACGACGGCAGCTTCGATCTCACGGTCGGCACCGCCGAGTTCGGCAACGGCACCAGCACCGTGCACCGGCAGATCGCCGCGACGGTGCTGGCGACCACGGTCGACAGGATCCGCCTGCGCCAGTCCGACACCGCCCTTGGCGGCCACGACACCGGCGCCTATGGCAGCACCGGCACGTTCGTGGCCGGCAAGGCCACGCAGGCAGCGGCGTTGCAGCTTGCGGCGGCGTTGAAGGCGGCGGCCGCCGGCGCCTGGCTTTGCGATGTCGCGACTTGCACGCTCGACGGCGAATTCGTCGTCAGCGGCGTGCGGCGCATGTCCTTTGTCGACGTCGCGAAGCTCGCGCGCGAGGCGGGGCGTCCGCTCGCGGCGCACGGCAATTCCGTGGGCACGCCGCGGTCGGTCGGCTTCAATGTGCAGGGCTTCCGCGTCGCCGTGAACAAGGGCACCGGCGAGGTCAGGATTCTCAGGAGCGTGCAGGCGGCCGATGCCGGAATCGTCGCCAATCCCATGCAGTGCCGCGGCCAGGTCGAGGGCGGCGTTGCGCAGGCCATTGGCGCGACGCTCTACGAGGAGATGGTGATCGACGCCGAGGGCCGCGTCACCAATCCCAAATTCCGTGATTACCATCTGCCGTCCTTCGCGGACGTGCCGCGCACGGAGGTGTTTTTTGCCGAGACGTCCGACACGATCGGGCCGTTGGGGGCGAAGTCGATGAGCGAGAGCCCGTACAATCCGGTCGCCGCCGCGCTTGGCAACGCGATCGCGGATGCCACCGGCATCCGCTTCAACGCGCCGCCGTTCAAGCCGGACCGACTGTTTCCGGCCCTGCACGACAGGTTCGGCGACTAGCTGCCGCGATAGGTCGAATAGCTCCAGGGCGTGACCAGCAGCGGCACGTGGTAGTGGCTCTCCGGCTCGCTGATCGCAAAGCGCACGGGAATCTCGTCAAGGAAGGGCGGATCGGAGAGCTGTACGTTACGCTCGGCGTAATATTTGGCGACGCTGAAGCGGAGTTCGTAGCGGCCGGTCGGCAGCGGTCGGCCGCCGATCAGCGGCTGGTCGGTGCGGCCGTCGGCATTGGTGACATTACGTGCGATCACGCGGCTCTCACCGAGCGCGGCGAGCTCGATCAGTTCCACCGCGATTCCTGCCGCGGGCTTGCCGGCATGATTGTCCAGCACATGGGTCGAGAGCCGGCCGTGCACTTTCAGCTTGTCGTCGGCGACGACGAGTTGATCGAGCCGCAACGCCGAGATGCGGCCGATCTCCTCGATCGCACGGCGGGTCTCGGTTTTCGCGATATTGCGCAGTCGCGTCTCGAAGTCGCGCAGCACTGAATCCCTGGTGTGACGCCGCACGCAAACGATATAGGGGAAGCCGAATTTTTCGCGATAGGCGTTGTTGACACGCTCGAAGGCGGCATACTCGGCCTCCGACAGCCGGTCGAGACCGGCGCTGTTCTGCTCCTCGGCCGATTCCGCGGTCAGGCCCGCCGCGCGCTGGGTCTTGTTGGCGAGATCGGGATGCGCGCGGATCAGCGCGAGCTGCGCATCGGGTTCGGCCGCCTGGATCGCCGCCACCAGCGCGGCATGCAGCTGATTGATGCCGGCGAACGGCCGCTGTGCTGCGATCTGCTCGGCGATCCACGGCGAATATTCGACGACATTGGCGAGCGCGGCGACGAAGTCGGCCTTGCTGGCGGCGTTGAGATCAGCGAGCGGGATTTGCACCATCACATCTTTACCTGATCTCGAACGCGTCAGCGGCGAGATGCGCGTGCTTGTCGTGCCAATGCTGCGCAATCTGGAGGCGTGTCGGCACCCAGACGCGCTCGTGCTCGCCGATATAATCGAGGAAACGGATCAGGCCCGCGGCGCGGCCGGGTCGACCGGCGAGGCGACAGTGCAGCCCCACCGACATCATCTTCGGCGCGGTCTCGCCTTCGGCATAGAGCACGTCGAAGGCGTCTTTCAGATAGGTGTAGAACTGCTCGCCCTCGGCAAAGCCCTGCGGATTGATGAACCGCATATCGTTGGCGTCTAACGTATAGGGAATGACGAGCTGCTTGCCGTTCGCGCCCTTGACCCAATAAGGCAGATCGTCGGCGTAGGAATCGCAGAGATAGAGGAAGCCGCCCTCCTCCATCAGCAGCCTGATGGTGTTGATCGAGGAGCGCCCGGTGTACCAGCCGAGCGGCCGCGCGCCGGTCGCCTCGGTGTGGACGCGGATCGACTCGGCAATCTCGCCGCGCTCCTGCGCCTCGGTCATGTCCTTGTGCTCGATCCATTTCAGGCTGTGGCTCGCGATGTCCCAGCCCGACTCCTTCATCGCAGCCACGATTTCCGGATTGCGCTTCAGCGCGGTGGCGACACCGAACACGGTGGTCGGCCACTTCCGCTCGTTGAACATCCGCCACAGCCGCCAGAAGCCGGCGCGCGAGCCATATTCGAACATGGATTCGATATTGGCGTGGCGCTGGCCCGGCCAGGGCTGCGCACCCAGCACGTCGGACAGAAAGGCTTCCGACGCACGATCACCGTGCAAAATGTTGTTCTCGCCGCCTTCCTCGAAATTGACGACGAACTGCACCGCGACCCGCGCATTGCCGGGCCACTCCGGATGCGGCGGGTTGCGGCCGTAACCGCGGAGATCGCGCGGGTAGCTGCTATCAGTCACTCAGACTTCCTCGAAGCGGATCGGCAACGCGCCTTTCCACAGCACGCTCTTGCCCAGCGTTGCCAAATTCTCCAGGCCCGACGTCACGGTGATGAAGTGATTGCCGGCGAGTTGGCCCATCTTGCTGGCGAAGTGCACGCCGCCATAGGCGAGCAGAATCTCGGTCTCGCTGATGCCGCCGGGATAGAGGATGATCTGGCCCGGTGCGGGATAGCTGGTGTGGTTCTCGTAGTCGACGCCGAAGTCGAGATCGCCGAGCGGCATCCAGACGCCTTCGCCGCTCCAGCGCACATGGATGATGTGGCTCTCGAACGGCAGCGCCTTGCGGAACGCCGCAACGGTCTTGGGCGCCGCCTGCTCCTCGAAGCGGGCATCGAAGGTGAAATCGCCTGCGCGGATAACGAGTTTGCTCATCTCATCTCTCTGGATCGGGGGCCAAGCAATCGCAAGTCATGCGATCGGAGGCCCCACGGGGAATTTGCAAGCAAAGAGCATTCCAGCGGGCTTCGCGCAAGTGGCGGCAAGCCCCTCACCTGCGGTCGTAGGACCAGCCGAACAGGCCGCTCCGCCGCACCTCCGGCTCGGGCTCCGCGGCGGGCGCGGGAGCCTCCTTCAGTTCCGCCTGCGGCGGGGGCGGAGGCGACGCCGGCAGGTTCTCGCATTTCATGGAATAGACCAGCTTGCCGTCCGCAGTGTGCCCGATCGGAGCGCAGGGATCGGGATGCGCCGCCGAGGTTTTGGGAGCAGGTTTCACCTGAGCCACCGCAGGCGAGGCGATCAAAAGCAGGACCAGCAGATATCTCGACATCGTTGTCGCGCCTGAAACTCTGATGGCCCCATTCAACCGGATTACGACGATCAAGTCCATCAGGCCCGGCTGGGCGTGACTGCCGAATATTTAACCGGCGATGGCGCGCGGTCCACTTCTCGTGTCCCGGACACGCGCGAGAGCAGAGTTGGACGCAAGCTCTATCCACATCATTACGCAATGGCGGCGTTTGAGGTAGCGGCACCTCTCTTCCAACTTGTATTTTGTATTGCAGACACACCATTGCAGCCTCGCGGCTTATCTCGCCCGAGCTCTGCTTAAACTCTCCGCCCTCTGAAATCAGGAGGGCGCAGGGAAGGCCGGGTGCCGGCTGGCACCCACGGTCCGCTGCGCGAACGTGTAGCGCAAGAAGACCGCACAGCGGCATACAGGTGAAGCCCAACACACGGCCTTCCCTGCGCGATGGGTTGACGGCTTATGCCGAGCTCTCCCGGGAGCCGAATTCCTTCTGGCCTCCCTCGCGCCGCGGATTGGCGATGCGGTTCACCCGGTTGGGCTCCCCGCACCTCCGCGACAGGCTTGACCGTAGCGACGACGGCCAGGACCACACGTCTATATTTTGGCATTCGGTCAAACACGCCGAAACTAAGAAAACCCTTTAAAACGAGCTCTTTTTGACTAGCCTGATGCGGGCTGTTTCAGCGGGCTTCACAAAATAAGGGCCCGGCCCTAAGCCTTTCAGCGTCCGCACGACAAACTAAAAGCCTTAAAAGCCGAGCCCTTTGGTCCCAAGCCTTAGGAGCCGAAACCACAATGGATACTACCATGACCACCGAACCTGCTGGCAAGCGCGCCCGCAATGGCAGCATCATCCTGACCGACCGCCTGTGCGAGAAGCGGGTCGTAAAACGGACCAAACTGTACGACCGCAAATGCTCTGGCCTCTACGTCAGCATCACAACGGCGGGCGTGGCCACCTTCTCATTCAAGTTCACTGACCGGGAGACCGGCAAGCAGCGGACCGGCTGGCTCGGCGTCTACAATCCGGAGACCTTCACGGTCGAGGACGCCCGCAGCAAGGTCTACGGCCTCAAGGCCATGGGCGGCGACGCCCTCGCCGAGACCTTCCGCGACCAGCAGGCCACGAAAGCTAAGCGGGGCAAGACCGTCGCCGAGATCATCGACGAGCGGATCAAATGGATGAAGACGCTGGTCAAGAAACCGGACGGCGAAATGCGGCCCCGGTTGGAGAGCTGGGAGAACACCGCGAGCCATCTCGACCGGTTCATCCGCCCCCGCCTCGGCAAGAAGCTGGCCATGGAAGTCACTAAACACGACATCGCCACGCTCTCGAACGACATTGTCGCGGGCAAGTTCGGCAAGCCGTCGGTCAGCAACGCCCGCCACATGCGCAAGGCGGCCTCGGGCCTGTTCAACTGGGCGGCGGAAGCCGGCCGCGACTACGTCACGGCCAGCCCCTGCGTCAACCTGCCGAAGCTCGATCCGGAGCATCCCCGCACCCGCGTCCTCTCCGAGGACGAGATCAAGATCTTCTGGCATGGGCTGGACCGCGACGACCTCCCCTATGACCGTCGGACGCGGCTGGCGCTCAAGTTCGAGCTCGTCACCATGCTGCGGTCGCGTGAACTGCTCGGTGCCCGGCGGGATGAGCTGTTCGACCTCGATGGGGAGCATCCCCGCTTCGACGTCCCCCTCAAGCGGGTCAAGAAGCGGCGGGTGATTCAGCAGCCGTTGTCTGAGTTGGCTGTTGAGATCATTAAAGAGGCGCTGACCTCGGATAATCAACAGTTCGTATTCGAGAGCCCTATGTACAGGGGCCAGCCGATCCACCGCAAAGCGATGGCGAACGCGCTGCGCGGCACCAAGCACGAGAAGAACAAGGATAAGGCTAAAACTGCGGGCCTCTGCGAGCTCTTGGGCCTGAAGCCCTTTACGCCGCACGATCTCCGCCGCACGGCGGCGACCTTGGCGGGGGACCTTGGTTTCGACGATGCATTGATCGCGAAGTGCCTCGATCACTCCCCCAGCAAGAAGTCCGAGATTGTCGTGCCGACCGTGACCGGAAAGGTCTATAACCACTCAAAACGCATGAAGGAAAAGCGCGCGGTGCTGGACGGTATCGCGGCCGAGCTGCGGCGGGTCGTCGGGACTGGGGTGGACGCGGCGCGGCGGGAGGCGGCGTGATGCCAGCCGCCCCCTCTGCGGGTCTCCTGGCATGACGCATTGAACCTTGGCACGGCGCGTGCAGACACATCACTATCGGGATTTTACAATCTCCCTCCCGGGGCTGGAGACCGCCGTCCGCGCTGAATTTCGAGCGGACGGCGTTTTTGCCTCTACTACCCCGTAAATTTCCCGGTGTCCCAGTTCGAGTTGTCGGTGTCCTAATTTCGGACCGCCCCGCCGCGCGGGATTATTCCGCCTAACCCCGGCGCCTGCCGGCGTTGATCGCCCGCCATCCCGATCTCGGCGAGCATCACCGGCCCACCGCGCTCGACCACCAGCAGCAGCGCCTGCAGCGCTGCCTGACGCTCAGAGTGCGGCGATGTGCTAAATTTTCCCGACGCACAGGAACGAATGTGCACTTTTGTACTTAGAGCTCCTAGCTTCCACTAGAGGAGGTGGAACTATGGGGGAAATGCGGTGCCAACTGCGGAATACTATTTGAAGCAAGCTGAGATCGCCGCACGGATGGCTCTAACAGAACCGGACCCAGAGAAGGCTCGGGCGATGCACATCATGGCGCTGGACTTCTTCGACAAGGCACACCGGGCCAGCATCAAGAACATTGAATCGACTGCGCAGGCGCCGATGCCTCCTGTCATCGGACGCCAATGATCCAAGACCCACGAATCGAGGCCTACTCATTTCGCGCGCGCGTCAGCCTTGGCGTTGCTGCGGTGGGCCTCGTGATCTTCGTGGCCGGTCTGCTCATGAGCGTCTTTGTACAGTAAAGGCCGCTCTTGTTGCCGGTGGGTCAGCACTGCGACCTTTCCCCAACTAAATAACTGCGCTGGAGATGCAACTGCTTTTCAGCAGGGAAACTCGATGAGAACGTCCGGATCGTTACGGCCCCCATCGTCGCAGTTGGCGCACTTAACGCGGTGCTCGCATCGATAGTAATTCTGTCTTTCTGAGCATCCGTAATTTTGCAATGAACGAGAGGCCGCCGCATTTGGTGGCCTCTTTCATTACGTTCGCCTCTGCGTGTGAAAACGAAATGGCTCCGAGCGCATCCGGGGCTGGCCGGGATCGATCCGCTGGATCCGCTTCGGCGCAGCCGAATCGAGGCGCGCGTTTGTCAGTATTGTCTGACCTGCAGATTGTGTGCATTAACATGTGATCAAAAAAGGCCCCAGTTCGCGAGCTTGGGGGCAAGGAGCTGGGGCTTAATCGGGGTCACCCTTGGGTAAGGGTATAGTGGAAAACGTGCCAGCTGCACGAACGTTCCTAACGATCCAGCTATCGCGCGGCGAGGCTCTGAGCACTTCGGTTTCGGTTAGGAATAGCTGATATCTGCTGAGCCGCAGCAGCGGCCGGCGGTGCCGGCATATGTAGCACGAGTACTCCATATAAAGTTGGCCGGTGACCAGCATTACGCCAGCCCAGAACAAACATTGCAAGTGCAAGCTGATAGGCATCATTCATCGGCGGGACCAACCTGTTCAAAACGTAACACTGACAGCCAACCGACGTTCCGTTGGGCAGTGATGGCTTGCGTGTGTATTCAACAACGGAACTCCGCAGTTCTCCGAAGCCGAACGACCCTCGAACAAAAAAGGGCCCTTCTTTCGGCGTTTGGGTGGCCCGGCCACGACGAGCGCATGCGAACCGGCCGGGTCCGGGTACGGGCCGTGATGCGCCTTCGGCAACCAAGGGCTGCTGCGAGCGCACACATTCCTGCGATTAGATCTCATCAAGCTTTCATGCTTTGAGCCCGACGCGGCAAAGCGAGTTCGGGAAGCAATGTCTCTGATTGAGCATGAGTGGAACGTGTCTCACGGCACCAATAAGCGCCACATCTTTTTGGAGATCAGTGCCACGGTCATTCGTTCGTTTCGCTGAAGACACTCGGAATTTCACGCCGCTCTCGGAAACGACGTCCCCAGTTCCGGACAACCTTGATCACTTCGCCGTCACGCCTCAACACGTCGCGCAGCCGCACGCTCGTCGCGCTCCACACCGTGAACGTGTCCGCCTCGATCAGCGGCATCGTGCCGCCGAACTCGACGCCGCGCGCGTGCAGCAAGGCCAAGGTAGGCGCCGATCGTGAGCGGCAAAAGCAAGTCATTGACTCGCTTTTCTCTTACCCAACTCACCATCGCGATGTCCCGCTCACCGGCTCGCTGCGCCGCTGCTCTCCGCTCCAGCTCGCGCTACAGCGCTTGTCCCTCGCGGTGCCACTCCACGCCGCCGTTCTCCGACGGATAGCTGCTCTCGCGGTCTTCGGGATCGATGACGGGTCATTGATACGAGGCAACGCACCTCGTGCAGCTCCTGTAGCTGATCGCAGGAACGGCGTCTGCAGCACGGCTTCAACAAAATTAGGTCGGGATTGCTGTCCCTGCCGTTCGTAGTCTTTAACCTACAAAACTTCGATAGAAACCAACGCCCATCCATCCCGTTGAAGCAGCATTCTTATGGAGGATGAACAATGCGCATTTCAGCTCTGGTCATGATCCTGCTGCTCTCGTCTGGCCTCGTTTCCACTGTCGCTGTCGCACAACAATCGGAAGACTCTCCCGACAACCAGCCCCAAACCGCTCCCGTCCAGCCAGAGCGCACGCCACAACAGTCAGACCACGCTCGCGAGCGCGACCGTCAGAGCGCTGAAGATACCCGCGTTAAACCGGACTGGACGACGCAACAGCGCGATCAGGATCGCATGGGCATGGACCGCATGCGCCAGCAACACATGGGACGCATGATGGAAGATATGGACCATCGCACCATGGGTCGAAATCAGCGGATGCAACGGGATGATGAAGATAGGGATCGCCACTCGCGCTACTACGATGACGATCGGCCCCATCGTCGCGTAAAGATCTGCTTCGAATATGATAACGGGGACGAGTTTTGCCGTTACCGCGACTAGGTCGCCTTACCTTCGAAGAGCAGACATTGACTCATATGGGCTTTGGTAGCAACGGGCCATGAGCTGACGCTGTACCACAACGGGCTCAGCCTTATTCGATCACCTTGTCGGCACGCGCAAGTAGCACCGGGGGTACGGCGAGGCCCAGTGCCTTGGCGGTCTTGAGATTGATTGCCAATTCGTACCTAGTCGGCTGCTGTACCGGAAGATCGCCTGGCTTAGTACCTTTGAGGATTCTGTCTACATACTGCGCGATCTCTTGGCCTCGCTCCGTCAGATCCGCGGTGTATGACATCAAGAGTCCCGCCTGCACTGCAGAATTTTGGGTCGAGAGAGATGGCATCCGGTATTTTAGTGCCAGATCGACTGCCAGTTTGTCCGAGAGGCTGCCCTGAATCATGACGGCGTCTGCTTGCGCGCGGGCGAGTGCTGCGAAGGCATCGTCCAACTCGCTGCCGCTGCGAACGATAATCTCATGGACTTCAAGGCGTACTTTGGGGGCGGCCTGCTCGATGTCCTCAAGAAAGGGCTTCATGAACGGATCATTTGCATTGCCCAGAACGCCCACGTAGCGCGCCGCTGGAATTATCTGGGGGATCAATTCGAGGCTCTTGGCCGCCAGCTCGGCGGCGGCCCCGGACAATCCGGTGAGATTGCCGCCCGGCCTCGCAAGGTTACTGATCAGCCCCGTCCCGATCGGGTCGCCTGCCATCATAACGATGGGAATGTCGCGCGTAGCGTTCTTGGCCGCATAGACGGCCGGGGTTTGTATTGCGACGATCACGTCGACTTGGCTGCGAACCAGTTGGGTTGCAAGTTCGGGGAGGCGAGCGAGTTGATTTTGCGCCGATCGGACCTCAATCTGGATATTCTTCCCTTCTGCATAACCAAGCTCGTGGAGCGACTCGCGAAATGGCCCCATGAGTTCTGGGCCACTGACGAGAAGCACGCCGATGCGCGCCATCCGTCTCGGCTGCTGCGCGCGCGTCGCAAGCGGCCATAAAGCCGTACCACTGACGAGACCGATGAACTCGCGCCGCCTCATCTTGCCTCCCGTACCAGCTTGAAGCTACCACAAAGATGCATCACGTGCGACACGATGTCTGAAATCGAGTCACAAGCCGCCCTCGACAGGCTGCTTCAGCTTGGTCGGCTCAGCTCCGGTGAGCAGACGTTGCGGCGGTTAGGGCGACGGTCAGCAACGGGCCATGAACTGACATCGCTACAGCTACGTTCGCGGCGTCGGCTGCGGTGCTGGCGGGGACTGAGATGGTGCGACAGGCTGCTGCGAAGACGTGGAGGCAGGCGGAGCGGTGACCGGCTGCTGATCGCCGCCACCCTGCGGACACTCGTCCCTACGTTGCTCAGCAGTCGCTTGGTCTCAACCTCGCGGGCTTTCTTGTAATCCCTGCGCCGGTCGATCCTTGACGCAGCGATGCGATTCCATGCCGTCGCATCTGTTTCTCAAGACTTGGAGGGTTGAACTAATTGCACTCCTCCTGCGCTTCGACCACCAAGCAGCAGCGCCTTCAGCGCACCCAGCCTGCCATTGCCGGCGATCTGCGGCTTGCAGTCATCATCCTGATCACTTGCAGAAAACAAAAAAGCCCCGGCTCATAGGCCGGGGCTTTCAGCATTACATCGACTAGCGACCGGGAGCGAAGTTCGAAGCTCCGTGCTTGTCGCCGCGGTCGTGAGGATTTTGAACCGCCGTTTGCATTGCGTGTCCCGGCGTCGTCGTGTGTCCCGGACTGAAGGATGATGCACCGTGATGTGCACCACGCTCATGCGGTGCCAAGGTCGTCTGCATAGTGTGACCCGGCGTGCCCGATACTCCGTGGCCGACACCCGCGGCGCCATGTCCTCCGGCACCGCCATGACCGCTTCCAACGCCACCTCCGAGACCGCCTCCGACGCCACCACCGACTCCGGCTCCAACGCCACCACCTGCTCCCGCGCCTGCTCCTCCACCGCCTCCACTGCCGCCACCACCGCCGCCACCGCCACCACCGCCACCACCACCGGCGAGCGACGGGTTAGCCCCTGACCAGCAGTGCTGGGATGGCGAGTAGTGCAACGAGCTTGGCTACTTTCGTCATGATCATCTCCTTTGTCCCCAACAAGTCTGCGCCCAAGCTCGCCCAACGCGTCGCCCCGACGATGGTTCTTTAGTTCAGTCCAATTCGGGCACTCGGAAGGCCGATATGCGGCCGGAGCTTGCTAATCCGGGCAGGCCACGCCTGCCTTGGTCGAGAAGCCGCGTCGAAGGTATTCAGTTACGTGGACACGACAGCGAACGCATCGGGGCGCATCGAGCCCCCTGCAGACAACCATGACGATCAGTTAGGACACTGCCATTACACCGCGAGTTGTCGGGTCACTAACACCCACCCGGCTTAGTAGTGCGTAGAGGAAAGATACGCGGCCTCATCCGACGGCAAATCGGATAGGCCGCTTTCTTATCGCAGACCCGATACAGCTTCGCCCGCTTCCGTTGCGGCCCCAGGGCCGCTCGCCACGCTCGGCCAGCAGCAACAGCGCCTCCCATTGTTCCTGTTGCCATAGGCCCGCGAGTCGGATTCATTTGTCAAATTGGTGATCGAAGTCATTTCAGCGGGGGCAGCAATGATCGGCGAAGCCGGGTGCCTTGCGTGCTGCGAGCCAAGAGTGCTCGTGAAATTTGTGCCATTCACAACCGAGTTTGGTCTCAAGCTGTATCGCTGCCTCTCATGTGAGAGCAGCCTACTCCTCGTGACACGGGTGGGAAGTGCGACAAAGGAACGAGGAAGACCCTCGCGCCAAGGGCAATTCAGCGCCATCGACGCTGCGATAGTTGACGCGCGAACCACGCCAGCTTTCCGCGCCTGATATTTGAACCGGAAGAACGACAACTACGCGCCGGAACAAGGGAACGCCGTCTTGGTTATGGGTGATCACCGCCCAAGGCTCTGCCTGTAGGCGTCGGTGACCAAGGGACCGGTCGCGCTCTCGCCTGCACCAGCAAGGGGCCGTGGACCGTGATCGAACCGTCTGACGTCGATTGGTATTCAATCCCCGCACGCATCTGCCTCGTCATCGTTGTCGGCGGCGGTTCAGTGCTCGTGGCATTGGCGGTCACATGCGTTTACCTTATGCATTGACACGCCGCAAACGGCGCGATGACCGTATCAACGCCTCCATGCGGCTTCGAGCAACATGCTCGTTTCATGCTTGCGTTCAGGATCTCAAGGCTGATCAAGTCGCCCCCTTCGCTCCAGCTCTCTCCATAGCGAGACTGCTTGCGCGTGCCATTGTCCGCCGCCCGTGTCGGCCGGATAGACGCTCTTGCCTCGTCCGGATCAGCGATTCGCAGGCCACTGCCACGGCTTCAGCTGCAATTCGATGTGCAACTCAAAATGAACGTCGGCGGCGACGCGGTCTTGCATCTGCTTGAACAGTTCGATTGCCAGCTCGGTGACGCGCGAGCGCGGCGGCCGATTTATCGGGTGTCGCGTGGTGGGCATGGTGCACCTCCAAGGAAGGCACGGCGCAATGGTCGGCTTTTTGGATTCTAGCAGAACTCTTATGCTCAATCAGGATATTGCTGATTTTGACCCGAAGCGCGCGCCCAATCAACATCCACCCTCGCTCAAGCCGCCACGGCTTCCACGATGCTCGCTGCTGAATCGGTTGGCACCACCTGCGTTAGGCGGAAACCTGCTTTGCTCAGGAGTGACGCGTATTCCAAAGCGGTTCGTTCCCGTCCCCCCAATTGTACCAGCATCACCATATCGAGCATCTTTCCTGGATGTGCGATGTCGCCGGGCGGCCATCTCCACAATGAGCAGGCGCCCCGCCGGATCCATCGCCCTGCAGGCTGCGCTCGACACCATCATTGGCCTCAGTCACCAATGTGACGGTGTCTCCGAATTTCAGCCCATCCGCCTCCTTGTCCGCCGGATTCATCAGGACGACATAGCCGCTGCCCTGGATACCGCGGAAGCGGTCGTCCTGGGTATAAATCGTGGTGTTGAACTGCCCATCCGCGCGTATGGTCATCAACTCATAGACGCCGTCGCTCTCCTTTAGCGGCGCGAAAGTTGCCTTGGGCACGGTGAAGTTGGCCTTGCCGTTGGGCGTCTTCCATTTGCGCTCGCGCGCCGCCAGCGGCCGAGGAAAGCCGCCCGGCTCGAACATGCGCTTGTTGAAATCCTTGAACTGGTCCGGATAGGTACGCTCGATCGCATCTCTCAAACGCGCGTAATCGGCGATCCAGGCGTCCCAGTCGACGTTGGGATTTGGCTTTAGGGTTGCCTTGGCGAGACCCGCGATGATCGCGGCTCAGACAAGGCATGTTCGGTACCGGTTTGCGTTGGCCGCGCGAGCCATGAATACAGGCGGTGGAATCCTCCATCGACACGGCCTGCGCGCCGCCGGCTTGTTCATCGATCTCGATACGACCGAGGCAAGGCAGGAGGTACGTGACCTCGCCCGGCACAATGTGGCTGCGATTGAGTTTTGTCGCGATCTGTACAGATAGACGCAGGCCGGACCAGGCCGGCTCCATCAGCGAGCGCTCTGGGATCGCGCGCACGATATTACCACCAAGACCGACGAAGCCGCGCACGACAGCTTTCAAAATACCTTTGCAGGCGTCCACGGTCGTGAGTCCGTCCCAGCGCGGCGGCTCGAACCCGTAGAGTTCGGCGAGCTTGTCAAGCGGGACCAGCTTCGTCTTTTCGGAGATGCCGACCGTGCGCTGGCCCTGAACGTTGGAATGCCCGCGGATCGGCGAGATGCCAGCACCGGGCTTGCCGATATTGCCGCGGAGCAGCAACAGGTTCACAATCATCTTGGCGGTTTCGTCACCGTCCTTGTGCTGAGTCACACCCATGCCGTAATTGGCGATCACGGCATTGGCCGCCATATAGACGTTAGCGGCATCGATCATCGCGGCGCGCGTCAGACCGGAGGCGCGCTCGATTACGTTCCAGTCCTGTGCACGACAGAACGCGGCGAACTCGTCGAAGCCCGACGTATGCTGCGCGATGAAATCGACGTCCACCGTGCGCGGCGATCCGTTTGCTTGTGCCAAATCGTCCAGATCGATCACACATTTGCAGATGCCGACGATCGCCGCAGCGTCGCCGCCGACACGGACCTGATGATATTGTGTACTGATACGCGTGCCACCCGCAATCATCTGCAGCGGGTTCTGCGGATTGACGAAGCGCTCGAGTCCCCGCTCTCGGAGCGGATTGAACGTCACGATCGGCACGCCACGCTGAGCTGCCTCCTGGAGCGGATGCAGCATGCGCGGCGCGTTCGTCGTGGTGTTGTGGCCGAAGAAGAAAATGCAGCCGGTGTCGGAAAGGTCCTTCAGCTGCACCGTGCCGACGGGAACGCCGATCACCTGCGGCAATGCCACGGACGTCGTCTCGTGGCACATGTTGGAGCTGTCGGGGAAATTGTTAGTGCCATACATCCGGCCGAACAACTGGTACATGTAGCTCGCCTCCAGCGAAGCACGGCCGGACGTATACATGATGACCAAACGGGGATCGAGATTGCGCAGCTCCGCGCCAATCTCGCGAAACGCTTCGCTCCAGTTGACCGCGACATATTTGTCGCTGACCGGATCATAGCGCATGGGTTTGGTCAGCCGACCTGTCCAGCTGATGATCGGACCAGGCGCGCAGCTCGGTGAGCGTATGCTGTGCGAAAAACTCCGGCGTGACCGTCTTACCGGTCACCTCCCAGGCGGTCGCTTTGGCGCCGTCTCGCAGAATTCGAAGGGATGCGGATTTGCTGGCTTCGCCCAGGAGCAGCTGACGCACATGAAGCCGCCCGGCTTGTTCTGTTTCAGCAGGATCTCGCTGCCGAGGATCGCGATCTCCTCCTGGGTGAGGATGTGCATCACGGCATTGAGCGAGCCCCAGCCACCAGCGGGCGCATCGTAATTTTCGACTTTTGCTTTCTGCCGCATGGCGGGCCCTTCGCTTCCAAGCCCCCAACGGGAAACGGAAGGCGGGATCGAAGGTTCCTACGCTTTCGGAACATTGGGCGCGCTGGCGCGTCGATACTTCGTCGCAGGACGAACATCATGCACGGCTGCCATTCAACCCGACGTGAATGCACCTCAGCCCCGACAGCTTCGATCAGGATGCCCCGACTGACCTCGCGCGGAATGCTGGACCAGCGCGTCGTTGCGGACGAGTGTCCGGTGGCGCTCGTCTTTGACGGCACAACTATGGCTGTCCTGATGGCGACGCCCTCCGATCTCACCGATCTCGCGCTCGGCTTCAGCCTGACCGAAGGGCTCATCGAGGACCCCGGCGAGATCGAAGAGTTGTCGGTCGTCCCCGGTGACGACGGAATCGAGCTGCGAACCTGGCTGCGGCCGCAGGCCGGACGCCGACTGAAGGATCGGCGCCGGCAGCTGATCGGTCCGACAGGCTGCGGCTTGTGCGATATTGAGAGTCTGGCCGAAGCCAACCGGATGCATCGTGCCGTCACGCGGCAGATCTGTCTGACGCCAGAGGAGATCCGGACCTCGATCGAGCGCCTTGACGCGGGGTAAATCCTTAACCACGCCACGCGCGCCACCCATGCCGCCGGCTTCTTCCGGCCCGGTCGGGATGACATGATCCTGCGCGAGGATGTCGGACGCCACAACGCGTTGGACAAGCTCGCCGGTGTCTTGGCCGCGCAGGGCGTGTCAGGCCGTACCGGCGCCGTCATCCTCACGAGCCGTATTTCCGTGGAGGCCAGCGGGCTGACGCTGATCGGCATCGCACGCGGCAGCGATTTCGAGATCTTCAGCCATCCCGCAAGGAGTTTACCGTTGAGTGGCCGAGGGAGGCAGCCTCGGCAAAAAGTGGACTCCATTCCACGTGCGGAGTCTGTTATTGGCCCTTCGACTTTACGTTATTCATCTTCGCGCCGCGAATTGGCCAGGCTCGGCTTACAGTCTATGAGCTCCAGCAGGTCGGAACGTGAGGCGCAGCAGCTTCGCCGGCGCCAGCGGCGGCCGGATGCAGCGGAGCGAGATGCCCAGGTGCTGGTTGTACTGCAGGATGCTTCTCGTTGTTTGCGCGGACCCCAACGGCTTAAGAACAACGACCCGCGCGGCAGCACGCCCGAAGTGCGAGAGGAATGGCAGGCTGCTCGCCGGTCCGGGAGCGGCAAATAACCCCTGTCAGCAGGCGCGGAAGATCTGCAACGGCGGCAGTGATGGATTGGAGCAAGAGTTCAATTCTTTCAATCGGTTAGAAGGCTGTGTGTGCAAGACGTGCACCGAGCAATCTAAAAATCCTGCGAGAACCAAGATGAGTGTGCTGCGACGGAACATTGCGATCAAAGACGGGTTCGCCCAAGTTAAAGGCGGCGCACTTGTGGCTCCAACGCAGGCGTTCCTTCACGTAGGTTCTGCCGATGTCACCGTCCGACCCAGTTAATAGTGCTCACGATCGGCGCCAACGAAGGCTGCTCTTTGTGTTGGCTCTGGGTTTTGTCGTTTTCGGCGCCGCCGCAGCTGCCCTCTTCTACGCCTTGCAACCCGAGACCCTTCGGATCGCCGTGGGCCCCGCAGGCAGCGACGACCAACAGGTGATCGAAGCGATGGCCGAGGCTTTCGGGGAGGAAAGCAGGTCGATCAAGCTGTCCCCGATCACGACCGAAGGTGCGGCCGAGTCCCTGGCGCTTCTGGGCGCCGGCAAGGCCGACCTCGCAGTTGGTCGCGGCGACCTCGGCATGCCGACAGACGTGCAGACACTGGCCGTGCTGCGGAAGAACTACGTCGTCCTGTGGGCGCCCTCGGGACGACCGGGCAAGGTCTCGCGGAAAAAGACGACCGGTAAGATCGGAGAGATTGCCGATCTGGCCGGCCACAAGGTCGGAATCATCGGAAGGACCGGCGCCAACGTCGCGCTCCTGCGCGCCATTCTGGTCGGCTCCGGCGTCGAACCGGACAAGGTCGCGACGGTCCAATTCGGGACCGACGAGATCGAAAAACTCGCGCAAGACACGACGGTCGACGCCTATCTCGCGGTCGGTCCGCTCGACAGCAAGATCACTGCCGACGCGATCGCCGCGACCTCGCGGTCGCGCGGAGCTCCGAAGTTTCTTCCGGTCGACGCATCCGAAGCCATTGCCCTGAAGCACCCCCGATACGAAGCAGAAGAGATTCCTGGCAGCGTCTTCTGCGCAAACCCGGCCTGGCCGGACGACAAGGTCGACACCATCAGCGTCAATCATCTCATCTTGACCAGAAAAGAACTGTCTGAAGCCAAAGCCGCGGCATTCTATCGGCAGCTGTTCGCGGTACGTGACACGATCATGCAACGTGTCGCCGGCGCCGCGCACATCAGCAAGCCCGAGACGGAAAAGGAAGCGGAGCCCTCCGTGCATAGGGGGGCCGCAGCGGTCATCAACGGGACCGAGCGGACCTTTCTGGACAAGTACAGCGACTACTTCTGGTTCGCTTTGCTTCTACTGTCCGGGATCGGTTCGGCGGCCGCCTGGCTGCGCAGGTATCTGAACAGGGACGAGCGGGATGACAACACCGGCTACCGCAATCGCATTCTCGCCCTGGTCTCGGAGATTCGGGATGCCGGGTCCGAACAGGACCTGCTGGAATCGCAGCGGGAGGTCGATTCGATCATCGGCGAGACCCTCAAGTGCTACGACGAGGGAGCCATCGAACAAGAGGACATGGCCGCATTCGGCCTGGTCCTCGAGCTCTTCGATCATGCGGTTGCGGAAAGGCGCGCCGTGCTGCAGAACGGCTCCGCCGATCCGGCGAGGTCTCCGGGCCCAACTCTGGCCTCGCGCCGATAGTCGCACCCGGCAAACCAGACCCTCAACGCTTCTGCAGCACGGTCGAGAGCACTGGACCGTCGCTCAGGATCGACAGGACCTCCCGCGAGGACAGATGTGCTGAGGCTTCCTCAAAGGTATCGCTCGCGTCCACCTTGGCGCGGCCGACCGCTAGGTTCGCATCGACCGCGTCAGGCCGGGCGGTGCGCGGAGGTGGAAGCTGCGCCAGGTGGAAGGCCAGGAGCGCAGGGTCTTCGCGCAATTGCACCAGCGCGGCTCTGCCCCCTAGCTCCGCGGACGCGCTTAGTTCGTTCGCCCGACGCAGGACCGGAGGCGGCTCTCGTTCTTCGGGAGTGACGAACAATTTGGCGGACACCGGCCTGGCAGTCAGGGCGCCGATGGGAACAGCGAACAGCAGCCCAACGATGACCGGCGACATCCAGAGCAGAAGGGGCAGCGAAACGGCGTACGCGCTTGCCGCCATTGCAACACCGCACAAGGTTGGAACGCCGTATTTCCGATACAGTTCGCGGCGCTCGACCGTGCCGTCGTCGCGCCTCTGCGTCTGCCAGCCCGCATCGCGGCCGGCTAGAATCTCGACGACCGCGATCGACTGGAAGATCATCATCACCGGCGCCATCAGCGCGGACACGATGATTTCTGCGAAAACTCCGGCCGAGGTTCGCAATGCCCCGCCGAATTGGCGTCGCTCCGAGCCCCGTATCCACACGAGAAGCAGGCTGAGCAGCTTCGGCAACAGCAGCAGGCCCATGGTGGCGACGAACACCCAAATGGCGAGCACGGGATCCTGGGCCGGCCAGGTCGGAAAGAGCGAGAAGCCCTTGGGAAAATACTCCGGCCGCACGAAGCGGGCCTGCAGCGAGATCAGCATTCCCAGCAGCAGGAACAGCAGCCACAGCGGCGCCGTCAGATAGGCTCCGATCCCTACCATGAAATGCAGCCGCGAGACCCAGTGGAGCCCCCGCGCGGGGACCACGGCGAGATGCTGAAGATTGCCCTGGCACCAGCGTCGGTCGCGCGCGGCGAAATCGAGCAGCGAAGGCGGCACCTCTTCGTAGCTTCCGCCGAGCAGCGGCAGCATGTGGATGCCCCACCCGGCCCGCCGCATCAGCGCGGCCTCGACGAAATCGTGGCTGAGGATGTGCCCGCCGAACGGCTTGGGCCCTCGCAGTTGCGGCAGCGCTGCCGCTTCGGCGAACGCCTTCACCCGGATGATTGCGTTGTGGCCCCAGTAGTTGCCCTCGGAGCCGTGCCACCAGGCGACGCCGGCGGCGATCATCGGCCCGTACAGCCTGCCCGCGAATTGCTGGACGCGGCTGAACAGACTTCGTGCATTGACGATCAGGGGGAGCGACTGGACGAGGCCGGCGGTGGGATTGGTCTCGATCGCATGGACCAAGCGGACGATGGTCTGCCCGCTCATGAGACTGTCGGCGTCGAGCACGATCATGAAGTCGTAGACGGCGCCGAACCGCGTGATCCACTCCGAGATGTTGCCGGCTTTGCGCGCCGTGTTGTCGGCGCGGTGACGATAGTACAGCCGCGATGCGCCGACGGCCTGCCGCAATGCGAGCAGTGCCTTTTCTTCGGCGACCCAGATGTCCGGATCGGTGCTGTCGCTCAGAACATACCAGTCGAACAGCTCTCCATGGTTCGTCGCTTCCAAGGATTCGATGATCGCGCGCAGCCTGGCCGTCAATCGGTGGGGGTCCTCGTTATAGGTGGGAAGCAGCATGGCCGTGCGGCTTGCGATCGCAGGCAGCTCCGCATCCGGCGCGAAGGCGCCCGCACGGTGGGCCAGCAGCACAAAGAAGCCGGCAAGTGCGGATGCGAACGAGAAGGCGACCCAGGCGAGCAGGATCAGAAAGAGCGCCAGTACCATGGCTTCGAGGACGGTGACGCCTCCGACCTCCAGCACGCGATACATCTCATAGCCGCCGGCCCCCGTGAGCGCCGCCGTCGCGAGCAGGATGAGGCCGCGTCGCCAGGCCATCGCGGAGCCGAACGCCGCAGGAATACGGTCGGGGACCCGGTTCTTTCCGAGGTCGCCAGGAGCCATGGGAAGGGGTGACTCGCGCGGCAGCAGGCGTTGGGTCGCGATATTGCTTGCGACCGGCCGTGGCGCCGTGTTCAGGGTGCCCATCGGTAGACCCAGACTTCCGACAAGGGCTTGTCACCTTCGGTCAGAAACGCCCGCAACTCGATCGGCTCCCCCTTCACCTGGCACTGGAAGCTCAGCCGCCAACCGCCGGTGTACGGATTGGGCTGCGTGACGATGTTCTTCACCTCGGATTTCTCCGCCGTCACAACGCCTTTGACGCCGGCCGGATCGATGCTCTTCAGATTGTCGCCAACCAGATCGAGGACGAAGAGGCGGGCGTGTTCGCCCCTCGCCCCTATCCCGCTTCGCGTGAAGCGGGCCAGCGAATGCGGTTTCGGACTGTCCGGTCCCCAGTGCAGCCGGTAGGTGTAGTTGTGTTCGCCCTTTGCCTGCAGCGGATTCTTCGGCCGCCAAAATGCGGCGATGTTGTCGTGGACCTCTTCCTTGGTCGGAATCTCGAACAGCATGACGCCGCCCTCGGCCCAATCGCCGATCGGCTCCATCCAGAGACTTGGACGCTTTTCGAAGCTGGATTCGATGTCCTGGTAGGCGAAGAAGTTTCTCTCCCGCTGCATCAGCCCGAAGCCACGGGGATTGAGATCCTGGAAGGTGCTGATCTGCAGATCGCGGGGGTTGCTAAGCGGCCGCCACAGGCTCTCGCCTTTGCCGTTGAAGATCGCGAGGCCGTCGGAATCGTGTACGGACGGGCGGAAATCGTCGATGTCGTTGCGATCGTTCGGACCGTAGAAGAACATGCTCGTCATGGGCGCGAGACCGACCCGCGGCATTTCGACCCGCGGGTAGACCGACATCTCGACGTCGAAGACCGTCGTGTCCCCCGGCCGCACGGTGAAGCGGTAGCTCGCTACGCAACTTTTACTGTCAAGCAAGGCATGGATGACCATCGAGGTCGCACCCGGCGCGGGCCGCTCGAGCCAGAACGCCTTGAACAACGGAAATTCCTCCCCCTTGGCCTCGCCGGTATCGATTGAAAGTCCCCGCGCGGAAAGCCCGTACGTCTGCCCCTTGGCCACGGCGCGGAAGTAGCTCGCGCCCAGAAAAACGCAGAACTCGTCGTAGTAGTCAGGGCGGTTGATCGGCGCGTGGATGCGGAAGCCGGCGAAGCCGAGATCGGTCTCCTCGAACGCGGGCACCTTCTCGCCGAAGGAAAAGTCCTCCTTGCGGTATTTGATCTCGGTGGCCTTTCCGTCCGCGACCTCGAAGATGTTCACCCGGTTCTTGTAGAAGAAGCCGCGATGGAAGAACTGCGCCTCGAACGGGAGATTCTTGCCGCGCCAGAGCGCGCGCTCGGGCAGGAAGCGGATCGAACGGTACTGATCGTAGTCGAGGTCGTTCAAGCCGCCGGTCAGCTTCTCGTCGGGCGCCTCGAACGGCTTGCCTGCGAGCATGCGGGCCAAATCCCTCACCGTGGACGACCCAAACGCGTCATCCGACGCGCCGGCGTAACCGCTGCGCGAGGCGAGCAGCAACGCCGGCAGCAACGCCGACCCTTGAACAAGTTGCCGTCGGTTCACGTGTTCTCCTACCCGCTACTGCTGCTGCCGCGGCCATGCAACGACCACCACGCCCGCGAGTTCCACCGGCCTCGCAGTCACTGCTCAAAGGTTGCGCTTTGGGCCGATCAGCCACAAAAAAGAACGGGATTCGCAGCGATGCAGGCTTCCCTCATTCGAGCTCGAACGGCGGAGCGGCCTGCGGAACCTCTTGGCGTCATGCGCCTTCTCTGGTTGGAGGACAAAAATGGCGCGCGTCTGGGACACATCGCTGTTCGCTATCGCTGCCGTCTATTTTACCGTCGATGCCCTGTTCTCAGCGATCACCGCGCCGATGGTTTGGCCAAGCAAAAAGAGGCTGCTGGAGCAGATTCGACGTCGGGTAACGTCGTTGGGTCTCTATCAGTCCTTCGCCCTATCCACCTGATGGGGAGGTCGCGGATCCCCAAAGCTTCAGACACATCTAGTACTCGGTCTTGCAGGCGGGGCCGGCGTAGTTCTTCATGCAAGCCGCCGCTGCTCGGCGCAGACCTTGCACGTCTGCGCGCGACCTGTCTGTGCGCCGGCAATCAGACCGACCAATCCCGACACTGCACAGCGAGTTTTCTCATTCCCTTCACCTCGACTCCTTAGCTTTCCCTCGGCGAGCGCGCCGCCCGGCTTGCTGGCGCCGCCGAGACCATCGAAGTAGATCTCATGCAGGATCATCGAATTTGCGGCGATCAGCTCTTTACGTTTGAGCCCGTTGATGACGAAGTTCGGCGCCTTGGCGAAATCCAGCTCGGCGAATTGCACGCTGATGGCGTTGAGCCGCTTCACCGCGCCGTCGTAGTTGTTCTCATAGTGGCTGACGAGCGCCTTTTCAGAGATCCCGCTGATCGATTTCGGGTCGAACGGCAGCGGTTTGGTTTCGTAGGGCATCGGGCGGCTCCTTCCCTCAATCCTTGGCTCAACTCTTCGTACTGGCAGTCTTGTCGAGTGCCGCGCGCAAGCCTTCGGCAAGCTTCACTGCGTCGTCGTTCGCCCAAAAGTGCATGAAGAACAGCCTGGGCTGCTCGTCGAGCATGTGGCTGTGCAGCGCGGTCACCTCGATGCCGTGTGCCCGCAGCGCCAGGATGACCGGGTTGACCTCGTCGCCGGTCAGCACGAAGTCGCCCGTGATAGCCGCCTTCCCGCCTCCCGTTGGCTGGAAGTTGATGCCGATCGCGACGCCCATCGGACCGACGGGGGTCAACGGCATCCCATCCTGCGTGATCGGGTCGCGCCGCTTGACGTTGAACTGGTATACGCCTCCGTTGGCCTGGCCCTTCACGCCGATGATTTGGTCGAGCTTTGCGGTGTCGAGATCGACGGCCGGCGGCGGGCTCGCCGGCGCCGCGACCGTCAGCGGCGTCTTGCTCTCGGCCAACGCATCGTGGATCGCCGAGGCCAGCTTGACGGGGTCGCCGTGGCCGGCGACGTGCATGTAGAACGTCGCCGGGCTCGCCCGCAGCAGATGGTTGTGTACGGCGGTGATCTCGAGACCGTTCGCGATCATCTTCGCCATCACGGGGTTGATCTCGGTCTCGAGCAGCACAAGGTCGCCCATGACCATGGCGCCGCCGTGCCCCGGCTTGAACGCGACCCAACCGCCGAGCGCCAGCGCAGGCTTGATTGCCACGCCGTCCAGCGTCACCGACAGATCGGTCCGGGGAAAGCCGTAGCGATGGACGTCGTCCGAGACGGCGGGCTTGCGTCCCAGCGTCTCATCGACTTTCTGCCAGTCGACGCTCTGCGCATGTGCCGCCGAAACGAATGAGCCGGAGGCAAGTGCCAGGAGCCAGGCGCCGAGCACGATCAGCGCGTAAATTGTCCGTTTCATCGTACTGCTCCTCGAGCTCAGTCGCGTTCTTTGATCTGGCCGCTGCTGTCGACGACGAGCGTCACCGGCTTGCCGTCCTTCACCGCCTTGGCGGTGGTACCTTCGGCCGTCGACTTGACGTCTTTCACCTGCGAATAGCCGGCCGCCTGAATCTTGGCGACCAGCTCTTCCTGGGTCAGGGCGTGGGCGGGCGAGAGGCCCATCGCTAGCGCTACGAAGAGCGCTGCCTGATAGATCATCGATATCCGCATGTCTGATCTCCTGGTTGTCCCTGCCCCAGAAGTTGTTCCTCCCTCCGGGCTCACTTGGCCTTGTTCGTCGGCCGCACCGCGCCGGGAATCAGGCGTGCATCGACCGAGAAGTACTCATCGATGCGCACATCGATGAGTATCGGCGCGGCCGCCGTGCCTATCAATCGAGATGGTTTGTCAGGTGAACTGGAGGTGTAGAGAGCTGACATGCTGCGCCCTTGGTGATCAGGACGCGATTCTTGGGCATGACGCCTCGCGGGGAGATCGCACATCCCCGTGGCGCAAATAGATGCCCAGACGGCGGGGCTGTCAACCCGCGTGAGCCAAGGGCCTCCAATAATTATCGGCCCGACGTCACGAAGATTTTATGATCGGATGGAACGAAGTTGATCTCGGCGCTGGCTTCCCGACTTAGCTTACGAGGATAAGATTGACCACTTGCTGGCACCTAACGACCTCACGTAGACTGCCGGTCCGGGATCAAGCAGACTCCCGGCGAGACTTCGGTCCAAGTTCTGCGCAGCACGCAACACGTGGAGCTTGCGCATGAATACCGAGAAGCATCCCTCTTCCCGACGCACCGTCGCCATCCTCTCGCGAGGAGATGCCGCCGCGCGCCGAGACGCGACCTCGAAAAACGGCCGCTTCGTCGACGTCTTCGAGGCGCTGGCCGCCGTCGGCGTCGACGGGCGCCCTGCGATCTACGACGAAAGTTTCGCCGACACCGTCCGCGAACAACTGCTCGCGGTGGACGGAGTGCTCGTCTGGGTCAACCCGATTCAAGACGGCCGAAACCGCGCCAGTCTCGACGCGCTGCTGCGCGACGTCGCCGCGCAGGGCGTGTGGGTGAGTACCCATCCCGATGTCATCCTCAAGATGGGCACCAAGGAGGTTCTCTATCATACCCGCTCGATGGGATGGGGAAGCGACACAGCGCTATATCAAACCGCTGCGGCCATGCACGCCGAGTTGCCAACGCGGCTCGCCGCCGGCCCGCGCGTGATCAAACGCAACCGGGGCAACGGCGGCCAAGGCGTCTGGAAGGTCGAGAAGTTGCCGACCTCCTCCATGATCAAGGTGCTGGATGCGACCAAGGACGCGCCCGAGGAACTGACGCTGGATGATTTTCTTCGTCGCTGTGCGGAGTATTTCGAGAACGGCAGTGTCATCGACCAGGCGTTCCAGCCTCGCCTGAGCGAGGGCGTGGTCCGCTGCTACATGGCAGGCGATCGCTGTGCCGGCTTCGGCCACCACAAGGTCAAAGCCCTGGTCGACTCGCCGGCCGCGCGATCTGACGCCGGACCGCGGCTCTACACGTCGAACGCTGACCCGCACTTCCAGCGGCTGCGCCGGTTGATGGAGGACGAGTGGACGCCGCAGCTAACGTCATTGCTGGATATCGCGCGAGACGACCTACCTGCGATCTGGGACGCCGATTTCATGCTCGGCCCGGTCCAAGCCGACGGGAGCGACAGCTACGTACTCGGCGAGATCAACGTCAGTTCGGTGCATCCCTACCCGGGCGAGGCGCCGGCGGAGATCGCCAGGCGGGTTGCCGATCGGCTCCAGCTAAAGCTCTGACGTATGCTGACGGTCAGCGGGCTCAAGCGCCTGCACATCTCCGTGTCATTCGACCTGCAGGACGGCGAATGCGTCGCCCTGCAAGGACCCTCCGGAGTAGGAAAGACTTTGCTGCTCCGCTCCGTCGCGGACCTCGATCCCAACGAAGGAACGGTCAAGCTGGATGGAACGCCCAGAGAAGCGATGCCAGCCCCCGCCTGGCGAAAACAAGTAACCTATCTCGCAGCCGAGCCTGGCTGGTGGTCCGACACCGTGCAGGAGCACTTCACGTCCTGGGACGATGCCCTGCCGTTGGTTACGCGCCTGGGGCTGCCGGAGGACTGCGGACCGTGGTCGATCCAAAGAATTTCGACCGGCGAGAGACAGCGATTGGGGCTTGTGCGGGCGCTCATGCTGCGATCGCGGGTGCTTCTGCTGGACGAACCGACCTCGGGCCTCGACCCCGCATCCGCTGCGGCCGTTGAAGCTCTGATTGCCGAACGCATGGCGGATGGAACGAGTGTCCTCTGGAGCACCCACGACGACGCCCAAGCTCGCCGTGTCGGGTCAAGAATATTCGCGATGACACCCGACGGTAGGATCCAGGAAAGCCAGCCGTGACCTACATCCAGCTTTCGTACGGCGATCTGGTCCTACCTGCGCTCCTTGTCGTCATGGATGGCGTCCTCTCGCTTGTTCTCCGCCTCAAGCTTGAGAAGCAACTGGCCATTGCGACCGTGCGCATGGTGGTTCAGCTCGTCCTCGTCGGATACGTGCTGACGTTCCTGTTTGCTGCGGTGTCGCCGTTCTGGACTGCCCTCGCCGCCCTGGTCATGGTCTTCTTCGCTTCGCGGGAGATCGTCGCGCGGCAGAAGCGGCGCCTTCCGGGCGTTTGGAAGTACGGTCTGGGTGCCGCATGCACGCTGCTCGCGGCCGGCACCGTCACGATGTTTGCGCTCCTGACGGAGTTGCGTCCAGATCCTTGGTATCATCCGCGCTATGCGCTGCCGTTGCTGGGCATGATGCTCGGCAACACCATGACCGGAATAAGTCTGGGCCTGGACGTGCTGACCAACAGCTTGGTGCGCGAACGAGCCGCCGTAGAGGCTTGTCTTGCGCTCGGCGGCACCCGACACCAAGCCCTGCTGCCCATAATACGGGACGCGCTGAGAAGCGGCTTCATGCCGATCATGAACAGCATGGCGGCGATCGGGCTCGTTTCGCTGCCGGGGATGATGACCGGCCAGATTCTTGCGGGCGTCGAGCCTGTCGATGCGGTCAAATATCAATTGCTGATCATGTTCCTGATCGCCGGTGGGACCGGGATGGGAACGCTGGCTGCCGTTCTGGGTGGCGCACGCCTGCTGACCGATCATCGACACCGTTTGAGGCTCGATCGAATTCTGACAGAAGGATAAAGATGGCGGCTCTATCGAAAGAGCATGCCGGCCAACGCAAGATCGAGCCATTTCGGTCAGCAATTCTGCCAAAGGAGGCGTTGGGATTTGAACGTGACGACGTCACCCCGCGCGTGGTCGCTCGGGATCGTCGCCCGTGGCGTTAAGGAAGACCGCGCCGGACCGGCGACATGACAGACCACGACGGTCGTGGGGAGACGCGCCTCGTTGCATCGAAACCCTGCGATGCGTTGCGGTCGTAGGAACGAGAGCGTCCCGAGCACGGTTCTCCTGCACCGAAAACCAATGGAGAAGACTCAGATGGAAACGGAACGACGGGAAACAGGAAGTCTGATCGGAAGCGACAAGGTAGAAGGCACTGCCGTCTATGGAGCGGACGACCAGAGGATCGGGTCGATCGAGCGCGTGATGATCGACAAGACCAGCGGCCAGGTATCCTATGCAGTCCTTGGCTTCGGCGGGTTCCTCGGTATCGGCGACGACCACTATCCGCTGCCTTGGCAATCGCTCAAGTACGACACCGGCCTCGGCGGTTACCGAACCAACCTCACGGCCGACCGGCTGAAGGGCGCGCCCAAGTACGGCAACGACAATGCCTGGAACTGGACTGATCCGGGACGAGCACGAGCCGTCAACGATTACTATGCCGGCTTCTGACGCTCGCCATAGATCCAAGCGACCGATGGAGTGACTTCAGGAGGCGTTCGCCCGAGCTAGGGCCGTAGCCGTTATGGGGCCGATGCCGGGAATCGAGGACAGCAACTTCGCCATCGGATTTGCGCTCTGGATCCGAGCCAGCTCACGTTCGATGGCCTCAACCTGTCGGTCCAATTCCCTCAGTTGGTTCACAAGCAAGGCAAGTGCGATGCGGGCGTGAGCCGGCAGCGTCAGATCTTCGTCGTCCAACAAGTCCACCAGACCATCCATTCGTTGCACGACAATGATTCCGAACTCAGCAAAGTGAGCTCGAATGGCGCAAGCTGTCATGGTGCGTTGGCGGACCAGCAAGCCTCTTGCACGATGAAGCATCAAGAAGCCCTGGTTCTCGGCGCTTTTGATCGGGACGAAGCGCATATTGGGACGGCTAACCGCTTCGCAGATTGCGGCCGCGTCAGCGGCATCATTCTTGGCTCCTCGCTGCGGGATGAACTGTTGAACGAGACGCTGTTAACCTCGCTGGCCCAGGCCCGCGTCACGCTCCGATGCTGGCGGGCCGATTACAACGAGGCACAACCACACTCGCGGCTCGGATGGAAGACGCCGTCCGAGTTCGCATTTACCTGCCACCCGCGCCGGGATCTGGCGCTGCGCTATGCCGAGGGCTCCGCGCCAGCTCCCGTCGCTACCACCGCCCAACCGGGCAAATCCAATAGCCGGAGCGAACTCAGGATTGGATAAAACTTGGGGGCAAGGTCAGCGGCTCCAGTGCGGGCGAGAAGCGTGAGAAAATATCGACGATCGTGAGCACCCGGAGCTTACCGCCGTTGGCCAGCTGGTCATGAACGAAGTCCATCGCCCAGATCTCGTTGACGCGCGTTGCCGCTCTTCCGGGTGCATAGACTACGACAGCGCGCCTGTCATATTTGCCTCAGTCACTCCCCAGTGAACGAAACCATTCCCAGCGACCGCGAAGCCTTCCGGAAATGAGCCGGGCTTAGCTTCCTCATTTTCCAAGGGGGATTTCAAAAATGATCACGCTCAGAATTATTGGTGCGCTCGTCGGCGGCGGACTGCTCATTGCGCTGTGCGCGACGGATTTCGCAGCCGATCTTGCTCTCGCCATTGCCGGGCTTTTCACGTAACGCCCGCCACTCCGACGATTTTCGCCAGTAGGCAGACATGACTGCGAAGAGGATCATCAGCCATGTCGCAAGCGCGGCACACCACAGAACTGCTTCCAGCATCTCGGGCATGAAAGCCCTCCCCGATAAGAAAATACTTCCGACAGAGGGAAGAGTGTCAATTGCCACTTTTTCCCAATCGGCGTAGAATTTCACTCGGCGTTTTGGCGCTGCGCATAGTGATATCTCTGCCGCCCGCTCTTTGGCGTCCCGCAAAGACGAAATCCCCAGAGGGCGGGCTTATTATTTAGGAGTATCGTAATGGCGAGACTATCAACGCTTCCATCTCAAGTCTTTGATCACGCGCCGGACCAAGCACTGGCTCACCTGCCAACGGAATTGCCACCAGTTCAGACCGGCCCAACCGTCGCATCTGCGGCAGACGTCGCGCTACCTCAGCACGCCATCGACCAAGTCGAGCACATTGCGCCGGTCGGCGTTTCGCATCTTCCAGATTTCTTTTTCTAGACAATCAACGAACCAGGCCGCCTAATCGGCGGCTTCCGCAATACCCATTTCTGCCATCGCGATAATTGCTCCAACGTGCGCAATGTTAATCCAGACGCCAACGCTCGGAATGCTTTCCGTTTCGACGCCGCAGCCGAAATCGCAGCAGAAAAGGCTCGCTTTCACCGCTTTGGAAACAATGCCGACTAGAAGCCGTCTTCATTAGTCCGCACACTCACCGTCCGCGCCTCAAACGCTTCGATTGCCGCACAGGCCATTGCCGAGCTCACCCAACACCATCTTCAGCTCGGTGGACATTGTCGAGGTCGATATCGCATAGCGAAAGTGTTAGATGATCGTTCCGATCGTTATCGCAACTCCAAATTGACGTGATAAGCTATTGTTGCCTAACAGGCCGACTTTTCAGATCAGCATACCTTTGGAGGGAATTAAGATGCGACGTGCTTACGCTCTTTGTTTCGTCGTGGCCGCTTTCGGCTCTCCCTGTTTTGCAACGGATGCGGATCTCAAGCAGGAAGTAGAGAAGATCGGCACCGCCTATGCCGACAATTTCAACAAGCAGAACGCAGCAGGTATTGCAGCGCTCTATGCGACCGGCGGCATGATGATCAATGGCGCCGGACCTCATACAAACATCGCTGAAACTTACGCTGGCGTGTTCAAGGCTGGTTTTAACCACAATGAGATCACGGTTGATCAGGTCTCGCCTTTGGGGCCTGATACCCTGATCGCAGTCGGTCAATTCCATCTTACTGGCAAGAACGCATCCGGCGAGCCTATGGATTTTAAAGGGCTTTGGACGGCGACGGATGTGCGAGAGGGCGGTGTCTGGAAGATCCGAGCACTCGCGGCCTTCCCCAAAGCGCCGCCGCCAAAGGATTAAACCCGGACTTGCGGAGGAAGCTACCAGTCGAAAGCGGTTTCCTCCGCCGGAAAGGACCAATTAGGACCGTTGCTGAACATACCCGAAGTTATCGTGACGTCGGCTATCGGCAGTGGACCGACGCGGGGCGTGCTTTCCTCAACCGCTGCTTTTGACCCAACGCGGAAATCACGCCCGGGAGCAATATTCTGGCTCCTTTGACCCCTTCCAGAATGGGTTGCGCCCGATAAGATGGCCTTGTTCACCCCGGGGCGGATATGGCGCGGTCGGCAAAAGCAGGCGGCAAGCGGAGCGCGGCGAAGGCCCGCCTGGCGCGCTTAGCGAACGGCCGTAAGCCTTCGAAGGGCAAGCGTCCCGTTCAGTCCGCCGCCCCTTTGAAGCGGACCACAGCCCGGCACACGGAGTTGCAGGAAGCCCGTGTACAACAGGCGGCAACGGCTGCGATATTGAACGTTATCGCGAGCTCACCGTCGGACGTGCAGCCGGTGTTCGACGCTATCGCGCATAGCGCGAACCGATTGATCGGGAGCTCCTCGACCGCGGTTCATCGAGTTATTGGCGACCTCGTTCATTTGGTGGCCTATACGCCCACGGACCCTAAATCCGACAAAGCTCTTCAGAAATCGTTTCCCATGCATCTCGGCGTGATGCCCACCGCTCTACTTAAGCAAGGCGAAACTATACAGATCGCTGATTCTGAAAAGGCCGAGGCCGCAATCCAGCGACTTGCCCGTACCCGCGGCTGGCGCAGCATCACGTTTACGCCGCTTGTGAACCATGGCACTTTTATAGGGTATATCACCTCCACGCGACAGGAGCCGGGCGTCCTCGCCGATCATCACGTCCAGTTGCTGCGAACCTTCGCCGACCAAGCTGTCATCGCGATCGAGAACGCGCGGTTGTTCAACGAGGTGCAGGCCAAGACGCAGGACCTTACCGAGGCGCTACGATACCAGACCGGAAGTGCCAACATCCTCAACGTGATTGCCTCATCGCCAACTGACGTACAACCCGTCATGAATGCCATTGTTGAAAGCGCTTGCGAGTTCTGTGGAGCCTATGATGCAGTAGCACTACTGCAGGAAGGTAAAGATTTATTGTTCGTGGCCCATCATGGGCCAATCCCACAGTTTTCCATTAGAAAATCAATAAATCGAAACTGGACTGCAGGTCGTGCTTTCATAGAGAAGAAGGCGATCCATGTGCACGATCTGCAAGCTGAGCGGGACGAATTTCCTGAAGGCCAAGAACTTGCCCTCAGCATGGGCCACCGCAGCATTGTCAGCGTCCCGCTACTTCGGGGAGGGGAAAGCATTGGCGCGCTTGTCTTGCGCCGTAGGGAGGTCAACCCTTTTACGGAGAAGCAGATTGGACTGCTTCAGACCTTCGCTGACCAGGCCGTTATTGCCATCCAAAACGTCAAGCTCTTCGACGAAGTGCAGGCCCGCACTCGCGACTTGCAGGAATCGCTTCAGCAGCAGACAGCAACCGCAGACGTGCTCAAGGTCATTAGCCGCTCGGCATTTGATTTGCAAACCGTGCTCGATACGCTGACCGAATCGGCGACAGAACTCTGCAACGCAGATATGGGTTCGATCGCGCGCAAGGATGAGCGCGGCTACTATCACGCTACGGCCTACAAATTCGCTGTCGATTGGGTCAGGGTTGCTGATCCGTTGCGAATACAACCAGGCAGAGGAAGTGTGATCGGGCGCGCGCTGCTCGAAAAGAAAGCCGTTCAGATCATCGACGTTCTTTCGGACGCGGAATACAACTATCCCGACATGCAGAGAGCGGCGGGCTATCGAACGCTGCTCGGAGTTCCACTGATGCGTCAGGGTGAGCCGATTGGCGCTCTCTTCCTTGGACGCAAGACAGTCAAGCCCTTTAGCGACCAGCAAATTGAATTAGTATCGACCTTTGCTGATCAGGCCGTGATCGCCATCGAAAACGCGAGGCTGTTTGATGAGGTGCAGACGCGGACGAGCGAGCTGTCGGAATCGCTTCGGCAGCAAATTGCGACGTCCGACGTACTGAAGGTGATCAGCCGGTCTACCTTCAATCTTCAACCCGTTTTTGACGTTATAGCTGAGAATGCCGTCAAGCTGTGCGAGGCCGAGAGAGCCTTCATTTTCCGATATGATGGTCGGCTGCTCAGAGCCGTGGCCCACTGCAACGCCGGCCCCGAAGTGCAACAATTCGTATACCAGAACCCAATTGAGCCTGGACGGCAGAGCATTTCGGCCAGAGCTGCTCTTGAACGGCGAACTATCCATGTGGCTGACGTTCAAGCTGACCAAGATTATCAATATGCTTTGCGAGATGTGGGCCCGATTCGAACGCTCCTCGCGGTGCCAATGCTTAAGGGCGATGAATTGATCGGTGTTATTGCAAGCTACAGATTGGAGTTGAAGCCGTTTTCGACGGACCAAATCGCTCTCTTGGAGGTCTTTGCCGACCAAGCGGTGATCGCCATCGAGAACGCGCGCCTGTTCAACGAGACGAAAGAGGCGCTGGAGCGACAGACGGCGACGGCCGAAGTGCTCAAGATCATCAGCCGTTCCGCTGTCGACCTCGACACCGTGCTCGACACGCTGGTGCAGACCGTGGCGCGTCTCTGCCGGGCAGATCAGGTTTATATGTTCCATCTGCGCCATGATCTTTGGCACCTAGTGGCTGACTACGGGCTTTCGACGGCGGCAAGAGACTTCTTCCAGACGAATCCCTTCACACCCGGACGCGGCTCGACATCCGGACGGGCTGCGTCAGAGCGTCGAGCCGTCGTCATCCCTGATGTCCTGCAAGACCCAGAATACACTCTCAGCGAAGGGCAGAAGATCGCAGGCTACCGCACGACCCTTGGCATTCCGTTGATACGGGAGGATAAGCTTCTAGGCGTATTTAGCATTACACGGACACGAGTCGAACCCTTCACGGATAGGGAGGTCGAACTCGCAACCACCTTCGCTGACCAAGCGGTAATCGCAATCGAGAATGCCCGCCTGTTTGAGGAGCTACGAGAGCGTCAGGCCGAGTTGCGCGTCACCTTCGACAATATGGGTGACGGCGTCGTCATGTTCGATGCCGAAGCGCGAATCGCCGCATGGAATCGCAATTTTCAGGAGATGCTCGATCTACCAGACGCCTTTTTGGCCGGGCGACCTAGCTATGCCGACTATTTCCGCTATCTTGCGAAGCGCGGCGAATACTCGGCCGATCTCGAAGAGCAGTTGATCGGCACGGTTGAGGATACCAGGCGGGAGTTGCGCCTTGAACGTACCCGGCCGGATGGGCGCGTCGTCGAGGTGCGCCGCAACGCGGTGCCTGACGGGGGTTTCGTTCTGATCTATGCCGACATTACGGAGCGTAAGCGAGCTGAAGAGGCCATTCGCCTGGCGCGCGACGCTGCCCAAAACGCGTTGCGGGATTTGCAAACGGCACAAGACCGCCTGGTTCAGACGGAGAAGCTGGCATCCCTCGGCCAGCTCACCGCCGGCATCGCCCACGAAATCAAAAACCCGCTCAATTTCGTCAACAATTTTGCGGCGCTCTCGGCAGAGTTGACTGATGAACTCAGCGATACATTGGGTCCGGTCCCGCTCGATGAGAGGATTCGCGGCGACATTAATGAACTAACGGGGATGCTAAAATCCAATCTGGAGAAAGTGGTCCAGCACGGCAAGCGCGCGGATTCGATCGTTAAGAACATGCTGCTGCACTCGCGCGAAGGGTCAGGCGAGCTACGAGTCGCCGACATTAATAGCTTGGTCGAGGAAAGCCTGAACCTTGCCTATCATGGCGCGCGGGCCGAGAAGTCAGGCTTCAACATTGCACTGCAACGTCAATTTGACGCTACGGCTGGAGAGGCTGAGCTCTTCCCGCAGGAGATCACCCGCGCCTTGTTGAACCTAATCTCGAACGGCTTCTATGCGGCAACCAAACGGGCGGTCGATAGCGGTGGAAAGGCATTTGAGCCGACACTCTTGGCCAGTACCAAAAATCTGGGCGCTTCAGTTCAGATACGCATTCGGGACAACGGCACTGGCATACCGGCTGAGGTGAAGGAGAAGATATTCAACCCCTTTTTCACTACCAAACCCGCGGGGGAAGGAACGGGACTCGGCCTGTCTATGACCCATGACATCATCGTGAGACAACACGGGGGCACCATCCGCGTAGACACGGCGCCAGGCGAATATACGGAATTTATTGTCACGCTGCCGCGGGCAACTGGCGCGCCGAGACGGAGCACGACATGAGCACGTACATCGTTGTAGTCGATGACGAGCCCGACGTCGCCGAGATGTTCAGGCAACAGTTCCGTCGGGATTTGCGGTCCGGCCGGTTCATGATGGAATTTGCCCTGTCCGCACCGGCCGCGTTGGAGCAGGTGAAGGCAATACCTGATCCGTCACTCATCTTGATCCTTTCCGACATCAACATGCCGGGTATGACAGGTCTTGAGATGCTGCCCAAGGTGAAGGCGGAGCGTCCAAACGTCCCCGTCATCATGATCACCGCTTATGGCGACGATGCGACCCGGAAGAGAGCGACCGAACTTGGTGCAGCCGGATTGCTTCCAAAGCCTATAGATTTTAGCCTGTTGCGCCGGGAGATCGAGCGACGGCTGGAGCGGGCTGCTCAGTGCGTTATTGGCCCAAGTCGGACAACATAGCACGCTAAAGAGCGAACAAAGTTCTGGTGACATGATAGGGCACACCGACCCAGCGCCGGCCTCGATATCTAATTCTTCTGCAACGTGCTACTTTCCAAAACTCTTTGCCGGCTAATGTGACCGCGCATTCAACGTCGGCCTAGTGCCTGAAGCTTACATCCTTGTGTCTTTGAGAGCGGAGCTAATCGCAGTCTGCAATGTTGTTTTTTTGAAAAATTGTTGTGATGAGGACATAACCATGGGTCATCAATATCAAAGCATTCTCGAAACTGTCGGCCACACGCCCGTTGTGCGGATCAATCGTCTCGCGCCCGCGGGCGTCAACCTCTTTGTGAAGGTAGAGGCCTTCAATCCGCTGGGCTCGGTCAAGGACCGGCTCGCTCTTGGCGTGATCGAGGCCGCGGAGAAATCCGGAGAACTCAAGCCCGGTCAGACAGTAATTGAGGCGACGAGCGGCAACACGGGCATCGGCCTTGCGATGGTATGCGCCGCCAAAGGATACCCCCTGGTTGTCACCATGGCCGAGACCTTCAGCATAGAGCGGCGGCGGCTGATGCGGTTCTTGGGCGCGAAGGTCGTCGTAACCCCTGCGGCCGACCGGGCGGTCGGAATGATCAACAAGACTATGGAGCTTGCCAAGACCCATGGCTGGTTCATGACGCGGCAATTCGAAAACGAAGCCAATCCGGACTACCATTCCAAAACTACAGCGGTCGAGATTCTGGACGATTTCGCGCGAGACCGGCTGGACTATTGGGTCACGGGCTACGGGACTGGCGGCACGCTGAAAGGCGTGTCGCGGGTGCTCAGGAAGGAACGTCCCGACACGAAGATCATCGTTTGTGAGCCACAAGATGCGCAACTGCTGGGCAGCGGCGTTGAGCAGATGCGCAACGACGATGGCACGCCGGCGGCGCCGCATCCGACATTCAAGCCGCATCCGATGCAGGGCTGGACGCCCGACTTCATCCCAAAGATCACCGGCGATGCCGTCACGATGAAACTCATCGACCGGATCCTGCCCATCCCCGGCCCCGAGGCCATCAGGTGCAGCAAGGAACTTGCGACCAAGGAGGGCATCTTTGTCGGTATCACCTCGGGCGCAACCATGGCTGGCGCGCTCAAGATCGCGGCAGAGGCCGAGAAAGGCGCGAACATCCTTTGCATGCTGCCTGACACCGGGGAGCGCTATCTGAGTACGCCGTTGTTCGCTGACGTTCCTATCGACATGAACGAGGAAGAGCTGAAGATTTCGCGCTCAACGCCGACGGCCCAGTTCAAGACGTAGGAGTTTTCGTAGTTCCTTTGTTCAAGCCCAGGGGCCGTTCCTTCGTCCCGGCCCGCAGAACGTCAATCGCGTCACGCGCAGGGGCGGTCAAGGCCAGCCGTCGCACTTGGCTTGCGGCTGGCTCCGGCATCGCCAGGCTGCGCCTTGACCGCACTGAGCACGGCGCGAGGATCAAGCGGGTCGGACGCCTGCATCGTCGGTCCTCGTCAGCTCGAAGGCGCATCCTTTAGCCAGCACTGCCCGGGCGATGCGAGCAAGCTTGTTGGTCAGCGCGATCGCGAGCACGTTGTGGTGCAACCGCCTTTTGGCGGCTTCGATCCAGGATTTGAGCCTATAACGTTTCCAGTTCTTTGTCCTGACCAGCACAACCCACGCCGCCTGCACGAAAAGAACGCGCAGGTGGCGATTGCCGCGCCTCGAGATTTTGCCGAGGATGGTGCGGTCTCCCGTCGAGATTTGCTTGGGCACCAGTCCAAGCCAAGCGCGGAAGTCGCGGCCTTTGGAGAATACGTCTCCAGTGCCGATCGCGGCCACCATGGCGCTCAAATGATCGGCCCGATGCCAGGCACCGTCATCAGGCGCGAACATGCCTGATCTTGACCGGGCCAGTGTTTCGATCTCGCCGGATAGGTCATCGATGGGCGGACATATTTGGCCGGCATCAACCTGGCATCGTGACTAAGCGATGCGAGCTTGCCGCTCAGGTGATGTGCGCCGACGCAGGCTTCCATGCCGATCAGGCAAGGCGGTATGTCAACCGGCGTCCAAACTTGGCTCTGACGCATATTCGATGATCGTGTTTGTTTTTATGGCGCGCCAATCAGCCTAGCCTGAAGAAGATCGAGCTTGGCGCGCCCGTACATCTGCCGCTTGACCAGCTTTAGCTTGGTGATCTGAGCTTCCACTTGTCCATTGGACCATGGTTGCGTGATAGCCGCGTGCACCGCGCCCTTATCTTTGGCGATGCCATTCGCGAACGAGCCAATGAGGCTCCGCTTGGATTCATCTATCCAAGGTTCGAGCTCGATCTCGGCCCTCTTTCGGATCATCGCCTGGAAGCGGCCAACGAGAGCGTGGGCATCGGCCAGCATAGGAACGCTTTGTTCAATAGCGGCAACCGTTACCGTCTCGGCCTTGCTTAGGTTGTCGCGCTTCGTTGTCAGCAGCTGCGCTATCGTCCTGGCGGCGGGAACCTTCTGCAATTGTTGACGGCTGATAGTCTCGGCGCGTCGCCGTCGCGTGGCCCATTCCGCCACCACGCGCAGCGATCCCTTAAAACCTTGCCCTCTCAAACGGCGCCAGAGCTCGGCACCGTTGCGACAGCCGCCTGACCACTGCGCGTCCAGGAACGGCAGGTGCCCATCCAGGGTGCTTTGACGGGTGCGGAACATATCCGTACCGCCGCCGCGGCTAATTTGGCGAACCAGATTGCGACTATGTCCTGTGCGGCGGACGATCTCCTTGAGCGGCACACCGTCGCTGACAAGAGCCGCAATTGCGGCATGGCTGTCCTGGCGCCGCAGATAGCCCTGATAGCGAAGCCTTTCCGCGGAGGTCAGTAGTTTAGGATCGATCGTCGTCGCCCCGATTGCGGTTCGGATTTTGCTCATGGAGCGGCGCACCGCATCAAGAAAGGCCGCGCTCGCGTTTTCCATCAGATGCCAGCGGTCAGCGACCCGGATGGCGTTCGGGAGCGCCTTGGCTGCTGCCTCGCCGTATCCACCACCGCGATCTCGCGACACAATGTTGATGTCCGGGTGCTTCGACAGCCACGCCTGAACGGTCGCCGTTTCCCGGTCGGGCAGCAAAGCAACGATCCGCCGACGCTCCAAATCGCACACAATGGTCCCGTACCGACGGTTTCTCCGGAACGCCCAGTCATCGATACCCACAACAAGCAATGGATCCGTCGGCATCGCCGTCCGCCGACGGACCACCCGCAGCAAGGTATCGTTGCTGACAGGGAGCATGAGCCGCTTGGCAAAGCTTGCTGCCGGCCGGCCGCCGAGCGCCAGCCCCAGGTGATGGACGATGTGTTCGAGCCGTGCCGTCCCACGCCGTCGAAGCGGAACGACGTCTTCTCCGAACCGCTCCGCGAAGATCCGCCGGCGGCAATTGTCAAACGCCATCCGGAACTGCCCCCTTTGCGTCACGAAGAACTGCCCCCACCATCGGGATTATGATCTCGGTTGAAGGTGTTTCCGCCGGTGACGGGCCGGAGGGAGGCGGAGCCGACCGGAGGGCCGTCACCGGCGGAAGGCGTCTTGATGAGGCCGCTTTTGCGCTTGGCGCGAAGCCGGTAGCTGTCGCCGCGGATCGTCAGCACGTGGCTGTGATGCAGGAGCCGGTCGAGGATCGCGGTGGCGACCACTGGATCGGCGAACACTGTGCCCCATTCGGCAACGCTGCGGTTCGACGTAATCAGCATCGCGCCGGTTTCGTATCGCCGGATGACCAGTTGGAAGAACAGATGGGCCGCGTCGGGCTCAAGGGGCAAGTAGCCGAGTTCGTCGACGATGAGCAGCTTTGGCTTCGACAGCGCGAGAAGTTTCTCGTCCAGGCGTCGCTCGCCGTGCGCCTTGGCCAGGCCAGCTACCAGCGTCGTCGCCGTGATGAACTGCGCCGTGTATCCGGCCAGGATCGCCTCTCGCCCGAGCGCGATCGATAGGTGCGTCTTACCGACGCCTGGCGGGCCGAGCAGCAGCACGTTCTCTCCGTTGGCTATCCAACGTGATGCGGCAAGATCACGGATCTGCTTTGGGTCGATCGACGGCTGCGCCTCGAAGTCGAAGCCCGCGAGCTCCTTCACGGCCGGGAAGTGTGCAAGTTTTAGCGCCATCTCTATGCGGCGATGGTCCTTGCGTGCGATCTCGCGCTCGCACAGCAGGATCAGCGTCTCACGCGCCGACAGGTTCGCGCGCGCCGCCTCGTCGAGCAGGCTGTCGAGCTGATCGCGGATACCGGAGAGCTGCAGTAGCGCCAGCATGGCATCGAGCGGGTCGGTCGTTGCTTCCATTATCTTCTTTGCCCGCGCCATCAGAAGCTTCCTCCGACCACGGCTTCGTATTCGGCAAGAGGGCGCAACAACGACGGCGGTGAGGACGGCACCAGCACCGCCGACGCGATCTCAGCCCGGCGGACCATTGCGACCAGCAACACCATCGAGATGGGCGGTGTCGATGATCCGCAGCCGGCGTCCATCCGATTGCTTGTGCACTGCTACCTGATGCAATCCATGGCGGATCCGCACTTCCCCGGCCGCGATTGTTCCCGCCACGCGCTCGCCAATCAGGCGCCACGGCACTGAGTAGCTGTTCGTGTCGATCTCGACGGCACAATCATGGCCGACGACGCGGGTCAGTTCACGCAACGATCCGAACGACGGTTGCCCGCTAAGCGCCTTCAACCGGTGTGCCTCGTCACGCGCAAAGCGAGCAATCGGCGCCTTCCCGGTCGTGCCGCGGATACGCACGTTCGCCACCTCACGCTCCCATCCGGCCAGATGCGCCTCGAATGCCTCCCAGCTCGCGAAGGAATGCCCCGCAATCGCGTTCTTCTTCACGTAACCGACGCCATTCTCCGTCTTGCCCTTCGTGCGCGCCCGATACGGCGCGCAGGCGCGAGCACGGAAGCCCCAATGCTTCGCGAACGCGATGAGCTTGTCGTTAAATTGGACAGACCGGCTCACTGCGTCGTGGCGCACCACCAGCGCGCGTGGATTGTCCATCAGCACTTCCTCCGGCACGCCGCCGAATGCTTTGATCTTCGCCCCGCCGACCTCGACCAGACGCTCGCCGAAGTCGATCTGCAGCTGCCGGCCCGGGGGCGTCTCGAAGCGCGTCGTCGCCAGCGCTTCGGCCTTCAGCGCCTGACGATACGGCTGCACGGCCCGTTGTAGGGTTCGCCGGCTGACCGCCACGTCCTTCTCGGCCAACAGGTCCTGGCGCACCACATCCGCATTGCCCCGATGCCGGATGAACCGCTCGCGCAGCCAACCTTCAAGGCCGTCGAGCCGCCTCGCCCGCTCAGGGGACTTGAACGGCTTCACTCCGCCCGCCGCCACGTAGTCCTTCACCGTGTGATGACTGCAGCCCAGCTGCCGCGCAATCCGCTTCAGACCCCACCCGCACGCCCTCAGGCGCAACATCTCCGCCGCGTCATCCGGCGTCTTCATCACCTGCCCCCGTGGATCAATCCACGACGAGCTTTCCGCGATTCGTTCCTCTTTCATTCACTCTCTCCTCGGCTATCCAAGGAGGGGGCAATTCCTCATGACGCCGAGGGGGCAGTTTTCCATGGCGCGCGACACGCTGGCGCGTCATGCGTCGCAATTGAGGGACCAAGACCCTCCGCCGGCTAATTGGCCGGCGGGGTTTTCTTCGCGTCGAGCATTCTTATAATTGCAAGTCCATGCCGCGCGGCACGAACCGTAACCTACCAAAATCGGCAGATCTGTTGCTTGCCAAAGACGAGCTCCTTGCTGGTCGGCGGGTGGTCGTCGCCTCCTCTGCAGGACGTCGGCTCGGTGGCAAGGCAGGGACAATTCTCGGACCTGGCGCGACGGCAACTCAGGTCAAGATCCTGCTTGATGGGGCGAAACGCTACATCACCCTCCATGTTCGTTATGTGGATCTTCTGAAAAGCGACTAGGTGCGAATTTGCGCCAGCGGGCGCTTATGCTAGCCACCTACCCGTGCCGCGCCGATCGTGCTGAGCTGTATCAGACGGCACCTGCGGCCGCACCTCATAGCGTTCATTGGCGGATGGAGGCAGACTTCTGCAAGCCCTCGATCGCTTTTCGATAGTCGTCGGCGACCTTGAGGAGACCCTCCCGCTCAAGATCGAAAGACGCCACGGCCGCATGCTCTCTGCATGCGCGCTCCAGCCTGCGGAATTCCTTCAATTCCCGGTTCAACGGTAGTTTCCCAGCCTGAGGCACCCCGCCCAATTGGAGTATTAATCTACCCAATTGCCTAATTTTCCCGCAACAACATTCATCAACCGGCGCGCGAAATTATGCTCGGATGCGAGTTCCGGCTTTGGAACCGAGGTTATGCTGGCGACACACTGACACAGCGGACAAAATGCGGTCGCGGAGAGCATCATTGCGATGATTCAGAATTGGTTTCTGGCGATATTCGCTGGCCTGCTGGTGGTAGCCTGCTCGATGGCCGCGGTTGCGGCGGACAGGGTCACCGAAAGGATCAGAGCGCGCCGATCTCGCTCCTAGCAAGGTCGTGAACGTGAACGGCTCAGAGAAAAGGCCCCAGCCTCACCAAAGGATCCGTGAGCTGGGGCAAGGTACCTTCTGGCCCAGTCATCACGAACTGGGCTCTTGGGAAAACTTGGCAAGATCGTCCTCGTTCCCCTCAAATTGACGTTCATTCTTCACAAAGGCGATCCCGACTCGCTTGTCGGAACGCCACACCGCTCGGCATGGCCGATGAAGTTGCGCCGTTGGGATGCTGAGCATGAACTCGTACGGAATACCAATTTGACTTGGGACATCCAAGTTAGCGCCACAGTCCGAGAGGTCACGGACGACGCAGCTGAAGACGCCTCCCGGAAATTCGATTATCGCGGCTTTGAAAACGCGCCGCCGGCGTACGTGGCGTTTTTCCATGACCGAGAGGCTACGAACCACAAGTGAGAAATTGTTGAAAGTCATCGCGGAAAGTCCCGCTCAAATTCTCGAGTCCAATTAGGGATCCGTTAATCCACGGAAAGACCAGTTTGATTTGCGCGAATAGATCGGCGATATCGGACAAGTCGCTATATAATTTGCAGCGAGAGCTTCTTTTTATAAATCTAGAGCAATTCCGCCAGCATCCTGGCTGCACGAGCGGCGCCGCCGGCTTCAACCAATGCAAATCGACCAGGCTTGGTCAATTGCTGGACCATAGCCTCAGCAATCGTCTCCGGAGTGCTCGACGCAAATTCCATTCGTCGACCAGCGCGATAGCGATGAAGCCTGTAAGGGACATGAAAATTCTGCTCAAAATGGTTCTTGAGCGGAAAATAAATGAAGGGCGTTTGTGCCGCCGTCAGCTCCATACAGGTCGTTAGGCCGCCCTGCACGACGGCAAGGTCGCAGGCTGCAAGATGGCGGTCGAGATCGGATACGAAAGAATGGATCTCGACGCCTTGTGGTACGTCAAACGCGCCTCGATCGATACGAGGGCCCACAACCACGATCATCCGCAGATTAGAAATTGTCTGCACCACCAGCGGGTAGGTTTGTAGAACGCGCCGGATCAGATGCGCGCCGACACCGGATCCGCCGACCGTCACGATGCAGACGCGCTCGTCGTCATTATAACCGAGAGAGCGACGTAACTCATCGCGACTGCCAAAGTCATTGGGATGTTCCCCGATTATGTAACCAGAGAATTCGAAATGCCTCGTGACCCAGCTTTGGATGTCCGGGAGTCCTTCGCCGAACGATCGTGGAACGACGTCATCCGGCGTCCCTACGAAAATCGCGCGGTCGCGAACCGCAGGATTCTTCTCAACATGCTGGATCATCTCGGCATTATAGTCCGACGTCAAAAAAGCTTCGCGCTTGTCGCCGTTGTCCATTGGCAGATAGCCGACGAAGTCGGTAAACCAGGCAAGTTGAGATCGCTTGAGCTCAGGATGCTCATGCCAGTGATGGTCGATATCCCACGCCTCGTCGGCAATCACGAGGTCGTATTCCGTCTCTTCCACCGCCTGCTGAAAGTGCATGAAGTTCTTAATGAGCACCTCGTCCATGCGGCGTAGAGCCTCGAAGCAATGCAGTTCGTGCTTCCCGGCCTCCTGCTCAATGTGCCGGGTCTCGCTCGCCAGTTGTTTGCTCATAGGATGAATTATCTCACGACGGCTTTCCAGAAGCCGTGTGACCGGGTCTTGCGCCAACCAGTGTATCTCCAGGTCGGGATGCAAATCGCGCAATTCGCGTGCAATTGCCAGATCGCGGCGCGCGTGTCCGAGACCGATCGGCGACGACAAATATAGAGCGGTCCTGGCTCTGCGCGTCTTGCGCTGCGGTCGCGGCATCAAACCCAATTCCTGCAAGAACTCGATGATCATCGCGTTACATTTGGCAGGGAAGCGTCCAGACGGATTATGGCCGCCGCCCGGGATAGTCTTTAGCTCGACGCCCAGAACCTCAGCGACCCTCTGCGCGCGCTCGTATGGCTGAATACGATCATTGTCGCCATGAATGACAAGCACCGGACACCGGATCGCGCGATACATGGCCTCGCCGACGTCGAACGGAGGGGCAATCGTGCGCGCTTCCACTGTTTTTCCAAGAACGTGGCCGTCCGTCTCGCATGCCCAACCAACGGAATCCTCGATTTGTTTGGTCGAGTGCGGTTCGACGAACATGTTGCTCATGAAAAACTCAGCGAACTCCCGATAATTGGTGAGCCAATACTCACGATTGTACTTGTTCCAATCGGTGAACTGCTGTTGTTGCGTCAGGAAATGCTGTGGCATCATGTAGGGATAGCCGGGTCCGATGGCGGCGGCTGTTCCGATGAGAACGGCAGCTTGGACGCGATCGGGATGTTGCGCGGCCGCAAGGCTCGCCAGCATGCCGCCGAAGGAAAGTCCAATCAGGATAGCTCGGTCAACTCCAACGGCGTCCAGCACCGCAATTGCGTCACCTAGAAACTGATCTAGCGTATAGGCTGAGGCATCGTTCGGCCGATCCGACTTGCCATTGCCGCGCGGATCGTAGGTCACGCATCGGAAGTTTTCTGCAAAAAACGGCACTTGCGCCTTGTAGACTCGCGAATGCACGATGCTCCAGGGCGGGATGAAGAGAATCGTCTCTGCTCCGCTGCCGTAGATTTCGAAATGGATCTTCACGCCGTCTCGGTTGACGAAAGCCTCGTCGCTAGGGAGCTTTGCCCGCATGATTGGTCTCTCGCTTGGCTTCGGCAATACGGATGAGGTCGCCCACACGCCGCAAAGCGCGGCGCACCGGCGCTCCCTTCTTCTCAAATCCAATTAGAAATAAACTTTCGGCGCCCATGAAGGCGTTCGACACCAGCGCAGCGATGTCTTCCGGGGTGAATGGTCCTAGTCCCCCAATATTCTTCGCGGCGTCCGCCATGACATCGCGAATCAGCTGATACCAAGAGAGAAGTCCGGCGCGGATGACCTTGCCGACTTCCGGATCCGACCAGCCTGCCGCCATCAATTCCTGCAGCACGTGGACGTAACCCGAGGCGATGTCGTCGTCGAGATAGTCGCAGGCGCGATCCCAGCGGCTCGAAAGTGTCAGGGTCGATTCCGCGAACATGGTGCTCTGCCTGTCGAGGAGTTGAGCGTTGAGATATTCGAACAGCGCCAGCATCATCCCCTGCTTCGATCCGAAGTGGTAGTGAATCTGGCTAAGGGGCACGCCTGCTGCTGCTGCGACATCTCGCGTCGAAAGGCTCGCATAGCCGTTTTTGCGCAGGATTGCTTTGGCAGCTTCGAGCAGTGCAACGCTGGTGTCTGCTTTTTTAGCAGGCGAACGACCCATTAGATCTCCTATCTGGCGACCGCCTCAGCCTTCGCGAGCCAAGCGCTCGACTTCGGTCCTCTTCCTGGGAAGGGGAATGAGCATCGATACCTCCCGGCGATAGCGACGGTATTGCTCACCAAACGTGACCACAAGATCGCGCTCTTCGAACCAGATGCCGATTAGGATGTACCCGGTCGTGGCAACCGCGAACAGCAAGTGCCCCAGAGTCATGGTCGGCGTGGCCCAAAACGCTAAAAGAAAACCGAAATAGATGGGGTGGCGGACCCACTTGTACATTGACGGCGCTTTGAATGCCGCTGGTGGATTGGGCTTGCCAACCACGTGGGCGTACACTTGTTGCAGGCCAAACAGTTCGAAATGGTTGATCAAAAATGTGCCGATCAACACGACGCCCCAGCCAAGCCAGAAAATCGCCTGCAAGCCTAGGACGCCGGCTTGATTTTGGACGGACCAGACTAGGCCGGCAAGCGGCTGCCATTGCCAGTAAAGCATTATCAGAGCCAGGCTCGCAAAAAGCACGTAGGTTGAGCGCTCAATCGCATCTGGGACGATCCTGGTCCACGCGCGTTTGAAAGCCGGACGCGCCATCACGCTGTGTTGGATCGCAAAGAGGCCGAGCAACAAGACGTCGATCACGAGTGCTGCGGGGAATGAACCGGCCGCACCGCCGTCGATTGTTTTCGGGACAGGCAGATTTCCGACAAAGGCGATTGCGTAGAGAAAAGTGGCGAGAAAAATCAGGTAGGCGACAATTCCATAGAACAGCGAAGCGATGGCCATAAGAGCCTCCGTTGCATTTTGTTCTCGGTTAAAAATACATAATTCGGTCGACCGACCGAAGTCAAGTGAGATTCTCGTGATGTCGGGCGGAGCTCTCCTTGAGACATTCATTTTCGATCGAGGCCGGCTCCAAGCCAGGAGGCGATAAAGTGGAGCCGGGATCGTTCAGCGAACCTGCCGATTGGCCGATCGGTTTACAGTGCCCTGCCCCTTGGTCGATAGCAGTCGTGGCCAAGTCCGTAGTTTGTCAACGTAGCTACGAGTGCAAATAATCCACCTCGTTCTGAAAGTGGCAGGATATGCAAAGCCTTGATCAGTTCAGTTTGGAGGAGCAGTGATCCTCCAGTCAGTCGGCACACTTACCCGTTTCGATCCGTACGTTGAATCAACGCGCTTGGGGACAATGCCCTCATAGGTTAATCGGCCCTGTCGGCACCTCATCGATGCGTGGGCATCTTGAGCTTGGGAGTTCGACCAACTCATCGTGGAAACGCTATCCAATCGGAATTGGCATGCTTTTCTTAATTATCCTATCAGTTTGGTTGCGCCGCCCCGGGTCTCCTGTAACGATACAGTCCACCGCAAACCCGGCCCACGATCGGTGACGACGTACGATCGCCCCCCAGGTCGAACCGGAATGGGCAATACATACGCCGTTTCCGAATTTCGGTAAAGCGGAATCTTTTTACATGATGGGATTGACAGCCGCTTCAGGTGTTTTGCCCGTCGGCAACCCTCAATACGGATTGTAGTAGTAGCGCGGGCCGCCATAGTAACCGTAGCCCGGCCCGGGACCATAATAGCGCGGGCCGCCGCCATAGTAATAATTGTCGTAGTACTCCTGGCGCCGGCTCTCGGCGATCGCGCCTCCGATCATACCGGCGGCAATGCCCATGAACGCAAGGCCCGCCGCGCTCGGTCCGCGCCGATAATAGCGATGACGCCGCGCGGCGCTGAAATCGGTGGCGCTGGACGAGCCCTGCCCTGCCGCAGCCGCGGCCGCGGGTTTGACTGCAGTCGGGGATGCGGCAGCCGACGGCAGCACCGACGCCGTGACCAGGGCGAGACTGGCGAATGCGGCAAGCGCAGTGCGGCGGCCGCCCTTCGAATTCACGGACTTGACACTCATCGTAGCGTCCTCTGTTCACGCCTGGAAAGGAGATATGAAAACAACGGATAATGCGCAAAGCACTGAAATGGTTTCATGATCGCGGCAATCTGCCACGCCTTGAACGATTGTACGCCCGCTAGGCCCGATAATTCCAGTACTTCCGCAGCGCATCGCCTGCGGCCTGGAGGTCGAAGCGCTGATCGGGCGCGAGCTGCTGCACGATCAGGTTGAACATGTCGTTCAGGATCGAGCGCTTCTCGCCGAAATAAGAGTGGTGCAGGCCGACCAGGCTGGTGTCGACCAGCGACGCGTCGATCGTATCGATGCCATCGACGACCGTCAGGACTTCGCCAGCCTCACCCGCCCTGGGATAGCCGTGCACGAATTTCGAGGCGAGCAGCGCCACATCGCGCGACGACGCATAGAGGGTCACCCGCGCCGCGCAACCCTTGAACCTGGCGGCGAGCTGGACGAAGCGATCGCGATCGATGTCGGGCGCGGCAAAGATGACCTGACCGAGCTTGGCGGCACCGGCCGGCAGCTGCCAGGACGTCACACGCTCGAGCGTGTTGATCACCGCGCGATTGCCCATGCTGTGGGCGATGATGTGAACCTTGCCGGCCCCGATCTCGCCGAGCGCGAGTTGCAGGAACGCCTCGAAATGATCGCGCGACCAGTCGATCGTGCTCTCGTCCACCGTGTACTTCTTCGTATCCGCCGCCGACGCCCAGCTATAAAGCAGCGTCCTGCCGGCGAATTTCAGATCCACGGCAAGCTGCGCGGCGCGCCGCGCCGCATCCTCGAACGTCACGTTGTAGCCGTGCACGAAGATCAGGACGTCGCGCGAATCCGCCGCCGCAAGCGATTCCTTCAAACTCGTGACGAAGACGCCCCGGCCAAGCGCGCCGACGCTCTTGAGGATCACGTGCTTTTCCGGATTCGGCGAGAATTCGAGACGCCACCAGCTCGGACCGGTGAGTTCACCGAGGTCGCGGCCACGCGTGGGCACGCTGACCTCCGCAACGCCGTAGGACGGCGTGCCGCGCTCGCCGCGGAAAAAGTTCGCCGGCGTATCGTCGCCGCGGGCGCGATCGGTGCCATAGAAGACGGGGATGGTGACGACGCCGGTCGTCTCATCCGTGCTCGGTCGGACGATCTCATTGATGACAACCGGCGCACCCCGGCCGCGCCGGGTCACGGTCTCCGTGGCGACAGCGGGCGCCGCCATATCCGCCATCACGCGCTCGACGAGATCCACGGCCGGTGGTTCGGCGAGCAGTCGCACGACCAGGAGGTCGAGCGACTGGCGAAGCTTGTCCGGGTCTTCGCCCTGGCCGGCGCGCCCGGCCAGCGCCTGCAACTCGTCGGCGTAAGGGGGCCATTTGTCGCCCAGCAGACCCTTCAACCGGGGCCCGAGTTCGAGCAAGGCAAGCAACAGGCGAAGCGTGTCCGACATCGCACGGCCCTCGTCGCTGAATGCGGTCGAGGCGGCGGCCCGACCGTCCATCCCTAGCCTAGAGGTTGTGAACGATCTGGCAAGTCCGCTCAGCGTGCCAGCGCCAATTTGCCGGCGTCAACCCGCCTTGGGCGTGTTCTACGACAACGCGCCCAGCACGCCGCGGGTGGCCTTGTCGATCTCCTCGACATAGCGGCGGCGGGCAAAAGTCTCGGTCAGGAAGCCGACGACCTTGCGGCTGTCGGTGGAGTCCACCACGGCCAGCATTTCGGCCTCGGCTTCGTCGAACACCGCCATCGCGCTTTTCACGTTCATTTCCGGGATCAGGACGATCTCGGTCAGGCGCGCGAGCTCGATGACCTGGATGTCGTCGGCGATGGTGTCGAGGTCGCTTGAGAACAGGTCGGGCAGCAGGACCAGACCGACATATTCGTCAGCATTGTTGACGATGACGATGCCGGGCCGCGAGCCCAGCACGAATTCGCGCCGCGTGGCGGCGATCGTGGTTGTCGACGGCACCTTGCCGACGTCGGAACGCATCAGGCGCTCCACCGTGAGGTTGCGCAGCCAGCCGACGTCGTTGGCACTGCGGATGGTCTCGCCGCGCAGATGCAGGCGCCAGGTCGAGAACGAATGGCCGAACATGAAGCGGACGCAGATCGAGGTGACGATGCAGCCGGCCAGCACCACGGCCGTGACGTCGACGTTGCGCGTCATCTCGAGCACGAGGAACGACATGGTCAGCGGACCGCCGACGATGGCGACGCCGAGGGTGGCCATGCCGGTCAGCATCGCCACCAGCGGATCGATCGCGAAATTCGGGCTGATCAGCAGAAGCACCGCGGAGAAGAACTTTCCGATCAGGCTGCCGACGAAGAGGGAGGCGAAGAACAGACCGCCGCGGAAGCCCGACGCCAGCGAGATCAGGCAGGCCGTCACCTTCAGCGCGATGATGATCGCGATCAGGCCGATCGTCATGTCGTGGAAGAGATCGAGCACCATGGCGCCGTGGCCGGCCGCCAGCACCTGCGGCGTGACGAGGGCGAAGCCGCCGACGATGAAGCCGCCGATCACCGGGCGCAGCCACACCGGCAGCCATTTGAACAGCCGCTCGAACATCGAGGACGAGCGCATCACGGCGATGCCGACGCCGCTGGTGACGAGCGCAAGCCCGATCAGCGCCAGATATTGCTCGATGCCGACCGCGCTGACCTTGGGGATTTCGAGGGAGTAAGGCGCGCCGCCGAGCCATTGCGCGGTGAGCGCGCCGGCGAGCGAGGCCGCCAGGATCGGCGCGGCGCTGCCGACCGAATAGACGCCGACGATCAGCTCGCAGGCGTAGAACGCGCCCGTGATCGGCGCGCCGAAAGCGGCGGCGATCGCCGCCGCGGCGCCGCAGCCGACGATCAGTCGGAGGTCGTTGCGGCGCAGATTGAAGAACTTGCCGAACAGCGAGGCGATGCCGGAGCCGATCTGGGTATAGCCGGCCTCCAGACCGACCGAGGCGCCGCAGCCGTTCGAGATCAGCGTCTGGCTCGACACCACGATGCTGTCGCGCATCGACAGATTGCCGCCGCGCAGCGCGTTGGCCTCGATCGGGTCGACGGCGCTCGAGATCTTCAGCCGCCGCCGCCACCACTCCATGATCCCGAGCACCAGGCCGCCAAGCGCGGGCGCGATCATCGCCGCCCATGGACTGATATAGGTGTTGGCGGAGAGCCGCACGTCGATCGGAATGCCGTAGATCACGACATGGGCGATCTGCGCGATCTCGGCCATCAGCGTCACGATCGCGCCGGCCAGGGTGCCGATCACCAGCGCCAGCGGGATCAGGTAGAACTCGTTGCTGCGCAACAGCGCGCGCAGCCGAACCATGGTGCGGTTGGTCCCCTTGCCGTCGACGAAATATCTGATCCGCGCGAACACCGCTTGCCAGCCCTACCCTTCCGACAGGCCGTAGCCGGCCATGCGCTGACGGACCCGCTCGATCTCGGCGCTCGAGAGCGGCGGCGGTTTGCCGATCTGGAGACAGCCGTGGTACTGCCGCGCCAGTGTCTCGACCTCGACGGCAAGCCACATCGCCTTGTCGAGCGTCTTGCCGACCGCGATCATGCCGTGATGGTCGAGCAGGCAGGCGAGCCGGCCCTCCAGCGCACGCACCGCATGGTCGGACAGCTCCGCTGTCCCGAAGGTCGCATAGGGGGCACAGCGGATGCTGTCGCCGCCGGCTGCCGCGATCATGTAGTGCACCGGCGGGATCTCCATGCCCATGATCGCCAGGATGGTGCAGTAGGTCGGATGGGCGTGCACCACGGCGTTGACGTCGGCGCGCGCCTTCAGGATGTCGAGGTGGAAGCGCCACTCGCTGGACGGCTTCTGCTTGGGGGCATGCGAGCCGTCCATGGCCATGAACACGATCTGGTCCGGCGTCATGGCGTCATAGGGCACGCTGGTCGGGGTGATCAGCAGCCCATCCCCGTGCCGCACGCTGATATTGCCGGAAGTGCCCTGGTTGATGCCGAGCGCATTCATGCGGCGGCAGGCGTCGATGATGGCCTGTCTCTCGTCGAGTTCGTCCGCACTCATCGACATCTCGATTTCATCTCGACCTTCTTGTCGATTTTCTTGCCAATTCTCTTGCCGACTTTCTTGGCGATGGGCGTTTGTTAGACCCGAAGTACGTCAAAGCAATATGGCAGTGCAAGCGAAAGCGGCCGGGATTGTTTGGTGTCTTCTTTGATGTACCGTTACACCGGAAAATAGATTGTATAATCAATAAATTAACAGATTACCGCAACCCTAGAGGAGATTGGCCCGGACGGCCGCAATCCCGTTGATGACGAACTGCACCGAATAGGCCGCGAGCAGCATGCCGAGCACCCGCGACAGCACCGCGTTTCCGGTGCGCCCGAGCGTCCGCGCGATCAATTGGGCCGAGATGAAGCAGAGCATGCAAAGCAGGCAGACCGCGAGGACGATGGCGATGATGATCGCAAGCTTGGCCCCATAGCCGGCGTCGCCCGCCAGGAGCAGCGTGGTCGCGATCGCCCCGGGGCCGGCCATCATGGGGATGGCGAGCGGAAACACCGCGACATCGGAGGCGTGCTCTGCGGTGGCCTTGTCGGCCTCCCGCGCCTCGCGATGCGGCCGGTCGCCGAAGATCATCTGGTAGGAGACGCCGAACAGCAGGAGCCCGCCGGCGATCTGGAATGCGGGAATGCCGATCCCGAGTTGGCGCAGCAGCCAGTTTCCGACCAGCGCAATCACGACCAGGATCGAGGCCGCGATGAACGGAGCGCGGAGCGCGACCGTCCGCTTGACCGCATCAGGCATACCCCCGGTCGCAGCCAGAAAGGCCGGCGCGAGGCCGACGGGGTCGACCACCAGCAATAGTGTGACGAAGGCGGACAGCGCGAAGTCGAGCATGGAAGGCGTCTCGGGGGATCGTGGTCAGACGGCCAGCCATAGCGGCTCGCGGGAGCCTTCGCGAGGAACATTTGCAAACGCCGGCTCTTGATCGCGTGAGGATCAAGGAAGGGCATGCCTTCCCGTGTCACCTCATCAGGAGGATCCATGGCTAAACGAGCAAAGAAACGTGCTCCTAAGAAAAAGACCGCATCGCGCCGCCCGCGTCGGGCGCCTAAGATGCTGAGCGACCTGTTCCTGGAAACGCTGAAGGACATCTATTTCGCCGAGAACAAGATCATCAAGACGCTGCCCAAGATGGCCAAGGCCGCGCATTCGAAGGATCTTGCCGCCGCCTTCAACAAGCATCTGCGGGAGACGCAGGGCCAGGTCAAACGGCTCGAGCAGATCTTCAAGATGCTGGACAAGCCAGCGCGCGGCAAGCCGTGCGAGGCGATCAACGGCATCACCGAGGAGGGCGCCGAGATCATGAAGGATTTCAAGAACGCCCCTGCCCTCGACGCCGGCCTGCTCGCCGCGGCGCAGGCCGTCGAGCATTACGAGATCTCCCGCTACGGCACGCTACGCACCTGGGCCGAGGAGCTCGGCATGCCCGAGGCGGCACGGCTGCTCCAGGATACGCTGGACGAGGAAGAGGCGACCGACCACACCCTGACCGAGCTCGCCACGTCCGTGATCAACCTCGAAGCGGAGGCCGAGTACCGCGAAGCCGCCTGATCCACGTCCCGCCCAATTGTTGCCTCCGGCGCCGCGGAACATCTTTCGCGGCGTCGATGCGTCTGAGCGCAAGGGGCTCCTCTCGATCGAGGGGCCAGGCATGCTCCAAACGCGCGATGCTGGAATTTGCGGGAACCATCACCATATCCCCGTTTTCCAACCGCAGCGCCGTCCCCGAGTTTTGCCATGCAACCCAAAAATCCCTTTGACTGGATGCTGTCCGAGGCCCTCGACCAGCTGACCCGCGCCGAACGGCTGCGGCAGCAGTTCGGCCGTCAGGAAGCCTGCTGGGAGCCGCCGATCGACGTGCTCGAGACCGAGCATGAGCTGCTCATCTTGGTCGCGCTTCCCGGGGTCAATCCGGACAATGTCGAGACGATGATCCAGGACGGCGTACTCGTGATCTCCGGCCAGCGCACGCTTCCGCCGGAGCTTCGCAACGCCCGCATCCACCGGCTCGAACTGCCGCAGGGGCGTTTTGAGCGCCGCATTGCATTGCCCCTTGGCCGCTACGCCATCAGCCGCTTCGTGATGGACGGCTGCGTCGCGCTGCGCCTCGCCAAATCCTGAGGTCGATCATGGCCACCGAACAGACGAATTCCGCACAGACACATCCTGACGTGAATATCCCCGAAGACGCGCTGATCATCATCCCCGTGCGCGAGATGGTGCTGTTCCCCGGCGCCATCGCGCCGATCGCGATCGCACGAGCGAAGTCCGTCGCCGCCGCACAGCAGGCGCTGCGCGAGCAGCGGCCGATCGGCATCGTGCTGCAGCGGAGCCCCGAGATCGACGAGCCCGGTCCCGACGATCTCTACAAGGTCGCGACCATCGCCAACATCGTGCGCTACATCACCGCGCCCGACGGCACGCATCACATCGTCTGCCAGGGCGTGCAGCGCGCGCGCATCCTCGACTTCCTGCCGGGGACGCCGTTCCCGGCTGCGCGCATCCAGCAGATCCCCGAGCCGACCACGACCTCGCCCGAGATCGAGGCGCGGGCGCTGAATCTGCAGCGCCAGGCGATCGAGGCGATCGAGCTGCTGCCGCAGGCGCCGCCCGAGCTGGTCGCGATGTTCCAGAGCACCACCGCGCCCGGCGCGCTGGCCGATCTGGCGACCTCGTTCATGGACATCAAGCCGCAGGACAAGCAGGAGGTGCTGGAAACCATCGACCTCGCCCTGCGCGTCGAGAAGGTGTCGAAGCACCTGGCCGAACGGCTGGAGGTGCTGCGCATCTCCAACGAGATCGGCCAGAAGACCAAGGCCTCTTTCGACGAGCGGCAGCGCGAGGCGATCCTGCGCGAGCAGATGGCGACCATTCAGCGCCAGCTGGGCGAAGGCGACAGCAAGGCCGCCGAGGTCGCCGAACTGACGGCTGCGATCGTCAAGGCCAACATGCCCCCGGAAGCGGACGCGCACGCCAGGAAGGAGCTGCGCCGCTACGAGCGCATGCCGGAGGCTGCCGGCGAAGCCGGCATGGTCCGCACCTACCTCGACTGGCTGATCGAGCTGCCGTGGGCGCTGCCTGCGGAGAAGCCGATCGACATCAAGGAGGCACGCCGCATCCTGGATGCCGATCACTTCGGCCTGGAGAAGATCAAGAGCCGGATCATCGAATATCTGGCGGTGCGCAAACTGGCGCCGCAGGGCAAGGCCCCGATCCTGTGCTTCGTCGGTCCGCCCGGCGTCGGCAAGACCTCGCTCGGCCAGTCCATCGCTCGCGCAATGGATCGCCCCTTCGTGCGCGTCAGCTTGGGCGGCGTGCATGACGAGGCCGAGATCCGCGGTCACCGGCGCACCTATATCGGCGCGCTGCCCGGCAACATCATCCAGGGCATCAAGAAGGCCGGCAGCCGCAACTGCGTGATGATGCTGGACGAGATCGACAAGATGGGCCGTGGCGTGCAGGGCGATCCCTCTGCCGCCATGCTGGAGGTGCTCGACCCCGAGCAGAACGGAACGTTCCGGGACAATTACCTGGGCGTGCCCTTCGACCTGTCGCGCGTGGTCTTCATCGCGACCGCCAACATGCTGGACCAGATTCCGGGTCCGTTGCTGGACCGCATGGAGCTGATCAGCCTGGCCGGCTACACCGAGGAGGAGAAGCTGGAGATCGCACGGCGCTACCTGGTGCGGCGGCAGCTGGAGGCCAACGGTCTGACAGCCGAGCAGGCCGAGATCGAGCCGGAGGCGCTGAGGCTGGTCGTCAAGGGTTACACCCGCGAAGCCGGCGTGCGTAACCTCGAGCGCGAGATCGGCAAGGTGTTCCGCCATGCCGCGGTGCAAGTCGCCGAAGGCACGTCCGCGAAGGTCGTGATCACGGCGAAGGACATCGCCGACGTGCTGGGACAGCCGCGCTTCGAAGGCGAGATCGCGCAGCGCACCAGCATTCCGGGCGTGGCCACAGGCCTTGCCTGGACGCCGGTCGGCGGCGACATCCTGTTCATCGAGGCCTCGCGCGTACCCGGCCGCGGCGGCATGATCCTGACCGGCCAGCTCGGCGAGGTCATGCGCGAAAGCGTACAGGCCGCGCTGACGCTGGTGAAGAGCAAGGCCTCGCAGCTCGGCATCGATCCCTCCGTGTTCGAGAAGAGCGACATCCATGTTCACGTCCCAGCGGGTGCGACCCCGAAGGACGGACCGAGCGCGGGCGTGGCGATGTTTACGGCGCTGACGTCACTGCTCACCAATCGCACGGTGCGCAGCGACACGGCGATGACCGGCGAGATCTCGCTGCGCGGCCTGGTGCTGCCGGTCGGCGGCATCAAGGAGAAGGTAGTGGCTGCGGCCGCCGCCGGCTTGAAGCGGGTGATGCTGCCGGCGCGCAACAAGCGGGACTATGACGACATCCCGAAGAGCGCGCGGGACAACCTCGAATTCATCTGGCTGGAGCGCGTCGACGAGGCCATCGCCGCAGCGCTCGAACCGGTCGAGGCCAAGGTCGAAGCGGCGGAGTGAATACGATGAGGAAACTGCTGGAAGACGCGAGGAAATCGCGGACAACGCAGCGGCTGCGCCAGCTGCTCGGTCGTGCCGTCGACAGGGTGCGCGATGCGCTTGCAGGACCCGAGCCTCGGCTTCAGCCGATCCCGGTCCGGGTGAAGCCCCGCAAGGGCTGAGCCCCTCCGCCTCAGCCCTTGCGGCCACTTCACTCAAAACCAAAAGGCCCCCTCTCCTCGAGGGGGCCTTTGCGTTATCAGGCCACGGCGTCCTTGGCGGCCTTGACCGGGCGGGCGCGGACGATCTTCCGGGCCGGCTTGGCCTTGAACATCATCTCTTCACCCGTGAACGGGTTGGTGCCCTTGCGCGCCTTGGTCGCGGGCTTCTTGATGACCACGAACTTGGCGAAGCCCGGCACCAGGAACAGGCCGTTCTTCTTGAGCTCCTTGTGGCCAACGTCGGTCAGCGTCTCCATGACGCTCTTGACGTCGCGCTTGGAAAGCTCGGTGGCGGTCGCAATCTTCTCGATCAACTGCGATTTGGACATTTGGGCTGGCATCGTGTCTCCTCTGATTCGTTGCCGGTTGCATATTAGACCAACCGGCGAAGGCCTATAGCCTTCTGCACAGTTTTGTCGCGGTTTTACGGGCTTTTTTGGCCCCTGCGACAAAAACCCCTGCATTTTAGCGGCTTCCGGAGCGGAAGGAGCCTCGGGCAGCGGCTTTTGCCTTGTTTCAAAGGCCCGCAAGCAGCCTTGCTAAAGCTGATTCGATGCTTTCGACAAGCGACGACCCGCCTCTTTGTGAGAGGAGGAGCGCGATTCACCCTGAAAAATAAGGCTGGAACGTCGCCCTGCGACGTTTCTCCCTGCTTTTTACGGGCTACGGCGAGCTAGATGCGCTCGATGATGATGGCCGGCGCCATGCCTCCCGCGGCGCACATGGTCACGAGACCGCGCTTCAGATCGCGCCGTTCGAGTTCGTCGAGCACGGTGCCGATCAGGATCGAGCCGGTCGCGCCGATGGGATGGCCGAGCGCGATCGAGCCGCCATTGACGTTGACCTTGGCGCGATCGAGCTTGAGATCGCGGATGTATTTTTCCGCAACCACCGCAAAGGCCTCGTTGATCTCGAACAGATCAATGTCGTCGGCGGTGAGCCCGGCCTTCGCCAGCACCTTGCGCGTCGCCGGCACCGGCGCGTTCAGCATCAGGGTCGGCGAGTCTCCCATGTTCGCCATCGCGACCACGCGGGCGCGGGCTTTAAGGCCATGTGCCTTGGCGTAGGACGGCGAAGCCAGCAGGATTGCGGCAGCGCCGTCGACGACGCCGGACGAGTTGCCGGCGTGGTGCATGAAGTCGATGTCGAGGTCAGGATATTTTTGCAGGATCAGGCCGCGATAGGTCGTGCCCTTGTCGTCCAGCGCATGGTCGGCAATCGCCGGGAATGCCGGCTTCAGCGCAGCAAGCCCTTCCATAGTGGTCTGCGGCCGAGGATATTCTTCATGGTCGAGCGCGAGGCTGCCGTCCTCGCGATGAACGGGCACGAGGCTCTTCTTGAAGTGACCGCCGGCAATCGCTTGCGCGGCGCGCCTCTGGCTTTCGAGGCCGAGCGCATCGACGTCCCGTCGCGTGATGCCTTCCAGCGTCGCGATCGCATCGGCGCAGACGCCCTGGTGCGACTGCGGATGCCTGGCGCGAAGCCGCAGATTGCCGCTATCCATCATCATCGGACCGCCGCCGCGACGTCCTTCCATCGACATCATCTCGCAGCCGCCGGCGATGACGAGATCTTCCGCGCCCGCCATGATCGAGGATGCCGCCATGTTGACGCTGGTGATGCCTGAGCCGCAGAAGCGATCCAGCGTCACGGCGCTGGCGCGCACGTCGTAGCCGGCATCGAGCGCCGACATCCGCCCGAGGTCGCCGCCTTGCGTTGCGACCTGCGCGCTGCAGCCCCAGACGATGTCGTCGACGTCGGCGGTATCGATGCCGGTGCGATCGGCGAGCGCGCGCAGCACTGTGGCACCTAGCTGCTGCGGATGAATGCCCGACAGTGCCCCCTTGCCGGCCTTGCCGACGCCGCGCGGGGTGCGGCAGGCATCGATGATCAGCGCGTCGGTCATGGGCGTTGTCCTCTTGTTACGAGTGTTGAGGACGGTTTTGAATCAGGGCGAGAGTGGAGTCAATGCGCGGCGATTACGCCCCTTCGCCCGGATTTTCCGCTGCGCGTAAAATCCTCCTCATGCCCCCGCGGCGTTCTTCGCGATCACGTTGCGATAAAAGCTTGCACTCAGTTTTGGCGTGCGCACCTGGGTATCGAAATTGACGTGGTACAGCCCAAAGCGCTTGTTGAGTCCGTATACCCATTCGAAATTGTCCATCAGGCTCCAGAGGAAATAGCCGCGCACCGGCGCTCCTTCAGCGGTGGCGCGCTGGAGCTGGGCGAGATAGTTGCGCAGGTACATGATGCGGTCGGTGTCGTAGATCTTGCCGTCCTGGGTGACCTGATCGTCGCCGGAGGCGCCGTTCTCGCTGATATAGATCGCGTTCGTCTTCCAGATCTTCGCAGCGAGCTTCGGCACCCAGTAGATCGTCTCGGGGCCGACGCGCAGCCAGTCCGAATTCATGTGCGGAAAGGCCTTTGGAATCGGCAGCGGCATGAAACCCGCGCCCTGGTCGGACGCGACGACATAGTGCTGCGGTGCGTAGATGTTGAGGCCGAGGAAATCGACTGGTGAGGAGATGATCTTCAGCTCGGCGTCGGTGTATTTCGGCGCATTGGCGCCGGCATATTTCAGGAACGCATCGGTGTAGCGGCCGGTCATGATGACGTTGAGATAGCCGGCATTCATCTCGCGCAGCGCAATCTCGGCGGCGCGGACGTTCTCGGGCGTATCGATCGCGGGAATGCAGGCATCGATGTTCTCGGCCGGCCCGACGCGCGTGCCGCGGCGGCCATGGGCGCGCACCGCCTGCACCGCAAGCCCATGCGCGAGCGCACTGTTGTGCCTGACCTGGTTGACCTCGGCCTGCGGCAGGGTCAAGCCGGGCGCGTCGATGCCGATGCCGTAGCCGAAATAGACGAAGCGGCCGCTCTCGTTGAGCGTGAACACGTTCCTGACCCGATCGGTGAGGTGCCCGGCGACATAGGCCGCGTAGTCACCGAAGATCTTGCAGGTCTCGGTCGAGCGCCAGCCGCCGAAGCGGTCCTGCAATGATTGCGGCAGGTCCCAGTGATAAAGCGTCAGCCACGGTTCGATACCGTTCTTGAGGAGCTCGTCGACCAGGCGACTATAGAAGTCGAGCCCTTTCGGGTTCGGCTTGCCGTCGCCGTCAGGAAACACCCGTGGCCAGGCCACCGAGAAGCGATAGGCCTTGCAGCCGAGCTCCCTGATGAGCGCAATGTCCTCCTTGTAGCGGTGATAATGCTCGTTCGCGCGGTCGCCGGTGGTGCCGTCCTCGATCTTGCCGGGGATCCGGACGAACTTGTCCCAGATCGAGGCCCCTCGCCCGTCCTCTTTGACCGCACCCTCGACCTGGTAGGACGAGGTCGCCGTCCCCCAGACGAATCCGGCCGGAAAGCCGCCGGCGCTGCGCGGTGCCGCTCCCGGCCTGGCCTCCGCGGCCTCGAGAGAAGCGGTCATTCCGGCTGCGGACAGGCCCGCGATCTTCGCGAATTGGCGACGCGAGACCTTGTCCGACATTGATGCTGCCTCCGGCTGATTGCTGCAGCGGCACCATGGCGGGGCGCAGGCGGTTTGAGAAGCGCCGGCACCGAAATTTGAGGATGGAGAATTGCGCCGCCCGATACCCCCAAACCGAGTCGATGCCGCGACCGCGCCTGCGCTCAGCGCGAGCGTTTCGGCAGCTTTGGAAGCTTGGCGGGATTGAACGGCGAGACCTCACCTGTTCGTTCAGGTGCCCCCTTCGGTGGTTCGGTGAAAATGAGCGTCCCCTGGAGGACGACTCCCCGTGCCTGACCTGCCGTCGCCGTGTAGGTGGCGATCTTGCCGGGGCACGTCCCTTCGATGTCCAGAGTCAGTTCCTCATAGACCCCGAAGACCGTGGCCCGTCCCTCGGTATGGCGCTTCGTCAACACGGTTGCGGTGAAGCGATCGCCGTCGACCTTGCAGGAACCGTGATACGTCATCAGGCTGTCGCGGCCCCAAATCTGGCCGTCGGCGACATGAACAATGCCTGTGCCCTGGTCTAGCGGTGTCTTGTACCACGCCGCGTAGGTACCATCCTTCAGCATGGGAGCCGTCTTCCCCCTGGTCTCACCATGCCAATCATCCGCACGATCAGCGCTAAAGCCCGGTTAACGACCGGGCCCGTACCAATGCGGTGTGCCGCCTCGCAGCTACGAGTTCCTCGATCACGTTCAGGATGATGAACGCCAAGGAGGCGAACTGCGGCGCGATTTCGCGCGAACATCGCCCCGGGTTGCACGCTCGGCGTGCTTTTGCTACCGTGAGGTGCGTGCCTCATTTCACCTCACGAGCCGGCGGGTGGACCCCGCCCCAACCGCAAAGATGCGGACGGCGGCTGACCTGCGCGGCCCGCGAGATTGAGACATGCGCCCAATTCGGGCTCAAGCAGAGTTGGCCTTCATGAGGGGCTGACCGCACAAGGGGAGGATGAACATGCAGCGTCTCTTGATCGCAGGTGTATCTGTCGCGTTCACGATTGCTCTGGGCCTCGGCTCGGCGAACGCAGCCGACAAGAAGGTTCTGGCCTTCGTCGTCAACGGCGCGTCCGACTTCTGGAAGATCGCGGAAGCCGGCGTGAAGAAGGCCCAGGGCGAACTGCCCAATTACAATCTTCAGCTCAAATATCCGGAACAGGCCGCCGCTGCCGTTCAGCAGCGCATGATGGACGACCTCGTCGCCGCCGGCGCCGCCGGCATCATGGTCAGCGCGGTCGATCCGAAGAACCAGGTCGAGCATCTCAACAAGATCGCCTCGCAGACGCTGCTGTTCACCACCGACAGCGACGCGCCGAACTCGAAGCGCATCGCCTATATCGGCTCGTCCAACGTCGACCTCGGCAAGGACGCCGGCAAACTGATGCTCAAGGCGCTGCCGAACGGCGGCAAGTGCGTCGGCTTCGTCGGCCTGCCCGGCGCCGACAACGCCCGCGAGCGCATCGAGGGCGTCAAGGAGACCATCAAGGGCTCGAAGGTCGAGCTGGTCGACGTTCGCGGCGACGAGATCGATCAGACCCGCGCCAAGCGCAACGTCGAGGACATCCTCGCCGCCATGCCCGACGTGAGCTGCCTGGTCGGCTTCTACTCCTACAACACCCCGCGCATCTACGAAGTGCTGAAGGAGGCCGGCAAGCTCGGCAAGATCCAGATCATCGGTTTCGACGAGGATCCGATCACGCTGGGCGGCGTCAAGGAAGGCAGCATCGCCGGCACCGTCGTGCAGCAGCCGTTCGAGTGGGGCTACCAGGGCATGAAGCTGATGGCGAAGTACATCGAGGGCGACAAGTCCGGCGTGCCCGCCAACGGCATCATCATCGTGCCGGGCAAGGTCATCGACAAGACCAATGTCGACGACTTCATGGCCTCGATGAAGTCGATGCTCAAGAAGTAGGAGACGTGCGGAGTTGCCCGCAGCCGTCGATGCCTGAGCCGTTTCTCGAACTGATCGACATCAGCAAGAGCTATCCCGGCGTGGTCGCACTCGACCACGTCGGCCTTGCCGTGTCGCCGGGCGAGGTGATCGCCCTGATCGGCGAGAACGGCGCCGGCAAGTCGACCCTGATGCGGGTGCTCGGCGGCGTGGTCGAGCCGAGCGGCGGCAGCATCCGCGTCGATGGCGTCGAGCGAGGCGCGCTCACGGTGGGCGAGGCGATCGCCGCGGGCATCGCCTTCGTGCATCAGGAGCTCAATCTCTTCGACAATCTCGACGTCGCCGGCAACGTGTTCATCGGCCGCGAGCCCGTGCATGGCGGGCCGCTGCGGCTGATCGACCGCAAGGCGCTGTACGCCAGGACGCAGCCGCTGCTGGACCGCCTGGGCGCCGATTTCGCCCCGGACGCGCCGCTCGCCGATCTGTCGCTGGCTCAGCGCCAGCTCGTCGAGATCATGAAGGCGCTGTCGCTCGATGCGCGCCTCGTGATCATGGACGAGCCGACGTCCAGCCTGACCCTGGCCGAAACCGACCGGCTGATGCGGGTCATCGCCGGCCTCAAGGCCGACGGCGTCAGCATCATCTTCATCACGCACCGCCTCAACGAGGTGATGCAATGCGCCGATCGCGCGGTCGTGTTGCGCGACGGGCGCATGGTCGGCGCGTTGACCCGCGTCGAGCTGTCGCCCGCGGCGATGATCCGCCTGATGATCGGACGCGACCTCAAATCGCTCTACGTGCCGCCGGCCGCCCCGCCGGGCGAAGCCGTGCTCGACATCGTCGATGTTGTCACCGACACCTATCCGGAGCGAACGGTGAGCCTGTCGGTCCGCCGCGGCGAGATCCTGGGGCTGGCCGGCCTCGTCGGCTCCGGACGCACGGAGCTGGCGCGGGCGATTTTTGGCGTCGACCTGCTCAAGGGCGGCGCCATCAAGCTGAACGGCGAAGCCATCCGGGTCGAGAACCCGCGGGCGGCGATCGACCACGGCATCTACCTGATCCCGGAGGACCGCAAGGGCTGCGGGCTGCTGCTCGACGTCTCGATCGCGGAGAACATTTCGCTGCCGGACCTGTCGTCCTATCTGCGCTTCTTCCTGGTGAACACGGCGCGGGAGACCGAGAATGCCCGCAGCCAGCGCGAACGGCTCAAGATCCGCGCGCCCGACGTCGGAACCTCGGTCGGCTCGTTGTCCGGCGGCAATCAGCAGAAGGTCGTGCTGGCCAAATGGCTGTCGATGCGGCCCAAGGTGCTGATCTTCGACGAGCCGACGCGCGGCGTCGACGTCGGAGCCAAGCAGGAGATCTACGAGATGCTGCGCCGGCTGACCGACGCCGGCGTCGCGATCCTGATGATTTCGAGCGACATGGAAGAGGTGATCGGGGTCAGCGACCGGATCGCCGTCATGCACGAGGGTGCGATCTCGGGTTTCCTCGATCGCAGCCAGTTCAGCGAGCACAACGTGCTCCAGTTGGCCGTCGGCCACGCGGTTGAGATGAGGGTGCCTTGAACAAGAAAGACCTGAGCCTGCTGGTCCTGATCCTCGTCGTCGGCGCGGTCGTGGCCTTCATCAATCCGCGTTTCCTCTACGTCGGCAACCTCTCCAACACGCTGAACCAGGTCGGGATGTTCGGCATCTTCTCGATCGCGGAAGCCTTCGTCATCATCATCGGCGGGATCGAGCTCTCGGTCGGTTCGGTGATCGCACTGCTCGGCGTTCTCTTCATCGACCTCATCGTCAATCACGACGTCAACTGGATCCTCGCCTTTGCCGCGATCATCGCGGGCGGCCTCGTCATCGGCCTGGTGCACGGCACGCTGGTGACGCGAATGCATATCCAGCCGTTCGTGGTGACGCTGTGCGGACTTTTGATCTATCGCGGCGCCGCACGCTATTACACCGAGGACGCGACCGCGGGCTTCGGCTTCGGCGCCAGCTTCCCGACGCTGGAATGGCTGACGGCCGGCCGCACCAATTTGCTGGGCTTTCCGCTGCCGCACAGCGTGGTGGCGCTGATCGTCGTCGCGGCGGTCTCATGGGTGCTGCTGCACCGCTCGGTGTTCGGCCGCTATCTCTACGCCGTCGGCAAGAACGAGGAGGCCGCGCGCTATTCCGGCATCCGCTCCGAGCGCGTGATGATCTCCGCCTATGTCATCTGCGGTGGGCTGACCGCGTTCTCCGCCATCCTGTTCGCGATGTACACCCGCTCGATCTCGCCGGCCGTGCACGGCTCGTTCTACGAGCTCTACGCCATTGCGGCGGCCGTGCTCGGCGGCTGCTCGCTGCGCGGCGGCGAAGGCTCGATCGTCGGCGTCGTGCTCGGCACCGTGCTGCTCCAGGTGCTGCAGAACCTGGTCAACCTGCTGGGCATCCCGAGCTCGCTGAATTTCGCGGTCATGGGCGCCGTGATCCTGATCGGCGTGCTCGCCGACCAATATCTCGTCCAGCGCCGGCAGCGCGTGGGTGCGGCCAAGGGCAAGGGGCAGGCGAGCGTGGCAACTGCCCCGCAAACCTGAAACGACCCCATGCACAGTAGCCGGGGAAAGCGAAATCAGGGACTTACAGCGCGATGCGATCGGGATGACGGATCATCGCCCGCGAGCCTGCCGTTCGCGCACACGATTTCCGAAAAACCGTAGAGTGCTTGACCCGTCGGGCAAAACAGGCGCATAGTGACATCATCGGGATTGCTTGGCTGGCCCTCCCCGCCGCGCGCGCCGTTACAAATTGTGACAGGCAACTATCCTACCGTCAGTGCCGACGGATCGCAATTCGGGGACATCGGCCACGCAGCGATCGCTCGCTATTGGACAACGAGGCGCGTATGCGCAGCCGCTCGGTCGCCTAAACAGGCTTGGCGGTTCACCTGTTTCGATCGCGCCTTGGATCCGCTTCGAGGGATCCGGCTTCGGGATCGCTGCCACCAAGGCTTGCGTATAGGGATGAAGCGGATGATCCAGGACCGTCCGCGTCCCGGCTTGCTCCACGATCCGGCCCATGTACATGACGGCAACGCGACTGCTGATCCGTCCAATCACGCCAAGGTCGTGCGAGATGAACAACATCGACAAGCTCAGCTGCTCGCGCAAGTCCATCATCAGATTGAGCACCTGGGCCTGCACGGACACATCGAGCGCCGAGACCGGCTCGTCGGCGATAACGATGGACGGCGTCGGAAGAATGGCGCGTGCGATACCAACCCGCTGGCGCTGCCCGCCGCTCAGCTCATATGGATAGCGAGCGGCGAACGACGGATCGAGACCTACGGCCGTCAACGTGGCTTCTATCGCCGCGCGACGCTCGGCGCGGCTCTTGAAGAAGCCGTTGATGTCGCCGGCTTCCGCCACGGCGTCCCCGACCGCACGCCGCGGGTTGAGCGATGCATAGGGATCCTGGAACACCATCCGGACATTCAGCCGCATCTTACGGAGGCTGGCGCCACGCGCACCGATCACATCGGCTCCCTTGAAGCCGACGGTGCCGCTATCGGGACGGACCAGCCCGACGATGGATCGTCCCACCGTCGTCTTGCCGCAGCCGGATTCCCCGACGATCCCAAGCACCTCGCCCTCGGCCAGCGACAGCGAAGCGCCGTCCACCGCCTGCACCCGGTGTTTCCGTCCAGCGCGCCTGACACCAAAGGAGACTTTCAAATCCCGGACATCGAGAATGGCTTCGCTCCTCATGACGGCCCTCCGCCGTTCAGGGGAAACGCGCAGAGCACCTCGTGTCCCTGCGAGACCTCCGCGCGGGACGGGGCCTCCGTCCGGCAAAGGTCGCGTACGGCGACGCAGCGTGAGGCGAAGACGCAGCCAGCAGCCAGCCTACCGGGTGCCGGCGGCTGGCCAGAGATGGTCGGCAGACGGCGCGCGCTCGGATTTCGCGACGGCATGCAATCCATCAGCCCGCTTGTGTAATGGTGAGCCGGTCTCTTGAACAGCCCGTCGACCGAAGCGGTTTCTACGATCCGGCCCGCATACATGACGGACACGCGATCGGCGAGTTGCGCGATGACCCCCATGTCATGGGTGATGAACAATATCGCCATATCGAGACGATTGCAGAGCTCGCGCAACAGGCCGAGAATCTGGACCTGGATGGTGACATCAAGCGCCGTGGTCGGCTCGTCGGCGATCAGCACCTGGGGCCTGCAGGCAAGAGCGATCGCGATCATCACCCGCTGGCGCTGGCCCCCGGACAATTGATGCGGATAAGCCGACAGTTGCATTTGGGGATCGGGCATACGCACCAGTTCTAGCAGCTCGCGCGCCCGGGAGAGCGCCGCGGCGCCCGAAATTCCCTCATGCACACGCACGGCCTCGGCGATCTGATCGCCGATCCGGCGGACCGGGTTGAGCGATGTCATCGGCTCTTGAAAGATCATGGCCATGCGGCCATGTCCCGCCTCGACACGTTGCCAGGGCTGCAGCCGCGTCACATCGCAGCCATCCAGCATGACCTGCCCGGCCCGAACGCGGGGGCCGGGTTGCGGCAGCAACCCCATGACGGCGAGCGAGGTCATGCTCTTGCCACAGCCGGATTCACCGACGAGCCCGAGTATTTCGCCTTTGGCCAAGCCAAAGGACACGCCGTCGACGATGTCGAGCGCTGCATGCTCCGGTCCCAATGATACCGTAAGATCGCGAACGGATAGCACGGCCTAACCTTTCTCGCCGAAGACCTGACGAAATCGCGGATCGAGGCGATCACGCAGGGCATCGCCGACCAGGTTCAGGGAAAATGCCGTCACCACGATCATCAAGCCCGGAAAGATGAGCAGCCACGGAGCACGCGTGATGAAGGTGCGCGACTCCGCCAGCATATTGCCCCAGCTCGGAATGTCCGGCGGAGCGCCGAGGCCCAGGAAATCGAGTGATGCCGCGCCAAGCTGCGAGAACGCGAAGACGAAGCTGGCCTGTACCAGAAGCGGTGAGACCAGGTTCGGCAGGATGTGCTTGCTGATGAGCCATGGGGTTCCGGCGCCCATGCTGCGCGACGCTTCAACATAGGTTTCGGTACGCAAGCGTAGCGTGAGGCCGTAAACGATGCGCGTCGTCGTCGTCATGTAGCCGAGCCCGATCGCCAGAATCGCATTGGCCACGCTCGGTCCCAGGATCACGATCATCCCAAGTGCCAGCAGCAGCGTCGGAAAGGCCATCAGAACATCGACGATGCGCATCAGCACGTGGCCGAGCCGCGGGAACAGGGCGGAAAGGACACCGATCGGCACGCCCGTGCTGAGAGCGAAGACAACCACGCCCGAACCGATGAGGAGCGCCATGCGCGCCGAGTGGATGACGCGAGACAGCGTGTCCCTGCCAAACTGGTCGGTGCCGAACCAATGGACCGCGTTCGGGGGCGCCAGGCGGATCGCCGGATCGATGGCATAGGGATCAAAAGGCGCGAGCCACGGAGCGAAGGCCGCGGTGAGCACGGTCGCCAACAGGACCGCGAGCCCGACCAGTGCGATCGGGCGGGCGATGAACGGCCGGAGCCACAAGGTTGCGCTGTTGCTGCTCATTGCAACTCGACCCTGGGATCGAGCAGACGGTAGCTCAGGTCGACGATCAGATTGATCAGCAGATACACCACGACGATGACCAGTATGACGCCTTGAATGACGGGATAGTCTCGGCGAAGGATCGATTGAACGACGAGGCGGCCGATCCCGGGCAAGGCAAATACGGTTTCCGTGACGACCGCCTCCGACAGCAATGCGGCGAACGTGAATCCGAACGCCGAGACGACCGCCAGCAGCGCATTTCGCCAGATGTGGCGGCGTACGACCTGCCACGGCCGGATTCCTTTGGCGCGTGCCGTGCGCACGTAGTCCTCGCGGGAGACATCGAGCATGCTTGCGCGCGTCAGCCGCAGGATCAAGGCGGCATTCGGCGCCGCAAGCGCGAGGCTGGGGAGGACGAGATAGCGGAGATTGGCGAGACCGCCTTCGAAGATCGAGGGATATCCTGAGCTCGGAAACCAGCCGAGCCAGGCCGCAAAAATCAGGATCAGATAGAGCCCGACCCAGAACGTGGGTATCGAGGCCATCAACATCGCCCCGCCAGACAAGCCCTGGTCGAGCCACGTGCCGTGCCGGACCGCCGCGATCATGCCGATCGGCACGCCGATGACCGCAACCCAGACCATCGTCATGGTCGCGAGCAGAATGCTGGTCTCGGCGCCATCGGCAATCACCGACAACACCGGTGCCTGGAAGAAGATCGACCGCCCGAGGTCGCCCTCGAGCACATGGCCCATCCAGGTCAAATATTGCAAGAGGATCGGTTGATCGAGGCCGAGCTGATGCCGCAAGGCGTCGATCTGGTCTGGCGTCGCCGTGTCACCAAGTAGGACGTAGATGGGATCCCCTGGCACGACGTGGATGAACGCGAAGATGATGACGGACGCTGCCAGCAGCGTCACAGCCGTCGTTCCCGCGCGCTTGAAAGCGTAAGACCACATATGATTGTGCGCCGATCAGCGGCTACTGCAAGCGCCGGTGCCCGACGCTTCTCGTGGCCTCATTGCCGGTTGCTATTTGGTGGACACGTTCCAGAAGGCTGGACCGTTGGGATTGAGCCCTTTCAGCTTGGGGGACGCGATGTCGTAGGTGTAGGCATCGCCGACCTTCATAACCGGCACCTGTTCGTAGATCAGGGCCTGGATCTTGTCCCAGGTCGCCTTGCGTGCCGCAGGATCGGTCGACTTGATCAGCTCGGCCCGCAGCGTGCCGATCTCGGGGCTGTCCCACCAGCCCGGATAGCTGGCGTTCAGGAAGGTGAGAAGCAGCGGGTCGGGCGAGAATGAATGGTGGGTGACAAAGATGTCCCACTGCTCCGGCTGGCCCCGCATCTTCAGAAGCGTCGCCCAATCGACGACCATCATCTGAACGTTGATCCCGGCGTCAGCCAGCTGGCGCGTGAAGACGGAAGCTTCGTCGTAATGCGCCTGGTAATTTGTCGAGACCAGGAGACGGATCGGCGTCCCTGTATAATCCGCCTCCTTCGCGAGCTCCTTGGCTTTCTTCGCATCATGCGCGCTGTAACCGGAGACGCCTTCCGCCGAGTACCAGGGCGTGCCCTTGGGGAAGATCGATCCTTCCGCGTTCCAGAGGTCCTTGGGCCCGAAGGCGACGCGCAGGGCCTGCGATTTGTCCAACGCGGTCTGGATGGCGCGGCGGAGCTTATAATTGTCCTTCAGAATCCCCTGCTTCGAGTTCATGAAGAAGAGGCCGAAGATCGGCGCGTTCGTGCGCTGCACCTGAACCGATTGGTCCTTGCTCAAGGACTCGTAGAGATCACCGGAGATCATTTCCGCATAATCATAATCGCCGGCCTGCACACCGCTCACGCGCGTGCCGACGTCAGGGACCGGAATGAAGCGGATCTTGTCGAACATGGCGACGCGGGCACCGGCGAAGCCGTCTCCCTTTTCTTGCACCGGCTTATAGCCGTCGAATTTTTCCACCTCGACATAGCGGTTCGGCCGCCACTCCACGAACTTGTATGGTCCGGTCCCGATATAGTCCTTCTGCTCGATCGGCTTATTTCCTGCATTGGTGGCAATGTCTTCCGGATAGATCGCAAGGCCACCATTGACGTCTGCAATCAGAGTCTTCCAGGCGCCGTTCGGCGCCGAGAGCTTCAGCGTGACCTCGTACTTTCCGCTCGCCTCGACCGAGGTGGCGGCGGCCATCAAGAGCTTGCCCCGCGCTCCGTAACTGCCCCAGCGCGTCATCGATGCGACCACGTCCTTGGCAGTCATCTCCTTGCCGTTGTGGAAGAGGATGCCTTCGCGGAGCTTGATGACGATGGTTTTACCGCCGTCCTCCTCGCGATCGCTCTCGGCCAGCAGCGGGCGCGGCGCATAGGTCGAGTCCAGCGCGTACAGGGTTTCGAAGATGTGGCGGCCGATGACTGATGCGACGTCGGCTGTCGTCAGCATGACGTCGAGTGGCGGCGGTTCGCCGATGGTGGCTTCGCGTAGGAGTCTGGCCGCACCCGCCTGCGCATTCAGGAACAACGCGGTGGCTGTCACAATGGCGCCACGCATCAAGACACTCAGACCGTATCTCATGATCGCCCCTCCCGATTTGTTAAGTCGCCTGCCTATCCGCGCGGGCTGTGGTCCTGCTGGGGGGATCGGCGGCGGATTTTCTTTGTTTGAAAGTTACAGACATAATATGCGGGATTTCAAGCAGAAAATTGCTACTCCTTACGACTAAGTCGATGTATCTTTGGTCGGTACTGAAGGTTTCTTACGGGGATTTCGCAGGTTGATCTGACCTGAGGAAGGGCGGGCAATGCCGCGAGCGAAGCGAACTGAACCGGCGAGAACCGCAGCGGCTGTGATCCCGAAGCCCGCAAGCCACGACAATTTCGTCGCCGGCGACGTCATCTCCCTCATCAGGCAGAGCGCGCCGAATCTCAGCCCGTCGGAGCAGCGCGTTGCCACGGCGCTGCTGTCCGATATCGAATTTGCTATTCATGCCAGCAACGCCGAACTCGCCCGTCGCGCGCGCGTGAGCGAGCCGACGGTCACGCGGTTCAGCCGCACCGTGGGCTGCCGCGGAGTCCGTGACCTCAAGGTGCGGCTGGCGCAAGCGATGGCGGTGGGGCGGATCTACGTTGAGCCGCCGCCGCATGTCGGCACGGATCTGGCGCGTCCCGCGTTGTGGCGGTCGGTGTTTCAGGAAATCCGGCGCGCTATTGCCGCCGTCGAGGAGGGACTACGGAAAGAGGACATCGAGAAGGCTGCCGAAACCATCTCCGGCTGCTCGAAACTCGCTGCGTTCGGCGTGGGCGGCGGCTCGACCCTTGCGGCAGCGGAGGTGCAGAACCGCTTTTTTCGTCTTGGGGTCGCCGTCTCTCACGCCTCCGATCCGAGGCTGATGCTGATGATTGCAGCGACCTTCGGTCGCGACGATGTCGTGATTGCCATCTCGACCACAGGTGCGGCGAAAGAGGTGATCGAAGCGGCTAGTATCGCCAAGCACTACGGCGCTCTCGTCGTTGCGATTACCAAGCCGCAAAGCAAGCTCGCCTCGATCGCCGATATCACGCTCGGTGTGCACGTACCGGAAGCGCCGGATGCGCTGAAGCCGACGGCATCACGCTATGCGATTCTTGCGACCATTGATCTGCTCGCCGCCTCGACGGCCTATTGCAAGCCGCTCGAGGCCCAGGGGCGAATGCGGCGGATGAAATACGAGCTGATGAAGCGCAGCGACGGGGACGCCAAAGGGCCGCTGGGCGACTGAGGCGCGCAATCGGCAGATCGAAATTGCTTCGCAGCATTACCGTTGAACGCCAGCCACTTGACGCCCGCCGGTGAGACTTTCCAATTTAAAACGTCACCCGCATCCCCGCATAAAATGCGCGCGGCCTCGCCGGACTCAGCGAGCGCGGGTCGGTGAAGGGGTTTCCGCCGTTGGTGAAGTTCGGCAGAGCGGCGGTGTCGAAGAACTGCCCATAGGTCGCGTAGCGGTTGTCGAAGATGTTGTCGACCTTGCCGTAGAGCTGGACGTTCCGGGTCACCTGATACGAGGTGTGCAGATTGAACACCGTGTAGGATGGCAGCTTGGAATATTGGTTGGATTCGTCGCCGACCAGATATTGGCTGGAGACGAACAGCGCATTGCCGCCAACCTTCCATTCATCGGTGACGGCGTAGTCGACGCCGACCTTGACTCGGTGGCGCGGGATCGCGGGGATCTGGTTGCCGGGCAGGACCTGGATGTTGCCGTCGGCATCGGCGAACGGGCTGTTGGAGCCGAGCGTCAATGCGTCGAGGAAGCGTGCGTCGACGAAGGTGTAGCTCGCCTGGAACTGGAGCGTCTGCGATTTGATGTTGACCTCGGCCTCGAGGCCCTGCCGACGTGTCCTGCCGACATTGGTGAAGTAGCCGAAGCCGGTCCGCCCTGGAGCGGGGACGGCCAGGATGTCATCGTAATTGGTGGCGCGGAAGCCGCCGATCTTCCAGCCGAGCGTGCCGATGGTCAATTCCCTGGTGCCGCGCAGGCCCGCTTCGACGGTCTTGGACACGACCTGCTTGAGCGGCGGGTCGGAGACCAGAAACGCCGCGATCAGACAGGGATTGTTCGGATCGGCGCAGCCGAGCTCGAGCGGTGTCGGCACGCGGTTGGCCTCGGAATAGCCGGCATAGGCGGTCAGCTCCGGCGTGATCTTGTAGCTGCCGCCGATCACCGGATTGAATCGCGTGTAGGTATAGTCGCCGTTGAGCGCGGTGCCGAGCTGGTCCTCCAGCGAGATACGCGCGACGTTGAATCGGCCTCCGCCAGTGATCGCGAAGGCGTCCGTGACGTTGAACGTGTCCATCGCATAGACGCCGTTGTATTGGTTGACGGTCCGCAGCGAGACGGGACCGGCAAAGCCGGTCGCGATCGTGCCTGTCGGTCCCAGGAAAAGGCCGCTGCCGCTCACGACATAGTTCTCTCCGATCGAGCCGATCTCCGCGGTGGCATCGTAGCGCGTGACGCTGGCATCGTAGCTCGTGCCCATCACGAAGCGGTTCTCGTGCCCGAACAGCTGATCGGTGTTGGTGGCCTGCCCCGAAACGCCGAAGCTGGTCGACCGTATCGAGCTCCGGTCGATCTCGCCGAGGATCGTTCCCGGAGCAAAGGGATTGCCAAGCTGCACGCCGTTCATGCCATTCGCGGGCGTCGCGCCGTCGCCGAAGCACAGCAGCGTCGCGTCCGCCGTGCACTCGGTTACGTCGGTCGGATTGCCGTCGACGATCTTCTGCTCGTACCGGCGCACATGCGCGGTGCCTTCGAGCGTCCAGGTCGGCGTCGCGTCGGCCTTGGCGGTCAGGTTGAGATAGCCGACGCGGTTGGAGCTGGTCTGCGGTGTCGTATAGGTCGCGCCCCAGTAGTTGTTCAGGAGTTCGGCCGGAACGGTGGCGTTGGCGCCGAAATCGTTCTTGGCGACGCCCATGTTGACGTGGAATTCGCTGTCGCCCGCCTTGTAGCCGACGTCGCTGTAGAAGCGCCGCACGTCCGATTGGGAGAAGTTGCGGAAGCCGTTGTCATGCAAGCCTTCGAGCGCGGCGTAGATGCCCCAGTTCCGGTCGACCTGCTTGCCCCATTGCGCCGAGCCCTGCATGCGGCCGAACGAGCCGCCCATGACGTCAAGCTCCGCGCCTTGATAGGTGAAGCCGTCCTTCATTTGCAGATTGATCGCGCCCCCGAGCGCGTTGAGGCCGAAGACGGGGTTGTTGGTCACCAGCGTCGCAGATCTGATCGCCGCAGTCGGAATCAGGTCCCAGTTGACGGCGTCCGAGAAGGCTTCGTTGATGCGCACGCCGTTCTGGTACACCGCGAGCCCTTGCGGCGTGCCTGTTATCGGCGAGGCGATGAAGCCGCGAAACTCGACGTTGGGCTGGAACGGGTTGCCGGTGACCTCGCTGATGCTGACGCCGGCGATGTTGTCGCGCAGCGCATCGGTGACGTTGAGCGAGCCGGTGCGCTTGATCTGGTTGGCGTCGACGGCGTTGATTGCCGACGGAACCTTGTCGACATCGAGACCTCGGCCGGTGCCGGGCGCGGTTGGATAGACGTAGATCCTGCCACTGGTCCTCGGCTTGCCGGAATTGACAGCAGCGCGCGCGACCGGGCGCGGCGCGCTGCGGCGCGCCGTCGGCTGCGGCGCCACCACTTCGACCGCGGGCAAATTCTGGACATTGGTCTCCTCGTCCTGCGCGGCCATCACCGCGCCGGTCGAAAGCACCAGCCCCGTCGACATCGAGGCGATCAAAAGCTTTCGTGCGCCCATCCCCTGCCGTCCCACTTCCCAAGCGTCGGCTGTTTTGAACGTCGCCGATTGCGCGGAGAAGTGTAGTCGGCCCTGACGGATGCACTAGCCACAAAAGGTCCGGCATTGTCCGCACCCTTTTTCCCGACCAAATCGGGAATTTTTCCCGATCGGGATTTGTCCAGGGTGCGATCAGGCTGCCGCAGTCGGAACCAGCGCCTCGACGGTGACACCACCCTCGCCCGAGGCGACGTTGAGCGTGCCGCCGAGCGCCAGAATGCGCTCGCGCATGCCGACGAGGCCGAAGCCGAGCTTCTGCCCCGGCTCCATGCCGCGGCCGTTGTCGCTGACCCGCACCCGCGCACAGAAGCGGCCGTCGCGGCCCGGCTGCTCCGCAGGCTCGATCGCCACGACGATCGCGGTCGCACCGGCGTGGCGGAAGGCGTTGGTGAGCGCCTCCTGCACCACGCGGTAGATGGTGAGGTCGGCGGTCTCCCCGGTGACGCCAAGTGCCGGCGAGATCGTGGTCTCGATCGTGACGTCGGGATGCGATTCCCGCCACAGCCGCGACAGCGATTCCAGCGCCTTGCCGAGACCGAGCTCGGCGAGGCCGACCGGCCGGAGCCGCTCCAGCACGCGACGGGTGAACTGCTGCAGCGCGTTGATCTGCTCCAGCAGCGCGCCACCGTGCTTACGCACGGCCTCCGCGCTCGGCGCACGTCCATCGGCGAGCTTTGCCAGTGCGCTGGCATGCGCGCGCAGCGAGAACAGATATGGCCCGAACTCGTCATGCAGCTCGCGTGCGATCTCCTTGCGCTCGACGTCCTGGAGCGACACCGCACGCTCGGCAAGCCGCCGCTTGTCCTCGACCGCCTCCCCGAGCGTTGCCGCCAGATGATTGAGCCGGGTGCAGATCGCAGCCAGCTCGGGAGCGCCTCCAGGGTTGACGCGCGCGTCGTAGTGCCCGTCCTCGAGCTCGCCCATGGTCTGCGCCAGTGATTCCAGCGGCGCGAGCGCCCGGCCGACCACCGTCATCATCACCAGGAACAGCACCAGCGCGATGACGGAGCCGACCTCGAGCTGCGTGACGATGGCGTCCCAGATCTCGGCGATCTCGTCGTTGGGATGCGAGGTGATCGTCAGCGAGCCGGGCTTGCCATGGACCGAGACCGGCACGCTGACGGCTGTCTGCTCGGGGTGAACGAGGCTGACGAACCAGGCCGGCGGACCGGGCGTCTCGTCGTCGGTATCAGGACGCGGCGGCGTCAGCGGGTTCCCGCCGGCGTCGCGGAGCGCGATGCTGACATGGCGCAGGCGATTGAGGTCGTGTGCGATCTGGTTCAACCGGGCATCCGGATCCGGCGCCTCGTTGAGATCGGCAACGATCATCTCGATGAACTCGCGCGCCAGCCGGATCACGCTCTGGTCCTCGGCCTGCACGCGCGGCCCCGCTTCCGCGACCTGACGGCCGATATTGACGGCGAGCCCGAGCGCAAGCAGCAGCGCCAGCAGAAGGTTGATGCGCCCACGCAAGGATAGATTTTGCCACATTGCTTTCGCCCGTGCCCCAGCAACGATCGCTCGCGCCTGTCCGACGACGTTGACAGGGACGAAGCGGCCGATATCTAATCGGAAGCGTACAGCAATCCCGGCCGGGTTGCATGACCGGACATGAGACGCGTGTTTGTCTCGGTCGGTATCATGCGGCGCGGAAACGAAGAGTCCGGCGCTGTCACGGGGAACGCCTATGCGCATTCTGATCGTCGACGATCATCCCATTGTCGCCTCCGGCTGCCGCGCCGTGCTGGCCGACGAGGGCCAGATCGAGATTCTGGAGGCCGCCGACGCCGAGGACGGCGAGAGCGTCTTCATCGTCGAGCGCCCGGACCTCTGCGTCATCGACATCAACCTGCCGACCGTCTCCGGCTTCGAGCTCGCGCGCCGCATCCTCGAGCGTGCGCCGGAGGCCCGCATCATCATGTTCAGCATGAACGACGATCCGGCCTTCGCCGCGCGCGCGATCGAGTGCGGCGCCAAGGGCTACGTGTCCAAGACCGGCGACCCCGATGATCTCGTCGAAGCGATCCGCACCGTCGGCGCCGGCGGCACCTATCTGCCGAGCGCGATCGCGCGCAGCATCGCCTTTGCGGGGCCGACCCTGACGCAGAGCCCGCTGTCGAAGCTGAACGCGCGCGAGATGGAGATCTTGCGGCTGCTCAGCGCGGGAAAAAGCCTGTCCGAGATCGCCTGGCTGGTGCAATCGTCCTACAAGACGGTCGCCAATACCTCCTCGATCATGCGCCAGAAGCTCGGGGTCAAGACTTCGGTCGAGCTGGTGAGGCTGGCGATCGACAGCGGCGTGGCCTAAAAGCACGCCACGAATTTCGGTCATACAGGCATTGCATTCTCGATGTGGTGAGATGCCACGGAGCTATCAGGCATGACGATCCAGACTGTCTCGACCAATCGATCCCATGGCGGCGTGCAAGGCGTGTACCGCCATGCGAGCCAGGCGACCGGAACCGACATGGTGTTCTCGGTCTATGTTCCACCGCATGCCGACGGCGCCAGGCTGCCCGTGGTCTGGTATCTCTCCGGCCTCACCTGCACCCATGCCAACGTCACCGAGAAGGGCGAATTCCGCAGAGCCTGCGCCGAGCTCGGCCTGATCTTCGTCGCCCCCGACACCTCGCCGCGCGGACCCGACGTGCCTGGCGATGCCAACAACGCCTATGATTTCGGCCTCGGCGCCGGCTTCTATGTCGATGCGACCGAAGCGCCGTTCGCGCGCAACTACCGGATGTGGAGCTATGTCACCGACGAATTGCCCAAGATCGTATCGGGAAATTTTCCCCTCGATGCCAGGCGGCAATCGATCATGGGCCATTCCATGGGCGGTCATGGCGCGCTGACCGTGGCGCTGCGCAACCCGCACCGCTATCGCGCCGCCAGCGCCTTCGCCCCGATCGTGGCGCCGTCACAGGTGCCCTGGGGCATCAAGGCGCTGACCGGCTATCTGGGGCCGAGCAAGGAGGCCTGGCGCAGCCACGACACGGTCGCGCTGATCGAGGACGGCGCGAAATATTCGGGCTTCCTGGTCGATGTCGGCGAGGCCGACAATTTCCTGAAAGAACAGCTCAAGCCCGAATTGCTGCAGGCGGCCTGCACCAAGGCCAACATCCCGCTGACGCTGCGACGGCAGCCGGGCTATGACCACAGCTACTATTTCATCTCGACCTTCATGAGCGACCATCTGCACTGGCATGCGGAGCGATTGAAGGGGTAGTTTTCGTTGCTCCTCTTCCCTTCTTCCCTTGTGGGAGAAGGTGGCGCGAAGCGCCGGATGAGGGGTTGTTTCCACTCGCGAAACTGTCCGTGAGGATAGATACCCCTCACCCGGCTTCGCTTCGCGAAGCCACCCTCTCCACAGGGGGAGAGGGTACAGCGGAGCTAACGGAAAGAAGGATCTACTCCGGCCTGCCGTAATTCGGCGCCAGCAGGCGGTTGCGGATCAGATAACTCATCGTGCGCGACCAGGATTCGTCGGTGTTGCCGCGCATGTCGGCGCTGGCCGCCGTGATCATCTTCCCGGTCTTCACGTCGCGCAGATAGATGTTGAGATTGATGATCAGGTTCGAGACCTTCTGCACCATGCCGGTGATCTCGAGGTCCGCACCCAACTGTCCGGCCAGCTTGAGGTCGCAGCCGCCGCAGGCCTGCAGATTGCTGTGATGGGCGGCATCCCTGATGGGCGCGATATCAAGCAGCTGGAACCGGCCTGACTCAGCTAGTTCCTTGCGGAGCTGCTCGCTGATATGCGCGAGCCGCACCTCCTCGGGCTTCGAGCCGTAGAATTCGCCGGGCAGGCTGGTGTCGATCAATTCGAAGTCGAACACCGCAAGTTTCGGCGGATCGGCGAATGCGGCCGATCCCGTCAACAGCAATGCGGCGAAACACAGCAGCGCTCGCACGATCGTGATTCCTGCGCTCGCGCGCGCGAGGACGAAATGCGGGGTTGCAAGCCTTGCCAAATCGGTCATGCTTCCAGCAGAAACAATTCTCCACCGGCGGTCAAGCCGGGGAGGATTCTTTGGAGGAAGCATGATCCGATGGTTGCTCGGCCCGATCGGCCTGTGTCTGGCGGCGATGCAAGCGCTCGCCGCCGACCCGGTTACGATCGGCGTCGGCTATCTCGGGGTTGCCGGTACCCGATCGACGCTGTCGCTGGTCGAGCAGCCCGCCGAGAATGACGGCGTCGCCGGCGCCAGGCTCGCGATCGAGGACAACAACACCACCGGAAAGTTCACGGGCCAGCGCTTCACGCTGGAGGAGCGCCGCATCAAGGAAGGTGAGGACGTGGTCCAGGCCGCGACCGCCCTTGCCGACAAGAACGGTTTCATCATTGCCGACCTGCCAGCCGATGCGCTTCTGAAAGTGGCCGATGCCTTGCGCGATCGCGGCACGCTGCTGTTCAACGCCGGCGCCATCGACGAGCGGCTGCGCGAGGCCGATTGCCGTTCCAACGTCATCCACACCGCGCCGACACGCTCGATGCTGGCGGATGCGCTCGGCCAATACCTGGTGTGGAAGAAATGGTCGCGCTGGCTTCTGGTGGTCGGCTCGCATGACGAGGACAAGCTCTACGCCGATGCGCTCCGGCGCGCCGCCACGCGCTTCGGCGCCAAGATCGTGCAGGAACGCACCTTCGAGGACAAGGGCGGCGCACGCCGCACGGACTCCGGCGTGACATTGATCCAGCGGCAGATGCCGGTGTTCACCCAGCAAGCACCCGCTTACGACGTGCTGGTCGCCGCCGACGAGAGCGAGGTGTTCGCCGCCTACCTGCCCTATCGCACCTGGGATCCCCGCCCTGTCGCGGGCTCGGCCGGTCTGATGCCGCGCAGCTGGGACGCCGCGCAGGACCAATGGGGCGCGATCCAGATGCAGAACCGCTTCATGAAGCTGAACTCACGGCGCATGACCGCGCTCGACATGCAGGCCTGGACCGCGGTGCGCATGATCGGCGAGGCTGCCACGCGGACCAATTCCGGCGACGTCAAGAAGGTCACCGACTTCATCAAGGGACCCAACTTCGAGGTCGCCGCCTTCAAGGGCACAAGGCTCACCCTGCGCGACTGGAATCTGCAGCTCCGCCAGCCGATCCTGCTGGTCGACGGCCGCATGGTGGTGTCGGTGTCGCCGCAGGAAGGATTTCTGCACCAGGTCTCCGAGCTCGACACGCTCGGCTACGATCGCCCGGAGAGCAAATGCAAGCTGAAATGAGGACACGGATGTTGCGCGTGGGATTGCTGTCCGGACTCGTGCTGGCGGCGGCGCCCGCGCATGCCTTCGTCGCCTATGTCTCGAACGAGAAGAGCAACACGGTGTCGGTGATCGACACCGAGAGCTGGACCGTGACGCAAACCATCAAGGTCGGCCAGCGCCCGCGCGGCATCGAGTTCACGCGTGACGGCAAATTCGTCATGGTCGCGGTCGGCGACGACGACACCATCCAGCTGATCGACGCCAAGACGCAGGCGATCGTCGACACCCTGCCCTCCGGTCCCGACCCTGAATTGTTCACCCAGGATGCAGCCGGCAAGACGCTCTATGTCGCCAACGAGAACGACAACACGGTCACCGTGATCGATCTGGAGAAGCGCGCCCGCCTCGGCGACATCCAGGTCGGCGTCGAGCCCGAAGGCATGACCGTCAGCCCCGACGGCAAGATTCTGATCAACACGTCCGAGACGACCAACATGGCGCACTTCATCGATACGGGATCGCGCCAGATCGTCGCCAACGTGCTGGTCGATCCGCGCCCACGCTTCGCCGAGTTCAAGCACGACGCGTCCGAATTGTGGGTGTCGTCGGAGATCGGCGGCACGGTGTCGGTCGTCGATCCCCAAAAGCACGAGGTGATCGGCAAGGTCAATTTCGAGATCCCGGGCCTGCGGAAGGAGGCGATCCAGCCGGTCGGCATCGGCATGACCAAGGACGACAAGACCGCCTTCGTCGCGCTCGGCCCCGCCAACCGCATCGCCGTGGTCGACACCGCCACGCGCAAGGTGACGAAATATCTGCTGGTGGGCCAGCGCGTCTGGCACATGGCGTTCACGCCGGACGAGAAATATCTGCTCACCACCAATGGCGTCTCCAACGACGTTTCCGTCATCGACGTCGCCGCGCAGAAGGTGATCAAGACCATTCAGGTGGGCGAACTGCCCTGGGGCATCACGATCGCGCCATGACCAGCCCCGCACCCATCGCCGAACCACGCGAGACGTCACGGCCCGATCCGGCCGCGATGCCGGCGCTGTCGATCGACGGCGTCAGCCATTCCTACGGCCCGCGCCGCGCGCTCATCGACGTCTCCTTCGACGTGCAGCCGGCGAGCTTCACCGCGCTGCTCGGCCTCAACGGCGCCGGCAAGAGCACGCTGTTCTCGCTGATCACCCGCCTGTTCGGCATTCAGAGCGGCCGCGTTTACATCTTCGGCCACGACATCAGCAAGAGCCCGGGCGAGGCGCTGCGTCTTCTCGGCGTCGTGTTCCAGCCGCGCACGCTCGATCTCGATCTGTCGCTGACGCAGAACCTGCTCTATCACGCAGCGCTGCACGGCATCAGCCGCCGCGAGGCGGCCGCGCGCAGCGCCGAGCTGCTCGCGCGCATTGGCCTGGCTGACCGCGCCGGCAGCAAGGTGCGCGATCTCTCCGGCGGGCAGATGCGGCGGCTGGAGATCGCCCGCGCGCTGCTGCATCGCCCGCGGCTGTTGCTGCTGGACGAGCCGACCGTCGGCCTCGACGTCAAGGCGCGCGCCGACATCATCAGCCATGTCCGCCAGCTCGTCACCGAGCAAGGCATCGGCGTGCTCTGGGCGACGCATCTGTTCGACGAGATCATGCCCAGTGACGACCTCGTGGTGCTGCACCAGGGCAAGGTGCTGGCTCAGGGCCCGATGGCCCGCGTCATCACGGAGGCCGGCGCACAGGACGTCAACACCGCCTTCATGCGCCTGACGGGCGCGCAAGCGGTGCCGGGAGGCGGCGCATGAGCAGCGTCACCACACGCGAGGCGCCGCGCGGCTTCTCGGCCTCCGAGTACATGACCTGCCTCACCGGCATCGTCTGGCGCGAAGGGCTGCGCTTCCTGCATCAGCGCGAGCGCTTCGTCTCGGCGCTGGTGCGGCCGCTGGTGTGGCTGTTCATCTTTGCCGCCGGTTTCCGCCAGGTGCTCGGCATCTCCATCATCCCGCCTTACGAGACCTACATCCTCTACGAGGTCTTCATCGCGCCCGGCCTGATGGCGATGATCCAGCTTTTCAACGGCATGCAATCCTCGCTCTCGATGGTGTACGACCGCGAGATGGGCAATATGCGCACCCTGCTGGTGAGCCCGCTTCCGCGCGGTTTCCTGCTGTTCTGCAAGCTGCTGGCGGGCACCGCGGTCTCGCTGCTCCAGGTCTACGCGTTCCTGATCATCGCCTGGTTCTGGGACATCACGCCGCCCCCGATCGGCTACCTCACCGTGCTCCCGGCGCTGATCCTGTCAGGACTGATGCTGGGCTCGCTCGGCATGCTGATCTCATCGGGCATCAAGCAGCTCGAGAACTTTGCCGGCGTGATGAACTTCGTCATCTTCCCGATGTTCTTTGCGTCATCCGCGCTGTACCCGCTCTGGCGCGTGCAAGAGGGCAGTCCTTATCTCTACTATGTCTGCCAGGCCAATCCGTTCACGCATGCGGTCGAGCTGATCCGCTTTGCGCTGTATGGACAGATCAACTGGATCTCGCTGGCCGTGGTCGGGGCCTGCACAATCGTCTTCATGATCGGCGCGATTTTCGCCTATGATCCCTCGCGCGGGCTGGCGCGGCGCGGGCCTGCGGGAGGCGAAGGATGAGCATTCGGACCCTTGCCGTGGCAGCCCTTGCGTTTGCGGTCTCGACCGTTGCCGCATACGCCGCCGATCCGCGCTATCCCAACTGGCCCTGCGCGCAGGCCAAGGTGCCGGAGATCTCGCTCGCGGCCGTCTGGGCCGGCCCCGCGCTCGACGACGCCGAGACCAAGTGGAAGGACGACAGCAAGGTCAGCGCGCTGGTCTCCAAGCTTGCGGCCCGCAAGACGCCGCTGGACGAGGCCGAAAAATCAGTGAAGGAGTTCTTGGTCGGTTCCGCCGCCGACAAGACCGCCAATGCAAAACTGCTGTTCGCCGGCCTGTTCGACACGCTCAACGCCCAGCGCTCCCAGGTCATGAGGGGGCTCGAGCGCGTCAGCCACAAGCAGCGCGAGGCCGCCGACAAGATCCGCGAGGAGACCATCCAGCTCCAGGCGCTCCAGGACGCAACGCCGCGCGACGACGCCAAGGTCGACGCCATGAGCAACCAGCTGATCTGGGAAACCCGCATCTTCGAGGACCGTCGCAAGGTGGTGCGCTTCGTCTGCGAGGTTCCGACCACGATCGACCAGCGCCTCTTCGCGCTCGGCCGCGTCATCCAGCAGGAAATGGAATAGCGCGGGCCTTATAACGTCAATCCTGCTGACGACTTTCAGATAAGTTCCCGCGATATCAACGCGATCGTTAATGTTTGCGGCGCTATCTGCCGGAACCAAATCGATCTAGGATGGCTTGTCCTGTGAATCTCCAGCAACGGGAGGGCTCGATGGGAACAGCAAAATTCATCCTCGCAGGTGCTGCGGCCGTCACGGTGCTGGCATCCAGTGCCTTTGCTGACGACATGACCGGGATGGTCACCGGCATCAACAGGCTCAACAACACGATCTCGATCCAGCAGACGCAGAAGGGCACGGTCGGCGGCAGCGCCGGCGGCGCCGGCGCGCTCCAGCAGTACAAGGCCAAGGACGCCGCGATGCTGGATGCCGTCCATGCCGGCGACAGGGTGACTTATGCCGTCACGAACACCGACGGGTCGGGCACATTGACGAAGTTGCAGAAGCAGTAGGGCTTACCGCTCCCCGACCGAGGCACTGCTTCACTGCTCCGGCCGCGGCTCGGGTTGCGCGTCCTCCGTCGGCAGCCTCGCTTGCTCCCAGCCGTCGGTGCCATCGGGATACCAGGCAACGTTGGTATAGCCGGAAGCCAGCGCGCGCTTGGCGGCGTTCCAGGACATCCAGCAATCGGCGAGGCAATAGATCACGAGCAGCGCGGCCTTGTCGCCGTGCGAGGCCTGCGTGAGCCCGCGCTGCAGATAATCGTCCATGGCCGGCGGCAGCGCACCGTAGCCGGTGTCCGGCAGCCAGATGCTGCCGGGAATGTTTTTCCGAGGCGTATCGCGCCATACCGTGCCTGCAGGAAGATTCTTCGGCTTTGGCGCGCGCGGCAACACGTCGACGAAGGCGCCACTCTTCGCCCGCCAGATCGCCTCGGCTTCCGCGGTCGTCAGCACGCGCGCGCCCTCGAGCGTCGCCGGCACCGGCGCGCGGTAATTGTCGGTGCGATAGCCGTCCGGCTCGAACGGCTCCTGCTGCCGCTGCGCCAAAGCCGGCACCACGAGGGCGGCGGCGAGGAACGCAGCGGCAAGAGGCCGTCTCATGGCGCCTTTCCGGCCGCCTCCACAGCGAGCGGCCGATCGTTCTCGTCGAGCAGAGGCACGCCAAAGTCGATCAGGATCTTGTTGATCTCGCCCTGGTTCTCCTGGATCAACTTATTGAGCTGCCGCTTCCAGTTCTGGTCGGCGGCGCGCACGCCCATGCCGATGCGATAGACCAGTTTGGGACCGGTGGTTTCCTTCACCAGCGGCGTCACGTGCAGCGCGCCGGCTTTCTTGGCATAGTAGCCCGCCATCGGTCCCCACAGCACGCCGGCGTCGATTTTCCCCGAGGTAAGATCGTCGATCATAGCCTGTGCCGAGTTGTCGTAGCGCGTGTCGATCATCAACGGATAGGGCTTTGCGTCACGCATGAGCCCGGCGATCGCCATGTTGGTCGCCGGCGGCGTACCGGCGATGATACCGACATGCTTGCCTTTCAGCTTTGGATCCTCGAGCGTGTCGACATCCTCGAGTCCGCTGCCGGCCTTGGCAACCAGCGCATAAGTCGTGCGGTAATAGGGATTGGTGCCCTGCGCGATGTCGTCGCCCTGCGGGAAGCCCATGATGACGTCGCAGCGATGCGCGCCCAGCGTCATGCGCACGAAGCCCGTGGCTTGCGGGAAGAACACGTAGTCGAGCTTCTTCTGGAGCTTGCCGGCGAACAGCTCGGCGAGCTTGTTCTCGATGCCCTCGCCCTTCTCGTTGGAGAACGGCATGTTGCGCGGGTCGGCGCAGACGCGCAGCACCTTGGGGTCGACCAGCTCGAACGAGAGATCACCACCGTCACTCGTCTGCGCGCGGGCGACGTCGCCGATCGCACAAGACGCCACCATCACACAGAGTGTAAACAACCAGCGACGATGTCGTCCGGCCTCCATCGCGCTTCCTCCTCATTTCGTTCGAATGCTATCCATGCAAGGCAGGACGCACCATGTTTGCCAAACTTCGCGCTGGCTTCGTTGTGTTGCAGTGCAATGCGGCGAAACCTGAACTGAGGCGGAAAAGTGTCGCATCTCACGTCAAAGATCGCAGCCCTGTCGCTGCTGGCGGCAGCGACGCTAGCACGCGCCGGAGCGGGTGAATTGCCTGTGAGCGAAGTCGCGACCGGAATCTTCGTGCACTCCGGGGCCATCGCCCTGATGACCCGCGAAAACGAGGGTGACATTGCCAATGTCGGATACATCGTCGGCAAGGACGCGGTGGCCGTGATCGATACCGGCGGCAGCCGTCGCGAGGGCGAGGAACTGCTTGCGGCGGTGCGGTCCCATACCGACAAGCCGATTCGCTATGTCATCAATACCCACGGCCATCCGGACCACGTCTTCGGCAATGCAGCTTTTGTCGCGGAAGGAACCAGCTTCGTCGGTCACAACAGGCTGCCACAGGCGCTGGCGACGCGCGGGCCGTATTATCTCGATAATTTCCGGCGCATCATGGGCGCCGAGTTGATCGATCCCGTGAAGATCGTGCCGCCGACCGTGCTAGTCAAGGACGCCATGACGCTCGATCTCGGATCGCGCCTGATAACCTTGCGTGCATGGCCGGCCGCGCACAGCGACAGCGATCTGACAGTGTTCGACGAGACGACGAAAACGTTGTTTGCGGGCGACCTGGTCTTTCTCCGCCACATTCCGGTGATGGACGGCAGCATCCGCGGCTGGCTTGGCCTGCTGAAGGAACTGGAGGCCGTTCCGGCCGTCCGCGTCATTCCCGGTCACGGCCCTGTGAGCGATTGGCCTGCCGCACTGTCGGATGAGCGGCGTTATCTTTCGACGCTGCTGTCGGACGTCCGTACCTCCAACAAGAAGGGCGAGCAGATCCGGACCGCAGCCGACAAGGCGGCCGCGACGGAGCGGCCGAATTGGGAACTGTTCGACGACTACAACGCCCGCAACGCAACCGCAGCATTTTCTGAAATTGAATGGGAGTAGCGGGCGCGCTACCTTTGTCGGACGACAGCTTCGACCGTGCGAGACCACGACCATGATGGGATGCACACGCCGCCTGCCCCTGATCGCCGCATTGCTCGGCATCGCCTTCGCACTGCCTGCGAGCGCCGAAGAGGCCTACGATCCCTGGCCGGGCCTGGTGCAGGATATCTTCAACAACCGTCCGATGAACGACGGCGCTGACGTCATCGCCATCGAGATGCCCTATCGCGCCGAGGACGCGGCCATCGTGCCGGTGACCCTGCGCAGCAAGCTGTCGCCCGCTGACGCCAGGCGCATCCGCTCGATCACGCTGGTGATCGATCGCAACCCGGCGCCGATGGCGGCGAAGTTCGAACTCGGCGCGGATGCCAACGTCACCGAGATCTCCACGCGCGTTCGCGTCAACAATTACACCGACGTCCATGCGGTGGCCGAGCTCAGCGACGGCCAGCTCTACGTCTCCAAGACTTACGTGAAGGCGTCGGGCGGATGCTCGGCGCCAGCCGGAAAGAATGCCGAGGAGGCCAACAAACGGCTCGGCCAGATGCGTTACCGCCAATTCGCGCGCGAGGATGCGCCGGCAAGCCGCATTCGCGAGGCGCAAATCATGATCGGCCATCCCAACAATTCCGGCTTGCAGATGGACCAGGTCACACAGCTCTATATTCCCGCCTTCTTCATCAACCAGTTGAAGCTGACTCAGGGCGACAGCCCGGTGCTGTCGATGGAAGGCGGCATCTCGATCTCGGAAGATCCCAATCTGCGCTTCACCTACGTCTCCAACGGCGCCAAGCGTTTCCGCGCGGAAGCCAAGGACACGGACGGACACGTGTTCCGGAACGAGTGGGACGTGGAGAAGCCCGCGACGTAGCGGCCACGCCGTCATTCCGGGGCGCTGCGAAGCATCGAACTATGGCGCGCAATTGCGCAGCTGGGGTCTGATCCTTCGGATCATCCCGGAATGACAATCCAAATCAGAAACACCTCACCTCGGCCTCGGCCTGCGCCCGCCGCAGATCATTCACGGCCGAATTCGCCTGCTCCGACGTCCGGAACTGGGTGCCGAGATTGCCGCGGACCTGGGACATGCTGAGCGCGGTCTCGGCGGTGACATAGCGCTCGTAGGAGACAATCGAGGCGACCACGTCGATCGAGCAGGAACACTGCTCGATCGCCTGCCGCGTCTCGCCATTGGCTTTCATGCAGCCATAGACATATTCCGCGCGCGCCGAGGTCGGATAATCATTGGCCTCCTCGGCCCGAGCCGCATACGCGGTCGCTGCGAGCACAACCAGAGCGGCGACAATCGGTCGTACCCGTCCCGCAAAACGCATGAGCATCCTCCCGCTGGTTGCGATGGAAGCTATGCTATGCCTATTGTCCTGAAAAGCACCTATAAGAGGAAATGGCTCACAAGGTGATGAGAGTTCTGGCACGACCATTGGCGCTCGTGATTGCGCTGACGCTGGGCACGGCGGCCCATGCCGCTGACGTCATCCGCCTGGCGGTGCAGAAGACTGGAACGTTCTCCTGGGAACTGGCGACCATCCGCGCGGCCGGGCTCGACAAGGAGGCCAACCTGTCGCTGGAGGTCACCGAGCTTGCGAGCCCCGAGGCCGGCAAGATCGCGCTGCGCGCCGGCAATGCCGACATCATGCTGTCCGACTGGTTGTGGGTGTCGCGCGAGCGCGCGCTCGGCGCCAGGCTCACCTTCTATCCCTATTCGAGCGCGCTCGGCGCGGTGATGGTGCCGCCGGCCTCGCCGATCAAGACGCTGGCCGACCTGAAGGGCCGCAAGCTCGCGGTCGGCGGCGGTCCGATCGACAAGAGCTGGCTGCTGCTGCAAGCGCGGATGAAGCAGGACGGCATCGACCTCAAGTCGGATGCCACGATCGTCTATGGCGCGCCGCCTCTGATCGCCGCGAAGGCGCTCGACGGCGAGATGGATGCGAGCCTGAATTTCTGGAATTTCTGCGCCCAGCTCGAGGCCAAGGGTTTTCGGCGCGTTGCCGGCATCGAGGAGATCTTGCCGAAGCTCGGCGCGAAGGGCGCGGTCTCCGCGGTCGGCTACGTCTTCGACGAGGGCTGGGCTACGAACCATCGCGACGCCGTGGCGCGCTTCATCGCCATGACTCGCAAAGCCAAGCAGCTGCTGGTTACTTCGGATGCGGCCTGGGACAAGATCGCTCCCCTCACAGGCGCGACCGATCCGGCCATGCTGAAGACCTACCGCGACCGCTATCGCGACGGTATTCCGCGCCGGAGCATCAGTGACGAGGAGACCGATGCGCGCGTGCTCTATCGCGTGCTTGCCGAGATCGGCGGCAGCGACCTGGTCGGGCCGGCGGCCGAGCTCGACCCTGGCACGTTCTATCACGCTGTTCCCGGAGACTGAGGTGCTGCGCCTGCTCTCCTTCGCCCTGTTTCTCGCGATCTGGTGGACCGCCGCGCTGTTCGTCGGCGGCGCCAAGCTGCCCTCCCCGCCTGCGGTGCTCAACGTCATCATCGCGGAAGCCGCGAGCGGCGCACTGTTCCTGCATCTCGGCGCGACGCTGGCGCGCGTCGCGCTGGCTTTCGTGCTGGCGATGTCGCTCGGCAGCGCCATCGGTTATTTGATGGGACGGGTGAAGCTCGCGGACCGGCTCGGCGATCCCTGGCTGATTCTGCTGCTCAACCTTCCGGCGCTGGTCGTGATCGTGCTGGCCTATATCTGGGCGGGTCTCACGGAAGCCGCGGCAATCGCGGCCATCGCCATCAACAAGCTGCCGACCGCGGTCGTCACCTTGCGTGAAGGCACACGCGCACTCGACCGCTCGCTCGACGAGATGGCGATCGTATTCGCGATACCGCGCTGGCGCGCCTTCCGGCACGTCGTGCTGCCGCAGCTTGCACCCTATATTGCGGCCTCTGCCCGCTCCGGCCTGTCGCTGGTGTGGAAGATCGTGCTGGTCGCCGAACTCCTGGGACGGCCGAACGGCGTCGGTTTCGAGATCGGGGTCGCCTTCCAGCTTTTCGATACGCCGCGGCTGCTCGCCTATTCGCTGACATTCGCCGCGGTCGTGCTCGTGATCGAGACGGCGCTGGTGCAGCCGTTCGAGGCCCGCGCAACACGGTGGCGGCCCCGTGCGGCTTGAGGTCGAGATCACAGGCAAGACCTACAGGAGCGCTGCGGGCGGCACGCACGAGGTGCTGTCACCGCTGAAATTCGCGCTGGAATCCGGCGAGGTCGGCGTGCTGATCGGCCCGTCCGGCTGTGGCAAGAGCACGATGTTGCGGATCATTCTCGGGCTCGACCGCGATTTCGAAGGCCACGTCGCGCGCCCGCCGGAGGCACGGATCGGCATGGTGTTCCAGGAGCCGCGGCTGCTGCCGTGGCGCTCGGTCGAGCAGAACGTGCGCCTCGCCGCGCCCGACGTCACCGACGCCAAACTGTCGGAGCTGTTCAGGATCCTCGAGCTGGAGGCGCATCGCAGCCACTTCCCCGGCGAATTGTCATTGGGCCTCGCCCGGCGCGTTGCACTGGCCCGCGCCTTTGCCGTCGAGCCTGATCTGCTGGTGCTCGACGAACCCCTCGCCTCGCTTGACGACGCGCTCGCCGGCCGCCTCCGCGACGAGATCGCGACGCTGGTGGCGAGCCGTTCCGTCATGACGCTGCTCGTCACCCATAGCCTGGACGATGCGATACGTCTCGGCGACCGCCTGTTCTTCCTGTCACCGCGCCCGACGCGCATCGTGCAGCAGGTGCCGATCTCGATTCCGCGCGCGGAACGCAGTGAGGTCGAGCTTGCCCGTATCAGGGCGGAGCTTGCGGCGTTGCAGCTTGAATCGAAATGACATCTCGTGATCAACTGCATCGAACGAGATCGTCGAGGGAGGCCACCATGCGCCGTCAGCTGATTGCGATCGGCATTTTGTTGGTTGCGATGCCGGGCGCGGCGCTCGCACAGACCAAAGGCAAGGGCATCCGGCTCTGGAATCTGACGAGCGAGACGATCTCCGGCTTCCAGCTCGCACCATCGGGCAAGACCGACTGGGGTCCAAACCAATGCCTGAACGACAAGGACAAGGAGGTCGACCACGACGAGCGGCTGCGCATCACCGGCATCGAGCCCGGCCGCTACGATGCCAGGGTCAGCTATCCCAATTCACGACAATGCATCGTCCGCGACATCGAGATCAAGGCGGACGCGGTGTTCTCGATCGCCGACAAGGATTTGAAGGATTGCACGAAGTAGCGCGTCACGCCCTGTCATGCGTATGCGGGTATTCGCAGCGCCAGCGCACCGCCTGCCATTTCGGGTGATCACCGATCCATTGGGCGATGTAGGGCGGCGCGGCCATGGAGCACTGGGCCGGCGAGCCGCCGAAATTGAACACCAGATGCTGCTCCTCGCAGGTCGCAGGCGAGAGCACCGCACACACAGTCACCACCAGGTCGATCGGATTCATGCCGGGATCCTCGCGCGGGAACGATTGAGACTAGCACAAAGGGCTACGTTTCCCGCACCCGGAAGTTTCAAACGAAAGTGAGAAACGCCTCTTGCTGTTCCCCCTCTCCCCGCTTGCGGGGCCGCGACGAGCATCGCTCGCGCCGAGAGGGTCAGGATGAGGGGGAGCCTCCAGGAGGGCGGTGAGAGCTGGACTCGCGGAGAGTCCCCCGCTCCCGGGATTTACTGCGCAAATCCCGGCCTCTCCCCGCACGCGGGGAGCGGCGAAGACAGCAGCTAGAAGTTAATCCCGAACACCAGCCGCGCCTGGTGGCGCTCGAAATTGACGAGGTCGAGATTGGCCCCCGATCCGGCCGGACGCCCCCAGGCCTGCATGCTCCAGCTCAAAGTGAGCCGCGACTGCTCGGAGAGCTGGACATAGGCGGTCGGCCCGACGAACAGCGCCTGTCCCGAGAACTCGCCGAGACCGATACCCTCATATTGGCGGAAGTAGCGCATCTCCCCGCCGAGCAGGACGTTCGGCCGCACCCGCACCATGCCGGCGAAAGCCGCACCGATGGTGGAGTTCTTTTCGGACAGCCCTGATACCTCGAAGCGCGCCCATTCCGGCTGGTAGATCAGATTGAGCGCACCGATCGCAAAGTTCGGGATCAGTTCACGGTCGAAGGCAAGCGTGAAGTCGGTACCGTACATCCGCCCCTTCGCGCCGCTGACTTCGTCGATGCGATCGCCATGGGTCTCGGCAGCGACGGTCATCCCGAACGGGGCATTCTCGCGATCGAGCAGGCGATAACGCAAATCGAGCGAGAGGCCCTGGAAATTGAACTGGCGGCGGTCGTCGATATCAGGGACGCCGGTGATGTCGTGCAGCGTAGCGGTGCCGCCGACCTCGACGCGAAAATTCGGCAGCGGCACGATTTCGATCTCGACCTCGTGCTCGAGGGCGCGATAGGTGCCGCCGCCCTTGCCGAAACGTCCCGTCGTCTGGGTCTGGAATTCGCGCTCGCCTTGATTGCCGACATCGCTGCCGATCAGGAAGCCGAAAATGTGCTCGGTGTCGAAGCCCTCTTCGGCGCTCACACCTGTCGGCGCGAGCGCGACGGCACACGCAACCGCAGTCCAGAATGTGGAGGCCCCCAAGCGCATGCAGAACACTACCACGGCTTCGACGGCCTCCGCCATCGAAGCCGCGGCAGGTTCGTCAGTCTTACTTGCGCGCAGCGCAGGCGTACATGTTGATTTCCATGCCGACCGGCACTTCCACGATCTTCGGAGCTTTCCAGGCCATTCGGGGTCTCCCCAGGTATTGAGCGCGACATCGCGCCGGCAAAAACCTAGGGCTGCCTCAAGCACAGCGCAAGTCTGGAATCGGATCGCGAACACAGCGAAGTATCGCGCCGCACACGCAAATTTCACTCTCGGGCAAATCGCCTTCGCTCTCAGTCAAGCACGGCTGACCTCAGCGCAACAATCGCAGCAACGCGCGCCCCGCCCGCGAATTCAGCTCCTTGGCGTCGAGCGTTCCGTCCTTGTCGGGATTCGCGGCGTTGAACCGCTGCTCCACCACGGCGAGGTATTCGTCGAGCGTCAGCGTGCCGTCGTGATCGGGGTCCGCAACGGCGAGTTCTTTCGCCGTTAACCGTCCGCGTAATTCGCGCGCGTCGAGCGTGCCGTCATGGTCGGGATCGAGCCTTGCGAACAGCGCGGCGGCGGCCTTCTTCACCTCGGCCAGATCGAGCGTACCGTCATTGTCGGTGTCGAACGTCCTGACGGCACCGGCGGATGCCGACCAGGCCGGACCGGACAGCGCAGCGATGGTGAGCGCAAGCGCAACTGTGCGACGCGATATCATTGTGACCTCCCTGACCATGGACCCCGATGCGATCGGGGATCGAACGACGCAAGTGCACAGGGACGTCCCGGTTCAAGTCCGAGATTGCCGCCTATGCACCGCACAACCGAGAAACTAGACCGTTCGGGCACAACAGCCCATCGCTACCCTGCTTCATGCTACGGAATTTTTTCAGCGTCTGCACACAAGTCAGAACGGGTCGCCAGGTTTCCGTCAGGTGACCGGCATCTTGCGTCCAACATATCGGCAGCGAAATTTCGACTTTCGTATTGACGGGTTTTGCATTCGAGTCGAGTGTTGCAACCGCAGCGTCAAAAGACGCGCATATTGGGAGGAACGGATGAAACGCCTTGCGATGGCCGCGAGCCTCGTCATATCCGCATGCTCGGTTGCGAGCGCACAAACGACCGATCAGCTGGTCAAGGGTGCAACCGATACGTCGAACGTTCTCAATTACGGGATGGGCTACAATCTCCAGCGCTTCTCGACGCTGAACCAGATCAACAAGGACACCGTCAAGAATCTCGTCCCGGTCTGGAATTATTCCTTGAACGACGATCGAAGCGAGGAATCGCAGCCGCTGGTGTACCAGGGCGTGATCTACGTAACCTCTCACAATGCGACCATGGCGGTCGACGCCAAGACCGGCAAGCAGATCTGGAAAACCAAGATCGAATATCCAGCCGAGACGCCACGCATCGTCTGCTGCGGCATCATCAACCGCGGCGCGGCGCTGTTCGACGGCAAGCTGTTCCGTACCACGCTCGACGCCAACGTGATCGCGCTCGACATCAAGGACGGCAAGGAGCTGTGGCGGCAGAAGGCGGCCGACATCAAGGAAGGCTATTCGATGACGGTGGCCCCGCTGGTCGCCGACGGCGTCGTCATCACCGGCATCTCCGGCGCCGAGTTCGGCACTCGCGGCTTCATCGACGGCTGGGATCCTGCAACGGGCAAGCATCTCTGGCGCACCCATTCGATCCCCTCGCCGGACGAGCCCGGCGGCGACACCTGGAAGGGCGACACCTGGAAGCTCGGCGGCGGCTCGACTTGGATCACGGGCTCCTATGATGCCGAACTGAATACGGTCTACTGGGGCATCGGCAATCCCGGTCCGTTCAACGCGGCCGTGCGCCCCGGCGACAATCTCTACACCTGCTCCGTGCTGGCGATGGATCCCAAGACCGGCAAGATCAAGTGGCACTACCAGTTCTCGCCGAACAACCCGTTCGACTACGACGCGGTGGCCGAGATGGTCCTCGCCGACGTGAATGTCGAGGGCAAGCCGACCAAGGTGCTGATGGATGCCAACCGCAACGGCTTCTTCTACGTGCTCGACCGCACCAACGGGAAGCTGCTCGCGGCCAATCCTTACGTGAAGGTCAACTGGGCGACCGGCGTCGACATGAAGACGGGGCGGCCGATCGAGACCGACGTCGTCAAGGATGCACGCGAGGGCAAGAAGGTCACGGTCTATCCGTCCATCCTCGGCGGCAAGAACTGGGAGCCGATGTCGTTCAACCCTCAGACCGGCCTCGCCTACGCCAACACGCTCGCCTTCGGCGGCAAGTACAAGTCGGAGCCGGCCACCTTCAAGCAGGGTGAATGGTATCTCGGCATGGACCTGACCGATCCCTGGGAGTGGGGCACCGGACCGCGCGGCCATCTCAAGGCGATCGATCCGATGACCGGCAAGGCGAAGTGGGAAGCGGCAAGCGACATCCCGCGCTTCTCGGGCGTGCTTTCGACCGCGGGCGGCGTCGTCTTCACCGGCGCGCTGACCGGCGAGTTCGAGGCCTTCGACGCCGAGAACGGCAAGAAGCTCTGGCAGTTCCAGACCGGCTCGGGCATCGAAGGGCAGCCGGTGACCTGGCAGCAGGACGGCGTGCAGTACATCGCCGTCACCTCTGGCTATGGCGGCGTCTACTCGCTGTTCTCCGGCGACGAGCGGCTGGCCAAGGTGCCGCCCGGCGGCTCGCTGTGGGTCTTTGCGGTGAAGCAGTAGCGGCAACACGCGTTGAAAGACACAGCTCACAAGACGGTGGCGATCCTCGCCACCGTCGCGGTGCTGACGGTCGCGCTTGCGGCGACCGTCCGTGCCGCGGATGATTCAAACGGCAATCCCGTGCAGGCGCAGATCGACCACGGCAAGTCGACCTATGCCGAGAGATGCTCGCACTGCCATGGCCCCAACCTGATGAACTCGGGCACCATCACGCCGGACCTGCGCGCCTTCCCTGACGACAAGACGCGCTTCGTCACCACCGTGAAGAACGGCAAGAACAACAGGATGCCGCCCTGGGGCGATGTCCTGAGCGACGACGACATCGGCAATCTCTGGGCCTTCATCTCGAGCCGGAGGAAGCCATGAGGGTACGGCTTGCAGCGATCGGTCTTGCCGCGATGCTTGCGGCTCCGGCGACGTCGGCTTGGGCGGCCGATCCGCTCAGCGTCTGTCTCGATGAGGATCGACCGCCACTCTCGGCGCATCACCGCGGCAAGCCGGATTCAGGCTTCGACGTCCTGCTGGCGCAGGCCATCGCGGACCGAATGGGACGACCGCTCAAGATCCAGTGGTTCGAGAGCAAGCTGGATGAAGATTCGAGTCCACAACTCGAAGCCAATGCACTGCTCTCCGACGGCCGCTGCTCGCTGGTCGGCGGCTACGCGCTGACGACCGATTCCCTCGTCAAGCCCGGCGTGCCGACGGCGCGCTTGCCGGATTTCGCGGGTGCCACGCGCGACGACCGCCGCCGCCGCGTGACGCTCGGCGCGCTCGCGCCGACCAGGCCTTACGTGTATTCGCCGATGACGGTCGTACTCGGGCCGAAGGCGCGGGAGCGCAAGGTTTCCGACATCGGCGATCTCGCCGGTCTTCGTCTCGCGATCGAAAGCGGCTCTCTCGGCGACGCCATCCTGATGACTTTCGACAAGGGACGGCTGATCGACAATATCACCCATCTCGTGCCGGCCCGCGACGATCTCCTCGGCGCACTCAATCGCGGCGACTATGACGCGACCCTGATCGATCTCGCCCGCTACGACGCCCACCGCGCCGCGCATCCCGACACGGCAGTCACAGCCTCCGGCTATTATTATCCGATCGGCGCCAATCGCGGCTATGTCGGACTGGGCAGCGATCCCGCCCTGATCGAGGCCGTCAACAAGGCGCTGACGGATCTTGCCGCCGAGGGGAGGATCGCCGAACTCGGCAGGCAGGCCGGCCTGACCTATCTGCCGCCGCGCGAACCGGCGATCCTCGGCGATGTCTGGACGAAGATCATTCAGCGGTGAGGACGGCCGCGCGTGCGCCGCGACCCCGTCTGGTCACTCACTGCCGTCTCGGCGTACCGGGTCGCCCGGCCAAGCCGGGCGATGACAGCGAGACCGAGGCAAGATGGCCGGCTCGCCCACTGAAGCCATGAGGCGCCCGTGCTAAGCTTAGCGTCTCATTTGACGAGAGAAAGGCCGAGCGCATGAAACCCGATGCTGTCGCCGTGGCGGCCCTGGTCATCCTGCTTTTGCCGATGGGTTACTTCCTGCTGGCTTCGCCCGCATTCCTGCTGGTGAAGCTCGACATCCCGCCCGTCACGCAGTTGCTGCGCGGGATGTTCAACATCCAGTTCAGAATGATTGCCGTGACCGGCGTCTTTGCGACCATGGCCTTCCTCGTCGCAGGTCGACCGCTATTCGCCATGGGCATTGGCTTGATCGCGGCCCTGGCGATCTGGGGACGCGGTCGGTTCATGCGACGGATGGACAACGAGCTCAGCGCCAGGGATGCCGGCGACACCGACGCCGTGCGCCGACTACGCCAGCTGCATTGGAGCGGAATGCTCTGCAACGCGACACTGGTCGCGGCGCTCGTGACCAGCATCCCCTACGCAGCAATCTCGACGTAAGCAGGTCGGCTCAATTCTCGTCCGTCGCGACGGCGCCCTGCTGCGCCTTGTGGATCGAGGACGGCACCACACCGAAATATTTCCGGAAGACCCGGCTGAAATGCGATGAGCTGGAGAAGCCCCAGGAGAACGCGACGTCGGTGATGGTCTTGCCGGCATGAGCCTCGAGTTCCTGGCGGCAGTTCTGAAGACGCGCCTGCCAGATGTAGTCGCTCACCGTGGTGCCGCGCTCGGAGAACAGCATGTGCAGATATCGCTTGGAGCAGCCGAGCTCCGCGGAGATCTGGTCGATGCACAGATCGGGATCGCGCAGATGCTCGCGGATGAAAAATTGGGCACGCACATACATCGCCTCGGGCCCGACCCGGTCGAACATCGTGTCGGCTTCGCGCAGCGGCAGCAGCAACAGATCGATCAGCGAATCGGCAACGCCGACCGCGCTGTTGGCCGACAGTTTTGCTGCCTCGTCGAACGTGGCATGGACGAAGTCGTGGGCGATCCGCCCGGTGCCCGTCTTCGCCGAAAGCTTGCAGGCGGGCATGCGCTGCGACGGGAAGCCGCGATCGCGCAAGAGCGCCTTCGGCACGATCACCACGTCGTGGCGCGTGAAGGCGGGACTGACGATCAGATGCGGACATGAGACGTCATAAGCGATGATGTCGCCCGGATTCAATTCGATGTGTCGACCTTCCTGCTCGAAATAGGAGACGCCGTAGGTCTGGAAGTGAATCTTGATGTACGGGTGTTCATTGGCCTTGGCGCGCGCCAGCGTATGCGCGATGCGATGCTGGCTCACCTCGATCTGGCAGAGCTTCAGGCGGGAGACTGAGGTGTAGTCGATGCGCCCTTCGAGTGATGACGCTTCCAGCGGATCGACATCGAAGTGACCGCACAGACTCGTCAGCCCGTCGACCCAACTCTGGATCTGTCGCTTTGGCGTCAGTCCCGTCGTCGAGAGCGTGTGAATTGTGTCGGACATTAATCCAGTCACTGGTGATACCCGGAGATTCGACGCGAATCGCGGCCAGCGCTTGCTGGAGCCCTCAGCCTTGATTGCGTGACGTTTACCTCGAATTCGAGCGGTCTTGTGAAACGAGCGCCATCGTTCCATTGCCACCCTTTGAAGTTAATCCTCCGCCTTAGTTGCACCGCCGTCAAGGGGAACCTGAGACGCGAGCGTCGCACCAGGCCACGCCGAAGCCGCTGAATTCGCTACTGCAAAATCAAAAACTTCGCCTCCGTGCGCTATCGAGCAAAACGGCTTCTCTCTTGGGCAAGTTTCCCGATGACGAAGTCGTTAGGAATTGCGCCAGGAACAACAAGAACGGGCCGCTCCTGCACGTGGACCCGTAGCTCTCATCAGGAGGAGGAAACAGCACAGCATCGTTTCTGGTCCCCAACGTGACCGCCCTGCACGAGCAGACGCCGGACGAGAAGCCCGGTGATTGAGCAATGCTTCGGAAACAATAAACGAGACCAACGGAGGAATGACTATGCGCAAGGTTCTACTGGCGACTTTTCTAGGCTCCGCGGCGGCTCTCGCCGTCGGGACCGCGTCGGCCAATGACGAGCTGAACAAAATGTCGCAGAACCCGAAAGACTGGGTGATGCCGACCGGTGACTACGCCAACAACCGCTATTCCAAGCTGAACCAGATCAACGCCCAAAATGTCGGCAAGCTCCAGGTCGCGTGGACCTTCTCGACCGGCGTGCTGCGCGGCCACGAAGGTGGCCCGCTGATCATCGGCAACATGATGTACGTCCATACCCCGTTCCCGAACAAGGTCTACGCCATTGACCTTTCCAACGAGAACAAGATCGTCTGGAAGTACGAGCCGAAGCAGGATCCGAACGTCATCCCGGTGATGTGCTGCGATACCGTCAACCGCGGCCTCGCTTTCGGTGACGGCAAGATCTTCCTGCATCAGGCCGACACGACTCTCGTCGCGCTCGACGCCAAGACCGGTCAGGTTGCATGGACCGCGAAGAACGGCGATCCAAGCAAGGGCGAGACCGGCACCTCGGCGCCGATGGTCGTCAAGGACAAGGTGCTGATCGGCATCTCCGGTGGCGAGTTCGGCGTTCAGGCTCACATGAGCGCCTACGACATCAAGACCGGCAAGCTGGCCTGGCGCGGCTACTCGGAAGGTCCCGACGATCAGATCCTCGTCGACGACAAGACCACCGCTCTCGGCAAGCCGATCGGCAAGGACTCCAGCCTCAAGACCTGGCAGGGCGATCAGTGGAAGATCGGCGGCGGCGCCACCTGGGGCTGGATCTCCTATGATCCCGAGCTGAACCTGATCTATTACGGATCGGGCAACCCCTCGACCTGGAATCCGAAGCAGCGTCCCGGCGACAACAAATGGTCGATGACCATCTGGGCACGCAACCCGGATACCGGCATGGCCAAGTGGGTCTATCAGATGACGCCCCATGACGAATGGGACTATGACGGCGTCAACGAGATGATCCTCTCGGATCAGTCGATCAACGGCCAGGCCCGCAAGCTGCTGACGCATTTCGATCGTAACGGCCTCGGCTATACGCTCGATCGCGCCACCGGTGAGCTTCTGGTCGCCGAGAAGTACGACCCGAAGGTGAACTGGACCTCCGGCGTCGACATGGACAAGAACTCGCCGACCTATGGTCGTCCGAAGGTGCTCGACGCAGCTTCGACCGACAAGGCCGGTGAAGACCACAACGTGAAGGGCATCTGCCCGGCCGCGCTCGGCACGAAGGACGAGCAGCCGGCAGCCTACTCGCCCGACACGCAACTGTTCTACGTCCCGACCAACCACGTCTGCATGGACTACGAACCGTTCAAGGTGAGCTACACCGCGGGCCAGCCCTATGTGGGTGCGACGCTCTCGATGTATCCGCCGCAGGGCGATACCAACATGGGTAACTTCATCGCCTGGGACGGCAAGACCGGCAAGATCGTCTGGTCGAACAAGGAGCAGTTCTCGGTCTGGTCGGGCGCACTCGCAACCGCCGGCGGCGTGGTGTTCTACGGCACGCTCGAAGGCTACCTGAAGGCGGTCGACGCCAAGACCGGCAAGGAACTCTACAAGTTCAAGACTCCTTCCGGCATCATCGGCAACGTCACGACCTATGAGAACGGCGGCAAGCAGTACGTCGCAGTGCTCTCGGGCGTCGGCGGTTGGGCCGGTATCGGCTTGGCAGCAGGTCTGACTGATCCGACCGCCGGTCTCGGTGCGGTCGGCGGCTACGCGGCGCTCAGCAACTACACGGCACTCGGCGGCACGCTGACCGTGTTCTCGCTGCCCAACTAGCCTCTGTTCAGTCCCGCTCCGGCGCGTGGATCGACTCCACGCGCCGGCTCGTCTCCACCTGATGCCTTCGAGGAACACCTCTTGCGTAGAATCTGCTCTGTCATTGCTGCGATGATCTTCGTTGCGTCCGGTGGAATTGCTGTCGCTGACGGCTCGGGCGACCCGACTGCCGTCAAGCAGAACGAAACTGGCGAATGGCTCGATAAGGACGGTAACCCGACCTACAAGATCAACGGCGACTCCGTCGATTGGTACACCTATTCGGGATACCGCCGCTATCACTCGGACTGCCATGTGTGTCACGGCCCCGACGGCATGGGCTCGACCTATGCGCCGGCGTTGAAGGATTCGCTCAAGACGATGAGCTATGCCGACTTCCTCGGTGTCGTCGCCTCGGGCCGCAAGAACGTCTCCACGTCCCAGGAGAACGTGATGCCCGCCTTCGGCGATAACCCGAACGTCGCCTGCTACATGGACGATCTATACGTCTATCTGCGCGCCCGCTCCAACGATGCCTGGGGCCGCGCCCGTCCGGGCAAGCATGAGGACAAGAACGACGCCTATACCAAGAATGAAGACTCGTGCATGGGCAAGAAGTGAACGTCTTGGGCCCGCCCGAGACCCAAGTCCTGGCATCCCGCGAGAATTTGAGGAGCTACCGATGAAGACACGTGCCGCCGTCGCTTTCGAAGCCAAGAAACCGCTCGAGATCGTCGAAGTCGATCTGGAAGGACCGAAGGCCGGCGAAGTCCTGGTCGAGATCAAGGCGACGGGCATCTGCCATACCGACGCCTACACGCTCGACGGTTTCGACAGCGAAGGGATCTTCCCCTCGATCCTCGGCCATGAAGGCGCCGGCATCATCCGCGAGATCGGCGCGGGCGTCAGTTCGGTGAAGCCGGGCGATCACGTCATTCCGCTCTACACGCCGGAATGCCGGCAGTGCAAAAGCTGCCTGAGTCAGAAGACCAACCTCTGCACCGCGATCCGCGCGACGCAAGGCAAGGGCGTGATGCCCGACGGCACCAGCCGCTTCTCCTACAAGGGCAAGCCGATCTACCACTATATGGGCTGCTCGACCTTCTCCAACTTCACGGTGCTGCCGGAGATCGCGGTGGCGAAGATTCGCGAGGACGCGCCCTTCGACAAGAGCTGCTACATCGGCTGCGGCGTCACCACCGGCGTGGGCGCCGTGGTCAACACCGCGAAGGTCACGCCCGGCTCGAACGTCGTCGTGTTCGGCCTCGGCGGCATCGGCCTCAACGTCATCCAGGGCGCCAAGATGGCCGGCGCCGACAAGATCATCGGCGTCGACATCAACGACTCCAAGGAGGAATGGGGCCGCCGGTTCGGCATGACCGACTTCGTCAACCCCAAGAAGATCACCGGCGACATCGTTCCGCATCTCGTCACCCTGACCGACGGCGGCGCCGACTACACCTTCGATTGCACCGGCAACACCAATGTGATGCGCCAGGCGCTGGAAGCCTGCCATCGCGGCTGGGGCACCTCGATCATCATCGGCGTTGCCGAGGCCGGCAAGGAGATCGCCACCCGTCCGTTCCAGCTCGTCACCGGCCGCAACTGGCGCGGCACCGCGTTCGGCGGCGCCCGCGGCCGCACCGACGTGCCGAAGATCGTCGACTGGTACATGAACGGAAAGATCCAGATCGATCCGATGATCACCCACACGCTCAAGCTCGAAGACATCAACAAGGGCTTCGACCTGATGCATGAGGGCAAATCGATTCGTTCAGTCGTCGTGTTCTAGCTCAAGCGTCACCCCAAGGAGGATCGACCCATGACTGTTGCACTCCACCCCTCGATCGACAACGGCCTCAAACAGGGCAGCGGGCATTTTGCCGGCGGCACGCTCGCCTGCAAATGCAAGGACCATCAGGTCAAGGTCGGCATCAAGGGCGACGTCGCTCACAACCACGCCTGCGGCTGCACCAAGTGCTGGAAGCCGCAGGGCGCGACCTTCTCGGTCGTTGCCGTGGTGCCGCGCCAGAACCTCACCGTGCTCGAGAACGGCGACAAGCTCCAGATCGTCGACGCCTCGGCGGTGATCCAGCGGCACGCCTGCAAGGCCTGCGGCACCCACATGTTCGGCCGCATCGAGAACAAGAACCACCCGTTCTACGGTCTCGATTTCATCCATCCGGAACTGTTCCAAGAGCAGGGCTCGCAGGCACCGCAATTCGCAGCCTTCGTCTCTTCGGTGATCGAATCCGGCGTCAAGCCCGAGCAGATGGCCGGCATCCGGTCGCGACTGAAGGAAATCGGCCTCGAGCCCTATGACTGCCTGTCGCCGGCGCTGATGGATGCGATCGCGACCCACGTGGCGAAGGCCAAGGCCGCCTGAGCGAGATTGTCTGACGATTGCCGGTCCGCTCGCCGGTTCGCCGGCGAGCGGGACGGGTACGGCTTGGAATGATCGCGGCCTGTTGCCGCCTGTGCACGTTGCGTATGCGAGCGCGTTCCGCTCCCTCGGTCCTGGTCTCTGAATGACTGCGCAAGGCCGCCCTCTTCCTGCTTGAAGTCAGCGCGCCTTGCGATTCTCCCTCCCTCGACTGAGGACTACTGCTTCGTCCGCGCAGTCCCTCTGGCGGACGAAGCTTTTTTCACCTCTTCGATTTTGCGACCGGCCACCGCGCAGCCTGCCGCCGCGCCCTGCTTTTGACAAACCCCGGATGCAATCTGTTCGCGTCGAGTACAGCCGATCAATGACACTTGGCTGTGAACACCGATCCGGCGCGACCTCTGCTACGTCCCGTCGTCACGATGCCGCGCGAGTTCAATCAAATAAGAACAAAACGGGAGGTATCGAGTACATCCGAACATTGCGATTCGCTTTCCAGCCTCCTGCCGGGACCTGCTCGCGCAGGACGATGGGCTGGAGTGCGGTCACGCGACCTTACGAACATTGTGCCGAGAGATATCGGCAATGGTGAAATCAACAAGCTTATGAAGAGCGAGGGACGATCATGATCAAGGTGAAGATCAACGGCCAGGAACAGAGCTGGGACGGCGACCCGGATCTCCCGCTACTCTGGTTCCTGCGCGACGAAGCCGGGCTGACCGGCACCAAGTTCGGCTGCGGCCAGGCCCTGTGCGGCGCCTGCACCGTCATCGTCGACAAGGAGGCCGTGCGCTCCTGCATCACCTCGATCAACGACGTCGCGGGGCGCGAAGTCACCACCATCGAGGGGCTGCATCCGGATGGCGATCATCCGGTCCAGAAGGCCTGGCGCCAGGTCAACGTCCCCCAATGCGGCTTCTGCCAGGCCGGCCAGATCATGCAGGCCGCCGCGCTGCTGATGGAGAATCCCAAGCCGTCGCATGACCAGATCCGCGAGGCGATGTCCGGCAACATCTGCCGCTGCGGATGCTACCAGCGCATCGAGAATGCCGTCCACCTCGCATCGACGGGAGTGTGACATGAATTTCATCGACAAACCCGGCAAGCTCCGCGGCTTCGAGAAGAATCTGAAGATCGAGAAGGTCTCGCGTCGCAGCATCCTGAAAGGGCTCGGCGTCACCGGCGGTTTCATGCTCGCCGCTCCCGTGATGACGCGCCAGGCCTTTGCCTATGAGACCGGCGCCGGCAAGATGCCGCATGGCGTCGTGGTCGATCCGCGCGTGTTCGTCGCGGTCGCGCCCGATGGCACCGTCACCATCCTCGCCCACCGCTCCGAAATGGGCACCGGCGTACGCACCAGCCTGCCGCTGATCGTCGCCGAGGAGATGGAGGCCGACTGGTCCAAGGTCAAGGTGGAGCAGGCCCATGGCGACGAGGTCAAGTTCGGTAACCAGGACACCGACGGCTCGCGCAGCACGCGGCACTATTTGATCCCGATGCGACAGATCGGCGCCTCCGCCCGCACCATGCTGGAACAGGCTGCGGCGAAGCGCTGGGGCGTGCCGGCGACCGAGGTGAAAGCGGTCAATCACGAGGTCGTCCACGGCGCCAGCGGACGCAAGCTTGGCTTCGGCGAGCTCGCGGCCGACGCCGCCAAGGAATCGGTGCCCAGCATCGAAGGCCTCAAGCTGAAGGACCCCAAGGATTTCCGCTATCTCGGCAAGGGTCAGGTCGGCATCGTCGATCTCCACGACATCACCACCGGCAAGGCCCGCTACGGCGCCGATGTGCGCCTGCCCGGGATGAAATACGCCGTGATCGCGCGCCCGCCTGTTACCGGCGGCAAGCTCACCTCGTTCGATCCGGACGCGGCGCTGAAAGTGCCCGGCGTCGAGAAGGTGATGAAAGTTCAAGGCTGGCCGTGGCCGTCGAAATTCCAGCCGCTCGGCGGCGTCGCGGTGATCGCGCGCAACACCGGCGCTGCCATCAAGGGCCGCGACGCGCTGAAGCTGGTCTGGGACGACGGCGCCAACGGCAAATACGACTCGGTCGCCTATCGCAAGGATCTCGAGGAAGCCTCGCGCAAGCCGGGCCTCGTCGTGCGCCAGGAGGGCGATGCGGATGCCGCGCTCAAGACGGCCGCCAAGGTCGTTGTCGGCGAGTATTATCTGCCGCACCTCGCCCATGTCAGCATGGAGCCGCCGGTGGCGGTCGCCGACGTCAAGGGCGACAAGGCGGAGATCTGGGCGCCGGTGCAGAGCCCCGGCGGCACGCGTGAAGACGTCGCCAAGACGCTCGGTATTCCCGAGGGCAACGTCACCGTCAATGTCACGCTGCTCGGCGGCGGCTTCGGCCGCAAGTCGAAATGCGACTTTGCGCTCGAGGCCGCGCTGCTGTCGAAGGAGCTCGGCACGCCGGTGAAGGTGCAATGGACGCGCGAGGACGACCTCCATCACGACTTCCTGCACACCGTCTCGGTGGAGCGGATCGAAGCGGGCCTCGACAAGGACGGCAAGGTGATCGCCTGGCGCCATCGCAGCGTGGCGCCGACCATCGCCTCGACCTTCGCGGCGGGTGCCAAGCATGCGGCTGCGTTCGAGCTCGGCATGGGTCTCGTCGACATGCCGTTCGAGATCGCCAACATCTCCTGCGAGAACCCGGAAGCCGCTGCGTTCACCCGCATCGGCTGGTTCCGCTCGGTCTCGAACATCCCGCGCGCCTTCGCCGTGCAGTCGATGGTCGGCGAGATCGCGAGCGCGACCGGACGCGACCAGAAGGAGACATTGCTCGCGCTGATCGGCAGCCCCCGGATCGTCAAGCCCAACGTGAAGGACCTCTGGAACTACGGCGAGCCCTATGACAGCTACCCGATCGACACCGCACGCCTGCGCAAAGTGGTCGAGCTGGTCGCCGAGAAGGGCGAATGGGGCCGTCAGGTGCCCAAGGGCCACGGTCTCGGCATCGCCGTCCACCGCAGCTTCGTCAGCTATATCGCGACCATCGTCGAGGTCGCCGTGGACGAGAAGGGCAAGCTGACGGTGCCGCGGGTCGACACCGCGATCGACTGCGGGACCTATGTCAACCCCGAGCGCATCGCCTCGCAGATCGAGGGCGCCGCGATCATGGGGCTGAGCCTCGCCAAATACGGCGCGGTCACCTTCAAGGACGGCAAGGTGGAGCAGAAGAATTTTGACGACTTCCGGGTCGTCAGGATCGACGAGGCACCGCTGATCACCAACGTCCATATCGTGCCGCCCGGGCCGGACACGCCGCCGAGCGGCGTCGGCGAGCCCGGCGTACCGCCCTTCGCACCCGCGCTGATGAACGCGATCTTCGCGGCGACCGGCAAGCGCATCCGCGCGCTCCCGATCGGCAAGCAATTGGAGGCTTGAGGCGGAACATCCGGCGGCCTCGCGCCGTTTCTCTTCGATCTGACAGGAGCAGATCGATGACCAACATTCCAAGGGCGCTCGCAGTCTCGTTGCTGTCGAGCGCCTTTCTTTTGACCGCCGCAGCCGCGTTCGCGCAGAGCAGCAACACCACGCCGCCGACCACGGCGACGCGCCCCACCGCGCCGGACCAGAGCTCGCTCCCCAACGCCGGCGCCCCGCCCGCGTCCACCACGCAGACGACCGGGCAGAGCAGCAACGATCCGAAGATTCGGGAGATGAATCAGGCGGAGAAGGACAAGGTGGATCGGCAGGGGAAGTAGGTCGGATAGCGCCTGCGCATTGATGAGCCCTCTCCCCTTGTGGGAGAGGGCAGCGACGCTGGTAACCACAACCTCACTTGGGTGAGGGGTCTGTCTCCGCGCATTCTCTCTCAATTGAATTCCAGGATAGAACCCCTCATCCGGCGCTTCGCGCCACCTTCTCCCACAAGGGGAGAAGGAAGAATCGTCTCCCATCACACGCACACAAAGTGCGGCGGACGTCGCCGTCCGCCGCACTCGCCACCCCCCTGCTGCTCCGCCTACTTCGATCCGCCGCGGAGCTTACTTCTTCAGCGCGAACACCCAGATCACGCCGCCTTGCGGCACGTTGGACTCGATGCCGATATTGTTGGTCGCCAGCGCGTCCTGGATGCGCTGCGCGTCGACGCCCCAGCCCGACTGGATCGCGACGTATTGCGTGCCGTCGATCTCATAGGACATCGGCATGCCCATGATGCCGGAGTTGGTCTTCTGCTCCCACAACACCTCGCCGGTCTTGGCATTGAAGGCGCGGAAGTTGCGGTCGTTGGTGCCGCCGGCGAAGACGAGATCGCCTGCGGTGGCCGTGACCGAGCCGAACATCTGCGACTTCGGAAAATTGTGCTGCCACACCTTCTTGCCGGTCGCGGGATCCCAGGCCTGGATCTCGCCGAAATGATCGGCGCCGGGTTTGGTCTTCAGGCCGATATCCTCCGGCTTGGTGCCGAGCCAGAGCTCGCCCGGCTTGAGCGGGATCTTCTCGCCGGTGAAGCCGCCGCAGAAATTCTCGTTGGCGGGCACGTAGACGAGACCGGTCTTCTGGCTGTAGGCGGCCGACGGCCAGTCCTTGCCGCCCCACAGCGACGGGCAGAACTCCACGCGCTTACCGACGACAGGTTTGTGATCGGGATCGAGGATCGGCTTGCCGTTCTCGTCGATGCCCTTCCAGACGTTGGTCGAGACGAACGGCCAGCCGGCGACGTAGTTGATCTTGGTCGGCGTACGCTCGAGCACCCAGAAGATCGCGTCGCGGCCGGGATGGACCAGGCTCTTGATGCTGCGGCCGTCACGCTGCAGGTCGATCAGCATCGGCGCGTCGACCTCGTCCCAGTCCCAGGAATCGTTCTGGTGGTACTGGTGATAGGTCTTGATCTTGCCGTTGCCGGGATCGAGCGCGATCACCGACGAGGTGTAGAGATTGTCGCCGGGATGCATTTCGCCGGGCCATGGTGCCGCATTGCCGACGCCCCAATAGATCGTCTTGGTGTCCTTGTCGTAGGTCCCGGTCATCCAGGCCGAGCCGCCGCCGTTCTTCCAGTCGTCGCCCTGCCAGGTGTCGTGGCCGGGCTCGCCTTCGCCGGGAATGGTGAAGGTGCGCCACAGCTCCTTGCCGCCCTTGGCATCGAAGGCGGCGACATAGCCGCGCACGCCGAACTCCCCGCCGGACCCGCCGACGATGACCTTGCCGTCGACGATCAGCGGCATCAGGGTCATGTACTGACCCTTCTTGTAGTCCTGCACCTTGGTGTCCCACACCACCTTGCCGGTCTTGGCGTCGAGCGCGACGACGTGGTCGTCGGTGGTGGCGAGATAGAGCTTGTCCTCCCACAGGCCGACGCCGCGGCTGGTCGGATGCAGCTGGAACAGATCGTCGGGAAGCTGTCGCTTGTAGCGCCAATATTCGTCGCCGGTCTTCGCGTTCAGCGCGATCACCTGCCCCATCGGCGTCGCCACGAACATCACGCCGTTATTGACGATCGGCGGGGCCTCGTGGCCTTCGACCACGCCCGTGGCGAATGTCCAGACCGGCGTGAGATCCTTGACATTCGAGGTGTTGATCTGGTCAAGCGGGCTGTAGCCCTGTCCGTCATAGGTGCGCCGATAGAGCATCCAGTTGCCGGGTTCCGGATTCTCCAGGCGCTGCTGGGTAACGGGCGAATAGCTCTCGATCGGGCCGGCGATCGCCGCGGTCGAAGCGATGCATGTAAAGGCGACGAAGCCGGACAGCAGTATTTGCTTCCTGGTCGCGCATGTTTTCCTGGACGTTTTCATGGACGTTTCCCCTTTTCATCCGGTTGAATTCTTGTTCTGAATTCTTGTCGTTCGTCCCGAAATCCGCCGCTGGGCGGATGCGGCCTCTCGTGACGCGGGCAGATCCCGCACCGTCCATCATCCCGGCTGCGCGCCACCTACCCTTCCGATGAATCCACCCGCGACGCTGAGCGCGCCGTCAGCGAGCGCCAGCGGCAGCGCGGCGAGCCGCCGCGGCGCCGGCCCGAACACCACCTCCGCGCCCGCGCGGGGATCGTATTCGGAGTTGTGGCACATGCACTTGAACACCTCGGCGTCGCCGACATCGCTCTTCACCCAGGCGGTGACGGGACAGCCGGCATGGGCGCAGATCGCCGAATAGGCGAGGATCCCGTCGACGGCGCGCGCTCTGGTCTGTTCGTCGAGCGAGGCGGGATCGAGCCGGATCATCAGGATCTCGTTGAGGCGCGAGCCACTGCGCACCACCGATGTCTTGGGATCCTGCGGCCAGGCATGCACCGGCGGGCCACCGAGCTTCAGATCAGCGGCCTTGATGAGCTTTCCTTCGCTGTCGCCCTCTGAGAAAACGAGAAGGTCGCCCTTCTGCGGCCGCTCGTCGGAGCCGGGCGGATCTTCGCCCGCGCGCACTGGTGCGGAACAGCCGAGACACGCGGTGGCGGCGAGCGCACCGAGCAACAGCTCGCGCCGCGTTTGCTCCGCGCTGACATCGGCTTCGGGATCCGCATTGCCATCGGATGATGAGGAGCTGCTGAATGATGCGCGCGACATGCACAGTAGCAGGCGCTGGAACTCTGCCGAAATGAAGGCGAAGAATTGGCGCCGCAGTGCATCAATATGGCTTTGCTCGCTTTGATTGAACACGACTGCACGTGTTCAAAGGCGTTTTTGCCATTTCAACGTCATGCCGCGCGATCGGCATGATGATTTTGCAGATCAGGTCGATGCTGCGGGAATTGGTGCAGCGGGTTGTCGTTAGCGCGATGCAACCGAAACGCGATTCAACTGCACGTTTATCGAGCAGGCATTTTGTATTTCAGGACCTGAGCACATGGCGCGGCGACGCGATGCGACCAGCGATGGTGGCCGAGGCCATCTCGAAGCTGTCGGCGATGCGACGCGCCTTGTCGATAAAGAGCGCTGCCGCCGGCGGCGGACAGACCTCGCGCGCGGTCTGCTCGAACAGGTCGAGCCAGCGATCAAAATGATCGCCAACCAGGCTGAGCGGCATGTGCGCCCGCATCGGCGAGCCATGGTAGCGGCCGCTCATCAGCACCACCGACGACCAGAAGCCCGTGAGCTTGGCGAGATGCTCGTCCCAATTCTGCACGATCGCAAAGATGGGTCCGAGCAGCGCGTCCTCGCGGACCCGGCCATAGAAGCGGGTCACGAGTTCCCCGATCATCTCCTCGGTGATCCCGGTGCGCTCGATCGCGTCCTGGCTCAGCAGGTTCCGCCGCGCGGCCGCTGCCTCGCGCTCGGCCTTCAGTCGATCCGACATGTCCTTTGTTTTCCGTTTCGTTGGTCCCGCGAGCCGCCCATTCGACATTATCAGGCCACTTGCGCAAGCCGTCTTTGTCGTAGCGCAATTTGCGGGATCGAGCGGCGGGCGAGCCCGCCGCCCGCGCCAAGATCAGGCGCCGTAGCTGTAAAACCCCTGCCCGGTCTTGCGGCCGAGATGGCCGGCGTCGACCATTTCCTTGAGCAAGGGGGCCGGACGGTATTTGGGGTCGTTGAAGCCCTTGTAAAAGACCTCCATCACCGACAGCATGGTGTCGAGGCCGACGAGGTCGGCAAGCGCCAGCGGCCCGATCGGATGGTTGCAGCCGAGCTTCATGCCGGCGTCGATTTCCTCGGCGGTCGCAATGCCCTCCTGGAGCGCGAAGATTGCCTCGTTGATCATCGGGCACAGGATGCGGTTGACGGCGAAGCCAGGGCTGTTCTTGGCCGTGATCGCCACCTTACCGACGCGCTGGGCGAAGTCGAGCGCCTTGGCGTGAGTGTCGTCCGAGGTCTGCAGGCCGCGGATCAGCTCCAGCAGTTGCATCACCGGAACCGGGTTGAAGAAGTGCATGCCGATGAAGCGATCGGGACGATCGGTCGCCGCGGCAAGCTTGGTGATCGAGATCGAGGAGGTATTGGTCGCAAGCAGCGTGCGCGGCGACAGCGTGGCGCAGAGATCCTTCAGTATCTTGACCTTGAGCTCCTCGTTCTCCGTCGCAGCCTCGATCACGAGGTCGCAGTCGGCAAGCTTGGCGCGGTCGGTCGTGCCGGTGATGCGCTTGAGCGTCGCGTCGCGATCGGCCGCCGACATCTTCTCTTTCTTGACCAGGCGCTCAAGGCTGCCTCCAACGGTCGAGATGCCGCGGTTCACTGCCGCGTCGGAGATGTCGACCATCACGACCGACAGCCCTGCCGCGGCGCAGATTTGGGCGATGCCGTTGCCCATGGTCCCTGCTCCGATGATGCCAACGGTATTGATCATGGAATGACGTCCTTCTCGTTGAGCGGGTCCGGCCTTGAGCGGCGTGCCCGGTTTGACCTGAATTTCGAGCCGCGGCCGCCTTGAGTGCTGCACCGCATCCAGGCTCTTCCTTAGCGCATCCGTGGCGAGAATAAAGTCGCCTTTGCGCCCGCAAAAGGCACGATTTTCCGGGTCTCGCGGCCTGACCGGCCCGAGTTTTGCGGCTCGTTCCGCCCTCCGGGATTGCCGAGGGCTCAGGAAGGCCTTACGGGGGTCGGCCCTCGTGCCGGGTGAGGTGAACGACAATTGCAACATTTCCGAATTCGGTAAAGAAGAATGCTTTCGCGTACGAGCCTCGACTTTCGTGGCGGCGCGGATCGCCAGGTGTTTTGCCCGTCAAGTCGGCCAAGATTCGGGTTGACGCATCGGGCCCGAGAGGCGATCGATGATCCCCGAAAACCGAAGGTGTTGTCGATGGACGCGATCATCACCCACAGTCACGAATGCGGCACGCTGCACACCACGCTGGCCACGACACGGAATGCCAGTATCGAGCCGCAGGCGGTTGAACATTTGCATCAGGCCGGATGAACGACTTCGCGCGCTCCATCGTTGCCGCGTTCACGCTGATCGGCGAGGCCGATCCCGAACTGCTCGGCATCGTCGCACTGTCGGTGCGCGTCAGCCTGACGGCCGGCATCGTCGCGCTGCTGATCGGCGCCCCGTTCGGCGCCCTGCTCGCGATCACCCGCTTTCGCGGGCGGCAGGTCATCATCGTGCTGACCAATGCGCTGCTCGGGCTGCCGCCGGTCGTGGTCGGGCTTGCGCTTTATCTCCTGCTGTCGCGCTCGGGCCCGCTCGGCGCGGCCGGGTTGCTGTTTACGCCGGCGGCGATGGTGATCGCGCAGACGCTGCTGGCGACGCCGATCGTGGTCGCGCTGGTACACAGGCCGGCGAGCCTGTTGTGGGCCGAATATGGCGACCTCGCCCGGATCGACGGACTGTCGACATTGCGGAGCATCGGCCTGTTGTTCGCGCTCGGCCGCACCTCGCTGCTGACGGCCTTCCTCGCCGCGTTCGGGCGCGCCATCGCCGAGGTCGGCGCCATCATCATCGTCGGCGGCAACATCCGCGGCTTTACCCGCACGATGACGACCGCCATCGCGCTGGAGACCAGCAAGGGAGACCTGCCGCTGGCGCTCGGACTCGGGCTGATCCTGCTCGCGCTCAGCGTCGCCGTCTCGACCGTCGCCTTCCTGCTAGTGGGACGCGTTGGGGAAAAATAGCTGGTCGCCGCCGACCTTGTAGCCGGCGATCGCATCCTGCCCCTTTGGCGAGATCAGCCAATCGATGAAAGCCTGCCCGTCCTTCGCCTTCACATTGGGATGCTTGTCCGGATTGACCAGCATGACGCCGTATTGGTTGAACAGCCGCTTGTCGCCCTCTGTCAGGATCACAAGCTCGCCCCGGTTCTTGAACGACAGCCAGGTGCCGCGGTCGGACAACAAATACGCTGATGACGACGACGCCATGTTCAGCGCCGGGCCCATGCCCTGGCCGATCTCGCGATACCAGCTGGCCTTGCCAGCGGCGGGATCGATACCAGCCTCCTTCCACAATCTCAGCTCGGCAGAATGCGTGCCGGACTTGTCGCCGCGCGAGATGAATGGCGCCTTCGCCGCCGAGATCTTGCGCAAGGCATCGGCGACGTCCTTGTCGCCGGCGATTTTCGCGGGGTCGCTCTTCGGCCCGACGATGATGAAATCGTTGTACATGACGTCGAAGCGCTTCACGCCCTGCCCTTCGGACATGAACTTGTCCTCGGCCGGCCTGTCATGGACGAACACCACGTCGGCATCGCCGCGCCGTCCGATGTCGAGCGCCTGGCCGGTGCCGACGGCGACGACCTTCACCTCGATGCCCTCGGCCTTCGAGAACAGTGGCAGCAGATAGCCGAACAGGCCGGACTGCTCGGTCGACGTCGTCGAGGCCACCGTGATGCTGCGGTCCTGCGCATGAGCATATGCCGACCAGATCAGAACCGCTGTGATGGCGGCAAGCTTCTTCATTGCGTCGTCCTCATTCCCCGGGGGCTTCAAAATAGGCGGCGAACATGACGCTGGAAAGCCCGACGTTTGGTGCAGCAGTTTACGGGGCGCGGTCGCGTTGGCGGCGGCGTCACGACGATCGCAGCTACTCGACGATGGCCGAGATCTCCTCGAGCAGCGCCCCCGCAGCAGCGCATCGTGATGCCGCTTGTTCCGACGCATCAACCCGACCACGACGAGGATCCGCTCATATCGATGCATTTCGAATGAACGCCGCGGCGCGCCGGGCTGTGCAGATGTTCTGCAATTGGTCCCGCCTCAATTGACAGGGGTGTGAGGGCCGGGGCAGTTTTTCACATTGCTGGCGAATCAGCGATTGCCCGCGGCCCCGAGTACCTCTTGGACAATTCCCAGTGCTTTCGAGACTGATATCGTTGCTGAGCCGCATTCCCGCGGTCAAATGGGCGTTCAACCGGCTTCGGCCCCTGCCGCACAGCGGCAGCATCGAGGTGGCGCAGATCGCTGCGGATCAGCAGGCCACGGCCACGAGCGATATCAGCGTCCGCGACGAGTCCTCCCTGGATACGCCGGCAGAGCTCGGACCCGTCGTTGTCGACGAAATATCAGTCCCCTCGGTCGAGATCGCGAGCGACCTGGTTGATCCGCCTGAAGTCGACCCGACTGCGAAACTTTCGGCAGATGCTGAACCCGAGGTCGTCAACGAGGCACCGGCGTCGTTTGTCGAGGCCGAGGCCATGGAGGAGGCTCCGGTCTGTTCTGTTGAAGAGGTCAAGCCTGCGATCGCGGAGCAAATCTTCGCCGCGGCTGCCGAGACGCAGGCAACACCGGTCGAGACCTCCGGAACCATCGTCGACGACGAACCTGTCTCCGCGATTTTCGTGGAAGCCGAACCGGTCGTAATCGACGAGATGCCCGTCGTCGAAATCAGCGCTGAGATCACTGCATCTGTCGTCATCGAGGCCAGCGTCAAGAGCGAGCCCGCCCCGAGCGTCGCCGCGGAGATCGAGCCCGACGTCGTCAACGACCTTCCGCCCGTCGCGGCCGTCGTCGCTGAGGAGACGACGACCCACGCGCCGATCGTTGCCGCGCACGTCGAGACGGAGCCGTCGCCCGTGTCGTCCGCTCCGAGGAGCCCGAGTGCACCAAAGGCTCGCGCAAAAATCGTCGAGCCCGCCGATCGCGCCGCGCTGATCCGGCAACGCTGGGCGGAGACCGGCGTCAGGATGTGGAATCCGCGGCTGCACGGCACGGGTGAAGCCACGCTGAACATCCAGGGCCGCATCGGGCTGCTGGCGCCCGAGCCCGGCGAGACCATGCCGCGCTACGACAAGCTCGAATTCAAGCTGCTCGGCGGCCAGATCGTCTGCGAAGGCGTGATCGTCGAGGCACCGGCGCATGCGGGCCAGCGCAGCTTTACCCGCCTGGCCGAACCGCGCGGCGCCGATCGCACGCGCGAGCCGGTGCGGGAACGCCGGGCCGCCCTCGCCTGATCCTTTTCTCGCTGCGATGACGCGACGCCATGTGCGCCACCGCCGGGGCGACCATCGGCGGGCGCTGAACATCGCGCGCCGCCTCGCCGCCATGCTCAAACCGGACAGCGACCGTTATTCCGCGCATGACGCGGAATTTTTCCAACACGTGGCGGTTGCTGCCGCCTCGCGCAACATCTAGCCTCCCGGTCGATCCGCGCGGAACCGCGGTCGCAACGACAACAACATCAGGGAGCACAATCCATGAGAAGGCTCACGGCCGCGCTGTGTGCGCTGGCGCTCTTCGCACCCGCGGCGCAGGCGCAGACCATCAAGGACTTCCTGGCAGTGGTCATGAAGAAATGGACCGCGCCGTTCGACCCGTTCCGCCTCATCGACAACATCTATTATGTCGGCACCGACGGCATCGCCGTCTACGTCATCAAGACATCGCAGGGCCTGATCCTGATGGACACGGCGATGCCGCAGTCGACCGGCATGATCAAGGACAACATCGCCAAGCTCGGCTTCAAGGTCGCCGACATCAAGTACATCCTCAACACCCACGCCCATCTCGACCACACCGGCGGCTTCGCCGAGATCAAGCAGGACAGCGGCGCGCAACTCATAGCCGGCGAGCGCGACAAGCCGCTGCTCGAAGGCGGCTATTATCCGGGCGACGAGAAGAACGCCGATCTCGGCTTTCCTCCGGTCAAGGTCGATCGCACGGTCAAGGAAGGCGACAAGGTCACGCTCGGCGACACCACGCTGACGGCGCACGCTACGCCAGGCCATTCGCCGGGCTGCACCAGCTGGGAGATGACGGTGAAGGACGGCGGCCAGGACCGCGAAGTGCTGTTCTTCTGCAGCGGCACCGTGGCGCTGAACCGGCTGGTCGGACAGCCGACCTATCCCGGCATCGTCGACGACTACCGCGCGACCTTCGCCAAGGCCAAGGCGATGAAGATCGACGTGCTGTTCGGGCCGCATCCCGAGGTCTATGGCATGCAGGCCAAGCGCGCGCAGCAGATCAAGAGCGAGACGCCCAATCCGTTCGTCAAGCCGGGCGAGCTTGTGGCTTACGCCACCGGCTTGTCGGAGGATTTCGACAAGGCGCTCGCGAAGCAGACGGCCGCACTGCAGGGCGCGAAGTAAAGAGCGACACGCGCGGCGGTCGTCAGCGATGACCGCCGCGACGTCAGGCAGCACCACGCGATCGAGATCGCTATGGTTAGCAGAACGTAGCCGCGATCGGTTCTGAACGATACGTCATGCGAGAAAACGGCTCGCTACCGCCCAACGTCCTTAACAGCCCCTCACCAATGCACGCGGCCGGCAAACCCAGCGGTCGCTTACAATCATGACATGTGTTCCCAGGTGGGAACCATCTAACGCGCTCTTTACTCCCGCCATGCAAGATCGCCTTCGTTTGAAGGGATTTGGGGCCCGTATCGCAATGCCTGCGGTTGATTTGAAAGATTCCTGCGCCGCCTTGATGCGGTTGTTCCGCGTGCCCCGGGATCCGGATCTGTTGCGCGCGCAATTCGACGCCTTCTCCAAGCAGATCCCGCTGCTCTACTTCATCCTGATCAGCAACACGCTCGCGGTCGCCTACACCTATGTGAACGTCGCGCCGGACTGGCTGACGATGATCGTCCCGAGCGTGCTGACGTTGCTCGCGGCGCTTCGCACGTTCTGGTGGCTGCGCCAACGCGGTCTCGTCCGCAGCGATGCCGACATCCTGCGCAATCTGCGCGCCACCAACTGGATGACGCTGCCGATCGGCGCCGGCTTCACCGCCTGGTCATTCGCTCTCTATCCCTACGGCAATCCCTTTGCCAAGAGCCAGGTCGCGTTCTACATGGCCGTGACCGTGATCGGCTGCATCTTCTCGCTGATGCATCTGCGTTCGGCGGCGCTGATCGTGACCCTGGTCGTCGACGTGCCCTACGTGCTGTTCTTCTGGGCCACCGGCGAGCCAACGCTGAAGGCGATCGCGGTCAACAATCTGCTGGTCTCCGGCGCGATGGTGACGGTGCTGTTCATCTATTATCGCGACTTCGCCGATCTCGTCGCCAGCCGCAAATCGCTGTTGGCGCAGCAGGCGGCGACGCAGGCGCTCTCGGACGAAAACTTCCGCCTCGCCAATCTGGATTCCCTGACCGAGCTGCCGAACCGCCGCCGCTTCTTCGCCGAGCTGTCGAGCGCCTTCAACAATGCCGAGATCAGGCGCGCTCGCGTCGCCGTCGGCATCATCGATCTCGACGGCTTCAAGCCGATCAACGACAATTACGGACACTCGGTCGGCGACCGCGTATTGATCGAAGCCGGCCGACGCATCCGCGAGGTCTGCGAGGGCTTTGGGCCGCAGCGGGTGGAGTTCGCGCGCCTCGGTGGTGACGAATTCGGCCTGATCGTGTGCGGCGACCCCGAGGACGCCGACCTGGCGCGTCTCGGCGAGCGCATCGGCGAGCAAGTCAAGCTGCCCTACCAGCTCGACACCGCCCACACCGGCCTGTCATGCTCGATCGGCTTTGCACTCTATCCGCGCTCGGCGACGACGGCGGAAGCGCTCTATGAATGCGCCGACTATTCGCTCTACCACGCCAAGCGCCATCTGCGCGGCCGCACCGTGATCTTCTCGAGCGAGCTGGAAGCGGAGATCCGCAGCCGCGGCGTGATCGAGACCTTGCTGCGCACCGCCGATTTCGACACCGAGTTGGAGCTGGTGTTCCAGCCGATCATCGATTCCATGAACGAGCACACCGTCGGCTTCGAGGCGCTGGCACGCTGGCAAAGCCCTCGCCTCGGCTGGGTCTCTCCGGCCGATTTCATCCCGGCCGCCGAGCGCATCGGTCTGATCCGTCCGCTGACGCAGGCGCTGCTGGTGCGCGCGCTGGCCGCGGCAAAGACCTGGCCGGACCACACCCGCCTGTCGTTCAATCTCTCGGCCCACGACATCTGCTCGCCCGACGGCATCCTGCCGCTGATCACCATCATCGAGAAGAGCGGCGTGACACCGCGCCGGCTCGACTTCGAGATCACCGAGACTGCCGTCACCTTCGACTTCGCGCGCGCGCAGCAATCGATCGCCGCGCTGAAGGCCATGGGCTGCGGCATTTCGCTGGACGATTTCGGCACCGGCTATTCGTCGCTGAGCCATGTGCACCGTCTGCCGCTGGACAAGCTAAAGATCGACCGCAGCTTCGTCGCCGACATCAACGAGAACCCCGTGAGCCACAAGATCATCAAGTCGCTCACGGGCCTCTGCGACGACATGGAGATCGCCTGCGTCGTCGAGGGCGTCGAGACCCGCGCCCAGCTCGATACCCTGCGCCGTCTCGGCTGCGACTACTTGCAGGGCTACTACTTCGCAAAGCCGATGCCGGGCGCGGCGATCGCGGACCATCTCGCCAGGGACCGCGCGCGGCTCGACGCCGCTCAGGGCGCCAAGGTCGTGGCCTGAGGCAGCGCTACTTCGCAAGGCTCGGCAGATCGAGCCCCTTCTCGCGGGCGCAGTTGATTGCGATCTCATAGCCGGCGTCGGCATGGCGCATGACGCCGGAGGCCGGGTCGTTCCAGAGCACGCGCTCGATGCGCCTGGCGGCTTCTGGCGTGCCGTCGGCGACGATCACCATGCCGGCGTGCTGGGAATAGCCGATGCCGACGCCGCCGCCATGATGCAGCGACACCCAGGTCGCACCGCTGGCGCAGTTGAGCAGTGCGTTGAGCAAGGGCCAGTCGGACACGGCATCCGAGCCGTCCTTCATCGCCTCGGTCTCCCGGTTGGGGCTCGCCACCGAGCCGCTGTCGAGATGATCGCGGCCGATCACGACAGGCGCTTTCAACTCGCCGCGCGCGACCATTTCGTTGAAGGCAAAGCCGAGGCGATGGCGATCGCCGAGGCCGACCCAGCAGATCCGCGCCGGCAGCCCCTGGAACTTGATGCGCTCTCTGGCCATGTCGAGCCAGTTATGCAGGTGCTTGTCGTCAGGCATCAGCTCCTTGACCTTGGCGTCGGTCTTGAAGATGTCCTCGGGATCTCCCGACAGCGCCGCCCAGCGGAACGGTCCGACGCCGCGGCAGAACAGCGGGCGGATATAGGCGGGCACGAAGCCCGGGAAATCGAAGGCATTCTTCAGGCCCATATCCTGCGCCATCTGGCGGATGTTGTTGCCATAGTCGAGCGTCGGGATGCCTTGCGCATGGAAATCCAGCATGGCCTGGACGTGCTCGACCATCGAGGTCTTCGCGGCGCGCTCGACCGCCTTCGGATCGGAGGCGCGCTTTGATTCCCAATCGGCGAGCGTCCAGCCCTTCGGCAAATAGCCGTTGATGGGATCGTGCGCGCTGGTCTGGTCGGTGACGATATCGGGCTTGACGCCACGGCGCACGAGCTCCGGGAAAATCTCCGCGGCGTTGCCCAGCAGGCCGACGGAAATTGCTTTCTTCGTCTTCGTCGACTCGGCCATGATCGCGAGCGCTTCGTCGAGCGTCGCAGCCTGGCGATCGAGATAGCCGGTGCGCAGGCGCATCTCGATGCGGCTCGGCTGGCATTCGACCGCGAGCATCGACGCGCCCGCCATGGTCGCCGCCAGCGGCTGCGCGCCGCCCATGCCGCCAAGGCCGGCGGTGAGGATCCATTTGCCGGCAAGGCTGCCGCGATAATGGCGGCGGCCGACCTCCACGAAGGTCTCGTAGGTGCCCTGCACGATGCCCTGGCTGCCGATGTAGATCCACGAGCCCGCCGTCATCTGGCCGTACATCATCAGGCCCTGGCGATCGAGCTCGTTGAAATGATCGAGCGTCGCCCAGTGCGGCACGATGTTGGAATTTGCGATCAACACGCGCGGCGCATCCGCGTGGGTACGGAAGATGCCGACCGGCTTGCCGGACTGCACCAGCAGGGTCTGGTCGTTCTCGAGCTTGCGCAACGCGTTGGTAATCCGGTCAAAGCTCTCCCAGTCGCGCGCGGCGCGGCCGATGCCGCCATAGACGACGAGCTCGCTCGGGCGCTCGGCGACATCTGGGTCGAGGTTGTTCATGAGCATGCGCAGCGGCGCCTCCGTCAGCCAGCTCTTGGCGCTGATGTCGCTGCCGCGGGGGGCGCGGATGGTGCGGTCATTGTCCAGTCGGCGGTTCATGCGGACCTCTTCAGCTCAGCCTCGGAAACGGATCGGATGAAAGCGTGGCGAGCGCCGCGGCCGGCAGCGCATCGGCTTCGATCAGCGCGGCGGCCTTGGCAAGATCGCCGGCCATGTAGCGGTCGGCGCCCAGCGCAGGAACCTGCTCGCGCAATGCCGCGATGACGGCGGCGAGCGGCGCGCTGGTCGCATGCGGCGCGCGCAGCGTGATGCCTTGCGCGGCGACCAGAAACTCGATGCCGAGGATGGAAGCCAGATTGTCGGCCATGTCGGACAGCCGACGCGCGGCATGCGCGGCCATCGAGACGTGGTCTTCCTGGTTGGCGCTGGTCGGCGTCGAATCGATCGAGCAGGCTGCCGCGCGCTGCTTATTCTCGGCATAGAGCGCAGCCGCCGTCACTTCGGCGATCATGAAGCCGGAATTGATGCCTGGGTCCGGCGTCAGGAACGGCGGCAGGCCGAAATTGAGCGCGGGGTCGACCAGCGTCGCGATGCGCCGCTCGCTGATCGCGCCGATCTCCGACAGCGCAAGTGCGATCGTATCGGCGGCAAAGGCCACCGGCTCGGCGTGAAAATTTCCGCCGGATACGATCTCGCCGGTCTCGACCAGCACGAGAGGATTGTCGGTGACGGCATTGGCCTCGATGATCAAGGTGCGCGCGGCCTGCGTGATCAGGTCGAGCGCGGCGCCTGCGACCTGCGGCTGGCAGCGGAGGCAATAGGGATCCTGCACACGGTCGTCGCCTTCGAGATGCGACAGGCGGATGTCGCTGCCATCGAGCAGCGCCATCAGCGTTGCAGCCGCGGCGATCTGGCCGGGATGACCGCGGAGCGCCTGGATTTCGGAACGGAATGGAGCGGTCGAAGCCATCGCCGCATCGACCGACAGGGCGCCGGTAACCAGCGCGGCGCGGGCGAGACGAAATGCGCGCAGGACGCCAAAGATGGCGTAAGCCGTCGAGAACTGGGTGCCGTTGATCAGCGCCAGGCCCTCCTTGGGGCCCAGCGTCAGCGGCGCAAGGCCGGCGGCGACGAGCGCCTCTTGGCCCGACACGGTCTTGCCATCGACGATGGCCTGCCCCTCGCCGATCATCACTGCGGTCATGTGCGCGAGCGGCGCGAGATCGCCGGAGGCACCGACCGAGCCTTGCTGCGGCACCAGCGGATACACGCGATGCGCCAGCATGGCCTGCAACTGCTCGATCACCTCGCGGCGAACGCCGGAGGCGCCGCGCCCGAGCGAAACGATCTTCAGCGCCATCATCAGCCGCACGATCGGCTCCGGCGTGACCGGGCCGACGCCGCAGCAATGCGAGACGATGAGATTGCGCTGGAGGAGCGCGGTCTGATCGGGCGGAATGCGCTTCGACGCCAGCTTTCCAAAACCGGTGTTGATGCCATAGACCGGAGCTGCGGCCTGCGCGGCTTTCGCGACGATTGCCGCCGCCGCCTCGACGCGCGGCCAGAAGGAGGGATCGAGCTCGACGGGAGCGCCGGCGAGCACGCGTGCGAGATCGTCGAGGCTCACCATGCCCTTGACGACGACGACCGCGGCGCCCGGCTCCGTCACTGGCCCCTCCAGACACGACGATGCAGCGGATTGAAGCCGATGCGATAGACGAGCTCGGCGGGACGCTCGATGTCCCATATCGCGAGGTCGCACCATTTGCCGGCTTCCAGCGTGCCCGTCTCATCGAGCACGCCGAGCGCCCGCGCGCCTTCGCGGGTGATGCCGGTGAGGCATTCGGCGACTGTCATCCGGAACAGCGTCGCGCCCATGTTCATGGCGAGCAGCAGCGAGGTCAGCGGCGAGCTGCCGGGATTACAGTCGGTCGCAAGCGCCATGTGAACGCCGAGCTTGCGAAACACCTCGACGGGCGGCTTCTGTGTCTCGCGAATGAAGTAGAAGGCGCCGGGCAGCAGCACGGCGACGGTGCCGGCCCTGGCCATCGCGGCCGCACCGGCCTCATCGGTATGTTCGAGATGGTCGGCCGAGAGCGCGGAATATTTCGCAGCCAGCGCAGCACCACCGAGATTCGAGAGCTGGTCGGCATGCAACTTCACGGGCAGACCAAGCCCCTTCGCCGTCTCGAACACCCGGACGGTCTGTTCAGCCGAAAATGCAATGCCTTCCATGAAGGCATCGACAGCGTCCGCAAGACCCGATTTCGCGACGTGAGGCAGCATCTCCTTGCAGACGAGATCGACGTACCGATCCTTGTCGCCATCGGCCTCGACGGGCAGCGCGTGCGCGCCGAGAAAGGAGGTGCGGATTGCAACTTTCCGCTGACGGCCAAGGCTGCGCGCAGCGGAAAGCTGGCGCATCTCGGTCGCGGTATCGAGACCATAGCCGGACTTGATCTCGACTGTCGTTGCGCCCTCTCCGATCAACGCATCCAGCCGCTGCAGCGCGCTCGCGACCAGCTCGGCCTCACTCGCCTTGCGGGTCGCAGCCACGGTCGAGACGATGCCGCCGCCGGCGCGCGCGATCTCCTCGTAGCTCGCGCCCTTCAGGCGCAGCTCGAATTCATGGGCGCGATTGCCGCCGTAGACGAGATGAGTGTGGCAATCGACGAGGCCCGGCGTGATCCAGCGCCCCTCGCAATCGACCCGCTGAATCGCGTCCGCATCGATAGGAAAGTCTGCCGCCGCGCCGGCATAGACGATGTGGCCGCCACGGATGGCGATGACGCCATGCTCGATCTCGCCCAGATCGGGATGGTCGGCCCGCATCGTGGCGAGCCGGGCGTTGTGCCAGATCCGGTCGAAACGCTCTGCCATGCGCTGGTCCCTTCAGCCGGGATGCTTGACTTATATGTCTAGACATATAATCGTAAGACCGTTCTGTCCAGCCGGCGTGTCACCATGTCCCGACTGCATTTCGCTTCCGCGCTCCTGCCCTCGGGCTGGGCCAATGACGTGCAAGTGGTGATCACCGCCGGCGCGATCGCCGAGGTCACGCCGGGTGCAGCGCCCATCGCCGGCGATGAGCGCCACGCCATCGCACTTCCGGGACTTGCGAGCCTGCATAGTCACGCCTTCCAGCGCGGCATGGCGGGGCTTGCCGAGTTGCGCGGCGATTCCACCGATACTTTCTGGACCTGGCGCGAGACGATGTACCGCTTCGCGCTGGCGATGACGCCAGATGATATCGCTGCCGTTGCAACGCTGCTGTATGTCGAAATGCTGGAGCGGGGTTTTACCCGCGTCGGCGAATTCCACTATCTGCACCACGATCGCGACGGCTCGCCTTACGCCGATCCCGCCGAGATGGCCGCGCGCATCGCACAGGCTGCCGAAGCTTCCTGTATCGGCCTGACGCTGCTGCCGAGCTTTTATGCGCACGGGTCCTTTGGCGGCGCGGCGCCGCATGACGGCCAACGCCGCTTCATCAACTCGGTCGATCAGTTCGCCAAGCTGATGGCCGCCTCGCGCAAGGCGATCGCAAACTTGCCGGACGCCAATATCGGCATCGCGCCGCACAGCCTGCGCGCGGTGGCGCCGGACGAACTCGCGGCGATCCTCCCGCTTGCCGAGGGCGGTCCGGTGCATATTCATGCTGCCGAGCAGGTGAAGGAAGTCGAGGACTGCCTCGCCTGGTCCGGACGACGGCCGGTGCAATGGCTGCTGGAGCATGCGCCGCTTAGTCAACGCTGGTGCCTCATCCACGCGACGCATATGACGGACCAGGAAGTCGGCGCATTCGCCAAGACCGGCGCGATCGCAGGCCTGTGTCCGGTCACCGAAGCGAGCCTCGGCGACGGCATCTTTCCAGCGCCGGAATTTCTCGACGCGGGCGGTTCGTACGGTGTCGGCACCGATTCCAACGTGCTGGTCGGCGTCGCTGACGAGCTGCGCCAGCTCGAATACGGCCAGCGGCTCAAGCATCGCGCACGCAACGTGCTCTCGAGCGGAGCCGGCCGTTCGACCGGCCGCACACTGTTCGACGATGCCCATGCGGGCGGCGCGCGGGCGCTGGCTCAGCCGACAATCGGCCTTGCTCCGGGCGCGCGCGCCGATATCGTCACGCTCGACGCCGCGCATCCCTCGCTGGCCGGACGCGCGGGCGACGCGGTCATCGATGGCTGGATCTTTGCGGCCGGCATCGGCGCGATCGATTGCGTCTGGGCCGGCGGCAACAAGGTCGTCGAGAACGGTCAGCACAAACTGCGCCAGGCTGCGCGCGAGCGCTTCGGCACGGCGATCCGGAGGCTCGTCGCATGAGCCTTGCCACCGATGCAGCCGACAAGCCGACGCTCTACAGGCGCATCCGCGCCGATATCGAAAAGCGCATCCTGACCGGCGAATGGCCGCCGGGCCATCGCATTCCCTTCGAGCACGAGCTGGTCGCGCGCTATGGCTGCTCGCGCATGACGGTGAACAAGGCACTGTCGGAACTCGCGCAGGCCGATCTGATCGAACGACGACGACGCGCCGGCTCCTTCGTGCGCCGGCCGCAGCATCAATCGGCCGTGCTCAAGATTGCGGACATCCGAGCCGAGATCACTGCGCTAGGGCGCAGCTATGGCTACGAGCTGATCAGCCGCAAGCTGCGCGCCGCGACCACGGCCGACCGCGAACGTCTCGGCGTCAAGAAGGCCGGCAAGGTGGTCGCGATCTCCTGCCGTCATAGCGCCGACAAGGTTCCATTTGCAGTTGAAGATCGGCTGATCGATCTGTCGTCGGTGCCATCTGCTGCGACCGCGGATTTCTCTCGCGAGCCGCCCGGCTCATGGCTGCTTCACCATGTCCCATGGACAGAAGCCGAGCATACGATCAGCGCCATTGTTGCGGATGATCGCACGGCGGAAGCGCTCGACATCGCCGTCGGCGCGCCCTGCCTCGTGATCGACCGCTATACCTGGCGCAGCGCGCGCACGATCACGGCGGTGCGCCTGCTCTATCCCGGCGACTCTCACCGCCTCGTCGCGCGATTCAAGGGAGGTTGAGAGAGCAACGTCGGCACAAATCGTGCAACGTTTCCCCAAACGGTCCCCTATGGACCGGCAGAGATCAACAGGACGTCAATCCATCCGGGCAAGAGGACGACAATCATGCGTAGTTCGACAATTTTTGCGACAATCATTGCTCTTACGGCCGCCACTCCCGCGCTCGCGGACGACGTCAAGGTCGGCATCGGCATCTCCGGATGGACCGGCTTCGCACCGCTGACGCTGGCGAAGGAAGCCGGCATCTTCAAGAAGAACGGCCTCGACGTCACCATCAAGAAGATCCCGCAGAAAGACCGCCATCTCGCCATCGCCTCCGGCGACGTACAGTGTGCGGCAACCACGGTCGAAACCTGGATCTCCTGGAACGCCAACGGTGTCGCCACCAAGCAGATCTTCCAGCTCGACAAGAGCTATGGTGCCGATGGCATGGCCGTGCGCAATGACGTCACCTCGATCAAGGAGCTGAAGGGCAAGACCGTCGCCGCCTCCGCGCCCGGTACCTCGCCCTATTTTGCGCTGGCCTGGATGTTGAAGAAGAACGGCCTCACCGTGAAGGACGTCACCGTCGTCAACATCGAGCCGGCCGCCGCCGCGCAGGCCTTCGTCTCCGGCCAGAACGATGCCGCGATGACCTACGAGCCATACCTGTCGACCGTGCGGGCCGCACCGGACAAGGGCAAGATCATTGCGACCACGCTGGACTATCCGATCGTGATGGACACGTTCGGCTGCACGCCGAAGTTCCTGAGCGAGAATCCGAAGGCGGCGCAGGCGCTGGCCAACAGCTACTTCGAATCGCTCGACATGATCGCCAAGGACCAGGCCAAATCCTACGAGATCATGGGCGCCGACGTGAAGCAGACCGGCGCGCAGTTCGGCAACTCGGCAAAGTATCTGCGCTGGCAGGACAAGGCCGCGAACCAGAAATTCTTTGCAGGCGACTTCCTTGCCTTCAACAAGGATGCCGCCGAGCTTCTGCTCGAGATCGGCATCATCAAATCAGCGCCGAAGGTCGAGGACCTCTACGACGCCAGCTTCATCAAGTAAGCCGTGACATGCTCCGGTCCCGCCACAGGGTGGGACCGGAGCATGATCGACCATTCGGATCAACACTCGATGCGTCCCCTGGATTCCGTGACATCGAAGCAGCGCGTGGCCTATGGCCTTGCGTTCTTCGTGCTGTTCGTCGCTCTCTGGTCCTGGGCGACCTTCGGCGGCCATGTGTCAAAGACCTTCCTCGCCAACCCGCTGACCATGGTCCAGGAAGGCTACGACCTCCTGGCCAAGCAAGGTTTTGTGTTCGACATCGGCATGACGATCTGGCGCGTCGTCGGCGGCTTTGCGCTGGCAGCGATCATCGCGGTGCCACTCGGCGTGCTGATGGGCGCCTACAAGCCGATCGAAGCGTTCCTCGAACCGTTCGTCTCCTTTGCGCGCTACCTGCCCGCCTCCGCGTTCATCCCACTGCTGATCCTGTGGGCCGGCATCGGTGAATTGCAGAAGCTGCTCGTCATCTTCATCGGCTCGGTATTCCAGGTCATCCTGATGGTCGCCGTCACCGTCGGGGCGACGCGGCGCGATCTGGTGGAAGCCGCCTATACGCTCGGCGCCAGCGATCGCGGCATCATCCGCCGCGTGCTGCTGCCTTCCTCCGCGCCAGAGATCGCCGAGATCCTGCGGCTGGTGCTGGGCTGGGCCTGGACCTACGTCATCGTCGCCGAACTGATCGGCTCGTCCTCGGGCATCGGCCACATGATCACCGACAGCCAGGCATTGCTGAACACCGGCCAGATCATCTTCGGCATCATCGTGATCGGACTGATCGGCCTGCTCTCGGACTTCATGTTCAAGGCTTTCAACGCCTGGCTGTTTCCGTGGAGGCTCGCATGACCACCCTTAGGATCGAGCAGGTCTCCCGCACCTTTCCGGCGCGCCACGGCAACGCGCCGACCCGCGCGCTGGAGCCGACCGACCTCAGCATCGGCAACAACGACTTCGTCACCATCCTCGGCCCGTCCGGCTGCGGCAAATCCACCCTGCTGCGCATCGTCGCCGGCCTCGACCGTCCGACCAGCGGGCGCGTCACCCTCGACGGACGCGAGGTCACCGGCCCGGGCGCCGATCGCGGCATGGTGTTCCAATCCTACACGCTGTTTCCCTGGCTCACGGTGCGCGAGAACATCGCCTTCGGGCTGCGCGAACGCGGTGTGCCGGAAGGCGAGCGCAACAAGCTCGCCGACGCCTTCATCCGCCAGGTCGGGCTTGCAGACTTCGAGAACCACTGGCCGAAGCAACTCTCGGGCGGCATGCAGCAACGCACCGCGATTGCGCGTGCGCTTGCTAATGACCCCAAAATCCTGCTGCTCGACGAACCATTCGGCGCGCTCGACAACCAGACCCGCGCCCTGATGCAGGAAATGCTGCTGGGAATCTGGGAGCGCGACCAGAAGACCGTGCTGTTCGTCACCCACGATATCGAGGAAGCGATCTTCCTCGGTAGCCGCGTCATCGTCATGAGCGCACGCCCCGGCCGCATCAAGGCCGAGATCACGGTGGACCTGCCGCATCCGCGCTCCTACAAGATCAAGACCACGCCCGAATTCGTCCAGCTCAAGGAACGGCTGGTCGAGGAAATCCGCACCGAGGCGCTGAAGGTTGCCGAACATGCCTGACACCGTATCGCACGCCAATGGCGAACGCGTCCTCGCCGATCTCAATGCGCTCCGTGCACTGGGCAGCTACAAGACCGGCGTGCACAAGCCGACCTTCTCGGAGCCGCACAAGCAATCACTGGACTGGCTGGTGCGGAAACTGCCCGACGTCGGTCTCATCGGCGCGATCGACGGCATCGGCAACATCCTCGGCACCAGCGCCAAGCCCGGACCGAAGCTGCTGGCCGGATCGCACCTCGAAAGCCAGAACTACGCCGGCTGGCTCGATGGTCCGCTCGGCGTCGTCTATGCGCTCGAGGCGGCGCGCGTGCTCAATACTGATCCGACCGTGAAGGGCGCAGTCGAAGTCGCCGCATGGTGTGACGAGGAAGGTCATTTCGGCAGCTTCCTCGGCTCGCGCTCTTTTGTCGGGCAGGTGAGCGAGGCCGAGATCGACACCGCGCGTGACCGCACCAGCGGCCGCACCATGCGCGATGCGCTTCTTGAGATGGGGCTCGCCGGACGCCCGCGCGTCACCGCCGAGCCGGGACGACACGTCGGCTATCTCGAGGCACATATCGAGCAGGGCGACACGCTCGAGAGCGGCAAGCTTGCGATCGGCGTCGTGACCTCCATCGTCGGCATCTGGCAGTACCGCATCACCTTCACGGGCGAGCAGAATCACGCCGGCACCACGCGCATGGCCGTGCGCAAGGATGCGGGCTTGGCGCTGGCGAAGTTCTGCGTGGCGATCGACGAGCGCTTTCCGGCCGCATGTGGACCGCGAACGGTATGGACCACGGGCCGCATCACGCTCGATCCGGGCGCGCCGAGCATCATTCCCGGCGGTGCCGAGATGCTGTTCCAGATTCGTGACGACAACCCCGCCGTGATCGCGCGGCTGGAGGAACTGCTGCGAACGATGGCGGCAGATGCCGCCGCAAGGGGCCCCTGCTCCGTCAACGTGGAAAAAATCCGTACCGGCGCCCCCGCCATGATGAACGCCGGCTTTCAGGACGCGATCGAGGCCGCAAGCAAGACGCTTGCCGGTGGACGATCGCTGCGCATGCCGAGCGGCGCCGGCCACGACGCGCAGATGCTCGCGACCATCATGCCCGCGGGCATGCTGTTCGTGCCCTCGATTGGCGGCATCAGCCATCACTGGACCGAGAACACCGCCGATGCCGACATCGTCACCGGCGCGCACGTCTTCGTCGACGCCTGCCGGCGGATACTTGCCGGCTAGAACGACGTCCCGCCGCCGAACCTGAACTCCTGCACGACGTCATACTTGCCCTTCGTCAGCGGCACGGCGTAGTCGAAGCGCAGCGGGCCGAACGGCGAGGCCCAGATCAGTCCGACGCCGACTGACGATCGCACCACGCTGCTGTCGTCATATTGCAGCCCGCAGGTCGGACAAGTCTTGGTGCTGACCTCGCCTGTCGCCGCCCACGAGGTTGGCCCCTGATAGCCCCAGAGCGAGCCGGCATCGGCGTAGACCGCCCCCTTCAGACCGACTTCCTTGGGCAGGAACCAGAACGGCATCTGCAATTCCATCGACGCCCCCCAGTATTTCGTGCCGCCGAGCGCATCGCCGGTGGCGCCGTAGCTCAGATAGGTGATGTCCCGCGGACCGATGCCGTTGGAGGCGAAGCCGCGCACGAGGTTCGGGCCCATCTGGAAGTGATCCAGCATGCGCAGATCGTTGTTGCCGATCTTGTTGAGAACGCCGCCCTGCAGATGGATCACGCTGACAATCTCGGAGACCAGCGGCGTGTAGTATTTGGTGTCGAGTGCGGTCTTCAGATAGGTGACGTCGCCGCCCACCCCGGCAAAATCCTGCTTGAAGTCGACGAGCAGGCCATCGGTCGGGTTCTTGGTGTTGTCGAGCGTGTTGTAGGTCAGCGTGTAGCCCAGCGCTGACGTCAAGGTCGGACCATTCGCCAATTCCTTTCGGACCGGCAGGCTGGATTCACCGTCAGCATAACAACCATAGCCGTAGTAACCCGAACTCGTTGAATTGGTGGGATCAACCCCGCCCAGCACGCTCTGGATATAGGCCGGCGTCGGATTGAACGCCAGCGACGTATTGGCTGCGTTGTTGTTGCAATTGTTGTAAGCGCTGGCGAGCGTGATGCTCTGCTGATAGAGCGAGTAACGGAGCTGAAGCGACAAATCCTCGCGTAGCGCGAAGCCCAGGCGCGGCGAGAAGCCTAACGTCGTCACGCCATAACTCGTATAGCTGTTCGCCAATTGCTGGCGATAGTAGGTGTCCAATCCGAGTGCGATCCGTTGGTCGAGCAAATATGGCTCGACGAAAGACAGCGACACACCGCGGGCGTACTGGCCGTAGGTCACCGAGGCCTTGGCATAGAGCCCCTTGCCGAACAGGTTGCGCTCGGAGACCGAGACTTCGGCGAGTGCGCCGTCGGTGGTAGAGTAGCCGCCCGATATCGAGAAATCACCGGTCGACTTCTCCTCCATGTCGACGATCAGGATCACACGGTCGCTGGAGGAGCCCGGCTCCGTGGTGATCTTGACGCTCTTGAAATAATCGAGGTTCTTCAACCGCCGCTCGGCACGGTCGACCAGCGCACGGTTGTAGGCATCGCCCTCGGAGAGGTCGAATTCGCGGCGGATCACGTAGTCGCGCGTGCGGGTGTTGCCGCGCAGATTGATGCGCTCGATATAGGTGCGCGGCCCCTCGTCGACGTTGAACACGACCGAGACGGTGTGCGCCTCGAAATTGCGGTCACCGCTCGGCCGCACCACGGCGAAGGCATAGCCGCGGCGCGAGGCCTCGATCTGCATTTCCTCGGTCGATTTCTCGACCATCTCGACATTGTAGAGCGAGCCGACATTGACGCGCGAGAAGCTGCGCAGCACGTTCGCATCGAAATTGGCGATGCTGGAACGGAACTCGACCGTGCCGACGCGGTATTTCTGGCCTTCCTCGATCTTGAAGCTGACGAGAAATCCCTTCTTGTCGGGATCGTATTCGGTCAACGCCGCCACCACCTGCGCGTCGGCGAATCCGTTCTTCAGGTAGAACCGGCGGATCAGGTCGCGGTCGGCCTCGACGCGGTCGGGGTCGTAGACATCGCCGCTGCTGAGGAAGCTCAGCAGATTGCTCTCATGGGTCTTGATCACGTCGCGAAGGCGCGCCGCGGAGAAGGCGCTGTTGCCGATGAACTCGATCGACTTCACGCCGGTCTTGGCGCCTTCGTTGATCGTGAAGACGAGATCGACGCGGTTGCTCGGCTGCTCGATGATTTCTGGGGTGACGCGCACGTCGTAGCGGCCCGAACGGCGGTAAATCTCGGCGATCCGCAGCGTGTCGGACTGCACCATCGCCCGCGAGAAGGTGCCGCGCGGCTTGGACTGGACTTCGGCGGTGAGTTGCTCGTCCTTGATCTTCTTGTTGCCCTCGAACGCAACACGGCCGATCACGGCGTTTTCCACCACGGACACGACGACATGGCCGCCTACCCTGTTGACCTTCACGTCCTGGAACAGGCCGGTTTCGACGAGGGCCTTGAGGCCGTCGTCGAGGGCGACCTGGTCGAACCGGCCGTTGGCGTCGGCCCTGAAGTAGGAGCGAACTGTCTCGGCCTCGACGCGGCGATTGCCCTCGACCACGATCGCGTCAGTGGCTTGCGCCGCCGCTGCCGGCTGCGGCAGCAGCACCGCGGTCAGTGAAGTTGCGATCGACACACCGCCCACGACCGCCGCGACAAGCCAGGCCCGCAAAAACGACATTCCACACCTCAAGAGCACCTGATCTGCTCTGAAACGGGAAAGCTGTGGCCACGGTGTGGCTTTCAGGTTGCTGTACTGTTTCTACGGATTGAGTTTGATTGAGCCGCCAGCGCATAGAGCGCCGTGCGCGCGACGTTTGGGGGAGGAGCCAGCAACATCAGGCAAAACAAGCCTTGTTTACACTTTCCAGGGGCGATGCGAGAGCCGCAGATATCAGCCGATCCGCATGGGATGCCCGCACATGAAACTGCCCGTCACCACCAGCGTTGCGCTGGTCGCCATTCTCACCTCCACCACGATCTGCAATGCCGACACATCAGGCAAGCGCGACCGGACGCAGCCGTCAAAACAGAGCGTCTACGAGTACGGTCCGCACGGCCCCAACCGGACCTATCGGTCGGATCCCCGCACGCGCATCTATGTCAGCAAGCGCTCGTGGCTGGATGGTGGGACCGAGGTACTGCCCGGCGACCGCAAGTTCAGCGATTACGCCTTCCCGCCGGGCAGCTCGTTCGCCAGCCAGAACAACAACCGGCCGCTCAGCCGCCAGCCGCTCAGCCCGGCCTCGGACATCGGCGGATTCGAGCGGAGGATTCCGATCTCCTGGTGAGCGGATGGTTAGGCAGCCACGGGGATTGATGCCCCCTAACCGGTTAGAAAATCTGAGTTCTCACTTCAGTCCGGGGTAGCCCCCCGCGCTCCCCAAAGTTGTTGCATGGCCAGAACGCAGACTCCTGTTGCATGCTGCGATATCCCGTCCACCGATCCACTCGAATGCGCTTCGCCTGAAGTCATCGAGACGGTACGTTGACGCGATTGAGGCAAATGATACGATTTCACGGTGCCCGGCCTACGTGATCGACCGGGCGCAGGAACGAAGGCGTGAGGGGGCGGCCCCATCGCGCCGAGCGTCGCACGTGCGTCCTGCCCTTCATGCGTCCCGCACGCGGAAACAAAGAAACCGTAACGGCGCGCTTTGCCGCATCGGGGCAGCTTTATGGAGGGTGAGGCGGAGCGCGGGGCGAGCCTGTTTCGGCTCGGACCCGAACTCGGCGGCGGCATGGTCTAACGACATGAATCTCTCATCGTTCATGGGCACCGGCTGGGCCCACGGTCCGCAGGTCCTCTGCGACGAAGACGGGATTCTCCTGTGCCGCACCTCCCGCGAACGCATCGACGGCGAGCGGCAGGTCGTGCTGGCCGTCGTTCCGGCCGCCGAGCATCCAAGCCCGCAAAGCCTTGATCGCCTGGCACATGAATTTGCGCTGAAGGACGATCTGGACAGCGCCTGGGCGGCGAAGCCGCTCGAACTGGTGCAGGATCACGGCCGCACCATTCTCGTCCTCGAGGATCGCGGCGGCGAACCGCTGACCTGGCTGACCGACGCACCCATGGAGACGGGTAGTTTCCTGCGCCTCGCGATCCAGATCGCCGCGGCGCTGGGCAAGGTCCATCAGCACGGCCTCGTGCACAAGGATATCAAGCCGGCCAACATCCTGGTGAGCCGCGGCAGGGACAGCGTGCATCTCACGGGATTCGGCTTCGCGACCCGCCGCCCGCGCGAACGCCTGTCCGCAGCCGCGCACGAACAGATCGCCGGCACATTCGCTTACATGTCGCCGGAGCAAACGGGGCGCATGAACCGCTCGATCGACTCGCGAAGCGATCTCTACTCGCTCGGCGTCACGCTGTACCAGATGGTCACCGGCTCCCTGCCGTTCGCCGCATCCGATCCGATGGAATGGGTGCATTGTCACGTCGCAAGAGAGCCGCAAGCCCCGGCCAGGCGATCCGGCAGCGTGCCCGCCACGGTGTCCAGGCTGATCATGAAGCTGCTCTCCAAGATGGCCGAGGAGCGCTACCAGACGGCAGGCGGCGCAGAGAGGGATCTGCAGCGCTGTCTTGCGGAGTGGGAGCTTCGTCACCGCATCGACGACTTCCCGCTCGGCCAGCACGACACGCCCGACCGGCTGCTCGTTCCCGAGAAATTGTACGGAAGAGCGGCCGAGCGCGAAATGTTGTTCGCCTCGTTCGAACGGATCGTCAAAAGCGGCGCGCCGGAACTCGCGTTGGTCGCGGGATATTCCGGCATCGGCAAGTCCTCCGTTGTCAACGAGCTGCACAAGGTGCTGGTGCCATCGCACGGCTTGTTCGCGTCGGGCAAATTCGACCAGCACAAGCGCGACATCCCCTACGCCACGCTCGCCAAGGCATTCCAGGGTCTCGTCCGTCCTCTGCTGGGCAAACGCGAGGAAGAGCTGACCGCGTGGCGCCAGGCCCTGCTCGGCGCGCTCGGCCCGAACGGACAGCTCGTCGTGGACGTGGTCCCGGAGCTTAAGGCCGTCATCGGCGAACAGCCGCCTGTTCCGGAGTTGCCGCTCCAGCATGCGCAAAGCCGCTTCCACCGCGTGTTCGAGCAGTTCATCGGTGTGTTTGCGCGGGCCGAGCATCCGCTGGTGCTGTTCCTCGACGATCTGCAATGGCTCGACATGGCGACCTTCGAGCTGCTCGAGGACATTTTCACCCGGTCAGAGCTGAAGCACCTGATGCTGATCGGCGCTTACCGGGACAACGAGGTGGATTCCGCGCATCCCGTCATGCGCATGCGCGAGGCCATCAAGGCGCGGGGACGACGGGTGGTGGAGATCACGCTCCAGCCACTCGGCCGCAGGCATCTCGGCCAGTTGCTGGCGGACACGCTTCGTTGCGAGCCCGGTCACGCAGCCCTGCTGATCCAGCTCATTCACGAGAAAACCGCGGGCAATCCGTTCTTCGCCATCCAGTTCATGTTCTCGCTGGTGGACGAAGGCCTGCTCACGTTCGACCATGACGACGTCAGCTGGTCCTGGGATCTCGACCGCATTCACGCCAAGCGATACACCGACAACGTCATCGACCTCATGCTGGGGAAGCTCACCCGGCTCCCCCTTGCGACGCGCACGGCTCTTCAGCAGATGGCCTGTCTCGGGCATGTCGCCGACGTCGCAGTGCTTTCGGTCGTGCTCGGCATCTCCGAGGAGCGGGTCAATGCAGATCTGTGGCCTGCGGTTCGCCAGGAATTCGTCGAGCCGCAAGGCGACACCTATCGCTTCGTCCACGACCGGTTTCAGGAAGCGGCCTATGCGCTGATTCCGGAACGAGAGCGGGCGGCGGCGCATCTTCGCATTGGCCGCTTGTTCGCGGCGCGGACCGCACCCGATGCCGTCGAGGACGACGTCTTCGAGATCGTCAGCCAGCTCAACCGTGGCACGGCCCTGATCACCGCGCCCGAGGAGCGCGTCAGGCTGGCGGAGCTCAATCTGCTGGCCGGCCGCCGCGCCAAGGCCGCGACGGCCTTCGCCATGGCGCTTACCCATTTCGCGACCGGCGAAGCCATGCTGCCTCTGGATCGCTGGGAGCAGCAATACGCGCTCAGCTTCACGCTGGCGCTACAACGCGCCGAATGCGAGTTCCTGGCCGGCGACCATGCAACGGCGAACATGCGCCTCGCCGAACTGGCAAAGCGTGCGGCCACGCTGCCCGACCTCGCAGCGGTGACCCGTTTGCGGATGGAGCCGAGCGATCGCGACGTCGAGATTGCCCTCGACTATCTGCGACGCGTCGATATCGACTGGTCGGCGCATCCGACGCCGGATGAAGTCCAACGCGAATACGAGCGGATGTGGCAAGCGATCGGCGACCGGCCGATCGAGGCACTGCTCGACCTGCCGCAGATGGCAGATCAAATCGCGCGCGGAACCATGGACGTTCTCACGGTCCTGGTCTCGCCTGCCTGGTATATCGATGAGAGCTTGCGTCGTCTCATCATCGGACGCATGGCCAATCTCAGCCTGCAATACGGCAACTCGGACGCATCGTGCCTCGCCTACATCGTGCTCGGCACGGTGCTCGGCCCCGACTTCGGCGACTATGCTGCAGGCTACCGCTTCGCTCAGCTCGGCCTCGACCTCGTCGAAACGCGCGGACTGGACCGGTTCAAGGCCCGCGTCTATCTCGGCTTCGGAAGCTGGACCCGACATGTCAGGACCGGCCGCCCCTGGTTGAAGCGGGCCTTCGACGCGGCGCAACAGGTCGGCGACGTGAACTATGCGAGCTTCACCCGCCATCATCTCCTCACGCACCTTCTCGCCTGCGGCGATCCGCTCGCCGAGGTGCAGCGGGAAGCCGAGGCGGGACTCGATTTCGCGCATCGGGCGCATGTTGATCTTGCCGCCGATCGCATCAGCGGGCAGTTGCAGCTCATCCGGTCGCTGCGCGGACTCACGACGAAATTCGGCAGCTTCGATGAAGCCGGCTTCACCGAGGCGCAGTTCGAGCGTCGTCTCGAGACGGAGCCGTACCTGGAGCAGGCCGGATTCTGGTACTGGACGCGCAAGCTCCAAGCCCGCGTTCTTGCCAACGACCCCGCCGCCGTCGCCGTCGCCGCAAAGGCCGACAAGCTGCTGTGGACGTCGAAAGCCCTGTTCGATCGCGTCGAGTTTCACTTCTATGCCGCCTTGGCCGAGGCCGCGTGCTGCGAGGCCAACACGCCAGGCGGACGTACCCCCCATATCGAGCGACTGATCCATCACCACCGCCAGCTTCAGCAATTGGCCGAGATCAGCCCGGAAGACTTCGCCGACCGCGCTGCCCTCGTCGCAGCGGAAATCGCGCGCATCGAAGATCGCGAGCTCGATGCGATGCGCTTCTACGACCGGGCCATCGTCTCGGCGCATGCAAACGGCTTCCCCCAGATCGAGGCAATCGCAAACGAGATCGCGGGGCGCTTCTACACCACGCGCGGGTTCGACAAGATCGCCCATGCTTATCTGCGCGATGCCCATTACGGATTTCTTCGCTGGGGGGCCGAGCCCAAGGTCAGGCAACTCGAACGCCTTTATCCCCGGCTCCACGTCGCCGAGGACACCAGTTCGGCGAGCCGGGCGACCATCCAGCAGATGGACGTCACCACCGTGGTGAAGGCGTCCCAGGCCGTCTCGAGTGAAATCGAGCTGCCAAAGCTGATCGAGACGCTGATGAAAATCGCGCTGCAGAACGCCGGCGCCGATCGCGGCCTGCTGATCCTGTCGCGGCATGACGATTTCCGTATCGAAGCGGAAGGCCAATCCAGGGGCGACGAGTTCACGCTCGCCATGCGCCAGACCTCGCTCTCGACACCTGACTGTCCGGAAGCCCTGTTGCGCTACGTCATTCGCGCGCAAAAACCTCTCATCGTCGATGACGCGACGCGGCCAGATGCGCTCTACGGTGACGACTATGCGCGTCGCCGACACCCAAGATCCATTCTCTGCCTGCCGCTCCTGAAGCAAGCCAAGCTGATCGGATTGCTCTATCTCGAGAACACGCTGACGACACATGCCTTCACGCCGGATCGCGTGGCTGTGCTGGACTTGCTGGCGGCACAGGCCGCGATCTCGCTGGAGAACACGCTGCTCTATCGCGATCTCCAGGAACGCGAGGCCCGCATCCGCCGGCTCGTCGATTCCAACATTATCGGCATCCTGTTCTGGGACGGCAGCGGCGATATCAGCTACGCCAACGATGCCTTCCTGAGCATGACCGGATATTCCAGGCAGGAACTGGTCACGAACGCAATCCGCTGGAAGGACATGACGCCGGCCGAATACCGCGACGAAGACACGCAGCGGATCGAACAACTCAGACGATCAGGGCAGACCGCCTCGCGAGAGAAGGAGTTCATCAGGAAAGACGGCAGCCGCGTTCCTGTTCTCATCGGCTCGGCCTTGCTGGCCGGATCGTCCGATCAATGCATCTCGTTCGTGCTCGACCTCACCGCGCGAAAGCAGGCGGAAGAAAAGTACCGCCTGCTCATGGAACAGGCGCATGATGCGATCCTGGTCCTTGACCAACGGGGCCTCGTGATCGAGGCCAACCGCACGGCAGGGGTGATGCTGGGACGGGCTCGGGAGCAAATCATCGGCCTCCCGTTCCGATCCATCCTGGTTTCTGCCGACGCAAACGCGGTGGCCAGCTTGCTGGCGCCGGACTCGACGGACCTGTTACAGCTTCGCCTGGATGGCCCCGACGGCAAGGGCCTCGATGTCGAAATGTCCGCCGCTCACGTCTCGACGGGCGGGCAGGATCTTGTCATCGTGATCGGACGCGACATCAGCCAGCGTCTGCGCCTCGAGCAGCAGCTGCGCCAGGCGCAGAAAATGGACGCGGTCGGCCAGCTCACCGGTGGCGTCGCTCATGACTTCAACAACATTCTGACTGTCATCACCGGGACGATCCAGATCCTGATCGACGGTCTTGCGGATCAGCCCGACCTCGTCACCATCGCCCACATGATCGACGACGCCGCCACGCGCGGGGCCGATCTGACGATGCAGCTCCTTGCATTCGCGCGCAAGCAGCCCCTGCAACCCCGTAACGTCGACGTCAACAATCTCATCGCCGATACTGCCAAGCTGTTGCGACCGACGCTTGGCGAGCACATCGAGGTCGGCTCCACGCTGCAAGACGATTGCTGGCACGCGCTGATAGATCCGGGCCAGCTTTCGACCGCCCTGATCAATCTTGCCGTCAATGCCCGCGACGCCATGGCGGGCGGAGGCAAGATCGCATTCGGCACCACAAATGTGAGCTTTGGACCGGACAATCCCGGCCCGGACAACTCGCTCGGCGACTTTGTTCTGGTCACGGTGAGTGACACTGGCTCAGGGATTCCGCAGGCGATCCGGGACAAGATATTCGAGCCATTCTTTACGACCAAGGAGCTTGGCAAAGGAACGGGACTAGGGTTGAGCATGGTGTATGGTTTCATCAAGCAATCCGGCGGTCACATCAGGATTGATAGCGAAGAAGGGCTGGGAACGACCTTCAGCCTTTACTTGCCGCGCTCGACCCAGGCCGCCGCATCCACGAGCGTGACGGCGAAAGGCGAGCTGCGACGCGGCAGTGAAACCATCCTCCTGGTCGAGGACGACGAGCTGGTGCGCAACTACGTGGAGGCGCAACTCAAGAGCTTCGGCTATCGCACGCTAGCCGTCGCCAACGGCCCGGACGCCCTTGACATCATCGACCGGGGCGCCACCGTCGACCTGCTTTTCACCGATGTCGTCATGCCCGGCGGGATGAACGGCCGTGAACTCGCCGATGCCGTACTCCAGCGGCGCCCCGAGCTGCCCGTGCTCTATATGTCGGGTTATCCGGAAGCCGCCATGATGCATGACGGCCGGCTGGATCCTGGCATCACCCTGCTGAGCAAACCGTACCGGCCGGCGGACCTCGCACATGCCATTCGCCAAGTCCTCGACTCACGAGCACGTCCCCGCGTCACGCATTGAATATCATCGCGTCCGCGCATCACTGCCATCTCAGCTTGCCGACAGATGGATCACATTCCAGGACGCCGGCGTGAGCGTCGCCTGCAATCGTCCACCGCTCAAGGTCACATCCTGCAGCGGCGTCGGCTTGATTTTGTCGGGCGCGTGCTTGGTATTCGTCGCCTTGAGATCATCGTGCCGGAGTTCAAGCCGCTCGCTCACCGCCAGCCGACCAAAACTTCTGGCCTCGACGCTCACCTCCATCTCCTGCCTCAGATCGCGATTGAGCAGGAACAGCGACAGGCCGCCATCCTCCGCTGCCACGGCCGCGATCTTCAGATACGGCACGTTCCTCACCGGAAAATTCTGCTCCTGGGTGCCACGGGGATCGTAGTACGAGGAATCGTAGGTCTCGGACTCTGCTTGGATGCGGAGAACCTTACCGCGGCCGAAGCGGCTCATATGCGCGAACGGGAAAAAGGTAGCCTGACGCCACGCGCCTCCGCCCGTCTCGGTCATGATCGGCGCGATGACGTTGACGAGCTGTGCGAGGCAGGCGACCCTCACCCGATCGGCGTGATTGAGCAGGGAAATGCAGGCGCCGCCGAAGGCGAGCGCATCCTCCATCGTGTAGATTTCCTCGAGGATCGGCGGCGCTACCGGCCAGCCCTCCTTGACCCGGTCGGCACGATTTCGGCGCGTCCGGTACCAGACGTTCCATTCATCGAAGCTCAGCATCAATCGCTTGCCGGAACGCCGCTTGGCCGCTACCGCGTCGGCGATCGCGACGACTTCGTCGATGAAGCTGTCCATCAGGTCGGGACTGGCGAGAAACGATGCCGTGTCCTGCTTGTAGTTGTTGAGATAAGTGTGGAGCGAAATGTACTCGACGTGATCGAAGGTGTGCTCGAGGACCGTGTCCTCCCACTGTCCGAAGGTTGGCATGTTGCGCCCGGATGACCCGCATGCCGCAAGCTCGATGGTCGGATCCACCCAGCGCATCATCTTGGCAGCTTCGCGCGCGAGCGCACCGTAATCGGCGGCACTCTTGTGCTCCATCTGCCAGGGCCCGTCGACCTCGTTGCCGAGGCACCACAGCTTGACGCCGTGCGGCTTGTCCCAGCCATGGGCGCGGCGCAGCTCCGACCAGGCGGTACCGCCGGGATGGTTGCAGTATTCGACCAGGTTGCGTGCGGCATCGCCGCCGCGGGTGCCGAGATTGACCGCCATCATCGGCGCGACATCGGCAGCCCGGCACCAGTCCATGAATTCATTGGTGCCAAAACTGTTCGGTTCGGTGCTGAACCAGGCAAGGTCAAGCCGCGCGGGCCTCGTATCCTGCGGGCCGACGCCGTCCTCCCAATTGTAGCCCGAAACGAAATTTCCGCCGGGATACCGGATCAGCGTCGGACCGAGTTCCTTCACCAGCGCGAGCACGTCCTTGCGAAAGCCCTTCTCGTCCGCGGTCGGATGGTCGGGCTCGTAGATGCCGCCATAGACGCATCGCCCGAGATGTTCGACGAACGCACCGAACAAGCGAGGGTCGGTGTGACCAATGGCGAAGTCGCGGTCGATCAGAACTCTGGCTTTCCTCATGCTCTCCTCTCGGGGGGACCGGGGCTGATGAGACCGTTCATGCTGGGAGTTCGATTCGTCTTGGCGTTGGGTATCTCAGGTAATAGCACGGCTTCGCGCAATAGGCGCGTATAGGGATGCTGCGGCGCCTTCAGCACCATTCGCGCATCACCGCTTTCGACGACACTGCCCTTCTGCATGATCATGATGCGGTCGCTGATGTAGTAGGCGGTAGCCAGATCATGCGTGACATAGATGATCGATATCCCGAGGTCGTCCCGCAACGTCCTGAACAGATTGACGATGGACGTCCGCAAGGATGCGTCGATCATGGACACCGGCTCGTCCGCCACGATCAATTTCGGTTCGGCCAACAGCGCACGCGCAATCGCGATCCGCTGAAGCTGTCCGCCGGACAGCTCGTGCGGGTACCGGCCACCCACCTCGTTGAGCGACAGCCCGACTTTGTGCAACGCCGCATCGACGGCCGCTGCAGTCGCGCTCTCCCTCGCCACGCCGGAGAATCGACGTCGCGTCATAAGCAGATACCGCTCAACCCGCTTCAGCGGGTTGAAAGACTCGAAGGGGTTCTGAAAGATCGGTTGGACCTTGTGCATGAATGCCAGCCGGCTGGCACTGCCGCTGATGGCCGCAAGGTCGATCCCGTCGAGCAACAGTCTACCGCTGGTCGGTGCCTCCATGTTCAGGATCATCCGCGCAAGGGTCGTCTTGCCGCTGCCGGACTCACCGATGATGGCCAGGATCTCCGGCCGCCCGACAGCAAGCTGGAAGCTCACCTTGTTCACCGCAACGATTGTCTCTCTCGACAGCAGCCCTCCGCGAACGAAGGTTTTGCTGGCCTCGATGACGTCGAGTAGCAGATCGTTCATGCCTTGTTGTCCTTGATGACGGCAAAGCATGCAACGCGATGTCCAGCGGCGGCTTCAAGCATGACCGGAACTTCCCGGCTGCAAATCTCGCTTGCGAGCGGACACCGCGGATGGAAGCGACAACCCGACGGGGGATCGGCCAGATTTGGCGGGGTGCCGCCAAGTCCCTGGCGCGGCGCGTCGTCGCCGATGCGCGGAAGGCTCGAGATGAGGTGCTTGGTGTAGGGATGCTGCGGATTGCGGAAGATCTCTGCGGTCGCGGCCTCCTCCACGAGACGCCCGGCATACATGATCGCAAGCCGGTCGGTGATGTGCGCGTGCACGCCCATGTCGTGCGTGACGAACAGAACCGACGAGCCGGTCTCGCGCTGGATGCCGCGGATCATGCCGAGCACCTCCTTCTGCACCACCACGTCGAGCGCGGTGGTCGGCTCGTCGGCGATGACAAATCCGGGTCGGCAGATCGTGGCAAGCGCAAGCGCGACGCGTTGCCGCATCCCGCCCGAGAGCTCGTGTGGAAAGGCGGCGAGCACCGAGGGATCGAGTTTCACCCACGCCAGATGATCGACCACCTGCTGCTCGAACTGCGTTCGGTTACCACCGATATGCGGATATGCGAAATCGACAAACGAGGATTTGATACGACGCACCGGGTTCAGCACGCTCATCGAGCCCTGCATGATGTAGGACAGGTGCTGCCAGCGGATCCGCTCGACGTCTTCCCGCGGCGCGCGGTGCAATCCGCCATAGCCGGGCAGGAACGCAAACTCGATGCTGCCGCCCACGATCTCGAGTGGAGGCCTGATCGCGCCCGCGATGCTCTTGATCAGCGTGGTCTTGCCGGAGCTGGATTCTCCGGCGAGTCCGTAGATCTCGCCGCGGCGCACCTTGAAGCTGACACCATCGACCGCCCTGATGCCGCGCCTGACGCCGGAATGGCTGGTCCGATAATAGGCTTGGAGGTCGCGAACGCTGAGGAGCGGCTGAGCCTCCTGATCTCCGTCCGGCCGCCCGGCGTTGGCCTGCATCACGAGGCCCCTCCGACGTTCCAGAGGCGGCTTCTCGGATCGATGTGCGCGTTCACCGAGATCGCGAGCAGGAAGAGGCCGATGAACGTCATGACCACAGCGATGGTTGGAAAGGCGATCCACCACCAGATGCCCGCGACCATCGCCGTATGCTGGTTGGCCCAATAGATCATGCCGCCGATCGTCGGCGTGTTGATGTCGGTAAAGCCGAGCACCGCAAGCGTCACTTCGAGCCCGATCGACCACACCATGTTGTTCATGGTGGTGGAGAACAGGATCGGCACGACGTAGGGCAGATGCTCCTCGGTGAGGATCTGCCGCGTGCTCATTCCCGAGAACAGGCTGGTCTGGGTGAACTCGCGCTGCCTCAAGCTCATCACCACCGAACGGATCAGCCGCGCGTCGTAGGCCCATCCGAAACAAGCCATGATCAGCGCCAGCATCAGCCAGGAGATCCTGTCGCGCATCACGAAATAGAACAGCACCAGGACCGGCAGCAACGGAATGACGATGAACGTGTCGTTCAGCGACATCAGGACGCGGTCGATCCAGCCTCCCTTGTAGCCGCTGATGAGCCCGACGGTGAGCGCGACCAGGCGGCTGACAAGGGCCACCGTGCCCCCGAACAGCAATGTATTCCGAATGGCAAAGCTCACTTGCCAGAACACGTCCTGGCCACGTGACGTCGTGCCGAACCAGTAGGTCAGGGACGGCGGCAGGTCGGGCGGCACCACATAGACACTCTCGGGCGGATAGGGCGAGAAGCTCGCCAGCACGGACAGCAGCAGAACGATAGCGACCAGCACCGCCCCAATCCGGAATTCTGCCCTGTCGCGCAAGAGGTCGTTGAGAAAGACGGCCATCAGCTGACCTTCACCCTGGGATCAAGCAGCGGGTACAGAAGATCGATCGCGAGCACGCCAAACGATACGCCGAGGATCGAGATGGTGGTGACGCCGAGGACCAGACCGTAGTCGCCAGCATAGACGGCATCGACAAGGAGCGAGCCGAGACCCGGATAGCCGAACACCTTCTCGGTGATCACGGCACCGTTGAAGATTCCACCGAGCGACATCGCAAGGCCCGTCACCTGCGGCACCAGCGCGTTGCGCATCACGTAGGACGTCAGGATGCGCCAGGACTTCACGCCGGCAAGCTCGGCATAGACGACGTAGTCCTCGGCGAGGACGTTGGAGACCAGCGAACGCATGCCGAGAAACCAGCTCCCCACGCCGATCAGGATCAGCGAGAGCGCCGGCAGGATCGCGTGCTGCAGCACGCTCCCGACGAATTCGGGCGTCAGGGACTGCGGCAGATTCATCGCCGCCCCGCCAGTGATCGGCAGCACCGGCCAGAGGAAGCCGAACACGATCAGCAGCAGCATGGCCAGGATGTAATAAGGGATAGGATGAAGGCCCATGGCGATCACGCCCATCAACCTTAATCCGCGGCTCTGTCGGTAATAGCCGGCAAGTCCACCCAGCAGATTTCCGAGCACCCAGGCGATGAGGGTCGAGACCGCGAGGAGGCCCGCCGTCCAGGGCAGCGCACGCGCAATCAGGGTGCCGACGGGTGTCGGAAACGCCGACATCGAGGGACCGAAATCGGCGCTCAGGATCCGCTTCCAGAACGTCAGATATTGTTCAACGGGCGTGCCGCCGAGACCATAGAGCTCGCGCAAGGAATTGCGCATCTGTTCGATCGCATCGGGCGCAGTGTTGCCAAAGGAGGTCACCGCCGAGATCGATTGCTCGACCGGATCGATCGGCGATGCATGCGTGACGACATAGGCGATGTTGATGCCGATGAAGACCACGAGCAGGAACTGCCCGATCCGGCGGCCGACATAGCCGGCGTACCCGCTCACGGGAGCACCCGAGATGCTCGACCATGTCGCTCTGACAGATACGGGCGCTCAGGGATCATCGCTTGCTAATTTGCCGGCTTCAGCCGGACGAACATGTAGCGCGAATTGCCCCAGTTCGGCACGGGATTGGTGTAGGGATTCTCCGCGGTCGGAAAACCCGTCCAGTAGGTCTGATCCATGGCGGTGAAGACGTTGTAGGCCATCAGCGGAATGGTCGGCATCTCCTTGACCGCGAGCTTGACGTACTCCTTGCCGAGCTCGATCGACCTGGGATCATCGAAGCCGACGGTGCGGATTTCCTCGATGATCTTGTCGAGCGTAGGACTGGACCAGCGCTGCCAGTTGCGCAGCGGCTGCGGCTTGCCCGGCTCGGCGACGAATTCCGAATGCCAGCTGTCGAGGAAGTAGGACAGGTCCTGGTGCCCGCCCCAGGTCTCGACGCTCCAGCCGATGAAGGTGTCGAAATCGCCGGCCGCCCGCCGCGTCGGCAGCGTTCCTTGCGCGACGTCGATCTTGGCATCGATGCCCGCCTGCTTCCACAGTTGCACGATCATCGTTCCGGCCCGCGTCATCACCGGACGCAAATCGCCCTCGACCATGACACGGATGCTGAAGGGCTTTCCATCAGGCGTGATCCAGGCACCACCCCGCTTGCTGAAGCCGGCCTTCTCCAGAAGCTCCTGCGCCGCTTGCGGATCGGTCTTCCACCAACCCCTGCCGAATGCCTTGGCGATGTCAGCCGGATCCGACGGGATCTGCTCGCCCATGGAAGGCCGCAGCATGTCGGCAATCTGCTGGCCGATCGTCGGGTCGTACGGTTTGATCTTGCGCTTGCCGGTATCGATCTCGAAGGTCTTGAGCCAGTCTTCCATCGGCGCGTGATAGGTGGCCGGATGGGTTCCCGTCGGCGGCACGCCGATCGCGGAGATGGTGGCAGCGCCGCGATAGGCCGCCATCGCAACGGCCTTGATGTCGATCAGCAACGCCAACGCCCACCGCACGTCCGGATTCTTGAAATTCTCATTCTGGGTATTGAAGATGACAGCGGGAAGCGTCGGATCGGGATGGCCATAGGGGAAGCCCTTGAACCAGGCTCGCGTCGTCTTGCTCTGCTTGGCCAGCGCAAACATGCCTTCCGGCGCGATGTCGTGGATCACGTCGAGCTCGTGGTTGAGCTGCGCGATCACACGTTTCTCGGGCGGTCCGGGATCGACATAGGCGAGATATTTGGGCCCCGGCTTGCCGAAGCGCGCCAGCGTGGTGCGCTGCCAGTCATCGCGAAGCTGCCAGATGTACCATTTGCCGTCGGGATCGTAACTGTGCAGCACATAGGCGCCGAGCGAGACCGGCTTGTTGAAGTCGAATTTGACGGGATCGTCGACCTTGTCGAACACATGCTTGGGCAAGATCCAGATCGCGCCCCAGCGCACCGTGAAATTGGCGTGGAAGCGTGAATTGGGTTTCTTGAGCTTGAACACGACCGTATGAGCGTCCGGTGCCTCGACCGAGGCCACGTTGCTCGCCAGCACCGCACTGAAGCGCATGGCCCGATGCTTGATCTGGGTCGTCACGGTCGCGACGACGTCATCGGCGGTGAATTCGACCCCGTCGCTCCAGAAGATGCCGCTCCGGAGCCTGACCGTCATTTCGGTGAAGTCGGCGTTGTATTGCGGCTTGTCGGCGGCCAGCGAGTTGTCCCAGACGCCGTCGAGGCCGCTCTCGGGATCGATGTACCAGAGCGTATCAAGCGCAGCCTGCTGCAGCCCATTGGACTGCGAGCTGGCATTGATCACCCAGATGTTGAACCAGCCGGCGTTCTTGACCGTGCCTTCCGGGTTCTCGAGGATCAACAGATCCTTCCTCGGAATGTCTTGCGGAATCCCCTGCGCATGGCTCGGCTCCGCCGATGCGAACAGCAGCGGTCCCAGCACACCCGCGGCCAGCAGCAATGCACGAATGCAGCGCATGATGTCCTCGCGGCACAATTTCGTCCCGACGTCCGTTCTGACGCGATGCTAGAGGCGTCGGACTCGCTGAACAACAGGAATCGTTCTGGCCGAGGCGGGACTGAATGTTCACCGCGATGTCCACACGACAGCAGAGTTGTCCCGACATCGGAAGCCGAACGCGTGCTTGGAACGGTCAGAGCAATGCGGGGCACCGCGATGCGGTCCACGCGACGAACGCCCGTGGGCAAGGGTTGTCGGAACGACACCACCCCTATCCTCTAAGTGATTGATTTATATGGTGGACCCACCAGGGCTCGAGCATGGGACCCGCTGATCAAGAGCCTGATGTCTTACGAACGACCGCAGGCACTTGAATGCAAAGGACGGCCCCAACAAGTCCATATAGATCAATTGGTTACAGCCGACGTCTCGATTTCGCAGGTCAACCGATGGTTGGACCTTTCACGCGGTTTGACGCGAGGTCACGCCGCCGCGCACGGCGCCAAGGCGCGACATTGACAGCACTTCCGTGCTGGAACGAATGTCCTGCAGGATTGCTTCCCCCGCAGACCGGGCGACCACATCCTCGATGCCCGGCGCGCTGCCGACCACGCCTGCATAGGCGACATCGTCGCGGCCGAGTTCGACGATCAGGCGGGGAGCATCGCGCGCCCCGTGCAGGCCCTCGCCGGAAAACAGTCCGACGACGACGGTGGGCCCGGAAAGCGTCGACGCCGTATCGGCGAGGAAGGGTCGTTCCTCGAGAAACGCAGGCTCGACCTGCGTGAAGACAGCACGGCGCCGAACCACCTCCGCAATCCGTTCGGTGTCGTTGCGGGAGGCCGAGTTTCGTCGCGAGCCGTGCGCCAGCAGGATGACGTTGCTCGCTCTGGCGGCAAACCCTCGTTCGCGGGCGGCATTCCTCGCAAAGGCCACGACGAGATCCGGCAAGCCCGGATCGAGACCCAGCGGGGGCAGGATGCGGATGTGCCGGCCCTCCCTGTTGGCCTCGTCGATCAGCGCCACGAGTCGATCACGCGTGAAATACCCGCTCGAAGCGAACAAGGGGTAGACGATAATCCGGGCGGCCGTTAGCGCGTCGAGCGCTGCGGCGATGGTCGGCACGCCATTGATGAATCCTGCCTCGACCTCGGCGGCGAGCGCGCGATCCGACAACGCGCGAACCAGCCGGAAGACGGCTTCGTTGCTGGCATCCTCCCTTCGCTCACCATGAGCCGCCAACAGAATGGCGGTCCGCGGCTCGGTGCAAACCGCGCTAGTGGCTGGTGCCATCGGAGAAGGTGATCTTGTTCCACACATTATATTTGCCGGATGGACGGGACATCGGGATGCGCTTCACCTCGACGAAAGTCGCCGCATCGTAGACCACCAGCGCGCCCCGGTCGTCCCAGATCGAGACCAGGGCGTGGCGGCCGTCCCTATCGAACTCGACATGCGCAGCGGTCTTGCCCGGCTCCGGCGTCACGCTGCGAACCACTTCCAGCGTGCGCTTGTCGATGATCGAGAGCGTATCCTTCTTCGCGCTCATCATGCTGTCGGCCCATGCATAGGGCGTATTCTCGTGGCTGCGCATGAAGAACCCGGGGCCCGGCGTGTCGATCACCTTGATGAGCGACCAGTCCTGCAGGTCGAGCACGCTGATCTTGCCTTCCTTCAGAAGCGGCGTCGCCATCACCGGGCGACCGTTGAAGGTCCAGGAAATGCCCGAGCCGAGATGCGGCAGGCTTGGCAGGTCGAGCTGCTTGATATCACGCCCGACGGTGAGGTTGACGACGATCGCCCTGCCCTCGCGCGCCGAGCCGATCAGGTTGCGGTACGGCGGATCGAAAAAGAAGTCGTCGAGCGGCTCCGGCACCTCGATCCGCCGCAGGGCGAATAGCCCCTGCGAGGAAGCCAGCGCCTCGATCATGCCTTTCTCGTGACTGTGCACGAAGCCAGAATAGACCGGCGGTGCATTCGGGTCGGTTGCGATCTCCCAGATTTCGGGAACGTCCTTGAGCGCGGCGATGAAGCTGTTCCGGGTTGGCGCCTGGTAGACGGCGGAGACACGTGAGGAATTGCCCTTGCGGTCCTCCGCCTCGAACACCTTCTCGACCTTGAGATCGTCGGTCGAGAGCATCACCAGCGTGTGGGGCAGATAGTTCGCGACTGCGATGTGCTTGCCGTCCCGCGAGATCGCGATGTTGCGCGCGTTGATGCCGGCGCGCACCTCCGAGAGCATGGTCAGCGTCCAGAGGTCGTACTTCGAGACCCAGCCGTCGCGCGACATGAAGAAGACGTAGCGTCCGTCCGGCGTGAATTTTGGTCCGCCGTGCAGCGCGAAGCGGGTCTGGAAGCGCGTCAGCGGCTCGAAGCGGTCGCCGTCGAGGATGGTCGCATGATGGTCGCCAGCCTCGACGACGACGAACAGATTCATCGGATCGGCCTCGAAGCGCGGGCGATCGAGCTCGGGCGCGAAGGCATACACGACGCGGCTCGCCTCGATCTCCACCGGCCCCCAGGCGGGCACCGAGGGAAGCGGTGAAGCGATGTAGGTAGCGAGCGCGGCGATATCGTCGCTGCCCAGCTTGCCGGCGAATCCGGGCATCTGGGTAGCTGCGCGGCCGTCGGCGATGACGGCGGCGGCGCGCGCACCGGTCAGCCGGCCGAGATTTTCTGGCAGCAGCGCCGGTCCGAGCCGACCGAGGCGGTCCGCGCCATGGCATTCGGCGCAATTCTCCGCAAACAGTTTTGCTGCATCCGGTTCGGCCGAGGCAGGGCCAGCCAGCGCGCATGCCGTCAGCGCGACGGCGATCCAATCAGACAGACAGCTGCGCTTCATGATGCCTTCCACGATAGATGCTGGTCCTCACCCGTTCGATCGGCGCCTCGAGCCCGATCTCGGAATCGCCGAGATAACAACCGGGGTCCTCCGCCCAGGCATCGCCGGTGATACGCTGCGCGCGCACCCGCGTGTTGCCATTGCAGATGTCGAGATGGATGCAGGCGCCGCAACGGCCCGAGACGCGGCGCGGCTTCTGTTTCAGGCCTGCCATGATCGGATCCGACAGGTCGTTCCATATCTCGGAGAATGGGCGCGCCTTCACGTTGCCGAGGGTGTGGTGCCACCACATCGTGTCGGGGTGAACGTTTCCGAGATTGTCGATGTTGGCGACGTTGACGCCGGAGGAATTGCCGCCCCAGCGCACCAGCTTCGCACGCAGACTACCGACCGCCTGCGGCGCGTTCCGCTCGGCCCAATGCAGCAGATGGACCGCGTCTGCGTCGTTGTTGCCGGTCACGATCTCTATCTCGCTTCCAGCCTGCGCCCAGCGCCAGGCACGCGCGATCACCATGTCCATGGCATCGCGCGTGGTCTGCCACATTGCGTCGTCGCCCCGGTTCTTGTTGCCCCGCCCGGCGTAGACGAGGTGGGACAGATAGAACTTTGGAAAGCCCTCCTGCTCGACGAGATCGAGCAGGCGCGGCAACTCGACCGCGTTGTCCTCGGTCATGGTGAAGCGGACGCCGACCTTGATGCCGCGGTCGCGCAGGAGCCGCAGGCCAGTCAGGGCTTCCTGATAGGCGCCCTCCTTGCGGCGGAAGCGGTCGTGGGTGGCGCCGATGCCGTCCAGGGAAATGCCGACGTAGTCGTAGCCGATGTCGCGGACGCGGTCGGCCATGGCGGCATCGACCAGCGTGCCGTTCGAGGACAGGCCGACATAGAACCGCATCGCCTTGGCGCGCGTGGAAATCTCGAAGATGTCCTGCCGCATCAAGGGCTCGCCGCCGGACAGGATCAGCACCGGCACGCGAAATGCCTTGAGGTCGTCCATGACGTGGAAGACGTCTGCGGTCGAGAGCTCGCCCGGGAAGTCGACGTCACCGGAGATCGAGTAGCAATGCTTGCAGGTGAGGTTGCAGCGCCGGATCAGGTTCCAGATCACCACCGGCCCGGGCGGCTGGCGGACGGGACCCGTCGGGGCCGGCTCGTCCAGCTCATGCAGATATTGGCTCAGGCGAAACATGACCGCTCCTCGGTTCAGGCCGCAAGACGAAGTCCGGTCTTCTTCAGTATCCGGGTGGAGAACAGCACCTCATGGGCGCGCGCGGCGGGGCCGACGAGTGCCGCGATCTCCACGACCTTGACCCGCACCTCGTCTCGGGTCCTGCCATGGACCATCGCAAAGAGATTGTACGGCCAAAGCGGAAGGTGACGCGGCCGCTCGTAGCAGTGGGTTACGAAATCGAGCGCGCCAACCTTCGCGCCGATCTCGGCGATGGAGGCGTCTTCGATGTCCCACACCGACATGCCGTTCGCGGTGTAACCGAGCGCGTAATGGTTCGGAATCGCGCCGATACGGCGGATGGCGCCGTCGTCGGCCAAGCGCCGCAGCCGCGCGATCACCTCGGCGTGTGCGAGTCCGAGCCGCCCGGCAAGCACGCGGTAAGGCTCCGGCGCGAGCGGCAGGCCGGACTGGGTGGCGGCAACAAGCCTGCGATCGGTGGCATCCAGCATGTTCAGACCTCGACACGAAAGCCGACGAAGAATTCGCGCGTCTTCGGCATGGCGCGGACGACAAGGCCGGTCTCGCATTCGATCTCCGCGATGACCTGGTCGATCCGGTCCGGATCGGCGGCCGACACAACGAACCACATGTTGAGCTCGTGATCGCGTTCGTAATTGTGCGCGATCTCCGGATGAGCGTTGACGAGATCGGCGACTTTGTCAAAGCGCTCGAGCGGCACGGCCATCGCGGCGAGGCAGACGGCTCCGCCCATGAGCTCCGCGTTCCAGAGCGGACCGAAGCGGCTGAGCTGCCCGCCGGCGACGAGGCCGCCGAGACAATCGATCAGTTCGCCTTCGCTGAGGCCCAACTCGGCGCCGGCATCGCGAAATGGCCGCTCGGTCAGCGGAAAGCCGCCTTGCAGGCCGTTGACGACAGCGCGTTCGGTCGGATCCAGAGAACGCATCAGTTTGCTCCCTCGCCCCGGGAGAACACCGCCCCGCGCTGCTTGAAACAGCGTTTCGAGAACAGAACGGCCTGCCGCTTCAGGCCGGTGTCGGCCAGCAGATTGAGCTCGTCGATGGCGGCATAGGCATCGGGCCGCGACTTCGCATGCACCATGCAGAAGAGATTGTAGGGCCAGAGCGGAAGCCAGCGCGGACGAAGGTAGCACAGCGTCACGGCGGGATGTCGTGCGAACGTCGCGGCGACGCCGTCGATGGCCTCGTCGGGAATATCCCACACGGCCATTGCGTTGGCCCTGAAGCCGAGCTTGTCGTGCCGGACGACGCAGCCGAACCGCGTCACGACACCCGCAGCCACGAGATGCTCGAGGCGAGAGATCACCACGGCCTGATCGAGCGCAAGCCGATCCGCGACTGCATGATAGGGTTGCTCGACGAGCGGCAGCCCGTTCTCGATTGCGGCAAGGATGCTGCGATCGCGTGGATCGGGATGATACTCCCCGGCCGAGCTTGCGGCCCCGTTCTTTTGCCGCCGCGGCCCGCCGAGTGGAAAGCCGAGGCCGAGATGATAGGCTTGGAGCATCGGCAGTGCGATCGCGGCAACACCGCACCGCTCCTCGATGCTCTGAATCGTGGCAGCGACCGCGTAGGGGTCGATACCGGCGACGACGAACCACAGATTCAGGTCGTGCTCTCGCTCGTAATTGTGGGTGACCAGCGCCTCCCGGCTGACGATGGCCGCTACCTCCTCCAGCCGATCCGTCGGCACCTGCATGGCGGCAAGCGTGCTGGCACCCACCGTGTTCGGGCGAACCACCGCGCCGATGCGCGAGATCAGATCGCCGCGCTGCATGCGGCGGAATACGTCGATGGTCTCCTGCGCGTCCAGGGCCGCCGAGCGGCCGACCACCGTGAAGGGCTTCTCGACCAGCGGGAAATCATGCTGCCAGCGATCGATCAAGCTGAGCTCGGTGGGCGTCGGCGTCATTGTCCGATCCTCGTCGCGCGTGCGGTGAAGAAGATGCCGGACGGCTTCTGCGCCGGAATCTCCGCCTTCTTGGCAAAGGAGGCGGCGTCATAGACGTCGATGCGGTCGGCATCGCGCACGGAGACCCAGACCTCGTTACCACGTGGCGTGAACTCCATGTGCAGCACGGCCGGCCCGGGCGTCAGGCGATGGATCACCTCGAGGCTCTCAGTGTCGACGACCTCGATGGTGTCGTTGAGCGGATGGGCGAAGTTGACCCAGACATGGCGGCCGTCAGGCCGCGCCACCGCGAACACCGGCTGGCCATGCGTCGCCACCCTGCCCACTTCGGTGAACTTGCGCAGATCGACGGCGATCAGTTCGTGATGCCCGACCGCCGGCAGCAGCAGCTTGTCGCCGACCGCGGCCCAGCCCTCCAGGTGCGGCATCTTGTAGACCGGCAATTGCTGTTCGCCGCGGCCGTAGCCGTCGAGGATGCGCTCGGCCTTGAGCGGCTGCTGCCAGGTATCGACGTGAACAACGCCGTCCTCTCCGAACAGGCCGGCGAGATAGTGCCGTCCGTCGGGCGTGACGTTGCCGTCATAGGGCAGCTTGCCGACATCGGTCAGCCGCGTGACCGCGGGTGCCTCGACGTTGGTCAGATCCGCAATCCAGATCTCGCCGGCGTCATAAAGTGCCCAAGCGAAACGCCGCCCCGGCAGATCGACCAGCCCGATCGTCTTCGACGTCCTGCCGTCGGCGCCGACGGCGGGAATGCTGGCGATCGGATCGAGCGTCCTGGCGTCGAATACCCGCACGCCGCCCGGCTCATAGTTCGACACCGCGATTAGCGCGCCGTCGTCGGAGATGGCGCCGCCGATCGAATTTCCCGCCTGCACGATCCGCCGGGCGATCGTGGCGGTGAGCAGATCGACCTTGGACAGGCCGCCGTCGCGGCCGAACACGTAGGCGTAACGCTGGTCTGGCGGGAACACTGCGGAGGCATGCGAGAGATCGCCGAGCCCCTCGACGCGGCCGATCGCCTTGCGCTCCCCGGTATCGACGATCAGCGCCGATCCGGTCGCGCGCTCGATGACGAGCCCGAGATTGCCGGTGCCGCGCAGCCCGTCGGCGCGGGCGAAGGCGGGCATCATCAGCAACAAGGTCAGAATGAGCCTCAGGGTCACGGCAGATCTCCTTGCTGCAGCCTTTCCGCGATCCATCGCGCGTCGGGCTCGCTGAGCAGCGGACGCCAGGGCGGCATCGGCGTGCCCGGCACGCCGTCGAGAATGATGCCGACGAGTTGGTCACGGCTCCAGGATTGCAGATGCTCGGGCGTGAGCGGCTTGCCGAGACCGCCCTTGAGCGTCAATCCATGGCACGAGCCGCAATCCTGCCGTACCAGGCTCGCCAGCCGCGCGGCGTCACCGCCCGCCCTCGCCGCGACCGCAGGCGCGATCGCAGCGACCGAGGCCAATGCGAGGCTAGGCCACAACTGAAATCGCCTCGGTCGTTCTTGCATCGCTCCGCTCGCTACGCTTCATGGCGATCGCGGCGACCCTTCCGATGATGAAGAGAACCGGCCCGTTGAAGGAAGCATCCTTCAACGCCATCGGAAGGGTCTCCAGATGCGTGCATACTCGCCGCTCCTGGGGAGTCGTTCCTTGACAAATCGCAAGCGCCGGAGTGTTTGCCGGCAAGCCTTCAGCGACCAACTTCCCGACGATCTCCTCGAGATTGGCGAGGCCCATATAGACCACGAGCGTGGTCTCGGGGTCAGCGAGGCTCCGCCAATCCAGGTCGAGCGGCTCGTTGGCCTTGCGATGGCCAGTTACAAAGCGCACTCCCGAGGCGAGCCCGCGATGGGTCAGCGGGACCCGCACCGCCGCGGCGCAGCCTTGCGCGGCGGTGATGCCCGGAACCACCTCATAGGGAATCCCGGCGGCCTCCAATTCCGCGGCCTCCTCCGAGCCGCGTCCGAAGATGAAAGGATCGCCGCCCTTCAGTCGCACCACCGTGCGGCCGGCGCGCGCGAGCCGCACGAGAATTCCGTTGATCTCGTCCTGCGGCACCGGGTGGTGCGCAGGCTGCTTGCCGACACTGATCCGGAGAACGCCGTCGGCGATGGTGTCGAGGATCGCCGGCGGCACCAGCCGGTCGTAGACGACGACATCTGCCTCGCCGATGGCGCGCACCGCCTTCAGCGTGAGCAGCTCCGGATCGCCGGGACCGGCGCCGACCAGATAGACCTTCCCGACAGCCATGAGCCGCTCCGCTTTGGTCGCTTTCACAGAGTGGGAGGATGCGGCGACCAAGGTCGCCGCGTCCTCTCGTGACCCATCAGTAGACGTCGTTGCGGGTGTTGTAGACGTTGAATTTGCCGGTCGGCGTGATCAGCCGTTTGTCGCGGATGACCGTCTTCAACGTCAGCGTCTTGTCGTCGACCACGACGATCGCGGAGTCCTGGACCTTGTTGTTCCAGACGGAGAACCAGATCTCGGTGCCATCCTTGTTGAACTCGCCCTGCACCACGCGACGCGCGCCTTCGGAGATGCCGGACCACTGTCCGATCGGAAGCACCTTGTACTCGGGCTTCTCCTTGGCCAGGTCCTTGATCTTGAACACCGCGACCGAAGAGGAAATCTCCGCGTCCGTATTCAAGGGCGTGTCGACGTAGAGGTTTTCCGACTTCGGATGCGTCTTGATGAACAACGAGCCGGAGCCCTGCCCCTCGATTGTCTGCACGACCTTCCACGCCTGATCCTTGTGCTTCTCGGGATCGGTGCCGATGAAGGAGATCGTCTCGCTTCCGAGGTGGCTCGTCGCCCACACCGGTCCGAACTTCGGATGCTCCAAGTTCGCACCGCGCCCCGGGTGCGGGGTCTGGCCCTGGGACTCGACTACGCCGACGAGCTTGTCCTCCTTGGTGTCGACGATCGCGATCTTGTGGCGGGCGTTCGCGGCGACCAGAAAGTAGCGGCCGGTCTTGTCGAAACCGCCATCATGCAGAAAGCGCTCGGCTTCGATCGCGGTCACCTTCAGATTCTTCAGGTCCTTGTAGTTGACCAGCAGGATCTGCCCGGTTTCCTTGACGTTTACGACGAATTCGGGGTTGTAGTGCGAGGCGACGATCGAGGCGACGCGCGGCTCCGGGTGATACTCCTGCGTATCTTCGGTCATGCCGCGGGTCGAGACCACCTTGATCGGCTCGAGCGTGGCGCCGTCCATCAGCACGTATTGCGGCGGCCAGTAGGAGCCGGCGATCGCGTACTTGTCCTCGTAGCCCTTGAACTTCGAGGTCTCCACCGAGCGCGCCTCGGTGCCGATCTTCAGCTCGGCCACCGTCTGTGGCGGGTCCATCCAGAGGTCGATCAGGTTGAGCTTCGAATCGCGCCCGATGATGTAGAGGTAGCGACCGGACGCCGACATGCGCGAGATGTGCACCGCGTAGCCCGACTTCAGGACGTACTCGATCTTCTTGGTGGTGCCGTCGATCAGCGCGATCTCGCCGGCATCGCGCAGCGTCACCGAGAACAGGTTGTCGATATCGAGCTTGTTCATCTTCTTGGTCGGCCGTTGGGCAACCGGCACGAGAACCTTCCAGCTCTCCTTCATCTCTTTCAGGCCGAACTCCGGCGGCTGCGCCGGCTCGTTGAGCAGATAGCGCGCCATCAACTCGATGTCTGTCGCCTGGAGGTCTCCCGAAGTGCCCCAGTTGGGCATGCCGCCGGGCGAGCCGTAGGTGATGAAGTCGCGCAGATAATCGAAACCGAGCTTCTTGGTGAGATCGGGCGTCAGCGGCTTGCCGGTCGCGCCCTTGCGCAGCACGCCGTGGCAACCAGCGCAGCGCTCGAAATAGATGCGGCTGGCCTTCTCGAACTCGGCCTTGGTCAGATTGGGATCACCCGGTTTGGTGCCCGGCTGTTCCACCGGCTTGTCGCCGAGAACGTCGAGCCTCGGCTGATACTGGCCGCCCGGCGTGGTCTTGTGCTGCTGCACGTCAGCAGGTTTCGGACTCGGTGCCGGCTGCTGAGCGAAGCCCTCCGTCATTGCACCCAACATCAGAGCGGCAGCGGCGGCGCCGCCGGTGAGCATCGCTAGCAGAGAAGCTCGGCCTCGCATCACATTCCTCCAGCGTGAAAATCCCGATGGAGCCTTATGCCTTAGAATGCAGCAGCTTCGCCTTGACCGCGGTTAAGACCGGGATTGACATACCTCAATGCGGTGATGGCCGAACCCTGCCTGATCCCGAGCCATGCGAACGTCGATCGTCACCATCGGTCCTGTTGCCTTGCAAGGCCTGCGCGCAATGGCGATGCTTCTGCTCGCAATGTGCAGCACACAGGCGGCCGATCTCGGCCGTGCCGAGACGTTCTTCGCCGAGCCTGCCACCGTCGAGCGCGCCGAAGGCACCCCACCCGCCGCAAGCGTGAGGGCCAAGGATGGACGCGTGCTCGGCTATGCTTTCTCAAGCCTCGACGTGTCCGGATCGGTCGGCTACGCGGGCCGCCCACTCGACATCGTCGCCGCCGTCACCCCGGAGGGGATCATCGTCGGCGCGGAGATCGTCGCTCACGAGGAGCCGATCCTGGTGATCGGCATTCCACGCGACGCGCTCGCGGCCTATGTCGCCGGCTTCCGCGGCTTCGACGTGCGCGCCGGCGCCGCGTTGAAGCCTTCCGACGAGCTCGCCCGCGGCCCGCACGCAGTCGCCGGCGCCACCATCACCAGCACCGTCATCCGGGACGCAATCGTGCGCTCGGCACGTAGCGTGCTGCGTAGTCGCAGCATGGCGCCCGACCGCGCCGTGCGTCTCGATCGTGAGACGCTGCGGCGGTCGCCGTGGCCATCGCTGCTCGCCGAAGGCGCGGTGCAGCACCGGCTGGTGTCGCGCGGCGAAGCAGCCAAGCTGCTGGCCACGCAGGACAGCGAGCCCGAAAAGCCGTTCATCGACCTATGGCTTGCGCTGGCGACGCCGCCGCCGATCGGCGAGAGCCTGCTCGGCCAGCGCATCTACGAGAGCGAGCTCGGCAAGATCGGGCCGGAGGACGACCTCATCCTGATCGGCGCCAGCGGGCTCTATTCGTTCAAGGGCACCGAGTGGCGCCAGACCGGAACATTCACCCGCATCGAACTCGTCCAGGACAACCGCACGTTCCGTCTGAAGCCGTCCGATCATACTGCGGTCGAGTCCCTGCATGCCGCCGGCGCGCCCGAATTGCGCGAGATCGCGGTGTTCCGGATTCCGCAAGCCGGCGGCTTCGATTCGACAAGACCGTTCCGTCTCGATCTCGACCTCGGCGCCGGTTCGGTGCCGCACGGGCCCGCGGTGGTCTCGCTGGCGTACCGGATTCCGGAGCGCTATCTCATCGCCGCCGCGCCGCCGGCAGCGGCGGGCAAGGTCGCAACGGCTGCAGCCGCGCCCGCGTCGACGCAAACCCTGTGGCAGGACATCTGGTGGGCACGCCGCTACGAGATCGGTCTGCTCGGCGCCATGCTCACGGTGCTTGCGGCGATCCTGATCTTCCAGGATACGGTGACGGCGCACGGCGTCTTCTACTATCGGCTGCGCACCGGCTACATGCTGCTGACGCTGGTCTTCCTCGGCTTCATTGCCAACGCCCAGCTTTCGGTCGTCAACGTCCTGACCTTCATCCACGCATTGCTCTCCGGCTTCCGCTGGGAATTGTTCCTGCTCGACCCCCTGGTGTTCATGCTCTGGAGCTTCGTCGCGCTCAGCATCCTGTTCTGGGGACGCGGCGTATTCTGCGGCTGGCTTTGTCCGTTCGGCACGCTACAGGAGCTGACCAACCAGGTCGCGCGGCGCCTCGGCATCAAGCAGATCGAAATTCCGTTCGGGCTGCACGAGCGGCTGTGGATGATCAAGTATGTCGTGTTCCTCGGTATTCTGGCTATCTCGCTGCGCTCGATCCTGGCGGCGTTCCAGCTTGCCGAGATCGAGCCTTTCAAGACCGCGATCACGATGAAGTTCCTGCGGGAGTGGCCGTTCGGGCTCTACGCAGGACTGCTGCTGCTCGCCGGCCTGTTCGTCGAGCGCTTTTATTGCCGCTATCTCTGCCCGCTCGGCGCGGCGCTGGCGATTCCCGCGCGCATGCGCATGTTCGAATGGCTCAAGCGCTACCGGGAATGCGGCAGCGAATGCCATGTCTGCGCGCGGCGCTGCACCGTGCAGGCGATCCATCCGCTCGGCCAGATCAACCCCAATGAATGCATCTATTGCCTGAAATGCCAGGCCAATTATTTCGACCAGGACGTCTGCCTGCACCTGAAGAAACGCGCGCAGCGGCGCCAGCCGCTGTCGCAGCCCGCGCCGCCCTGGAATTCGTGAGGGAGGACGATGCTTCCTGTTCATCCGACACGCCGCCGCGCCATCACCATCTTCGCAGCCGCAGCCGCCGGTGCGGTCGCGGGCCATGCCCGTCCCGCGACCGCCGACTACGAATGGCGAGGGACGGCGGTGGGCGCCGATGCGCGCATCCTGTTCAACGGGATAGCGGCCGAGACCGCCCGCGAGGTGGTCGATCTGGTCGAGGCGGAGATCGAACGCCTGGAGAATGCGCTAAGCCTGTTCCGCGACGCCTCGGAGTTGCGACGCCTCAACCGCGAGGGCCGGCTGGAGGAGCCGAGCGGCGACCTGCACCGCGCGCTGGCGCTGGCACTGGGCGTCGCCGACCTCACGAATGGGCTGTTCGATCCAACCGTTCAGGCGCTCTGGGAAGCGCATGTCGATTGGTTCGGAAATCGCAACCACACCGGTCTGCCGCCCGATGACGTGATTGCGCTGGCTCGGCAGACGGTGGACTGGCGCAGGATCCGGCTCGCGCGGGACGCGTTGCGTCTCGGCGAGGGCCAGCGTCTCACGCTCAACGGCCTCGGCCAGGGCTATGTCACCGATCGCGTGGTAGAACTGCTCGCTGCGAAGGGCCTCACCAACATCCTGGTCGACCTTGGCGAGCAGCGCGCCCTGACGCCGCGGCGCGACGGATCGCCCTGGCTGGTCGCACGCCGGGATGCCGCGCCCATCCGGCTCGCGCGGGGCGCGCTGGCGACGTCGGAAGGCTCGGGCTGCGTGCTGGGAGCCGACGGCGCCGCGCATCATCTGTTCGACCCGCGCAGCGGCCGCAGCGCGGCGCATTGGCGCACGATCACCGTGCACCACGCATCCGCAGCCGTCGCCGACGCGCTGTCGACCGCGCTCTCCATTGCGTCGGCAGACGAGATTCGGACGCTGCTGCCCAGACTTGAGGATGTCACCATCTGGGCTGTCGACATGGATGGCCGCCGGCTGCGCTGGTCCAAAGCACCGCATGACGGCATCGCCGGTTGAACGACGATTCCGCCGCGGCTTGCGTCCGCGACGACTACTTGGCCTTGCCCTCGGCGTCGTATTGCTTGAGGTAGGCCCAGAGATTCTTGGCCTCAGCCTCGGTCTTGATGCCGGCGAACACCATCTTGGTGCCGGGCACCTTGGCCTTGGGGTCCTTGATGTAGTCCAGGAAGTTCGCCTCGTCCCAGGTGATGCCCGAGTTCTTGTTCGCATCGGAATAGCTGTAGCCCGCGATCGATCCCGATTTGCGGCCGTCGAGGCCGTTGAGGACGGGCCCAACCTTGTTCTTCGCGGTCGGGCCGACGTCGTGGCAACTCACGCATTTCTTGAACGCGGTGGCACCGGCAGCGACGTCCTCCGCGGCCGCTGCGCTCACTGACGCAGCGACGACGGCGATGGCGGTCAATATCCGTTTCATGTCTTCATCTCCGGGGTTGAACCTGGTTGCGTGGTCCCTAATGCGCGCCAAGCGCCTTGTGCAATCGGGCATCATGGGTTTCGAAATGCCGGGAGAACCAGGCATCCAGCGCGTTCGCGAGCAGGCGGTCGTCGAACCTGGAGCTGGCTTCGTAGTCCTCCATGAGGTCGCGGATCTCGTCCAGCAGGCGCTCATGGTCGTTCTTGTGCTGGACGAGCTGGTCGTAGCCGTGCTCGCGCATGAAGCGCTCCTCCAGCGCGAAATGCGACGAGATCGCCTTGAACAGGTCGCCGAAGAAGCCGATCACCGCGTCCTTGGAACGCTGCGCGGTCGCCTCGGCATGGAGGCGGTTGATCAGCTCGATCAGCTCTCGGTGCTCGTGGTCCACGGCCGCAACGCCGACGCTGTAGCGGTCTTCCCAGTGCAACAGGCCCATGACGCTCTCCTCACCGAAAGATGAAATCGCCGCTTTCAGGCCGGTAGTCGATGACGAGGAGCTGCGACGGCGCCACCGTCACAGTCTCGCGATGCTCGTGGTCGAAGCCCTCGGCGCGCGCGGAATCGCGCATCCGCACGTCGACGTCGTACTTTCCGGCCGGCAGCACGAAGCGCTGATAGACCTTGGACGGTCCGTCGCCCGCGATCCCCGTGGGCGGGAGGTCGGCCCGGAAGATGCTGCGGCCGTCGACGTCGAGTTCGACATGGATCGCGCGGCGAACGCGCGGACAGTCCTGCACCCGCCGCATGTTCGGCGGCAGCTTCGCGATCTCCTCGGGGCTGAGCCTGCGGCACTCACCCCTGCGGTCGGCGCCGTGCACGAAGGTCAGGAGCACCGCGCCCGAATTGTCGGAGATCTGGTGGTAGACTGGCCAGTTCGACAACACGGCGACGCCGGCGAACAGCGCCAGGATGACCACGAACCGACCGGCCGTGCGCAGCGCCCCGCTCATGACTTGGTCCTCGCCTCGGCCGGCTCGCGCGTCTCACCGGATTTCGCGGCGGCGCTGGCTGGCAGCGGAGAACGCATGCGCAGCGGAGGCTTTCCGGCCATTTCTGCGACAAAGGCCGCGATCTCCACTTCCGCCCTGCGCACCTCCAGCGCAGAAGCCCAGATCGTCGCGATCCGGTCGCGCGGCACGCGGGCACGCAAATAGGGATCGCGTTGCGCGGCAAAACGCTCCTCGGTCCATTTGACCCCGAGCCGGTTGTAACAGGCGCTCTCGGCGCAGCCGGCCACGACCACGCCGTCGGCAAGATCTCGGCTGAGGATGAAGTCGATCAGGGACGGCGGAGCCATGGCCACGCATGGCAGTACCACGGTTCCATCCAGCCGCCCGGCGGCGGCCCCGTGTTCGCACGCCAGCACCAGCACACGACCTGCCCCGGACAGGCCGGTGGCGGTCGCCACGACCTTCTCGCGCAGATTCTTCAATGGATATTCGGGCAAGTCGATCCCGGTTTGCAGATCCGCGGTGCGCTGGAATGGCGTCGACGACGGGCAGGAGCCGACACAGATGCCGCAGGATACGCAGAGCGAGGGATTGACCTGCGCCTGCGTCGGAAACGGCAGCTCGTCGGTCCTGTTGACCATGCGGATCGCCTCATAAGGACAATCCTCCGCGCAGCGCGCGCAGCCGTTGCAATGGTCGAGATGAACCTCGACCGCCCTGGCGCGCCGCAGCGGCGGCAGCCACGGCATCAGCGCGATCATCAACGAGAAGGCGCCGAGGAACGCCCATACCGCGCCGTTGCCCCAAAGCGTGGTCAAGGGATAGAGCGGCAGGTATAGCCAGTCGATGCCGACCGCCGCCGGCACTTTCGCGAGGTCGGCGTGGCCTTGCGAGAGTGCGGGTCTCCAGATCGAGACCGCCAGCAGCGCGGCGAGCGACAACAGCGCGAGCGCACGCGGCGGGTTCACCTTCGGTCGCGAGATTCGCAGGATGTGCACCCACATGATGAACAGCAGGAACAACGGCACCGCGACGTGCATGAACACCATCAGCGAGAAGAAGCGACTGGTCAGCGTCCCCGTGGCGATGAAGTTGCGCGCGATCGGCTCGCCGAACACCGGAAGCCAGTCCAGCAATTCGGAGGAGACCAGTGCGACATATTGCGCGAGCTTGTCCCAGACCAGCCAGTACCCGGTGATGCCCGAGGCATAGAGCAGCCAGATGATCGGCAGCCCGGTGAACCAGGAGAACCAGCGGACGCCGCGGTAATGGTCGTAGGCGAATTCGCGCAGCAGGTGGACCGCGACCATGACCACCAAGAGGTCGGAGGCGTAGCGGTGGAAGCTGCGCATCACCCCCGCATGGAACCAGTGGTCCCGGCTGAGATATTCCACGGACTGATAGGCGCGCTCGATGCCGGTGTCGAAGAAGATGAAAAGGTAGATGCCGCTGACGGCGACGATCCAGAAGAAGAAGAAGCCGAGCGCGCCGAGCTGCGCCAGAGGATTGAGCGCAGGCGAGAACAGCCGATCGAACGGACGTTCGATCAGGCCGAAGCCCGTGCGGAGAGCGCTGCGGATCGCGCCAATCACAAGATCACCCGTTTCATCCGACCCCGCCGCTCATGCCTGCGCCGAACGCATCCATTCCCTCAAGATCAGACCGCCCATGGCGAGCAGGGAGAACGCGGCGATGGCGCCACCGAACACCAGCCCGTAGTCGAAGCGGTAGCGGCGCGACCCGGGATCGTAGGCGGTGCAGATGAAGCGGATGCGGTCGAGCAGCCCCTCAAACGAAAACGGCGTCATGGTGCCGTAGACCACGTCCTTCATCGGCTCCATGAACATCGTGAAGGGAAAGTCGTCGCCGTAGACGTGCCGGTAGACCTTGCCGTCCCTGTCCACGATCGTGGTCTGGGTCGGATGGTCGAAGCCGCCGGCGACGGCCCGGTAGCTGAAGCCGAGATCGTTCAGCAGCGCCTCGATGGTCGCGGCATCGCCGCTGGCGGTGCGCCAGTTCGGGAGCTTGATGCCCTGCATCGAGGCGAATTGCGCCATGCGCACGACGGTGTCGTTGCGCGCATCGAAGCCCACGGTCAGCACGGCGAAGCGCCCCAGCCCGAAGACGCGGCCCGCCTCGTTGACCGCGTCGATCAGATGCTGGGTTGTCGGCGGACAGACCGAGCTGCAGGACGAATAGACCAGACTGATGACGAGCGGCTTGCCGCGATAGTCGCGCAAGGAGAGCGGGGCACCGGTCGTGTCCACGAGACGATGGTCACCGATCACGCGTCCGAGCGCCCGTTCGCCGGCGGTGATCGCCGCGCCCGGATCGAGTGCCGGCGAGGCGGGCGCGCCTCGAGCGGATGCGACCGACAAGCAGGTCAGCATCGCGACCAGCCCCAGCGCGGCACACCCGCGAGTCATGACCAATACCCGGCCGCGCCGGCCAGCAACGCGCCCGCGACCAGCAGGCCAAGCTGCAGCAGCGAAGCGAAGAAATTGGCCATCGCGTTGGCCTTCGACGGGTCGCGATAGAGCCGGATGCTGGTCAAGACGAAGTAGGAGCCGCCAGCGGCTGCGCCGATGCCGTAGAGAATCCCCTGGCCGAACCAGAGCGGCACCAACGCGATCAGCGCCAACGCCACGGAATGGGCGAGGATCGCCATGGTCCAGGCGCGCGCGGGCGTCACCACCGGCAGCATCGGAATCCCCGCCCGGGCGTAGTCCTGCCCCTTGGCGGCCGCGAGACTCCAGAAATGCGGCGGCGTCCACAGGAACAGCACGATCGCCAGCACAGTCGGCACCACCTGCGGCGACGGATCGACCGCGGCCGCTCCTGCCAGCACGGCGAAGCTCCCGGCAAGCCCCCCGACCACGATGTTCCAGGTGCTGCGCCGCTTCAGCCACACGGTGTAGACGATGCCGTAAGTAAAGGCGCCGAGGAAGACGTAGGCCGCAGCGATGTGGCCGACCGTGAGCGAGGCAAGACCGAGGGACACGGCAAGCAGGCCGACGAACGCCACCGGCCACCATATGCTCTCTCCGAACGCGCCGCTGGCGAACGGGCGGTTGCGGGTGCGCGCCATCAGGCGATCGAGGTCGCGGTCGTAGTAGTGATTGAAGGCGCCCGCAGCACCGGATGCGCCGAGGATCGAAAGCGACAGGGCGAGAACCTGCCACCAGGACAATGCCGGCCCGCTCGCGACCGCGACCCCGGCCAGCGCGCTGGCCGCGATGGCGACGCCGATCCTGAGCTTGAGGAGCGAGACCGCCGTCGCCGCCGTCGCACGCATGTTGTTACCCTCTCGCATGACCACGGCCATCACCGGAACAGCCACAGCTCCGAAAGATATTTCCAGTTGATGAAGTAGTAGAGGACGAAGCAGACGAAGAAGATCCCGACCAGGATGATGGTGCCCGGAAGCTTGACCGTGCCCTCGCTGCCGTAATGCGAAGCGACGGCGCCGCCGCCCGAATGCAGCGGAAAGGTCAGCTTGTGCCCGCTCTCGATCTTCTCGCCGAACAGCACGGTGCCGACGACGACCAGGACGAAGATGATGCCGCCGATCGCCGCGATCACCGCAAAGATGCCGTTCAGCCCCATCATCAGGAAGGCCCCCGCTGAATAGGCGAAGGACAGGTTGGCGTCGCTGAAGGTGATGTCCCAGTGCCGCCGCGCCACGCCCAGCGTGCCGGCGCCCATCATGAACAGCGAGATACCGGCGGCACCGATCCCGAACAGATAGGGCTGGATCTTGGCAAGCTTCGGCCAGACAATCTCGCGTTGGAAGATCAGCGGCAGCACGAGATAGGTCGCCGCCATGAAGGCCAGCGTGGTGCCGGCCACCACCGTGCCATGGAAATGGCCGGGCACGTAGATGGTGTTGTGCATGAGCACGTTGAGTTGCTCGGTGCCGAGCACGACGCCGGAGATGCCGCCGATGAAGCCGAAGAAGATCAGCGACAGGAACATGCCTGAAAACGCCGGATTGCCCCACGGCGCCTTGCGCAGCCATTCGAACACGCCGCGGTTGAAGCCGTTGCGGCGCTGCGCCGCCTCGATCGATCCCGGTACGGTCAGGCCGTGGATCATCGAGCCCATCACCGCCAGGTACATCATGTAGCTGGTGTTGACGATCTTCCAGCTCGCGTCGAGGCCGGGCTCGGCGAGGAGGTGGTGCGCCGAGGCGAGCTGCAGGAATAGGATGTACATGAGGAACGCGGTACGACTGACCTTCTCGCTCAGCGGCTTGGCGCCGACCAGCAGAGCGCCGATCAGGTACCACAGCGAGACATGGGCCGAGACGTTGATCTGCTGCGAGGAATGGCCCATCGCCCACCACACGACCTTGTACATCAGCGGATCGATGTCTGAGATCAGGCCAAGCGACCACAGCCAGGTCGGGATCAGGATGATCGCGCCCGTGGCGATGGTGAACACCGCGATGATCGCAGCCGTCAGCGCGCCGAAGGTCACCAGCGGAATCGAGCCCTCATAGGCCCCCTCCTCCTTCGCGATCACCAGCGTCGCAAAGAAGATGATGCAGCCGATCAGCGCGCCGACCGCGAACAGGACGATACCGAGATAGAAGTTCGGCTTGGCCTGCATCGGCGGGTAGGAGGTGAACATCACGCTGGAATCGCCCTGCAGCACCGTCACGTTGGTCATGAGCGCGCCGACCACCATCAGCACGAAGCCCAGCCAGGCGAGCTTCGGCGTCGCCAGACGGCAATTGAGCAGGACCGCGGAAGCGAAGTAGAGCACCGCGATCTCGAAGAAGATGATCCAGAACAGCAGCACGTTGGCGCCGTGCCCGGTCAGGATCAGGTAGAACCAGTCAGCCGGCAACAGATGCACGGCCGGCCAGCGAGTCAGCGCGACCAGGAGGCCCATCAGGCCGCCGATCGCCAGGAAGACGACCGCGGCGACGGCGTTGGCCTTGATCAGGGTCTGCGCCGCCGTGTCGACCTTCAGCCCGGTGTACTGGCAGGTGCGGAATTCGGCCTGGCGGCCGACGGCTCCGATGACGGTTTCAGCGGTCATGTTGCTACCTCTGCTCGGCCAGGCGCTGATCGGCCGCGGCCTGCTTCTTGTCGGTGACGTAAATCTTGCCGGTCATGGTGTGGTGACCGATTCCGCAGAACTCGTTGCACACGATTCCGAAGGCGCCGCTTTCGGTCGGCGTCAGCGAGATGACGTGCTCGTAGCCGGGATGAACCTGGATGTTGATGTTGGTCGGTTGCAGCGAGAAGCCGTGCTGCCAGTCGATCGAGGAGAGATGGATGCGGTAGCTCTGGCCCTTCTCCAGCTCGAGGATCGGCCACCACTGCCACAGGCGGGCAAGCAGGTAGACGTCGGCTCCCGGTTTCGGTTTGACCACAGGGATGCCCTGCTCCTCGCGCACCTGAAACAGCTTGGCGAAGTTCTCGACCTTCTGCTCGTAGGCGGTCGGCGCGATACGATAGGCTTCCTTGCTCAGGTTCTGCTGGCCGATGAAGTGCCAGGCGATCATGAAGCCGAACATGAACAGCCCCCACAGGAAGGCTATGAAGATCCAGATCAGTTCGACCCGTTCGATGGGTTCATTCCACCAGATCCGTTGCTCGGGAGGTGTGGCAGCCATGATCGATGTTTCCTGTGTTGACGATAGGGCGACGCGCGCCGCGACACTCGGCTGCCGCTTTATTTGGCCAGCGGAATGGAAGCGACTTCCATGACCCCCCAGATCACGTAGAGCACGGTCGGCAGCGTGATCCCCAGGAACAGCAGCAGGAACGGATTATCTAGAATGCGCTGCATCACCGGGACGCGCTCGGCGCGGCCCTGCTTCGGCGCATCGGTTTGAATGGGCGGCATCGGCAGACTCCATCGGTGATGTCGCGTCAAATTTACGTGCTCCGCCGCAGCGATCCTTGACCGCGGTTAAGGATGGCGCAGCGCGCAACAGAAATAATGGCGTCATGGAGCCACCGACCGACGCCGAGCACGATCGCAATTTGCTGCAACGCGGCCGTCGGCTTGTGGGCGCCAGCGTGCTGATCGCGGTCATCGCAGGCGCAATGGTGGTCGCCTGGGATGACTATTTCGGCCGACCGGCGCGCGCGCATGACATCATGCTGCTTTATGTCGGCGCCGAGGATTGCGCACCCTGCCGCGCCTGGCAGATGGGAGACGGCGCCAGCTTTCTAGCGTCGGCGGAGTTTCATCGCGTCCGCTATCGCGAGGTCAAGTCACCGCATCTCGCCGACGTGCTGGCCGACGAAAACTGGCCGGACGAGCTGCGCAGCTATCGCGGCGAACTAAAGCGCAGCGATGGCGTACCGCTGTGGCTGGTGGTGTCCGACCACGAGATCGTCGAACGGAAATTCGGCACCGCGGCCTGGCGCGAGAGCATCCTACCGAGGATCAGGAGCCTGCTCCGGCAAGCATCGATTTAGAGTCAAGATCGAGCGGGCGCGGCGGCTGGGCGCAGATCGGCCTCGGCTTGACGGGACAACGCGCCATGGTCCGATCGCATGCCACCAGCTTGCAGAGTTGCGCCATGTCGCGCACCTCCACGGTGGAAGCGTGCACGTCGACGCCGGCGGCGCGCAACTTGGCGAACACGCGCGACAGCGATTCCGGCTTGAGGCCGAGCCTGCCGGCAATCAATGACTTATCGTAAGGTAGCGTGATCCGGCACGGCCCCTTGGCACGGGGCGCGAGCGAGACCAGGAACTCGGCGACCCGCTGCGTTGCGCTGTGCGCCATCAGCTGCTCGATTTGCTGGACCATCCGTTGCAGATGCTGCGAGGTCGAGGCGATCATCGCGATCGCGACGTCGGGCATCTCTCGAATGCAGTTCACGACGTGATCCGCAGGGATCATCATCACCTTGGCCAGAGTAACAGCGCTGGCCGTTGCGGGATAGCGGCCGGACGTGAACGTAACCGCTTCGGCGAAGCTCTCGCCCCGAGTCAGCACGTTGAGGACGGCCTCATCGCCGGCGGGCGTGACGCGATAGAGCTTGATCCAGCCCTCCATGATGACGAAGAACGCCTGCGCCTGCTCACCCTGCCGAAACAATGCGCGCCCTTGCCGCAGGTTGAGGACGGTGGCCTCGCCCAGAAGCACCGCCAGCGTCTCGGGCTTCAGTCCGCTGAAGACCGGTATCTGGGCGACGATGTCGAGATCGACCGGGGTCGGCGCTGCCATGGTTTCGTCCCTGAAATGATTATGATCTCGTTGCTCAATTCTTCATCATCCGCCGTCGCGCCTTTTTGACCTTGATCAAATCGGGCTCCACCTTTCGCCCTGATTTTTCCCGTCAGAGGCGTCCACCCGCCTGACCAAGAGCCGCGTTGCGCAAGGCCCGCAGGAACTCGTTGCAATCGACGCCATGCTCAACGCACGCATCGAGGACCGTGTGGAAACAGGCGATCGGACAGCCGACGCAACTCATTCTGAACTCCAGGAACGCTCGTATCGTCGCCGGATGGCTCCTCATCACCTCATCCACCAAATCGTCTGGCCCGGGCGGCATCCGAGACTTTCCCGTTTTGCAAATGTACTATCGCTCCACCCGCTTCTTTCATGTTTGTGGCAGCGCAAACTCCCTTGCCATTTTGCCGGACATCGTCGCCGAAGCAGGCGAAGCGGTGGGCGAGAGCCATGCGCGACAACAGCCCTCACCAGCATTGGCTTCGCCCCGCTCTCAGAACAGATCGCGATCTTTTTCTCCCGCACAATTCCTCACGCGCCTGCGACGATCGCTGACGGCACCTTCCTCTCGACGCTCGCGCTGTCGCCGCGCGCAAGATCGTCGCCGTCGGGAACTGGCGCAATCTGCATCGCGACCGCCACGCGATAACGTGCTGATGTCGTGGATCGGCGGCACAATCGTACGCAGGCTCACCAACAACTGGCTGGCGCGGAATAATCCCGGCCGCCTTCCGTTCGCGCGCTACGATGTCGTAGCGATCGAGGCGCCGGCGCTTGCCGGTTTCCCTTTTCAGCTCGCGAACTGACTTCAGTTGCTTTTATTTGATTATCGGAACGTGCCGACTCGCCTTCGCAGGTTTTCTCGCCTCGGCTCGGATCCGGCTGCGCGCGAGAAGAAACGAACTGGCTTCAACCCGCTATTTGGTCGGCGCACCAGGGCTCGAACCTAGGACCCGCTGATTAGGCATCAGCTATTTTCCAATACAATCAATAGGATGCTTTGCCTCTTAGCTCCTAGCTTGCGATCGAGACCCTATCGATCAGCCGGTCCAATGCATTCGTGACCATGTCGCCTGGCGCAGCAAGGTCGACGCGTGGTCTTCGCGCGAGGGGTCTGCTTCAAGCACCGCGCGTTGTAGACTGCCGCTTTCTCGCCGCGACACGTCGGTCGGTCCAGTCCATCATTGGACAAGCCGCAACGCCACTCCTGGATCGCCAACCGCTGATGGTCAGTCAGCCCTTCCCACGTTAGCTGGTCCCACTCTAGGTATCCAGAACCTCTCCCACTGTCTCGAATATATCTTCTGCAATTCCTTCAATTGCGCCATCTGCCCAGGCCCGGAAAGCCTTGGCATAAACTAACTTCTCAGCGTTCGGATTGACTGTTGACGTTGGCTCGCCCGCGCTCTCACTCAAAACGAGGGCTCCGACTTCGATAGCTATCGCCGTAATTGCCGCTACGCGACGTTCGTGCTCGTCCAGAACATTTCCAATAGCGCTCATACCGCCGCTTCTTTCCGCCTGCCCTGAGATCTTTCGTAGCTGGATCAGGCTTCATATCTTTCTTTGGGCTGCTCTCTTTTGCACATGAGACAGAGCGAGCGCACGACCTGCTTTCCATTGACTGCCAGCCGCTCATGTACATGCGGCGTTTTATTCGTGCAGAATACGCAATGGCTTTGCGGAAATTGCAATACGGATTGATTTGATTCGTTCATGAGCCCCCCAATCAGCGATATTCCTTAATGGTTTGGCATGGAGCAATCGCTAAAGCAGACCGAAGTCTCAATCGGTACGGGATCGTACAGGGTTTGTGGCTAGAATTCTCGCGTGCGGCCACGCCGATAATCGGGCTCGGCAGCGCCTTCAACTATCCGCCTTTACCTGGCGCATTCTTGCGAGCGATCGCAACGGCGATCAGGCCAAACATTACGAGACGCGGCAGATAATAGATGGGCTCGGCCGTATCGGAGACCTGAACCGCACTCAACACAAGACGTGCCAACGCATCGATCGTGAATGCTGCTGCAAACAACAGAAAGAGAGAATCCCGCGTCCGGCGCCAGAACTTTGCGAAGAACCCGGCAACCGCAAGCGATGCCGTCGCTGCGGCGCCGGCCAAGATGTCAGCGACGTGCTCCATCTCTAATCCTCCCAGATCAGGCCGTACAGAAGAACCAGCGTCGACAACAGCGCGATGCTCGTCCTGAGTATCGAGAGGTCTGTCGCAGGGAACACCAGCTTGTCCATCCAGAGCGCCACATTGTTCAATACAAGCCCGGCAAAGCAGATCGAACTCCATAACAACAAGCGGGAGGTGGTCGCGCGATAAGCGCGAATGAGTAACCACGCGCACAAAGCGCTGGTGATCGCACAGAGACTGTAGATCGCCGCGGCCATGGGCGACCTAGTCCTTCCGAAACTTAAAGGCGTCCGAGAACGCCCGGATACCGCGCGGCTTCGAATGGATGAGATTGGTAATGGTAATCAGCTGACGCGCATAGGCTTTCGCCAGCGCGTCCACCGTCGCTCCGTCGCTGGATGTCGGAGCGTAGCGATAAAGCTGATTCTGCCGCCTCAAGAATCCGGCGCTGGCAAGTCCGGCGAGAGCAGCGCCCATTTCGGCGGGTGGTGCGTACAGGCGTTTTGCAACGGCGATCGCGTCCCATTCCTCGGCCGGCCGCTCGCGCAAGAACAGAAGGGCTTCCAGCTGAGCCACTGTATCGATATGCCGCAGAATCAAGTCGCGGACCTCCTCGGATAGCAGCTCTTCGGACATCGACGATCTCGGACGGCAGGTGCGGCAGAGCGGTGACGCCAAGCATAAAGTTCATAGCAGCACCGAAACAGCCGGCTCTACATCCCACGTCTCGACGAATCCAACAATGCCGGCAAAGCGAATGACCCCGACCCGTCGCTGAAGGAACTGTACGCTAGCGTACTTACGCGTTCCGGAAAAGCGACCGTAACGAACAATTGCCTCTGACCCTCTCACATTTTTCATACTTTAGTCGGTCGAGAGGAACTTCGAGATTTGAGATCCCCATGCGACAACATGCTGCGTCGGGGCAAAACTTGTGTGTCTATGCAACTGCCAATACGCTCGGATGGCGCTCCAGCACAATGGTTGCTATGCACGACAACCGAAAGAGCGAATGGTGGAAGAGGTTCGGAACAAGCTGCTTCGTCTGATCCCGGCTGATGAGCTCGCGGGCATTGTCGGCGTTTGCGAGCGCATTCAGCTCCGTCGCCATCAGGTCCTCCATCATTACCGGCTGCCGATGGAGTACGTCTATTTCGTCGAAAGCGGACTCGTCTCGGTGGCCGCTCGCGTCGATCAGGACAAATTTGTCGAGGTCTGGCTGATTGGGTCGGAAGGCTTGGTTGGCGCGCCAGTTCTGCTTGCAGCCAAGTCGGCGCCTCTGCACCGCAGGACCGTTCAGGTGGATGGGGAAGCGTTACGAGTCAAAACCAGTGATTTCTCGAAGATCCTTGAGAATCTCCCGTATTTGCGCTCAGTCGTGGAGCGATATCTGGCCGCCGTCCTCGTGCAGACCTCGCAATCGGGAGCTTGCAATTCCTATCACGATCTCAGACAGAGGCTTGTCCGCTGGTTGCTCGTCGCTCGCAGCTCGCTGGGCACGGATAACATGCCGCTCACCCACATGATGTTGGCGGAACTGCTAGGGGTGCGGCGCGCCAGCGTGACGGAGTGCCTTGAAGGCCTGCAGAAGGAAGGAACCCTGTCGACCAGACGAGGCTGCATAACAGTTGAAGACGCCGTCGGACTGTCGAAGTTGAGCTGCGACTGCTTCAGCTTGATCGAATACGAGTATCGCCGCCATCTGCTCCTGGCCGATCATGCGTCGCATCGGGAAACGGGTGCGACAATCACGTCTTCATCTGCTCCGATCCTTCCAACAACGAGCGCGCGCGCACCGAGCCGCACTTCTGGCTAAATTCCCGAGAAACTCGGAATCTCTACTTCACCACCAACAGTAACAATCACAAGATCGTCGAGAAGTGCCAGTAGTTGACTGGCGCCCGACTTCTGCGAGACGACAATGCAATCACGCCGTCGGAAGAACCTGAACGTTCTCGTACCATGCTTCATCACCTTGGCAATCATGTGCGGCCTGGTGGCCTACTCGCCGGAATTGTATCGAGCGTTCTGCGGCGCAACCGGTTACGGAGGAACGACGCAAAGAGCCTATGGCGATCCCGCAAGCACGTCACAGAAAACTGTAACGGTTGCCTTCGATAGCAACGTATCGCCCGGCCTGCCGTGGCGGTTCGAGCCGGAACAGCGCTCCGTGACCGTTCACCTCGGCGAACAAAAGCTCGTATTCTTCAGCGCCGAGAACCTGAGCGATCAGGCGACGGTGGGACATGCGACCTTCAATGTCACGCCACCAACGAGCGGCATCTACTTCAACAAGATTCAGTGCTTCTGCTTCAACGAGGAGCGTCTCGATCCACATCAAAGGGTCGACATGCCCGTCGTTTTCTATGTCGATCCGGCCTTTTCGAAAGACTCGGACATGGATCACGTTGATACGATCACACTAAGCTACACGTTTGGCCGCTCGGCAAGTCCGTCGCAAGCAAAGGATCTCGCGCGCTTTCTTGCCGATGCCGCACCGGACGCGATCCACGGCCGCGAGCTCTTCACCCAGCGGTGTACAGCGTGCCACGCCTTGGATCGCAACAAGATCGGACCGATGCTTGGAGGGGTGGTCGGACGCACCGCCGGCTCGGTTGCCCGCTACAATTATTCAGCAGCGCTGCGGAACGCTGGCCTTGTCTGGTCGGTGGACAAACTCGACCAATGGCTGGCCGATCCCAGGAAGGCGGTGCCTGGAGCGCGCATGCCGGTTCGTGTGCTCGATGCTCCCTCTCGTCACGATATTATCGCCTACCTGCAGAAGGTCGGTGTATCCGACCAGTCGAATGGGAAGACACGAACATCCGAACCTGAGTACTAGGGAGGCGCCGACATGATCCCTATGATGCACCATGTTGAAATCCCGTCGAACCGGATTTCCTGACGATGGCCCATCAAGCAAACGTCGAACATGGCGGAATTATGCGAGGCTATGGCCGCCTGATGCACCGCATTGGTGCTGACCGGTTGTTCGGAAGTCCTGTCGCACGGTACGTCATTCTTGCGCTTGCCGCCATTGGTCTTGTGATTGCCGCTCTCACGCTCCTCGCATCGGTCATGGTCGAGGACTGGTCGCAGCGCGACATCGACCTTCGTTCGCGCCTTGTCTTTCGATCGATCCGGGATCAGGTGGCGACGGCGATGACGGCCAGACCCGAGATCGATCTCGTTCCCGTGTTCGAGCGGATCACCGAGGACGAACGCATTCTGGCGCTCGGCTTCTGCACCGAACCTGGGCAATTGCGCTACGCAACGAAGGCTTTTCCGAAAGCGGTCACCTGTGACAGCGTCAAGCGGGACAAGTCCAGCGCCTTCGCGACTGTTACGGATTCCGGACGGCGAATCCATATAAGCTCCTTTCCAATCACCGGAGGCGTTTCGACGGGCCATCTCCTGGTGCTGCACGATCTAGCATTCATCGAGGAGCGCGCAAGCGAGGCGCGCCTCTATACCGTGCTCGCGCTCGTAGGGGTAACGGCAGGCCTGGGCCTGCTTGGGACGGCAATCGTACTGACACTGATGCGTGCCTGGAGCCGCTCGATCCGCGGTGCACTCGTCGAGGTACAGCAGGGTAACGCTACCGGGCCGCCGCAACGCAGCAACTTTCCTCTCAATCGCGAGGTCCACGCGGCGCTTTCCGAGTTGCGCATGGAGCGGCGCTTTGCATATGGCATTCACATCGAATGGTCGCCCAGGACGCTGCACCGCGTGCTCGTCGAAGAGCTACCGCGCGCTCAAGTCATGGTCGTTTCCAATCGCGAGCCTTACATCCACAACCATTCCGGCAACGGCATCGCATTGCAGATCCCGGCGAGCGGCTTGGTCGCCGCGCTCGAGCCGGTGATGCGAGCCTGTGGAGGCACATGGATAGCGCACGGCTCGGGTTCAGCCGACCGAGACACCGTCGATGCCACGGATAGAGTGCGCGTGCCTCCCGCCGATCCTGCTTATTTGCTCCGTAGGGTATGGCTCTCAGAACAAGAGCAAAATGGATATTACTACGGCCTCGCGAACGAGGGGCTTTGGCCTCTCTGCCATATCGCATTCGTCCGGCCGATTTTTCGAGAGGAGGATTGGACGCAATACCGCAGAGTGAACGAGCGCTTTGCCGATGTGGTCGTTCGGGAGGCGAGTTGCGATGATCCCGTCGTGCTGGTGCAGGATTACCACTTCGCGCTGCTGCCCCGGATGATCCGCGACCGGTTACCCAAAGCGACGATTATCACGTTTTGGCACATCCCCTGGCCGAACGCCGAAACCTTCGGAATCTGTCCCTGGCGCCGGGAAATCATCGACGGCTTGCTGGGGAGCAGCATTCTCGGTTTCCACACGCAATTCCACTGCAACAATTTTATCGAGGCGGCGGATCGGTTCATGGAGAGCCGCATCGACCGGGAGCATGCATCCATCACGTTCGGCGGTCAGGAAACGCTGATCAGGCCCTATCCGATCTCGATTGAGTGGCCACCGGCCGCGCTTGCTCAACAAGCTCCGGTACGCGAATGTCGTGACGCGGTCCGGAGGCGGTTTGACCTGCCGTCCGACATGCGAATTGCCATCGGCATTGAGCGCTTCGACTACACCAAGGGCATCCTCGATCGCATTCGCGCGGTTGATGATCTGCTGACCCGACATCCTGAATGGGTCGGACGTTTCGTTTTGATTCAGGCTGCTGCACCGACGCGCAGCAAGCTAGGCCCCTACAGCGCCCTACAGGCGGAGGCCGAGCAACTCGTCTCAAAGGTCAATGCGCGGCACGGCCGAGATGGCTTCGAGCCGGTCCGCCTCGTGGTTCGTCATCACGAACCCACTGAGGTCTTCGAACTCTTCAGGGCCTCCGATATGTGCATAGTCTCAAGCCTGCACGACGGCATGAACCTCGTTGCCAAGGAATTCGTCGCCGCGCGCGACGACGAACAGGGGGTGCTGATGCTGTCGAGCTTCGCCGGTGCCTCGCGCGAGCTGTCTGAAGCGCTGATTGTCAACCCTTACGACACACACGGAATGGCGGAAGCGTTCCTGCAAGCGTTGCGCATGTCGGTTGCGGAACAGCGTGACCGCATGCGCCTGATGCGCGAACTCGTGCGAGAGCGCAACGTCTATCGATGGGCAGCCCAGATGCTGCTGGATGCAGCGCGCCTTCGACAGCGCCAGCGCATCACATCAGCGAACGCAACTGGAATTGACCGGATCTCGCCGCTACCAGTAACGCCTGGCGAGCGCAAAACAGCTTGATGCATGTCTCTGTATTTCCATGGAAGTCGAGGGCCGCTGCGAATGAGCCAGTGGCAGCTCCTCGCGCAGACGATCAGTCCTCGTAGCTATTGATCACCGCGTCAGCGATAACGCGTTTTGTGACGATACCGACGATGTCAGCCACGCGGGGACGTGAGCCGCCACGGAACACGATTGCCGCGCCCGCGCGGTGGCGCTTCAACCTTGCAAATACCAGGCTCAAAAGGTCCTGGTCCCGGCATATCACCAGCCGCCTTTCGGCAAATGTCTCAACCAGAAGCCCGGGATTGGTATGCGATTCGACCCAAAGGCCGGAACGTGGCGGAATGAGTCCGACGATCCGGCCATCGCGCTCAACCACAATGGCACGGGCGTCATCGACGTCCTCCGCAGCCATGGCCTCCTTCAGCGTCGTGCCTGCTTTGGCAACGATGAAGCGGCGTTCCATGATGTCCTGAGCCTGCTTCACCAGATAGAGGTTAATATGTCGCTCCTTCGGGATGCGGTGACCGCGATGGCGCAGCTTCACTGTGTAAATCGTCTCGTTGACGAGCGCGCGTCTCACGCCTGCGGCCAGCGCAACCGCGACGATTACCGGAACAATGATTGCATAGTCCCGCGTCATCTCGAACACCATGACGATGGCCGTCATGACACCACCCGTGCCCGCGCCGACGATCGCAGCCATCCCGACGATAGCCGCCGAGGATGGCGTCAGTCCGGAATGAGGGAGAATGGAGCTGCTCGCCGCGGCAAAAGCTGCGCCCAATGTGGCGCCGAGATAGAGCGAGGGCGAGAATATCCCGCCCGAAGCCCCACAGCCGAGGCTCACCGTTGTGGCAGTTAGCTTCAGGACAAACAGCAGCGCAAGCAGCCCCGCGGTCGTCATCTTGTGGTCGAGGATGTCCTGGATCACCGAATAGCCGACACCATCGACGTAAGAATGGCCGAAGGTATGGGTGAGAATCACCATCATCAAGCCGATTATCGACATGCCGATGATATTCTGGACGTATTCATTGCCGGACAGCTTCGGAAACCCGTCCTCCATGAAGACGAGCAGGCGAATAAATGCCCATGCTGCCGCGCCACAGAGCAGGCCCAGCAAAGTAAAGGCTATCGCTTCCTGCACGTTGAATGACGCAACCATGTTGAACTGAATGTCCGGAACCGCAAAAGCTGGGTCCGGACCGATCAATATTCGGCCGATCGTGGTCGCAGCGCCCGTGGCTACAACCACGGGGAGAAATGTCCGGTTCGAGACTTCGGGCAGGAGAATTTCGAGAGCGAACAGCACCCCGCCGAGCGGCGTGTTGAACGTTGCGGCAATGCCGGCGCCGGCACCTGCCGAGAGGAGCGTGATCTTTTGCCGGGTCGAGAGCCCGATGAATTGGGCAAAGGCCGACCCGAGCGCCGAGCCGATCTGAATGATGGGCCCTTCCCGTCCGACAGCGGCGCCGGTGCCGATCGACACGGCTGAAGCCAAAGCCTTGATCAAGGCGACAGTGCCGCGGATATTGCCGTGCTTATAGAATATTGCGTCCATGACTTCAGGCACGCCATGGCCCTTCGCTTCGGGCGCGAAGCGCCGGACGAGGAAAACGACGACGAGGCCGCCGATCACCGGCGAGAACAGCAAGAGGTCGCCAAAACGGCTCGGCCCCTCGCTGACGTTCGCGTTGTAAACGAAGCTGAGTGCCCCGCTGTAAAATAGATTGTGCACGAAGGCGATCAAAACGCGAAAGGCAACGGCGCCAAGCCCGGTCATGCCGCCGATCACCAGTGCTAGACCGCAGAGTACGAGCAGGCTGACCCTTCGCTCTTCGGCGAGCGGCTTGGGGACCGTACCGATCAATGCTTTGCTTTCGCTGGACGTCAGGGCTGCGGGCATTTGGTTTTCAAGATCGATACAGGAACGGACATGTCATGGAATGAACGCCTTGTGCTGGAACGGCGCCGACCGAGTGCCGCCGTAAGACGTCACAATCAAGCTGGTGGTCCCAATCAGCGTGCTTCAATTCGGGCATCATTAGGCGGCCGACGTCAATCGGTCGAGGGAGGGCCAGCTGTAGTCGGGAAGCTCCAGTTCGTCCGCGATATCGCGTCCTATTGCGAGCCTCGCGATGCCAGGTATGGCAAACGTTCTGGTCACGAGATTGCGAAAAAGCATTCCCGAGCGTGTCTTCGGCGCGAGCGCGCCGGCAAAGCGCTCGGCCGCCTGTTGCTTTTTCTGGATATAGCTCATCAGCCGCGCCTCACATCTGGCAAACGCATCCCGATGTCGTCCACTAGCTGCGGCAAGTTCGCCTGCCAGTACGTAGGCTGATATCATCGCAAGTGCCGACCCTTGGCCGGCCAGGAGCGAGACGCAGAAGGCGGCATCGCCGACAAGGATCACCCGACCTTGCGACCAGCTCGGCATTCTGATCTGGCTCACGCTGTCGAAGTAGAGATCGCCGGTTCGCCCCAGCTCCCTGAGCATTTGATCGCATTCCCAACCGTCGCCGCCATAGACTTCACGCAAAACCGCCTTTTGTGCGCCCGGTACATCCAGCAATGTCGCAACTCCTGCGGTGAACACCAGTAGGAACAACGTGCGATCGTCGCGCAGCGTGAAGCGGCCGACCATGCGGCCAGGCTGGCCATAGATCAAATACACATCCTCATCGCGGGGACGATAACCGCGAGCCTCAAAAGCCGCGACGACGTAGCCTAGATTTCGTACGAACCGCGCCTCGGGTCCAAAAGACAGCTTCCGGACGACTGAATGGAGCCCGTCGGCACCGACGAGGAGATCGAACCGACGTTGGCCGCCATGTTTCAGCTCGACCTTGACGCACTCTGCCTGCTCTTCGACAGCAACGATTTCGTCGCCGAAAATGGTTTCGACTTGGCCGGCGATCCTGTCGAACAAGAGACGCGAAAGATCGCTGCGTTGGAGGGTGACGAAGCGCCCGTTCGTCAATTCGGAAAACACACGAGTGCCAAAGCCGGCCAAACGACAACCGCTGTCATCGACGATGCGCAGTTCCTGCGCGCGATAGCCAACGCGGTTGATCTCCGGGAGCAGTCCCATCCGTTCGGCGATCGTGTAGCCAAGTCCCCAGAAGTCGATAACGTAACCGCCACTACGCAAGGCAGGCGCGCGCTCGACGAGCGTGGGCTCAAACCCCGCAGCTTTAAGCCAAAAAGCAAGCGTCGGTCCAGCGATGCCTGCGCCCGAGATCAGGACTGTTGTCACATTCTCTCCTTAACACCGGCCTTGATCAACCACCAGTTCACCGGATAGCTCGTCAGTAAGCCGGCCATCATGGCAATCTGCATCATGAACCAGAACTCCGGCATTGAACCCTCAAGCTTCTGCCCAGGAGCTTTCGGAACAAAACGAATTGCGCAATCGCCATGAAGCCGTACATGCCGACTTGCCATGCGGTGAGCGAGAGCGCATCTGCCTTCAGTGCGTGTCGAATTCCCTCGCCAGGCGACAACTGCCGCGTCGGTTGAATCGTGAAGTACTGAAAGGCGACGCCCAGTACAAAAGCGAAGATATAGTCCACGATCCAGATCGCAAACATCTTCTCCGAAAACAAGCTGTGCCATCCGGCCCAGACGGCAATCACCGGAAACGCCAGAGCGAGACTCTCGGCTATAATGTCCCCTACCGTACATTATTCGGCACCGCAGTGCATTGCGCCCTTGCGACCATCGCCGAATACGGCGTCGAATTCTTGGTCGATTTGTCGCTCGATGTCTCGACGTCGCGTGCGGCTAGTCGTCCGAAGCGAAAATAGAACCACAACGTTGGTACGGTACCGAACAGAGCGTTGACTGGCCAGACTACGTTCATGATCCACATGTGCTGCGGATGGCGAATGAGGTCAATTGCAATGACGACGGCACAGACAATTCCGAGTGAAATGAACGCTAACGCTAGGTCGTGAAGCCAAGCCGAAACCATAATGCCTCCCAGGTTTAGGACGAAGAACGCTCGGAAGCATGCGTTAGTTCGACTACAGCTACGCCATGGCGGCAGCACCTCATCACGGGCCACGCTTGCGGTAGGCCAAGGGTAGTCCAGCACAATCCGCCGGATGATTGCCAGCCTCTCAATCTTTTCAGTTCGGGACTGCCGGGCCGACTGGGCCGTTCCTCGATCATTCATTCTCTCCGCAGCTGTCTAACGGAGACGGCCTCAGCGAAAATGCGGACTTGCGCCAAGACCCAGCTGTCGCTGGCGGAGAAGTGCTCCGCAGTAGCGAGACTATCCGCCCATCAATGCAGTTGCGATGTCTCGTCCGACCTATTTTGAATTTAGGATCGTGACCGGACGCCAAAATTCGTGGTGGCCTTTCAGAAGCTCTTCGCACCGCGCTAGCATTGCCTTCGCCGCGACATCCTCAGGTCGATCCAACAACACCTTCTCGAAATCAACGACCGCGCCCTCGAGGTCGCGGCTGCGATATTTGGCAAGACCGCGCTCATAGCGCGCGATCCACGTTGCGGCGTGGTGTTCTGCGTCGACCTCGCCCGCCAAACCGATCAACTCATGGATCGCGACCCCCTCCTCGCGGCCGTAGACTGCGATGCTGTCGATCTCGCGCGTGATAATGGCACCACGGGCAAGGCGCTCTGTTGCCTCACCGATCAGGACTTGCGTGCCATAGCTCTTGTTGGCGCTTTCCAGGCGGCTTGCAACGTTCACGGCGTCGCCGATCACCGTGTAGTTCAGCCGCAACTCGGAGCCGATATTGCCGACCAGCATGCGGCCGGAATTGATGCCGATGCGGATTTGGAGGGGATCGCCGAGATCGTCGGTGAGGCCGGACTCCGCGATGGCGCGGCGGATGACCAGCGCGGCACGGCAGCAGCGCTCCGCGTGATCGGCTTGCGGCTGTGGTGCGCCCCAGAAGGCCATCACGGCATCGCCGATGAATTTGTCGATCGTCCCGCCATTGGCGACGACGACTTCCGAGGCAAGGTCAAGATAGCGCGACAGCAACGGTACGACACGGTCGCCCATCCGCTCCGAAAGGCCGGTAAAGCCCGCCACATCCACGAACATCACGCTCAATTCCTGGATTGCACCACCGGGTTTTGCCTCGACGCCCTGGCGCAACAGCGCCCGGACGAGATCCGCCGGAATGAACTTTCGGAATGCCGAGAGGCCGGCTGCCATCTCTGCGATGGCGCCCGACAAGCTTGCGATTTCCTTCAGTCGCGAGGGATGGCGGCGCACCAGCTCCAGTGCAAAGGTCTCGACGTGCCGGATCTCACCAACGACACGGGAAAGCGGTGCCGCAATCACCGTGCGGGCGAGCAAGGCGGAAGCGAGCGCCGCAAGCACCGCGCCAACGGCGAGGCCGAGGATCAAGTGCCGTAGCGTTGCCTCGACTGGGCCGAGAAACTCGGCCTCTGGAATGATGGTTGCGATCCGCCAGCCGGGAAACGGCAGCGGCGTGAGTGCAAACTCGTAGGCGGCACCGTCTGAGGTGATCCGGCTCCGCCAGCTGTCCTTGGCAGTGCCGGCCTGGGCCAGCGCCTTCTGCGCCAGCGGCAACAGCTTCTGGTCACCGCGCGCGGGGTGCAATTCGTCTGCGTCCTTGTCGGGCGCGGCGACGAGCTCGCCGTTGCCGTCGAAGATGAAGGCCGTTCCGGTGCGCCCGACCTCGAGCTGGGCGAGGAAGCGTGCAAGGCGCGTGTATTCGATCATGATCGCCAGGACGCCCTGGCGCTCCTGATAGACGTCGATCGGCCCTGCAAAGGCGATCGATGGACGCTGCCCGATCGGATGGTCCGTGACCTTGAACCATTCGGGCTCTTCGGCCTTCAGTCCGGTCTTGAACCAGGTGCGATCGGCAACGCGGAAATCCGTCGGCTCGAAACGGCGGTTGGCGAATTCGATATCGCCGGGCACGACATCGTATTCGTCGACGCGGCGCTGGCCGGCATGATCGGTGAGCGAGATCTCCATCATTTCCAGGCGGCCATCGCCGAGTTTGTGAGCTGCAAAGAACGCGCCGTCGGGCCAGCCGAACGCGACCCAGGAAATCGTCGCCTGCGACTGCAGTTGAGACAGGAACACGAATTCGCGCTTGTCGGCCTCGCGGGTATCGAGGACGTTCTGCAGGAAAAGTGTGCGGATCGCAGTGTGCGCCGCGCGCGCTTCGTCGACGATCGCGCCGACTTCCTTGCGGACGGCCGCGACGATCTGCTCATTGATGGTCGAGGCAAGTTGCCGGCTGGTTGCCTTCGCCGTGCGCCACCATAGGAGGCTGGACAGGGCTGCGGTCAAAAGGATCGCGGTCAGGACCAGCGCCGACACTGCGAGACGGATGCTGACCGTGAGCCGCCGCAGCGCCTGGCTCGATATCACGCGTCCGGGGTCGGCGTTCATGGCTTTGATCCAACGGGTTGGCGAGGCGCAACTGGTAGCCTTCTTCGCAGGCCCGCAGCCGTTCGTTACATCTTGCAGATGCCGGCAATGCCGGCCAATGCCCGCCGGCTAGTGTCTCCATAGACACCAGGCATTGGAATTGTCTCCCCGCCTGCCGCTAATTCGCCGCCCAAGCGTACGACGTCGTGCGCTTTACCCAACGGTCTCACCAACTCGTGAGCGGGCTTTCGGTAACGGTGGCTGCGGCGAGGACGAACGAGACACTGGGCCCATCGCCCTACTCCAGAGGAGATATCTCATGTCTGCCAAGACCACCATCAGTTCGCTTGTACTCGCCGGCGCCGTCTCAACCGCACTCGCAACCCTCGCTTCCGCCGCTCCGCTGACCAAGGCCGAGGCCGATGCCGCCATCGCTGCCAAGAAGGAAAAGTGCTTCGGCGTCGCGCTGAAGGGCCAGAACGACTGTGCCGCCGGACCGGGCACAACCTGCCAGGGCACCTCAACGGTCGATTTCCAGGGCAACGCATGGAAGTTCGTCCAGGGCGGCACCTGCACCAGCATCGATCTGCCTGGCGGCAAGAAGGGCTCGCTCAAGCCGGTCTGAGATAAGGCGGCATCAAGGAAAACCAGCGCGGAGGAGCGACATGGACGCAACGATCAGGCCCCGGACGTCCGCGGCCGTCCCCCTCCGCTTTTCGCCTCCCGTCGGCGGCGTCGCCGGGACGAGTTTCAAGCCGGAGCACCTGACCGCAATTCTCGAGGAATGCCCGCACCGTGGTTTCTTCGAGGTCCACGCCGAGAATTACATGGGCGCGGGCGGACCGCCCCATCGGATGCTGGAACGATTGCGCCGAGATCATCCGCTCTCGCTGCACGGCGTCTGCATGTCGATCGGCGGACCCGCGCCGCTCGACCGTGCGCACCTGGCACGCTTTCGCGGCCTTGTCGCGCGCTATCAACCAGCGCTCGTCTCCGAGCATCTGGCATGGTCGACACACGGCACCAGCTTCTTCAACGATCTTCTGCCACTGCCCTACAACAAGGAAACCCTTACTCGCGTCTGCGACCACATCGACGAGGTGCAGGAGGCAATCCGGCGGCCGATCCTGCTGGAAAACCCCTCGACCTACGTGGCGTTCCGCAACTCCACGATGTGCGAGACCGACTTCATCCGCACCGTCGCCGAGCGCACCGGCTGCGGCCTGTTGCTTGACATCAACAACGTCTTCGTCTCCGCGGCCAACCACTGCTTCTCGGCACTGCAATATCTTGCTGACTTCCCCTTGGCAGGTGTCGGTGAAATTCACCTTGCTGGCCACGCCGAGCAGGGCGATGACGAAGGCAAGCTGTTGCTGATCGACAGCCATGACGGTCCGGTCGCGGACGCAGTGTGGAAGCTGTTCGAGATCGTAATCGCGCGCTGCGGTCCCGTTCCGACGCTGATCGAATGGGACAGCAATATTCCGGATTGGCCCGTCCTGCAGGCCGAAGCCGCGGCCGCACAGGCGATCCTGGATCGCCATATCGGGAGGGTTCGTCGTGCAGCCTGAACCGACTGCCTCCTACGCGGCCGCGTTCGCGCCTGCCTTGCTCGATCCTGGCAGCGAGGTACCGAGCATCGTGACCGGGCCGTGCGGCAAATCGACCGCCACGTGCTACAACGTCTATCGCAACAACGTCACGGTCAGCCTGATCGACGCGCTCGCGTCGATCTACCCGGCGGTGCAGCGCCTGACGGGTACGGATTTTTTTCGCGCCATGGCGCGTTTCCATATCCGCGAAACCCCGCCGACGTCCCCGCTGCTGTTCGACTACGGTCGCGATTTTCCGGCCTTCATCGAAGGCTATGAACACGCTCGATCGCTGCCCTGGCTCGCCGATGTCGCGCGGATCGAGCGGGCATGGCTTGACGCCTATCACGCCGCCGACACCGCGCCGCTGTTGCCATCTTCGCTTGCAACAGTCGCGCCCGATCGTCTGGCAAGCCTTGTCTTCACGCTACATCCGGCGGCCTGCGTGGTGCGGTCGCCTTACGCGGCGGTAACCATCTTCGCCGCTAACCGCAGCACGGAGGCTGCGAACATCATCGACGCATCTGTACCGGAAGACGCCCTGATCACGCGGCCGGACGCCGATGTCGTGGTGCAACTGTTACCACCCGGCGGCGCGGCATTCCTGGCCTGCCTGATGTCGGGATGCATGCTGGCAGAAGCCGCCGCAGCGGCGCTGGACGACGCATCCGAATTCGATCTCGCCACCAACATAGCCGGCCTGTTCGAGGCGGGCGCCTTCGCCTCGCTGACGTCTGGAGACGCAAGATGATCTCGGAACAACGGATCGTGCCTTCGAACATCCTGCCCTCTTTCAGAGCGCTCATCGACCGGGCCAATGGTCTTGTCCAGACGATCGCGACTCCATCCATGGTGCAGCTCGCACTGCGCCTGGCGTTGGCGGTCCCATTCTGGCGTTCCGGGATCCTCAAATGGACCGGCTTTCTCAAGCTAAGCGACGTTGCGGTGACGCTGTTTACCGACGAGTTCATGCTGCATCTGCCCGGTGGCCCCTATCACTACCCGATCCCTGCGACGATGGCTTTCCTGTCCGGCTGCGGCGAGATCATGTTCCCGGTTCTGCTCGTGCTCGGCCTCGGCACGCGCTTTGCCGCGCTTGGGCTGCTGTTCATGACCGTCATCGTCGAGCTCACCGTCCCGGACGGCTGGCCGGTCCACATCACCTGGGCCGCGATGGCGCTGGCGATCATGGCCTATGGACCTGGGCGCGTCTCGCTCGATCATTTGTTTGCAGGTTTGTGATGCATCCCGACTGATAACACCCGGATAGTTGTGACCGTCCGTGCGCGAAGCCCTCAAGCTCAACTCGAACGCCATGAAGATCATGGAAGTCAACGAAGACCGCTTCAATTCTTTCATGGGCAAGATGATCGGCGATGTCGGCGTAGCGATGAGCCGCGTCGCTCTTGCTGCTCGGCGGCAAGCTCGGTCTCTACACGGCTCTTGCAAAAGACAGTCCGATGGATGCCGCCGCCCTGGCCAAGGCGACCGGCACCGCCGAGCGCTACATCCGCGAATGGGTCGCAGCACAGGCCGCTTCAGGCTATGTTGAGTACGACTGCACCTCAGGCAAATTCTCGATGCTGCCGGAGCAGATTTTGGCGCTGGCAGCCGAGGACAGCCTCGACGAACCCAAGATCGCGGACGCCCTCAGGACCGACAAGGGCGTCGGCTGGAACAAGCGCAGCGAGAGCCTGTTCTGCGGAACAGCGCGCTTCTTCCGTACCAGCTATAAGCATTATCTGGTCCAGGATTGGCTCCCAAGACATAACAGGATGTCCGTGGTCATATCGCCACGGACATCCTCTCGATGGACCGCTCGCGGCGGGCTCGTCACGGTCAAGACAAACCGACAACAGTCCGATGGCATGTCTCATTCGGCTGCCATCGGCATCAGCTCCTGCTGATCATGCAGGATCACGCCCGCTAGAGGGTCGAACTCTCCCTCCCATGGCTTGCTTGCCAATGCTGCCCGGGTGTGAGCATAGCCAGCCTCCCACCGCCGCATGATGCCCGTCGGGCTGAAGTCGATGTCCTTGGTGTGCGTCTCGTGGTCAAGTTGCGGGGCGAGCAGTCGCACCACGTGCATTCGCGTCGGACAGCCATAGCTTGTCAGCTCACGGACCGCCGGATTGCTGCGCTCGTGCTCGGGGAGCCTTGCGGCCAACTGGTTGATGACGTGACGCAAGCGATGCGCCTGCTGCTGGCGCGTGATCTGGCTCGCAATGCGGCTGGAATACTGGACATCCTTGTGGCGGTTCAGGACCTCGGCCATCGTGGTTGGCTCACCACCTACGGGATTCCAGAGATGCACGGCAAAGATGAGCGAGTTCTTGCGCGGATTGTCGTCGAACACTGCTTCCGTCGGCGTGTTGGACAGGATCCCGCCGTCCCAGTAAAGCTCGCCGTCGATGCGCACGGCCGGAAACGCCGGCGGCAGCGCACCTGACGCCATCACATGCTTCACCGTCAGCTCGCCGTCGCGGCTGTCGAAATAGCGCATACGACTCGAGCGCACATGGGCCGCGCCCACCGTGAGCCGCGGCGTGCAGCGATTGACCAAGCTGAAGTCGACAAGCTCGTTCAGCGTCTTCTCGAGCGGCGCAGTGGAATAGAAGCCTGCGTGATCGGCGCCGAGCGGATAGGAATCGCCGGCATGCGCCAGTGGATTGGGCCGGAAGAAGCCGGGAATGCCGCTCGTGACGGTCGACCAATAGGTGAGCTTTTCGTTGAAGCCTGGGAATGCGGTGCGGAAGCTCCAGGCCGGATTCTGCTCCATCCGCTTCCAAAACACTTTCAGGCGCTCAAGCCGATGCTGCGGCTGATTGCCAGCGATCAGGCTGGCATTGATTGCACCGATCGAGGTGCCGATGATCCAATCCGGCTCGATGGCGGCCTCATGCAGGGCCTGGTAGACGCCGGCCTGGTAGGAGCCGAGCGCGCCGCCGCCCTGCAGCACCAGCACGATCTGGCCCGGCAGATCCTGTGACCCGATACTCTGTGTATTGCGGTTCATGTCGCGCTCCCTGTGAGCTTGCACCGTTTGGATGTTCGCGAATCGTCGCGGTTTGTTGCGCCGGCTCATGTCAATGCGCGGTCCAGCCGCCGTCCACCGGAAGCGCGATGCCGGTGATGGAGGCGGCGGCCTCAGTCGACAGAAACACCGCGAGCGCGCCGAGCTCGTCGATGGTCGCAAACCGCTTGTTGGGCTGCTGGGCGAGCAAGACGTCACGGATCACCTGATCGCGGGAAATGCCGTGCGCCTTGGCTTGGCCGTCGATCTGGGCCTCCACCAGCGGCGTGTAGACATAGCCGGGGCAAATCGCGTTACAGGTGATCGCCTCCTCCGCGGTTTCCAGTGCCGTGACCTTGGTCAAGCCAACGATACCGTGCTTGGCGGTGACATAGGCCGCCTTGAAGGGCGAGCCTACAAGGCCGTGGGCCGAAGCGATGTTGATGATGCGGCCGAACCCGTTCTGGCGCATCACGGGAAGTGCAAGCCGCGTGGTGTGGAAGGCTGAGGTCAAGTTGATCGCAAGGATCTGGTCCCATTTGTCGACGGGAAACTGATCCAACGGCGCGACGTGCTGGATGCCGGCATTGTTGACGAGGATGTCGAGCCGGCCGGATTGCGCAACGGTCGCCGCGATCATCTCGGCGATCGAACTCGGCCTGGTCATGTCGGCCGGTGAAAAGCTCGCCTTGACACTGAACTCGGCCGCGATCTGCTCGCGAACCTTGCCAATCTCTGCGGCGACGCCGAGCCCGTTCAGGACGACATCGGCGCCGGCCGCCGCGAGTGCCCGCGCGATGCCGAGCCCGATGCCACTGGTCGAACCCGTGACCAGGGCGACCTTGCCGGCGAGTGCCTGCATGGCTTGCGATGTTTGCGGTTTGACGGGAATGTTCATAGCCGATCCTCGTGCGATAAGCGGTCCGGCGACCGGACCCCGACTTTCGCAGACTGTGAGCGACCGCCTCCCCAAACGGAAATGCCGGCTGGCTTCCGTAATGATACGCCCCCGCTATCGGGCCTGGGATGTCATTCCCCGCCCCGATCGGGTAGGTTCCTTCACGATCCTGCCGGGAGCCGATCCATGGAAATGCACCAGGTCCGCTATTTCCTCGCGGTAGCGCAACTCCTGAACTTCACGCGCGCCGCCGAGGAATGCAACGTGACGCAACCCTCGCTGACGCGCGCCATCAAGCAGCTCGAGGCCGAGCTTGGCGGCGACTTGTTCCGCCGCGAGCGGCCGGCTGCACAACTGACCGAGCTTGGCCAACGGATGCATCCGCTGTTGAAGCAGTGCTATGAGGCCGCCGCCGGCGCACGCTCACTCGCCTCCTCTTTCAAGAGCGGTGAGGTCGGCGCGCTTCGTGTCGCGCTGACCCATGCAATCGATCTTTCACTGCTCATCCCCCACCTCAATCAGATCAGGCGGCAGTTCAACCGGCTCGAATTCCGCTTCTTGCGTGGTTCAAGCCGCGAAGTCGCTGACTATCTCAAGAAAGGTGAAGCCGAGCTCGGCATTGCCGCCGAGATCGACGGGGCCTGGGAGCGGCTCGACGTCTGGCCGCTATTCACCGAGAATTTCGACCTCGTGATCGGAAAAGACCACCGGCTTGCGAGCCAAAGCACGATCGAATTCGACGATCTGCGCGCAGAGCAAATGCTGAGCCGAAACTATTGCGAGCATGCCGGCCGGATCTCGTCGAGCTTGCGCGAGCACGGCATCGATGTCGACCATGGCCATGAGATATCCAGCGAGCGCGACCTCATCGAGCTCGTCGAGGCCGACATCGGCATCGCGATGGTGCCGCACTCCTCACCGGTGCCCGGGAACCTGAAGCGTGCCGCTGTGAGCGGCCTCGACGCGCGCCGCACCGTTAGCCTCTACGGCGTCGCTGGCCGTCAGCGCACAGCCGTCGCGAACACGGTGATGCGGATGCTGCGCGGCGCGGATTGGCGGACGATCGCGGGGTGATCTTTCCTCCTGTCGGAGAGGACTAGGCGACGGTAGAACTAATTGTCCCGGCCCGCGCTCTCCAGCGCCGCGAGCAAATCGTCGATCTCCATGCGCTTGCGAAAATCGGGGTCGACGAAGCGGGCTTTGACGAGGCCGTCCCGACCAACAACGAACACAGCCGGGATCGGCAGCATCCAGCCGTCATTACCGTGGAATTTTGCCATGTCCTGGTATGACAATAGCCGCTGGATCTCGGTGCCAAGCCAGATCGCCAGGTTGAGCGACAGGGCATAGCCGTTGTCGAGATCGGTGAGCACCGGGAACGGCGCGCCCGAATCAGCGATGAACTTCCCGGTATATTCCTGCGTCTCCGGCATGATCGCGACGATCTGTGCGCCTACTGCACGGATCCGGTCCTGCGCTTGGATCACGGCGCGGACGTTCAACCGGCAGTAGGGACACCAGTGCCCGCGAAAGAACATCACCGCCACAGGTCCGCATGCCAGCAATGATGGCAGCCCAACGAGTTGCCCCCTATCGTCGGGCAGCATGAAGGGCGGCATCACCTCGCCCGGACGCGGCGCGTTCTCGCCGCCCCCGTTTTGGCTCAGCCGCTCGACCAGGCGATCGACCGCGTCCCCGTAAGCAGGAAATATCTCACGGCCGGCATCCGCATAGGCGCGAAGCTGCTCGTTAAGCGTGCCCTCCATATCGCGGCAGCGCTGAAAGGCGAGTTTCAACTGCTCAGCATCGGATGGGGTCAGGGACGTCATTCTTCCGCTCCGGCACATGGTCGAGGGACATTATTTTGCGTTCTGGCCCCCCTGCAAGGGTCACCGTCAACGCCGACTGGGCACCGTGGCATCGAACGCCCGATTTTCTGAAGGCGGAAATGCCGATCCCCAATCGGTTCGATAGCTGTCGCCTATCGAAGCCCGATAGCACAGGGCTATCGCATCGAGAGCGAGATCGCATTTCACCCCGTTCAGTGCGGCGTCCATCCTGAGCGCAGTCGAAGCTGCAGCCGTCAGGAGCCGGTCATGAATCGCCAAATCGCCTCGCGTCTCTCCCATTTCGCCACCCCGCTGGCACTGATATTTCTCCTGCTGTCGGGCGCCGCCCCGGCGGCCCGCGCCGACAGCGATGACGGCGTCGTTCGCGTGAAAAGTGCCGTGCCGATGACAGAGGCAATCAGCCGCATCAAGGCCGACATCGCCGCCAAGGGCATCAAGTTCTTCCTCGAGGTCGACCAATCGAAGCTTGCCGCTGACGCTGGCATCAAGCTGCATCCCTCGACGCTGCTCATCTTCGGTAATCCGCCACTCGGCATCCAGTTCATCACTGCTAATCCCAGTGCCGGGCTCGACTGGCCCGTGCGCCTGTTGCTGACGCAGGACGACAACGGCGACGTCTGGGCAGTCTGGACCGATTTCGACTGGATCGCCAAGCGCCACAACATCACAAATCGCGAAGCGCAGTTCAAGATGGCGACGACGGTCGTTAGATCGATAACGTCTACCATCACCGGCAAATAGGTGCTGCTTCCATGGCACGCGAGACATTTGACGTGGTGATCCTGGGCGGCGGCAATGCCGGGATCGGCGTGACCGGCCCGGTCCGGCGGGCCGGCCAGTCCGTCGCCATGATCGAAGCATCCGATCTCGGCGGCACCTGCCCCAACCGCGGCTGCACGCCGAAAAAAGTGCTGGTCGCCGCAGGTCAGGCGCTGCACGACATCGAGCGAGCCGCGGTGCACCACATCGCGGTCGGCAGGCCCCGCCTCGACTGGGCCGCACTGATCGACCGCGAGAAGGACATCATCAAGGACATTCCGGCCAATCTCACCCGCGCGATGGCACGCCGCGAGGTCGAGGTGATCAAGGGCTTTGGTACCTTTGTCTCGCCCAATACCATTTGCGTCGGCGACCGTCTGCTGGAGGGCCGCCATATCGTGATCGCAACGGGATCGAGGCCGCGGCCCCTGCCGATTCTCGGTGCCGAGCACATGATAACCTCGGACGACATGCTGAGCGACCGGGTGCTGCCGACCTCGGTGATCTTCGTGGGCGGCGGCGTGATTGCACTGGAATTCGGTCACGTCTATGCGCGGGCCGGCGCGGCCGTAACCATTCTGGAGGCGCTTCCGCAGCTTCTGCCTACCATGGACGCCGACGCGGTCGCCCAATTGCGAGCTGAGAGCGAGCGCATCGGAATGAGGATCGAAACCGGCGTCGGCGTCCGGTGCATAGAGGCCGTCGGCGGGCAGCTTCGCGTGATCTACACCCATGACGGCGTCGAGCACGCTGCTGTGGCCGATCGCGTCGTCAATGCCGCCGGCCGCGTGGCAAATATCGACGGCCTCGATCTCGCCGCGGGTGGTGTCGAGCATGACAATAGCCGCATCGCGATCGATCAATATTTGCGCTCGAGATCAAACCCTCGGGTTTATGTCTGCGGCGATGCGGTCCCGATCTCGCCGCAACTGTCGCCAATCGCGACCTATGAAGGCGACATCCTCGGACGCAACATCGTTGCCGGAGCAAAACACATGCCCGATTATGCGGGCATGGCGACATCGGTTTACACCGTGCCGGCACTCGCCGCCGTGGGCGTCACCGAAACCACCGCACGGCAGGCCGGCGCCACCATCGACGTTCACGTCAACGACATCCGCGACTGGTTCTCGGCTCGGTCCTATGCAGAGACCGTCGCCTGGTCGAAGGTGATCGTGGACCGCCTCTCGGACTGTATCCTCGGGGCGCATTTCGTCGGCCATGGCGGCCAGGAGCTGATCAACATTTTCGGGCTCGCGATCAAGTTCGGCATCACGGCCAGCCAGCTCCGAGACAGCGTCTACGCCTATCCGACGTTTTCGGCCGACATCAAGCACATGCTCGGGCACGCATAGCGGCACGCTATCGTCTCGAGAGACAGACAGCATTTCATCAAGCGCACCACTTCGACGATGCTGATGCCATAGCCGGCGACCGAAGGTCGCGGCCAACAGAGGAGACACATGAAATGACCACGAACCCCAAGCTCTCGCACGCAATCTGGTCGGCCGTCGCCCTCGCCGGCGCCTTCGCACTCACCGCGCAACCGGCCTTCGCCGGCGAATGCCCGGCCGACAAGATCAAGCCGAATGCCCGGCAGATGGTAGACTACAAGCCTGTCGGCGTCACCGACGTCACGCTTGGTTCGATCGACCTCGAGAAGCAGCCCGCAAACATCAAGGATCGCGAGCTGCGCTTCCGCAAGCTGACGATCGAACCCGGTGGCATCGTGCCCTGGCACAGCCATGACGACCGTCCGGCACTGATCTTCGTGCAGCAAGGCCAGATCGTCGAATATGCATCCAACTGCGTCGACCCGATCGTGCACAAGGCCGGCGAGATCAGGGCTGAGGTCTTCGGTACGTCGCACTGGTGGAAGAACCTCGGCAAGGAGACCGTCATTCTCTACGTCGGCGACGTCCGCAAGGATCAGCACGACCACAACATGTAGCGAGTGCATCAGACCCCTGCTCTCGTTACCGGATGTGACGCCCGGAATCCCCCCTGCTGCCCCGCATGCCGGGCGTCACATTTCCCTTCTCGTCAGGAGACACCGTGTCATGACGGATCTGTCCGCGCACATCAGAACGGCCAACATGGCGATGCATGGACCCTCGCCCGGTGTCGCCTTCCGCTCGCTCGTCATCGGCTTGACGGCGTTCCTGACGGTCGTCGATCTCTTCGCGACCCAGGCCATCCTGCCATCGCTGACGCGGCACTACGGCGTGACACCGGCCGCCATGGGCTTTGCGGTCAACGCCTCTACCTTTGGCATGGCGATTTCTAGCCTCGTCGTCGGCTTCCTCAGCCCGCATATCGACCGGCGGCTTGGCATTCTTCTCAGTCTCACGCTGCTCGCGATCCCGACCAGTCTGCTTGCGGTGGCGCCGAATCTCGCTGTTTTCACGGCTCTCCGCGTCGCGCAAGGCCTGTGCATGGCGTCGGCGTTTGCGCTGACGCTCGCTTACCTCGGCGAACAATGCAGCGCGATGGATGCCGGCGGTGCCTTTGCCGCCTACATCACCGGCAATGTCGCGAGCAATCTGATCGGGCGGCTGATCTCGGCCGCCGTCGCTGACAGTTTTGGACTGTCCTGGAATTTCTATTTCTTTGCCGCGCTCAATCTGACGGGCGCCGTTCTGGTCTATTTCACCATCAATCGCGTGCAGCCGATGCATGCGATGTCCACGGCTGCCTCGCCACTGGCCGCCCTGTTGATCCACTGGCGCAATCCACGGCTTCGCGCAGCTTTCGGCATCGGCTTTTGCATCCTGTTCGCCTTCATCGGCACTTTCACGTTCGTGAATTTCGTACTGGTCCGGCCGCCACTCTCGCTCGGCATGATGGACCTTGGCTTCGTCTATTTCGTCTTCCTGCCCTCAATCGTCACCACCCTTTTCGCCGGCAAGGTCGCCGCGCGCATCGGACCACGACCGGCGATCTGGGGCGCGCTCGGCCTCGCGGCGCTTGGCGTGCTCTTGATGCTGGGCCGGCATCTTGCCGAGGTGTTGACCGGCATGGTCCTGGTCGGCGTTGGGACGTTCTTCGCTCAGGCGGCAACGACCAGCTTCGTTGGGCAGGCCACGACCGAAAACCGCGGTGTTGCCAGCGGGACCTATCTTGCCTGCTATTTCCTCGGAGGTTTGACCGGTACCGCGGTGCTTGGACAGGTCTTTGATTTGATGGGATGGGCGGCGTGCGCGATCGGCGTCGCGGTTGCGCTAGGTTCAGCGGCGCTTTTGACCTTCAAGTTGAAGAGTGTGAATTGATGAATATTCACTCCGATCGCCTCCACGTCCGTTCTTCGCGAGAACTATAATCGCTCAAACATGCGGCTAAGCTGTCTGATGATCGCTACGGCCGGAGACACCTAGGTCACGCCGCGTCGGCAACGAATGACCCGCTGCCCCCCGCCACAGGTTCCAACCTTGGAGGCGCGCTGCCGGCACCGACATTCGATTCGGGTTCCGATCTGATCGCGGTCGAAGCCCCGGCCCCAACCATCGTCCAATATTGAGGCCGCGATCCCTGTTGGCAGCAATAGCTCTGGAATCGCAGCAATCGCTCTGGAGTCACGAGGTGGCAGGTCCAGTAGATCGTCGGTGGTGTCCCCCTCAAAGCCCCCAACGTCCCGAACCCGGACCGCCACGCTCGCGGGGATCGTCGATGCCCTGAAAGCGGTCGCCGGCGACCAGCCACAGGGGCGCGCAAGCTTTGCCAAAGGCAGATGTGTCCGCGGAACCTACGTTCCGTCGGATCGAGCCGAGGAGATCACGAGATCCCGAAGCTTCACACGGCCATCGCGCGTGCTTGCGCGCTTCTCGATCGGCAGCAACAATCTTAATGTGGCAGATACCGATAACTTCGCGTTGCGCGGCTTTAGCTTCAGGCTCGGAGACACTCATCACCGCTCCGACATTCTCACGCAAAGCGCTCCGGTGCACTTCGCGAAGACACTCGAGCAGATGCTCGCTTTCCTCAAGGTGCGCGTTCCAGGAGCGGACGGCAAACCGGATATTGAGAGGATCAGGGCATTTTCCGCGGCCAATCCCGAAACGCTGCAACAGGCCAGTTACATCGCCGCGCATCCGCTGCCCCGGAATTTCGCCGGCACGACCTATTGGGGCGTGCATTCATTTCCGGCCACGAACTCCGCCGGCGAAACACGGTTCATCAAGTTCAAGGTTGCCCCCGTCGGCGCAGACGCCGCGCCGGCGAAGAGCGACGTTACGGCCAACGTCCTGGACGACGACCTCGAACATCGCGTCGCCAGCGGCGACGTCCGCTTCAGCGTGATGGCGCTGCTCGATCGTCCCGGCGACCCCACCACTGATGTGACCATCCGATGGCCCGACGAGGACAATCGCGAAGAGGTTCGGCTGGGAACGATCGTGATCACCGGCCTCGAGCCGGACGAAACGTGCGACGTCTCCATCCTCGATCCGGCAAATCTCGCCGAAGGTATCGCCCATCCGCCCGATGAGATCTTCGCGGCGCGCAGCGCCGCCTATGCCATCTCGCTGGCAAAGCGTCGCTGAATGGGGGCATCCTCTGATCGGTTCTCGCTTTCGCCGGTGCCCAGCGATCCGCGACGCCATGTTGCCGGACTGACGCCGACTTGCGCCGAAAACACCTTAGTGAAGTGACTTTGGTTGGCGAATCCCACAGCGATCGCAATTTCAGACAGCGGCAGGTCCCGCAGGGTCATCAACTGCATCGCCGCCTTCACGCGCTGGTGCAGCAGCCATTGGTGCGGCGGCAGGCCGGTGGAGGCACGAAACGCGCGCGAAAAGTAACTGGCCGAGAGACCGAACTCGGCGGCCAGCTGCTGCAACGAAAGTGTTCCGCCGAGATCGGCGTCGAGCTTTTCGTAGGCCCGCTCCAACTGCCATGGCGCCAGACCGCCCCTCGACACTTTGACGCCCCACCTTAATCCGCCGTAGGCCTGCGCGGCGTGCGTCGCAAATGCGAGCATCATGTAGTCGATGAAGAGCTGGTTGGTCTCGGCCGGCCGACGCAGAGCTTGCAGGAGCGCTCCACCGATATGACGGATAACCGGGTCATCATGGCCGACGCCGAGCTGAGAGGGGAGCTCAGCGACGCGTGGCGCGGCCGACTGCTCAGCGATACCATCGAGCGACGAGCGCGGAAGATAGAAATGAAGAGAGTGGAACGGCTTGTTGATAAAGAAGCGCGGATCCTTCTTCATGTCATATACGTATGTTGCGCCCGCCCGGATGTCGGTCTTGATAGTATTGCCGCGTTCCCAGATCTCGCAATTCGGGTAATCGTTGAGTTTCAGACTGACAACATAGGCATCCTGAAGGCCCATCTCGCCGGACGAGCGTGGCACAGGAGCATCATCCCTGGTCTCGGTAACTGCAATCTCAGCGTTTCGTAGCGAACGCGTGATTAACGAGACTGGTTCGTGCTCCAAGTGCAAGAACCGCTTGACAGTCTGGCCATAGAAACCCGTCGACTTCATATGCGCCACTCCTTGCGTAGAATTGGACGGAGTGAGTGTTCCTCATCGGCCGAAGGCGATAACCACAACTATGAAGCGGCCCTCCGAGGCAGACCGCACGATTACATATCGCTTTCGCCGGTGCCCAGCGATCCGCGACGCCATGTTGCCGGACTGACGCCGACTTGCGCTGAGAACACCTTGGTAAAGTGGCTCTGGTTGGCGAACCCGACCGAGATCGCGATCTCGGACAGCGGCAAGGCGCGGACGGTCATCAACTGCTGGGCCGCCTTGACCCGCTGTCGCAACAGCCATTGGTGCGGTGGCAGGCCCGTAGAAATGCGAAACGCACGCGAAAAATGGCTGACCGAAAGATCGAACTCCGCTGCGATCTGTTGCAATGATAGAGTCCCGCCGAGATTCGCATCGAGCCTTTCGCAGGCTCGTTTCACCTGCCATGGGGCGAGACCACCGCGAACCGATCCGGCAGCGTTTTGGAATCCCCCATAAGCCTGGGCGACGTGCGCAGCAAATGCGAGCATCATGTGATCGATGAAAAGCTGATTGGCCTCGTCCGGACGACGAAGCGCTTCCAGCAGACACGCCCCGATATGACGCATGACCTTGTCGTCATGGCCAAAACCAAACTGACACGCGAGGTCCCCCACGGGGGGCGTGCGAGATTCCTTGGCAAGACCGTCAAGGGCCGAACGCGGAAGATAGAACTGAAGCGAATGGAACGGCTTGTCGATGACATAGCCGGGATCGCTCCTGAGGTCGTACAGATAGGTCGTACCGGCTCTGACGTCCGCCTTCATGACACACTTGCCGTGGTCCCAGAGCTCGCAGTCCGGGTAGTCGTGAAGTTTCAGGCTGACGAGATAGGCTTCATCAGCCATGGAGCCGGAACGGCCCGGTTGGGGATTCACGTCCTGGGTTTCGGTGAGCGCGAGGTCGATGCCGCGCAATGAACGCGTGACCAGCGAGGGCGGCGCATCCCGCAAGCGCAACTGCCGCCTGACCATCTCTGCAAAGGCGCCCGCACGCAACATATCAGTCGGCCTATTCCTGGAGCTGGACCGGGCAGATCATCCGCCCGCGAAACCGACCCCACTATCGGAAATCGGCAGACAACCGTCCAGACCTGCGCTGGTATGGGCAATTGCAGCGAGCGCCCCCGATCAGATTCCCAACAAAGGATTTCCGGAGCAATTCCAAGGTGATTGAGCCCTGATGCCCCGCACGGGAACAATCCCGGTCTTGGTTCCATCGTGCGTTTGTGAAAACCCGATTGCCGTCGCCCCGGCGTATGCCAAGATTTCTGCCGCAATGGCGACGTTGAAAAGAATCAGGCAGCGCGCACGACCAGCGTCTCACTTTGCCGCTGGCAGTTCGTCTGTAGCGCGAACGAACGAAATTCCAAGACTCGTTCGGGCGGCAGCGGCATCGAAACCCGCATCCAGGAGGATTCTGGCGAGCCGCTTGCGCGCGTAAAAGAGCCTGCTCTTCACGGTGGCTTCCGGAATACCGATCAATCCACTGACTTCGGCGACCGGCTTTTCGCGAAAATAGTACATGTCGATGATCTCCCGGTGCGCCGGCGAGAGCTTGTCGATGCAGGCGCGCAGGATTCCGCTCGCATCCTTGTGCTCCAGAGCGACGTCAGGCGTATCCAGCGGGTCGACAATTCCTAGCGCATCGTCTTGATCGATATCCTCGTGTGTTCGCTCTCGCCACGAGCCGATGGCCTTGAATCGGGCGATCGAAAACAGCCATGTGGCCACGCGCGCGCGGTTCTCGAACCTGTTTGCCGAGCGCCACACGTCAAGAAAGACCTGATTGACGAGATCGTCGACGACCGCTGGATTGCGAGCCAGGCGCTTGATGAATCGGGACACCCTTTCGCGGTAACGGGCGAAGATGATGTGCATGGCGGCCTTGTCGCCTTCCGCAATATTCTTGAGCAGCATCTCGTCGCTGACATCTTCCTGCACAAAGCGACGGTCCATTTTCCGATCGCGCGAGGGGCGTGCGGGAACCGTCCCTGACCCCGCCGACAGGCAAACGGCATAGACCAGCGTGTCATCGCTCAATAGGCCGGAAGGACCATGCGGCGGCCTGCCGCCGACGTTGGGAATGTTGATGGCTGGTCGGTCCGGCGCGCGGCTCGATGAGGACGTCCTCAACCGAGATCGATGCGACTTTGCAGTGTCCGCTTGTTGCCGTCCGTCGGTCATCGACATCGCTCTCTCCGTCTCTTGACGAAACGTCGATGAAGATGGGCCGCGTGAGGCCGGGCGGACTACCGTACTCAGGGCTCATGTTTCTAGTCCGCAGGTCTAGGGGAACAAGCCGGTCGGCAGGCGCAGCCGTTCGATGTCAGTTCAGTCACATCCGCGTGGGCCGGTGCGGCGTCGGGCACAATTAGACAAAACACGCTCGTTTTGGGAAAGACGGCCGGACGGTACACCAGTAAGACCCGTGAAAACGCGGAGCTGGAAGCGATCAAGAGGCTACTCATGCTTGAAACGACCGCCGGTGCTCATGCTTTACTTCGCTATCCCATGAACGTGGAGACTGATTCCACAGACCGTCCGCTCGTCCTGATCGTGGACGATGACGAAGAGATCCGCCTTGCGCTTCGCGAACTGCTCCTGTCGGTTGGACTCGATGCGTGCTGCTTCGGTTCAACTCAGGAGTTGTTGAACGCCGATCTCCCGGAGCGACCGGGCTGCCTGATCCTCGACGTTCGCATGCCCGGAACCAGCGGCCTCGATCTCCAGCAGCGTCTTGTCGCGAACGGCAACACGCGGCCGATCATTTTCCTGACAGGTCATGGCGACATAGCAATGACCGTGCAGGCCATGAAAGCAGGAGCCATCGACTTCCTGACCAAGCCCGTCAGGGATCAAGCGCTGCTCGATGCGGTCACCGCCGCGATCGAGAAGGACGTCGTGCAACGGGCCGCGGCCGATCAGGTCAGGCAACACGCCGACCGCTACGCGAGATTGACGCCGCGCGAGCGCGAGGTGCTGCGCGAAGTGGTCAAGGGCCGCCTCAACAAGCAGATCGCATTCGATCTTGGTATCACCGAGATCACGGTCAAGCTTCACCGCGGCAACGCGATGCGGAAACTACAGGCCGGATCCATCGGCCAATTGATCCGGATATGGCAATCGCTGCCTGCCACCCATCAAGGGCAGCAATCGGCCTACACCAAAGGATAGGTACAACCCAGCCGGCAATGGGCGGATGGTCGTCGGGCCATGCCAGCGAAAATGCTCCATTCGCCAGAGATGCCCATCGTTGCAGTCGTAGATGACGACGAAGCCGTGCGAGAGGCGCTTTCCGATCTCCTCCTGGTGCTGGAACTTGCGTGCCAGACATTCGATCGAGCGGAATCTTTCATGGCCGAATATGTTCCGGATCGTTTCGACTGCCTGATTACGGACGTGAGCATGCCAGGCCGGAGTGGCCTCGAACTCCAGGAAAGATTGCGGGAATTGGGCTCGACAATGCCGGTCATCGTCATCACCGCGGACGTAAGTCCGGCCACGCACGCGCGCGCGCTCAGCGGCGGCGCTCTTGCCTGTTTGACAAAGCCGGTCAACGACGACGTCCTCTTTCGCTATCTACAGTCCGCGCTGAACCATGCAGGCGGCTCGCGCGGCGACGACCGACGGGATACGCCGTCAGATGACTAATCTATTCCAACGGGCTACGGCGGCTGATCACGTTTACCCTCACGCTATGGAACTGGCCGATCTTGCCTCCGAAAGCATCATCGTCAGTGACGCACATGGCGTCATCCGCTACTGGAACGCGGCTTCCGAGGCTCTCTACGGCTGGCCTGCCATGGCGATGGTGGGACAGAGCGTCCAGACGATAGGCTCCCTTACACACAGCGGCACCGACCATTTCAGCGCGCTGCTGCGTGAAGGACGATGGGAGGGCGTGGTTCACCGCCGTGGTCTGACCGGAGCGGCAGTCGTCGCGGCCGTCAGGCAAATCGTCCGCCGGGACACGACCGGCGCGCTTCTCGATATCGTCGAGTTCGGCCGGAACGCTGGCTCTCTCACCGAAACGGCGTATCTGCGCATGGATGCCGAGCTGCAATCCTCCCTCGCCGCATCCTGGGAACTCGATACGACGCCAGCGCACCCTTTGCTCGATGCGATCGCCGAACATCGGCGCGGCGGCGCCAGAGTCGACCTCAACCAGCACCCGGATTGGGTCGACAGGCTGCTGACCGCAACCCGCATCACGGCCGTCAACGATCGCGCAGTCCGCATGTTCGGCGCCCATGCCGGTTACGAGCAGATGATCGGCAAGCCTATCGGCGACTTCTGGCCGGCGGAGAGCCGCTCACTTCTGGCCTCGCTGCTCGAGCGCGTCGCAAGTGACCGCACGCGCCTCGAGACGGGCAGGATGATCCTGAGCGGAAGCTTGCGCAATCCCATCGTCAAGGCCTGGCATTCCGCAGAACCAAAGCCTCCCGGTACCGTGTTCGTGACCATCAATGGCGTATCGAATGATGACCGGACGACATGGGAATTGCGGGCCAGCGAGGAGAGATACCGTCAGCTCGTTCAGTATCTGCCGACTGCGCTCTGGCAGGTCGATTCCCGTCGTGCCGGCGAGGCCTTCGACCAGTTGAAGGCCAATGGTGTGCGCGATATCGCCGGTCACCTCGAGCGCAACCCGGACCTCGTCGAACACGCCAAGGACGTCGTTCGAGTCACCGACGTCAACCGGGACGCCGTATCGCTGTTCCGCGCCCACAACCCCGCGGATCTCATCAAGCCTGTCAGGTACATTTTCGCCGCCGCCCCCGGACTTGCCGAACGGGTCATGGTCGCACATTTCGAAGGCCGGCGGAACCTGATCGAGGAGACCCGGATTCGTGCCTTCGATGGAGCGATCATCGACGTCCTGTTCACGGTGACCTATCCGGTACCTCCCGAGCAGCTCGACAACACCTTCATCACCATGCAGGACATCAGCGAGCGCCTGAACGCCGAACAGCAGCTGCGGAAACTGCAAGCCGACCTCTCGCACGCCGGGCGGATCGCGACGCTCGGAGAGCTCGCGACCTCAATCGCGCATGAGATCAACCAGCCGCTTGCGGCCATCGTGACCAATGGCGAGACCAGCCTGCGGTGGCTCGCGCGCGCCGATCAAAACACCGAAAAGGTCACGCAGCTCACATCGCGCATCGTATCGAACGCGCGTCGCGCCAGCGATATCATTCATCGCATCCGCGGCATGGCCGCGAAGCACGAGCCGGAGAAGCGCCTGATCGATTTGAACGAGGTGCTCGAAGAGGCGCTCTTGTTCATCCGGCACGACATAGACTCGAAGGCGATCATCCTGTCCGCGAACTTCGGCGCCGATCTCCCCAAGGTCCTGGGTGACCGGATTCAGTTGCAGCAGGTGATCATCAATCTCCTCGTCAATAGCATCCAGGCGATCGTGCAGTCGGGCCAGCCGATACGCCGGATCGATGTCAAGACGTCGATCGATGACGAAGGCTCGGTCGCCCTCTCCGTGTTCGACAACGGGCCCGGCGTGCCCGGCGCTGACCTGTCGCGTGTCTTCGACAGCTTCTTCAGCACCAAGGATGCGGGCCTTGGCATCGGCCTCACCATCTGCCAGTCGATCATCACTGCGCATGGCGGCCGCATCGCCGGCGCAAACCGTCAGAAGGGCGGCGCCCATTTCCACTTCACGGTCCCCGTGCCGGGGGTTAGCAGCTCCGAGCCAGGGCATGCAACGTCATAGCTCGGCGCATCTCACTGGACGCAATCGCCCAAGCTCCGCCCGAGCCTATCCCAAAGTACAGGTGAAGCTAGCCGCGAAACCAGCGAAATCAGACCCACCGAACGATACCGCAGTCCGCTGCTTTCCATCACCATCGCCAACAAGGCCGAGGTGACCGCTCTGCCCATCGGCCCCTGAGCCGCCGGTGAGAGGTGAGCGTAGGACCTCTCCAGTACGAGCACAACTCATGAGCCATCCGAACATCGATTCCCTCCAGACCCCGCCAGTCGCACCCGCGATGTCCGGCCCTGACGCGCCGGCCTCTGATCGACGTCACGCAGACGTGGAGATGGCGCGCGTTCTCGGGACCACGCCGTTTCGAATGGCTTTGGACACCACCGGCGCCGGGATCGCGCACTGGAAGCATGACCCCTTGCACGACGTCGTCGAACCCATGAGCCACCACGTCATCATGGCCTACAACGGTGTGACCCAACACATGGAGCGGCGGAACGGAAGATCGGTTGCGAGTGGCACGTTCCGTCCCGGAGTGCTGATCGTCATTCCGGAGGGATCAAGCTCCCGCTGGGACATTCCGAAGCCCGTCGACGTCGTCCAGCTCTATCTTCCTCACGCAACGCTGATTCGCGTTGCCGACGAAGCCGCGGCCGGCACATCCACCAATCTGCTGGAGCGAACGGCGCATCCAGACCCCATTACATCCCGATTGCTGCTGAGCGCAGCCAGCGTGCTGGAGGGCAACCGGACCCTGGATGCACTGTTCAGGCATCAATTGACCGACCTCCTGGCGACACGCCTGCTGGCCGCGCACACCAGTTCGCCGACGACATTCCAGCCGGCCGTCGGCGGGCTTTCGCCGAAAGTCCTGCTGCGTGCCATCGAACGTTTGCGTTCGGACAGCGAGACGGACGTCTCTCTCGACGCCCTGGCGTCCGACGCCGGGCTGTCGCGCTTTCACTTCTGTCGCGCGTTCAAGGAAAGCACCGGACTTTCGCCGCTTGCCTGGTTGCGGCAACACCGGCTTGAACTGGCCATGAACATGCTGCGCGACACCGACGCATCCGTCGTGTCGGTGGCGATGGAGCTTGGCTATGCTTCCCAAACGGCATTCGCGGCGGCGTTCAGGCGATTGACCGGGGAGACGCCGAGCGATTGGCGACGACGCGTGCGTTAGCGACAACCTTCCCGCTGTTGTGAAATGCCTCGGAAAGCGAGGACAGCTCCATGACCAGACCAGTCCCACGGGATCCTTTGGAGGCTTTGCTCGTCGCACCTGGTGCGGACCACGATGGCGCTCCGAGCGTCGAGCGGCGCCGCGCCGACGTGGAGATGGCGAGAGTCCTCAAAACCGCACCGCTGCAAATGGCGTCGGACCCGTCCAACGGCGCCATCGCACACTGGAAACATGGCGCCCTACATGACGTGGTCGAGCCCATGACCGACCACGTCATCATGACTTACCCCACCGGGGTTCAGCGCCTCGAAAGGCGCAACGGGAAATCGCTTGCAATCGGGACGGCGCGGTCCGGAGTCGTGACGATCATTCCGGCAGGCTCAAGCTCGAGATGGGATATTCCCGGCTTTGTCGACGTGATCCAACTTTATCTTCCGCAAGCCGCACTCGCACGCATTGCCTCTGAAGCCAGCATGCCCGCTCCGGGCGATCTTCTTGAACGGACAGGACATCCAGACCCTGTCGTCTCCGGGTTGCTGATGAGTGCGGCGGACGTGCTGGAGGGTAACGCGGCGTTGGATCATCTGTTCAGGCAGCAACTGACGGATGTTCTGGCCACGCGTATCCTGGCCGAGCACACCGGCCAATCATCCACCTTCGAGCTGGTCGTCGGTGGACTGTCGCCGCATGCCCTGCGACGTGCGATCGAACGCCTGCGCTCGGACTGCGATACCGACGTCTCTCTCGCGGTTCTCGCGTCGGACGCCGGACTCTCGCGCTTCCACTTCTGTCGTGCGTTTAAGGAAAGTACCGGGCTTTCTCCTCATGCCTGGTTGCGCCAGCAGCGGCTCGATCAAGCCATGAACATGCTGCGCGACAGCGACGCCTCGATCGCGGCAATCGCCGCACAGCTTGGCTACGCTTCGCAAACTGCGTTCGCGGCGGCGTTCAAGAAACTAACCGGAGAAACCCCGAGCGATTGGCGACGGCGCATGCGGTAGCAGCAATTGCTCTACAGGCACCGCAATCGCGCTGGCGCAGCTCAAGCTTCGATCCGCTAGACAGTCAAGGTCCCCAACGCTCCCAACAGACGGAGACAAACGATGACCTCGAAGACCTTCGTCAGCTTCCTCGCATTCCCTCCGCGGCGCAGGCTCGCCGCAACGACAATCATGTATGGGCTCTCCCTGGCGGTTCGCTTCACGTCGGCAACCGGCGAGGAAGTGGAAATCCCTCCGCAGTCCCTGCAAAGGACCGACCCGGCGCTGTCCATCATGGCCAACGATGACGCGAGCCTTCCCTACGCCGGCTGGGGCGGCCCGAATGCCATCGAGCCGATCTTCTTTCGCCGGCGCTGGGCCGCCTCGATGTCGAGCTGCCCCTCCCCGTAAAGCCTGACCACTTCGTTTCACGTCTTCCCGTCGACGACCACACGAAACCGCGAGCACTGCGGCGGCGGCGGCGTGCCTATGCCCGAAGATCAACCACAGGAGAACGTCACATGCGACTAGTCATCATCGGCGCCGGCTTTGCCGGCATGTACGCCGCACTTTCAGCTGCCCGCCTGCGCGACATCCAGGGCGTTTCGCCCGACGAGCTCGAGATCGCGCTGATTGCACCGGAGCCGACACTGGTGGTGCGCCCGCGGCTCTACGAAGCGAAGCCGGAAACGCTGACCGCGCCTCTGCTTGAGGTGCTCAAGTCTATTGATGTCGTTTATGTGCAGGGCAGCGCGGAAACGATCGATACCAAATCCCGCATGGTGAAGGCCTCGACCGCCGAGGGAACACGAAAGACGCTCTCCTATGACCGGCTGGTCGTCGCCACCGGCAGCCGGCTGTTCCGGCCGAATATTCCGGGCCTCGCCGAGCATGGCTTCAGTGTCGACTCGCTCGATGATGCGGTTGCCCTCGACCGGCATCTGCACAGCCTGGCCGACAGGCCGGCCAGAAACGGTCGCGACACCATCGTCGTTGCCGGCGGCGGCTTCACCGGCATCGAAGCCGCCACCGAGATGCCCGCGCGACTTCGTGCCATCCTCGGCAAGGAGACCAAGCCGCGGGTGATCATCGTCGAGCGCAACGGCGCGATCGCGCCCGACATGGGCGCGGGCCCTCGTCCCGTCATCGAGGATGCACTCCGCAAGCTCGGCGTGGAGACCAGGGTCGGCGCCGGCGTCAGTTCGCTCGACGAAACCGGTGTCACGCTTTCGAACGGTGAGCGCATCGAAACGGAGACCGTGGTCTGGGCAGCAGGCATTCGCGCCGCTCCCTTGACCCAGCAGATCCCGGCCGAACGCGACAATTCCGGCCGTCTCCTCGTCGATCAGGATCTGCGTGTGGCATCGGTGCCCGGCGTCTTTGCAACCGGCGATGCCGCGAAGGCAGCATGCGACGACGCGGGCAACTTTGCGCTGATGTCCTGCCAGCACGCCACCCGAATGGGCGCCTTCGCCGGCAACAATGCCGCCGCCGAGCTCCTTGGCGTGCCGACCAAGCCGTACCACCAGAAAGCCTACGTCACATGCCTCGACCTTGGCGAAGCCGGCGCAGTCTTCACCCGCGGCTGGGAACGGAAAGTCGAGATGGTCGGCGACGTCGCCAAGAAGACCAAGCACGAGATCAACACCGTGTGGATCTACCCGCCCCGGGCCGAGCGCGCCGCCGCGCTCGCGTCCGCCGATCCCGAGCACGTCACCGAGGTCTGAGAGCCTCAAGAGCCGCGCTTCCCACGCAGAAGCGCGGCTCCCTCGCAATCGACCAAACTGGAGCCGCCCCCGATGAAACACGAGACCGTGCGCACGACGGCGTTCGCCATGCCGCTGACCAACCCGGCTTTTCCACCGGGCCCCTACCGCTTCGTCAACCGCGAATACTTCATCATCCAGTACCGGACGGATCCCGAGGCGCTGCGCCGGATCGTACCGGCGCCGCTCGAACTGACCGATCCGGTGGTGAATTACGAATTCATCCGCATGCCTGACTCGACAGGGTTCGGCGACTACACCGAAAGCGGCCAGGTCATCCCGGTGTCCTATCAGGGGCAGGTCGGCAGCTTTACTCATCAGATGTTCCTCAATGATCATCCCCCCATCGCCGGCGGGCGGGAGCTGTGGGGATTTCCAAAGAAGCTGGCGCAGCCGAAGCTCGCGGTCGAGATCGATACGCTGGTCGGCACCTTGAACTACGGCTCGGTGCGCATCGCGACCGGCACCATGGGTTACAAGCACCGCGCGCTCGGCATCGAGACCGAGGCCAGGAAGCTCGCCGCACCCAATTTCCTGCTCAAGATCCTGCCGCATGTCGATGGCTCGGCGCGCATTTGCGAATTGGTCCGTTACCACCTCGAAGACATCACCGTGAAAGGCGCCTGGACCGGGCCGGCGGCGCTGGACCTGTATTCGCATGCCCTGGCGCCCGTCGCCGAACTTCCGGTCCTGCAAGTGTTGTCGGCCAAACACCTCGTCGCCGACCTGACGCTCGGTCTCGGCACCGTGGTCCACGACTATTTGTCGCCCGAAGCGACCGCACGGCACCCCAGATCCAGATCCGAAATCCTCATTGAGGCAAACGCCGGCTGACCAGATCAGTCGCATCGTCGGGAGAATCTAAATGCTTAAGGTCACGCGCGAACTGAACATTCCAGTGTCAAAACAATCCAGGCCGCTGCCCTATGACGTGATTGCTCTCGTCCTCCAGGGTGGCGGTGCACTCGGCGCCTATCAGGCCGGAGTCTATGAAGGCCTGCACGAGGCCGGCATCCGGCCAAACTGGTTGGCCGGCATTTCGATCGGGGCTCTCAACGCCGCCATCATCGCCGGCTCGCCGGAGGGCGAGCGCGTGCAGCGGCTGCGCGCGTTCTGGGAGACCATCTGCGCCTTTTCGATCGAATGGCCCGCAGGCGAAGGACTGGCCAATGCCCTGCCCTTTGCGTTCGACATCACCTCGATCCGCAACGCGCTGGCGGCAACGAGAGCATTGGTCCAGGGCCAGCCCGGCTTCTTCAAGCCGCGCTTCCCCTCGCCGCTGTGGTCGCCATTCTCGGGCAATGCCGCGACGAGCTTTTACGATACGGCACCTCTGCACCAGACGCTGGAGCGGTTCGTCGACTTCGACCGGCTGAACTCGGGCGAGGTGCGCGTCAGCGTCGGCGCGGTCAACGTCCGCACCGGCAATCTGGTCTATTTCGACACCGCCGAACGCCGGCTGGGACCGAAGCATTTCATGGCGTCCGGTGCGCTGCCGCCGGGATTCCCCGCCGTCGAAATCGAAGGCGAGCACTATTGGGACGGCGGTGTGGTGTCGAACACGCCCCTCTCCCGCGTCCTGTCCGGCGAGCCTCGTGACACGCTGACGTTCCAGATTGATCTGTGGTCGGCCAGGGGCCGCGTTCCCTACGACATGATGGAGGTTTCGAGCCGGCAGAAGGACATCCAGTATTCGAGCCGCACCCGCACCGTAACCGATCAGGTGCTGCGTATGCAGAAGATGCGTCGGGCCTTGCAGCGCACGATCGAGAAGCTATCGGACGCCGACAGGCGGGATCCTGAGATCCGCGATATCGCCGAGATGGCGCGCGAGCGCGCCTACAATATCGTGCACCTGATCTATCAGACCAAGATCCATGAAGGCCATTCGCGGGATTACGAGTTCGGGCTGAGCGCGATGCGCGCGCATTGGCAGAGCGGGCTCGATGACATCCGCCGCACGCTGGCCGATCCGCGTCGCCTGGATCCGCCGTCTCTCGAGCTCGGCATCGTCACCCACGACGTCCATCGTCGTGACTGAGATCACGCGTCCCCCGCAGCTTCCGGAGAGAGCCATGTCGACCCTTTCTTACGCCTCCGAACCGAAGACCAAAGCCCGTCATTCGCCCTCGCGTCAGGCGATCCGGCGCGGAGCACTCGCGTTCGCCGCCGCACTGGCCGCAGCCGGGGCTACAGTCTACGGCCACTACTATGTCACGGCTGGCCGCTATTTGGAGACCACCGACGACGCCTACGTGAAGGCGGACTCCACGATCGTCGCACCCAAAGTCTCCGGCTACATTGTGGAGGTTCTCGTCGCCGACAACGAGCCGGTACAGTCCGGCCAGGTGCTGGCGCGGATCGACGACCGCGATTTCAGGACCGCGTTGAAGCAAGCCCAGGCGGATGTCGCAGCATCCGAGGCCGCGGTCAAAAATCTGAACGCGCAGATCGAATTGCAGGAGCCGCTCATCCAGCAACAGGCAGCCGAGGTCGACGCGACCGAGGCCACCTTGAAATTCGCCCAGCAAGAGCGCGCCCGCTACGACGATCTCATGAAGTCGGGTGCGGGCACCCTTCAACGGGCCCAGCAGACCGACGCGGCGTTGCGCTCGCAGATCGCACAATTGCAGCAAGGCAAGGCGGGATTGATCGCCGCCAACAAGAGGATCGAGGTGCTCGCGACCCAGCGCGCCCAGGCCCTCGCACAGCTCGATCGCGCGCATGCGCTGGAGCAGCAGGCGGCGCTGAACGTCTCCTATACGCGGATAACCGCGCCGGTCGACGGCACCGTCGGCGCGCGCACATTGCGGGTCGGCCAATATGTCCAGGCAGGCACGCAGCTGATGGCGGTGGTCCCGCTCAATGCGGTCTATGTGGTCGCGAATTTCAAGGAGACCCAACTCACTCGCGTCCGCAATGGACAGCCGGTCGAACTGCGCGTCGACAGCTTCCATACGACGAAGCTGAAGGGCCATGTCGACAGCCTGTCGCCGGCGAGCGGCCTGGAGTTCGCCCTGCTACCGCCTGACAACGCGACCGGCAACTTCACCAAGATCGTGCAGCGCGTGCCGGTGAAGATCGTGCTCGACGACCAGAGACTGAACGGCCTCCTGCGCCCCGGAATGTCGGCCGAGCCGACCGTCGATACCAAGTCGGCTGTTGTCGCCGAGCGCGACGCCGGGAAGCGGCTCGCCTCGCGCGGCGGCAAGCCCCGCAGCTGACAAAGCCGTCCTCCCTCTCACAAGAGAGCAGATCGCCATGACGACGCTTCAAACCGCTGTTGGCGCCGGGACCGGAGGCGAACGTCAGTTACCGGCCATGGCCCCCGCCGTTTCGGCAAAGACCTGGCTCGCCGTCATCGGAGCCACGCTGGGCGCCTTCATGGCGGTGCTCAACATCCAGATCGTCAATGCGTCCCTTGCCAACATTCAGGGCGGGATCGGCGCGGGCATCGATGACGGCGGCTGGATCTCGACCTCGTATCTGATCGCCGAAATCGTCGTGATCCCGCTGAGCGGCTGGCTCGCCCGGGTGTTCTCGGTCCGCCTCTATCTGCTCACCAATGCCTTCCTGTTCCTGGTTTTTTCCGCGGCCTGCGCGCTTGCGCAGAATCTGCCGCAGATGATCGTGCTGCGCGCGGTGCAGGGATTTACCGGTGGCGTGTTGATCCCCATGGCGTTTACGCTGATCATCACGCTGTTGCCGAAGGCCAGGCAACCGATCGGGCTCGCGATGTTTGCGATATCCGCGACATTCGCACCGGCCATTGGTCCGACCATCGGAGGCTATCTCACCGAGAATCTCGGCTGGGAATACGTCTTCTACGTCAACATCGTGCCAGGCTCGATCATGATCACCATGCTCTACGTCTCGCTGGAGGCGGAGCCCATGAAACTGACGCTGCTGCGCGAAGGTGACTGGGCCGGCATCGCCACCATGATGATCGGGCTCGCCGCGCTTCAGACCGTGCTGGAAGAAGGCAACAAGGACGACTGGTTCGGCTCACCCTTCATCGTCCGGCTGACCGTGATCGCTGCCGTCGCCTTGACGCTGTTCCTCGCGATCGAGCTGACCGTCAAGAAGCCACTGCTGAACCTGCGCATCCTGTTCCGGCGCAATTTCTGTTTCGGCGTTCTGGCGAATTTTCTGCTGGGCGTATCGCTGTATGGCTCCGTCTATGTCCTGCCGGTCTACCTGTCACGCATCCAGGGCTACAACTCCGAGCAGATTGGCATGGTGCTGGCCTGGACCGGCCTGCCGCAGCTCGTGCTGATCCCGCTGGTGCCCCGCCTGATGCAGCGGCTCGATCCACGTCTCGTGATTGGCGTCGGCTTTGTGCTCTTCGGCGGCTCCAACTTCCTGAACATCTACATGACCAACGATTATGCGGCCGATCAGCTTTTCTGGCCGAACGTGATCCGCGCCCTTGGTCAAGCCCTCGTCTTTGCGCCGCTCTCGGCAGTCGCAACCGCCGGCATCGAGGCGGAGAATGCCGGGTCCGCGTCCGCCCTGTTCAACATGATGCGTAACCTCGGCGGCGCGATCGGAATCGCCGCGCTTCAGACGCTCCTGACCAAGCGCGAGCAGTATCATTCCAACGTGCTCTCGCAGCAGGTGACGATGTTCGAGCAGGCAACCCGCACCCGGCTCGATCAGCTCACGCAATATTTCATGAGCCATGGCGTGATCGACCGCGTCGATGCCATCCACCATGCCTATGTCGCGATCGGCAAGATCATCCAGAAGCAGGCCTTCATTCTCGCCTTCAGCGACACCTTCTATCTGCTCGGCGTCTCGCAGATCGTCGCGCTCCTCGCTGCGCTCATGCTGACAAGGCCCGAGCGCATCGAAGCTGGCGGCGGACATTGATTTCATCCGCAACGACACCACAACGAAGCATGAAAGGAACTCCCATGTTGAAGAATAGAGTAGCGATCGTCACTGGCTCGACCAGCGGCATCGGGCTCGGAATCGCCCAGGAGCTGGCCAGGCTCCGCACTGACATCGTGTTGAACGGCTTCGGCGACCCCGGCGAGATCGAAGCCATCCGCAGCGGGATCGAGCGCGAACACGACGTGCGTGTCGTGTACGACGGCGCCGATATGTCGAAGGGCGATGCGGTACGCCGACTGATAGCGACCACGATCGAGACGTTCGGGCGCCTCGACATTCTGGTGAACAATGCTGGCATCCAGTTCACGGCACCGGTGGACGAATTTCCGCCCGCGAAGTGGCACGCGATCCTGGACATCAATCTGTCGGCCGCATTTCACGGCATCGCCGCCGCGGTCCCCCAGATGAAGAAGCAGTGCTGGGGCAGGATCATCAACATCGCCTCGACCCACGGCCTCGTTGCCTCGACACACAAGGCGGCCTACGTCGCGGCAAAGCACGGCTTGATTGGCTTGACCAAGGTTGTCGGCCTGGAGACCGCCGGCAGCGGCGTGACCTGCAACGCGGTCTGTCCCGGCTGGGTGCGGACACCTCTGGTCGAAAAGCAAATCAGCGACATGGCGACGCAAAAGAAGATCAGCCATCAAGACGCCGCCAAGGCACTGCTGGGTGAAAAGCAACCGTCCTCCGAATTCGTCTCTCCGGAGCAGCTTGGAGGCACCGTGGCCTTTCTGTGTTCGCCTGCGGCGGACCAGATCACGGGCACCGCCCTCGCAGTCGATGGCGGATGGACCGCGCAATAGCAGAACAACCAGCGAAATCGCTCGACGAGCGAAAGAATGGAGGTCCGCATGGACAAAGAACGCAAGGTTGCAATCATCACCGGCGCGTCACGAGGCATCGGCGAAGCCTTGGTCAGAGCGTATCGCGGCAGAAACTACCGCGTGATCGCGAACGCCCGTTCGATCGAACCGTCATCCGATCCGGACATTCTCGCCGTCGCCGGCGACATCGGCGACGCGCGAACGGCCGAACAAATCATTTCGCAAGCGATCGATCGCTTTGGTCGCGTCGACACGCTCGTCAACAATGCTGGCATCTTCATCGGAAAGCCGTTCATCGAGTACACCAACGACGACTATGCGAAAATGCTGGCGATCAACCTGAATGGCTTTTTCCATATTACGCGACGCACAGCGGCGGAAATGCTGAGGCGCGAGTCCGGGCACATCGTGCAGATCACGAGCAGCCTCGACGAGAACGTCAGCAGCGCGGCGCCATCAGCGTTAGCGGCTTTGACCAAGGGCGGTTTGAATGCGGCGACAAAGTCGCTTGCCGTCGAATTCGCCAGCAGGGGAATCCGCGTCAACGCGGTCGCACCAGGGGCGACCAAGACGTCGATGCACAGGCCTGAAATGTATGACCATCTCGCGAAGCAGCACCCGATCGGGCGGATGGGCGAGGTCCACGAGATCGTCGAGGCCGTGCTCTTCCTTGAAGGTGCCGGATTCGTCACCGGCGAAATCCTGCATGTCGATGGCGGACAAAGCGCGGGCTCCTGAAGATCTGTCAAAGCTTGCAACCGGAGCCGCTTGAGATGTCTCTCCTTACTCAAGACAGTCCTCTGCCTCAGAGGGGTCTGGATTCGGCAGACGAAGCAGCGGAACTGTCGCGCCTGGAGGCGCGGCTACCACCGCTGCTCAGTCTCATTGCCGGAATGGCCGATTTCACCGGCTTCTTCACCTTGGGTCACATCTTCACGGCCCACGTGACCGGCAACATCGTGCTGGCCACCGTCGTTGCCGTTGATGGCGGCGCCTTTCGCTGGGCACAGTTGTCGGCAATCCCCGTCTTTATGATTGCTTTGGCGACTGTCTGGCTAATCGCCCAAGCTTCCGGTCGACACGGTTCGAGTCTGGCCAGGCCGTTGCTTCAGGTTCAGTTCCTGGTGCTTCTCGCACTGTTGATCTTCATCGTCATCACCAAGCCGTCAGCCGGTCCCTCCGGACTGAACGCCAACGCTGCCGCGACGATGGCCATGTCGGCCATGGCCTGCCAATACACACTCCTTCGCCTGGCGTGGCCAGGCGCGATATCGACCGCGGTGATGACTGGCAATTTAACCAATGCAGTCTTGTCCACGATGGACCTCCTCGCCCCACGCAACCGTCTGCGGCCGCGCGATTCCACGCCGCTCAATCACTCACTGCATCGCCTGCTCAGCTTTATCCTGGGATGCGTCTTTGCTGCAGGAGCAGTCTCGCTGATGGCAGATTGGGCCTGGTCACTTCCCGCCGCACTGGCAGCCATAGCAATGGCGGTGCATTACGCGCCGCGCAGGCCATCATACCTGGAGACGGCGGCCGCCCGCGAAGTTCGTCGGTGACCATCGCTTTTGCCGCCCTTCCGGCCCCAGCATTTCAAATCATGCGCATGCGCCATAAGCCTGCCCACATTGGCCATGGTGAGATTTTTCTAGATCTTCTAGTGCACACAGCGTGCACGCGCCACCCTCTAAGCAATTGAAAAACTTTAACTCTCGTTCCAATCCATCATTGGACAAGCCGCAGCGCCACTCGTCGATCGCCATCCGCTGATGGTCAGTCAGCCCTTAATGACACAACGAAGTGCTGAGGTGACGCGCGATGCAACTGCTATCAACCGCTACCGGCCGTGCGTCGAAAATGACCGTTTGAAAAATGAGACGCTCAAACGGTCTTGCTGGCCAGGATATTTATATGGTGGGCGCACCAGGGCTCGAACCTAGGACCCGCTGATTAAGAGACATGCCGCGAGCGTTGATTTCTCTGAAGAATTTTTCCAACTGGACCGAAATCGCATCATCAAAGATCAATGGCTTACAGCGAAACCTCCAATTGCGCGCGCGCCATGGTCGGCGGGACCGGCGATCAGAAGCGTCGGGGGATCGAGTACCTGGTCCGCTACATCGCGAGACCCACTAGTTCGGAAGTCCTGTTTTCTTATCGACGGGCAGCCTGACTCGGGAGGTGGTGTCTGGATAAGCGCCGTTTGTGTGCGATCCATCGCCGCCCGAGATGGTCTCGATGCAATGACGTAAGTCCAGGACGATGCCATTAATTCGACCCGCGGAGACGGCATGTTGCACGTTTTCCAAACGTGCGCCGGAGTTTGCGCCTGCTCGACTTTGGTGCACAACCAATCCCGCGCCCTATTCTCGTTTCGGCCGCAACGGATCAGACCTCAGCGTGGAGGAATCAACCTCCGTTTGATTGCTCACGGATTTCAATCCGCGTTTGGAAAGGAGCACAGAATTCTGCCGCAGAAACATCGGCTTGGCGGTTGCTTCCAAATGAAAAGCGAGCTTGCGAATTGGCCGACATTTCCAGACGCCGATACCTCGGCGTGGTCGCCATGCCTTCCAGGGTCAAATCGACACGAGATCTGCGGTTTCCGCCGCGCGCTTGATCGCGTCGATCACTCGAACGCTTTTCAGCCCTTCGCGCCCGCTCACCACAGGCTTGTCCGTACCGCAGATGACCCCGCAGAAATTGGCGATCTGCAGGCCGAGCGGGTCTTCCTTCTCGCAGCTCAGCCGCTCGCGCTCGATCGGCGCCCACCAGCTGGCCTTGCTCGGGTGATGCCATAGATCGAGTTGCGGAATAGCCAGCGATGCCTTCGTGCCGCCGATCTGGTAACACGCCTCCTCCGTATGACTGTAGGCCGGGTTCTCACCGGAAGTGAATTCCCAGCTCTAGGGCGACTGGATGGTGTCGGAGACGTTGACCGTTCCCAGCGCGCCGGAGGCGAAGTGCAGGATGATCACCGCGGTCTCTTCGACCGCATGTCCACGCAGCCGATTGGATTGGGCAGCTTGCACCGCGACGATTTCCCCACACAGGTACCGCAGCAGGTCGACATCGTGGATGAGATTCAGGAAGACAGGCCCCGCCCCTTTCTCGCGGCGCCAGGCCACATCGAAATAATCATCAGGCTTGATCAGCCAGAACATGCCATGCACCGACACGATCTGACCGAGCCGGCCGCTGTCGATCTCCGCCTTGGCGCGCTGGATCATCGGGTTGTGGCGGCGATGATGACCGGTGAGCAGCGGCACGCCCGCTCGCTCGGAGGCCTCGACCAGGGCCTGCGCAGCGTCGACGTCATCCGCCAGCGGCTTCTCAATGAGCGCCGGGATGTCCGCCGCGATTGGGGGTGGCGACGACCACGCCGTCCGGCCGACCTCCGGAGAGCAAGTCCTGCAGGACGGAAACCAATCCACGTTCAGCGAAACCGCCAACTCTCGGGCCGCCGGCATCGGATCGACGATCGACGATAGTACCGCCTCCGGCCGCGCGAGAATCTGTTCGATGTGTCGCTTTCCGATGAGACCCGCTCCCATCACCGACAGGCTGACGGGTGCACTCATACGATGCTATCCTTTCTTCTCGTCAAGCAGCTTGGCGACACGATGCAAGCCGAGCAAATAACCCTGGGTGCCGAAGCCAGCGATGACCCCATCAGCTCGTTTGGACACAAACGAATGGTGGCGGAATTCCTCGCGCTTGTGCACGTTGGAAATATGCACCTCGATCACCGTCCCCTCGAACGTGTTCAAAGCGTCCAGGATGGCGACCGACGTGTGGGTGAAGGCCGCCGGATTCATCACGATCCCGGCAGCCGTCTCGCGCGCCTCGTGGATCCAATCAATCAGCTCGTATTCCCTGTTCGACTGGTGAAATCGTAGCTCCAATGCCAGCTCCCCGGCCAGCGCCCGGCAATCCCGCTCCACGTCCGCAAGCGTCTCGTGACCGTAGATGTGGGGCTGGCGCTTGCCGAGCAAATTGAGATTTGGACCGTTGAGGACGTAGACAAGACGATTCACGAAAGTACTCCGTTCAGTGATGGGCAAGAATCTCGCCGAGGAACTGCCTGGTGCGGGCGTGCTGCGGATTGCGGAAGAAGGCGTCGGGAGCGCCTTCTTCGATGATCTGGCCTTCAGCCATGAAGATGACGCGATCGGCCACCTGGCGGGCGAAGCCCATCTCGTGGGTGACGCAAATCATGGTCATGCCGTCGTTGGCGAGTCCGATCATCGTATCGAGCACCTCCTTGACCATCTCAGGGTCAAGTGCCGAGGTCGGCTCGTCAAACAGCATCACCTTGGGCTGCATGCAGAGCGCACGCGCAATCGCGACACGCTGTTGCTGACCGCCCGAAAGTTGCGCCGGATACTTCTCGGCCTGATCCCCGATACGCACCCGTTCGAGGTATTTTCGCGCGGTCGCCTCCGCCTCGGTCTTGTTGATGCGGCGTGCGCGAATGGGCGCGAGCATGCAGTTCTGCAAGACCGTCATATGCGGAAAGAGATTGAAGCTCTGAAAGACCATGCCGACGTCCTGACGTACGACATCGATAGCCTTGATGCTGTCGTCAAGCCGATGACCGTTTACCACGATGCTGCCCTGCTGGATCGCCTCGAGGCGGTTGATACAGCGGATCAGCGTCGATTTGCCCGACCCGGACGGACCGCAGAGCACGATCTTCTCGCCTTTGCGCACGATGAGATCGACGTCGCGGAGAGCCTGGTATCCGCCGTACCACTTCTGCACGCCGTTCATTTCGATCAGGATATTGTCCTGCATGGATTCCGCTCCGCTATCGGCCGGCGGCCAGCGCGGATCGGGCGCCGGCCGCCTGCAATGGCTATTGAACTGTGAAGGGAACGCCGGGGACCGAGCCCGGGAAGATCGGCACGGGCGCCTTCATCCATTTGGCGTAGAAGCTGGCCAACTTGCCGTCGGATTTGATCTGATCGATGAATTTGTTGGCCGTCTCGTTCCACTCCTTGTCTCCGAGACGCGTACAAGCCCCGTTGTACAGAGCGGTGAAGTGAAGCTTGGGCTCGAACCCAAGTTCCGGCTTTGCGGCGTTCAGGCGCTGCGGATAGAAGCTGTTGGCGCCGACGGCCTGCACCTGCCCGGAGAGCAGCGCCTGGATCGTGGCCGCATCATCGTCAAACCTGCGGATCTCGGTGCCCGCCGGAGCACTATTTGTGACCTGGGTATCCTGTGTGGAGGACCTCGGAACGCCGATGACGTACTTGCCCATGTCGGCATTGCTGTTGATCGCCGTCGCCTGGGCCGCGACAAGCGTGATCTCGTTGGCGACATACGGCTTGGAATACTGCACCGCCTTTGCACGCTCGGGCAGCATGGCCATGGTCGCGAACAGAATGTCGACGCGGCCTGTGGTCAGCGCCGGAATACGATTGGCCACCGCCAGCGGAACGAACTCGGCCTTCACGCCGAGATAGTCAGCGAAGGCGCGCCCCATATCGGCATCGATGCCATCCTGCTTTCCCGAGCTGTCGACATAGCCCCACGGGGGATTGTCGCCTTGGATACCGATGACGACGACGCCCTTCTTCTTCACGTCTTCCAACGTGCCGGCCTGCGATTTTCCTGCGACGGCGATAGCCGCCAATGCCAGCAATGCGGCCCCGAGCTGGCGACGGTTGGGTGAAAACAACATGAGTATCTCCTCCTGGTGATGGCTGTTTGTGATTGGATAGGTGCGCCGTTCCTACCTTTGACCGGCCAGGGCGAGCCTGGCCTCCATCCGGCTGCCCCACCACGACAATGGCCAGCAGAGGATGAAATACATCGCGCCGACCACGCCGAAGACGAGCAACGGCTGGAAGGTCTGGTTCGATACGATTTGACCGGCGCGGGCGAGTTCGATGAAACCGACGATGGCGGCGAGCGACGTGCCCTTGATGAGCTGCACGAGATAACCGATGGTCGCCGGCAGCGAGATGCGAATAGCCTGCGGCAGCACGATGTCGCGCATGCGGGACGAATAGTGCAGTCCGAGCGCCATCGCCGCCTCGGTCTGGCCGCGCGGCACCGCCTGTATCGCTCCGCGCCAGATCTCACCAAGGAAGGCGGAGGCATTGACGGTGAAACCGATCGCCACTGCGGCGAAGGCGTCGAGCTTCAATCCGGTGAGCGCCAGTCCGTAATACACGACGAAAAGCTGCAGCAGCAGCGGCGTGCCTTGGAATATCCCGATGTAGATGCGGGTAATCCATTCCACGCTCCTGTGACCACAGGTGCGCAGCAATGCAACCGCCACCCCAGCCGTGCAGCCACCGACAAACGCGACCAGCGTCAGCAGCGCGGTCCATTGCAACCCGCGCAGCAGGAATCCGAACTCAGGAAGACCAAAATGCGGTGTCATGATCGCCTCCCTCAGCGCGTCGGATAAGAGAAGAAGCGGTGAGAGATCACCGCAAAGCCCAGCATCAGCAGCCAGGAGATCGCGAGATAGAGGAAAGTGACGGAGAAATAGACCTCGAAACTGCGGAACGTGTCGCTTTCGATGCGCTGGGCAACCGACGTCAATTCGTAGGCCGACACCGCCGAGCAGATCGAGGAGGTCAGCGTCAGCATGATGAACTGACCCGTGAGCGAGGGGTAGATCGCTCGAAGTGCAGGCTTCAGCACGATGAACCGGAACACCTGCCCTTTGTGCAGTCCGAGCGCGTAGCCCGCTTCCACCTGTCCTTTATGGATGGACTGCACCCCGCCTCGGATGATCTCGATGGCATATGCGCCGCCATTGACACCGAGCGCGATAATGGCGGTGGCCGTCGGATTGAGCTTCAACCCGATCAGCGGCAGGGCAAAGAACAGAAAGAAGATCTGCACCAGGAAAGGCGTATTGCGCACGATCTCGACGAAGCCGATCACGAGAGCACGTAACCATGCCGCCTTCGCATCGCGTGCCGCGACGCCGGCGACACCGATCACCATCGCGAGCGTCATGCCGGCAAGCGCCAGACCCAACGTACCCACGCACCCCCACAGCAGCGCGGGCATCGCCTGCCAAACCACCGAGAAATCGAGCGTGTAGCCCATCTTGCGTTTCCTCTCGGGCGTTGTGCGTGCCGCTCGCCCATCGGCCTGAGGTCACCCTCCCAGGGATGCAAAAGTGGCGAAGAAGACGTCCGGATCAGGTGAAATGCCCGTGAACAGGCGAAATGCTTCGGTGCCCTGGAAAATCGCCATACCTCCGCCATCGACGGTGCGGCAGCCGAGGCCGCGCGCCGCACGCAGCAGCGCGGTTTCGAGCGGGAAATAGACGATCTCGGCGACCCACAGATCGGGACGCAGCAAGGCCGTCGGCAGCGGCGTGCCCGGATATTTGTCCATGCCGATCGGCGTTGCGTTGACGATTCCGTCAGCGGCAGCGACGGCCGCCGCGACATCCCGGCCGACCTTCAAGCGCACTTCTGCAAATCGGGAGGACAAGCCGTCGACGACGCTCTGCGCCTTGGCTACGTCGACGTCGATAATGGTCAGTTCCCGCACACCAAGCTTCATGAGCGCGAAAGCAACCGCCGCGCCTGCGCCGCCCGCGCCAAATTGGACGACGCAACCGAGTGGTGCACCCTGCATGTTGCGGCGAAAGTTCTCGGCGAAGCCGAACCAGTCGGTGTTGTGGCCGGTCATTCGACCGTTCCTGATGACCACGGTGTTCACGGCGCCAAGCGCCTCCGCGTCAGGCGAAAGCTCGTCCAGCAGCGGAACGATCGCCTGCTTGCAGGGATGGGTCACGTTCAACCCGTCGAAGCCCATCCGCCTTGCCGCCGTCAGCAACTCCGGCAGTGCTTCGGCACCAAGTTTCAACTCTGTCAGGTCGATCTTCTTGTAGAGATAGCGGATGCCCGCGGCGTCGGCCGCCGCCTCGTGCATGGGCGGCGTGCGGGACGCAGCGATGCCGCTGCCGATCAGACCGACGAGAAAGCTGGACTTCGGATGCATGCCCGGCATCGCCCGTCAGCTCAAAGGGACAGTCAGCTCGGCGATGACCTGAGCCGTGCCAGGTCGAACGCCGCGCCACCACGCAAAAGCTTCCGCCGCCTGCTCGACCAGCATGCCGACGCCGTCCGCCAGCTTGGCTACGCCTTCGGCGCGGGCCGCTTGCAGAAAGGGAGTGAGTCCCTTGCCATAGGCAAGTTCGTACGCCAGCTCCGAACCGCGGAAGACGTTGCCCGGAAGCGGCGGCATCTCACCTCGCAGGCTGGCCGATGTCGCGTTGACCACGACGTCATAGCCCTCGGCAAGATCGGCCAGTTCGGCATAACCGCTGACGATCAGGGGACCACAACCGGCAAACTCTTCGGCCAATGCCACGGCCCTCGATAAGGTGCGATTGACGAGGACCAACTCGGATGGCTCCTGACGCAGGAACGGCAGCAGCGCGCCGCGCGCCGCGCCTCCAACGCCGAGCATCAGGACGCGCCGGCCGGCCATCTTGACGCCGAGATTGACCGTGATGTCCCGCACGAGCCCTATCCCGTCGAAATTCTCGGCAATGATCCGATCGCCCTCGAACTTCAGGCAGTTTGCGGCGCCAGCGCGGTCGGCGCTCTCTGAAAGCTCGTTTGCGTAGGCGAAAGCATCGAGCTTGAATGGGGCCGTGATGTTCAGCCCCTTGGCGCCCTCGATCCGGAATTGATCAACCCGTGCGTTGAAGCCACCGAGTGGTGCCTCGATCGCCTCATAGACGAGGTCCTGTCCCGTCTTCTTGGCGAACGTGCTGTGGATGAGGGGTGATTTGCTGAAGCCGATCGGATTGCCGATCACCGCGTAACGGTCGCTCATGGCTCACTCCCGCGCTGCGGCTTCGTTGTAGAGGACGCCGTCGCGCACCATCGTTTCTACGAGCTCGGCCGACAGCCCCAGCGAAGCCGCAATACGGCGATTATCCTGGCCGAGCAGCGGCGCCGGCGTGCGCACCGTGGTGTCGCAATCGGAGAACCGGAACGGAAGGTTCGGCAACGTCACCTTGCCGAGCACAGGATGCTCCTGCTCGACCAGCATGCCGCGCGCCTTGATCTGCGGATCCTTCACGACCTCTTCGATGGTCTGCACGGGAGCGGACGGCACGCCTGCTGCCTCAAGCGCCGTAAGACAAGCGTCACGAGAGGGTTGCGACAGCGTCCAGTTGCGCACGATCTCCATCGCTTCGGCATAGTGAGCGTTGCGCGCGGCGGGCGTGGCGAAGCGTTCATCGGACGACAACGCGGGGCCACCGATCAGCATTGCCAATCTTTTCCACGCATCATCGACTTGCGCAGCGATGACGAGATTTCCGTCCTTTGCGGGAAAGACGCCGTAGACGGTCGAATCCGGCTGCCCGCTGCCGGTCTGCCGCGGCAGGTCGGTCCCGCCGGATAAGAAGTAGCGCTGAACGGCATAGTCGTGCATCGAGACCATGCAATCGTACAGCGCCAGATCTATGTGTTGACCGCGCCCGGACGACGCGCGGCCGACCAGCGCGGCATTGATGGCAGCCACGCCGTGAATGCCGGTGTACATGTCCGCGAGCGGCATCCGCAGCAGCGGCGGCGCTTCGCCAGGATTGCCCAGTTGCGCCAGAGCACCCGACATCGCCTCTGCGATCAGGCCGAAGCCCGGACGGTCGGCATAGGGACCGGTGTGGCCATAGGCGGAAACCGAACAGTAGATCAGTTTGGGATTGCGCGCGGACAGCGCCTTGTAGCCAAGCCCGAGACGCTCGAGTGCGCCGGGGCGGTAGTTCTCGATGAAGACGTCGGCCGTGTCGACCAGCTTCATCATCATGTCGAGACCACGCGTATCGCGCAGATCGATGCACAATCCCTGCTTGCCCATGTTCTGCTGCAGGAAGTAGCCGGACTGACCGTCCTTGAAATAGCCGTGGGCGCGGCCCGCATCGCCTTGCCTCGGACGCTCCGCCTTGATGACCTCAGCGCCCATCGCGGCGAGGCAACGGCCCATGAACGGGCCCGCCAGGAAATGGCTGTAGTCGATAACGCGGATGCCTTTGAGCGGCAGATCTTTGAACGGCAAATCTTGCACGGTCATGCCTGCTCTCCTGCTACGCTGGTCTTCGGGCGCATCGGAATCATCAGCCGGTGCTCACCTAGCTGCACCACTTCACCGCGCTGGTTGATCAGCTCCGAGGGCAGCACCACGATGCCCCATCCATCGCGCTTGGTGGTGCGCATCGAGCCGACGCGGAACTTCACATGCACGGTGTCGCCGAGCTTGATCGGCAGCTTGAAATCCCACGTCCAGCCCAGCGACATTCCCGGAAGGAAGCGGTAGTCGGCACGGGTCTTCAAGCCATCGGCCAGCGACAGGCCGAACAGCCCGTGCGCGACGCGTGTACCGAAGGGTGTGGTCTTGGCGTATTCCTCGTCGACATGAACGGGCGTGAAATCGCCCGTCAGCTCGGCGTAGGCATTCACCATCGTTTCGGTAACCGTCACTGCGGGAGTGACGCATTCGTCGCCAACCCTGGCATCGTCCCAGTAGCGCTCATCAGTCATGTCGCGTGTTCCCTAAGCCCGTGGATTGATCGCCAGCGCCGCTTCCACGGCACCTGCACTGGCTTGCAAGATTTCGACGTTGAGGCCGCCCGGCAGCTCGAGCCAGTTCGGCCCGGCGGGGAGTGCTTTGGCGCCCCACGCGGCAGCACGGGCGAGCACACCCTTGTAGTCGTCGACCATGATGCCGAGATGGGCGAGACGCCCCTCCGGTCCGACAAAATTCGGATCCTCGATGAGTTGCACGCTTCCGAGCACCCAGACCTGCCGCGGGCGCGCGCCATCGGCAGGTTGTTCGTCGCGAATAGTGAGACCAAGCACCTTGCGGAAGAAATCGACGTGACGATCTATGTCCGGAACGCGGATCGCGACATGTTCGACGTAAGCGCGGGGCAACGACATCGTCTCACGCCTTCCCAGGATAGTCGCCGCGGGCGTATTCGATGCCCTTGACCAGCGCGACGAGGGTCGCATTGACCGGGGTCGGCACGTTGACCTTGGCGCCCCAACGCACGACCGAACCGTGGATGTAATCGACCTCGGTCAGATGGCCGGATTGCAAGCTCTGCAACATCGACGTCTTGAACTCGGGCGGCAATCCGGCAGATGCCATCGTCCAGGCCCGGCGCGGATCGGCAATAGAGATATTCACGCCGGCAGCCTGCGCGACCGCGATGCCCTCCGAGATTGCGGCCAACGCACACTCTTCCAGCACCGGCAGCGAATAAAGACCGCCATAGGTCAGGCCGGTAATGGCGGTGATTCCACCTCCGGCGACGTTGATGAAGAGCTTGTCCCACATCGTGCCCAGGATGTTGTCGCTGAGCAGCGTGAGAATGCCGGCACGATTGAACGTCTCGGAAATTCGCTGTGCGCGTTCCGTCAAGCGTCCGTCGAGTTCGCCGATGATGGTTTCCTTGCCGACGACTCCGGAGCGAACATGACCGGGGCCGAGCAGCACGCCGCCAACATAGGTCTTGCCTGCCATGACCCTGTCACGACCGACTTCCTCCGAAAGGATGTCTTCGTGGCCAAGGCCGTTTTGCAGCGACATCACGACCGTCTGCGGTCCGATGATCGGCGCAGCCGCCCGGATCGCATCTCGCGTGTGATAGGATTTGACGAGGACGATGACGAGATCCGCCACATTGCCGACCTGGCCCGCGGAGGTGCAGGCCGAGACCTTCACGACGGTCTCGGCGCCACCTTCGAGCATCCGCAGACCACTGGCATTGATTGCGTCGACATGAGCCTGAAACGGATCGATCAACCAAACCTCGGCCCCACCGCGCGCCAGCGTGCCGCCGATGGTCGAGCCCAAGGCTCCCGCTCCGGCAAAGCAGATCCTCATCCGAACGCGTCTCCCTCGCCTATTTTGGCGTTGGAAGCGTGCTAGCAGGCTGAGTAGTATTTGAATATGCTATGATACTTATAATCATTATTGCGATTTCGCAATGAAGCAACGAAACCCGTCCGAGACGAATCTTTTGGAGCCGCGCCTGCTCCGGCTGTTTGACGCGTTGTTCTCCACGGGCAGCGTCACCAAGGCCGCCGAGAAGCTCGGTCAAAGCCAGCCGACCATTTCCATCTGGCTGGCGCGCCTGCGAAAGGAGTTGGACGATCCGCTATTCATCCGATCGGCGGAGGGAATGCTGCCGACCCCGCGCGCCGAGGCTCTGATCGGCACGGCCCGGCAGGCGTTGGAGATGCTGCGACGTCTGGCGGAGCTTCGCCCGGAGTTCGATCCGGCGACTGCAAGACGCCGCTTCGTCATCTGCATGACGGACGCGAGCCACATCACGCTGCTTCCGGCCATTCTCGCCCATGTTCGTCATGTTGCGCCGGGCATCCGCATCGAGGCGGCACAGATCGGCGCCGACACCCCACGAATGTTGCAGTCCGGCGAGGCCGATCTGGCGCTCGGCTACATCTCGGATCTCGACGCCGGACACTTCCAGCAGGCGCTGTTTCCGCAGGATTGGGTCTGCCTGGCAAACGCAAAACATGCCCGGATCCGCGACTGCATCACCGCAAAGGATTTCCGGCGTGAGGCGCACGTTCACATTCGCTCCGGCACCGGACATCAATTGCTCGCGGACGCGCTGAAGGAGCAGCAGATGGTCCTCGACGTTGCGCTCGAACTGCCGGGCTTTTTGGGGCTACCCGCAATCGTCGGGACGACCGACCTGATCGCCACCCTGCCAAGGCACATCGGCGAAACGTTGGCTCACTATTACGGACTGCGCGTGCTCGATTGCCCGTTGGCGGTCGCCGGCTTTACGGTGAAGCAATATTGGCATGCCCGCTTCCATCACGACCCGGCAAGCCAGTGGCTGCGTGACGTATGCGGGGAGCTTTTTCAACAGCAGCAAGTGCGGGGTCTACATCATTCCGGTCAGCCGAAGCAACGAAGGCCACGCAATTTGCGGCCGTAGTGGAGCGGCTATTAGCGAGCCTTGGATCGAACGGCGAGGTCGTGTCGCCTCCCGCGCTGCCGTTGCGAATCCAGCGTCGGCGGGAGTCCCAAATCTCGGAGGGGTGGGCGCTACTGGCCGAAACGGACACCTTCAAGCAACCGATTGCGTTGTCGGCATCCAACCCTTGCCCTCCTGCACCACTGCTGCTGCGGCTATCTTCGATCCCGCTGCGGGTTCGGGAGCGCTAATCTGTCCCAGTTCACGGGCCAACACCTCGCGGTCACAGGCGTTCTCCCACAGCGAAACGGTGATGGCAGCGACACAGTTGCTGATCATGCTGGTCAGTGCCCTCGCTTCCGACATGAAACGGTCGATACCGACCAGTAGAGCCACACCGGTCACGGGCAAGTCCGGCATGACGGTGAGAGTTGCAACTAGCGCGACGAAGCCGCTGCCGGTGACGCCGGCCGCTCCCTTGGACGTCAGCAGCATCAGTCCGAGCATCGCCGCAATCTGCCCCCAAGATAGGTGAATGTCGCAGGCCTGGGCGATGAAGATGGACGCCAGGGTGAGATAAATAGCGCTGCCGTCCAGATTGAAGGAGTAACCCATCGGAAGCACGAGTCCTGACACGCCTTTCCGGCATCCAAGTTGCTCCAGCTTGCGCAGCGCGCCAGGAAGCGCCGGCTCCGACGATGACGTGCCGAGCACGATCAGCAGCTCTTCCTTGAAGTAGCGGATCGTCTTCCACAGGCTGAAGCCGTTCAGTCGCGCAAGCGTCCCGAGCACGACGAATACGAAGACGGAGCACGCGATATAGAATGTCAGGATCAGCAGTCCGAGCGAGCCAATCGAACGGATGCCATAGCGGCCGACCGTGAACGCCATGGCGCCAAAGGCGCCGAGTGGAGCGAGCTTCATGATGAAGCCGAAGGAAATAAACAGAACCTGCGAGAACGATTCAACCGCCTTCGTCACTACGGCACCGCCATCGCCGGCGCGGCTCAGCCCAAAGGCGATCAGGATGGAGACCAGCAGGACCGGCAGCACTTCGCCATCGGCGAACGCGCCAAAGAACGACTGCGGGATGATATGCAGCACGAAGTCAGCAAATCCGGTCGCAGCTGCCTGCTTGGTGAATTTCGCAGCCACCGACGGATCCAGCGTATTGACGGATACATGCATGCCGACGCCCGGCTGGATCAGCAATACAGCAACCAGTCCCGCCAACAGCGCGAGCGCGGTCAGCAGGTAGAACAGCGCCATGGATTTCACCAGCGTACGACCGACCTCGCGGGAATCGCTGATGCTGTTGATGCCGCTCACGATGGTGCAGAACACGATCGGCGCGATCATCATCTTGACGAGCTTGACGAAGCCGTCGCCAAACGGCTTCAGCGCGGCTCCGAATTCGGGCCAGAAATGGCCAGTGAGGACACCCAGCGCGAGGCCGATCAGCACTTGAACATAGAGAATCCGGTAGAAGGGTTTTCCAGCCTCGGTGCTCGCGTGGCCGACTAGCGCTTCTTTGTGCATTCTCATCTCTCCCATGGCTCTGATTTTTCTTGATGGCTTAAGGCGGACCGAGTTCAGGCCGCCAGGATTGAATGAGGCACGTGCGCTCGCCGGGCGAAGACGTGACCTTGGAAAATCCGGCGGGCCGTCCGCTGCACCCGGGCAACCGGGCCAGACTCGAGCCGAACCACGAGCTGGCCGGAGGGATGGGCGAGCGTGATCGGCACCGGCGGCGCCAGCGGTCCGACAATCTCTGCCGCGATCGTTCCTGACGTCACACAGGCCGTCGCGATAGCGACCGCGCCCGTCACCGCCAGCGCGCTATGGCAGTCGTGCGGCATGAAGTACCGCGTGTGCAACGTCGCTTCCGTCGCGGGTGCAATCAGGACCGGCTTCGGAATCACCATGGACGCTGAGTTTGGAAAGCCCATCCGGCGCCCAGCTTCGATGCGCAGGTTTTCGAGCCGGGCGCGGAAGCCGCTGTCGGCGAACTCCGAAGGTGCCTCGCGGCCGGTCCATCCCAGGTCCGCCGCGCGAACCAGCATAACGGGCATGGCTGCGTCGATGCAGGTCACATCGATCCCTTCGATGCGGTCGACCGGCTGTCCTGTCGGCAGGAGGCGACCGGTGCGTGCGCCGGCCGCGTTGGGGAACGACAGTTCGATGGGCGCGGCCGTTCCCGGCACACCGTCGATCCGCGCGTCGCCTTCATAGGTCACCCTCCCGCCAGGGGTGGAAACCGTCGCATCGATCAGCTTGCCGGTGTTGACATTATGGATGCGTACCTGGGTGCGATCTGCGACAGCGGCGACCAGGCCGGTTTCGATAGCGAAGGGCCCTACCGCTGCTAGCATGTTTCCGCAATTGGGTGAGGTATCGACGATCCCCTCGCGGACCCGCACCTGGGCAAACAAATAATCGACATCGGCGCCGGGCACCGATGCCGGTCCGATGATCGCGACCTTGTTGATGACGGCATTGCCGCCGCCGATTCCATCGATGCCCAGATCGTGCCCGCCCCCCATCACCGACAGCAGGACCGCATCGCGCGCCCTGGGATCGGCCGGAAGATCGCTGGCCATGAAAAACGGCCCGCGCGAGGTTCCGCCGCGCATGACCACGCAGGGAATGGCAATCTGATCGTTCATTGGAGCTGTTCCATTCGGCGACATCTTCGTGCGAACAGAGCATGGGCCCTTGAAACTCTTCTGTAAAATGCAAATATCTGAAGTATTAATGCGTCATTCGGTATAATTGGGGCCAGCCATGAACGCAGAATTGCTCGACCTGAAGGCGTTCATTACCGTCGCGGAGACTGGAAGCTTTGTCCGCACCGCCAAGGCGCTGAACCTGTCGCAGCCGGCGCTCAGCCGACGCATTCAGAAGCTAGAAGAAAGCCTCGGTGCGCCGCTGCTCGAACGCTCGACGCGTCACGTCAATCTCACCATGACCGGCCGCGACTTCTTGCCGAAGGTGCGTCGTCTCATCGACGATTTCGAGACCTCGGTGCTCGCCATCCGTGACATCGGCGCGCGAAGTTCAGGCTTGGTTTCGGTGGCTGCGGTGCCGACGGCGGTGTTTTATTTCTTGCCGCGTGCGATCGGCCGATTTGCCGAAGCGTATCCGCGCATTCGCATCCGGATTCTGGACATCGGTGCCAATGAGGGATTAGAGGCGGTCGCGCGCGGAGAAGTCGACTTCGGGATCAATTTCATCGGTGCGTCGCATGCCGAAATCGAATTCGAGAAACTGGTCGAGGATCCTTTTGTCCTGGCCTGCCGCCACGACCATCCGTTGGCATCGCGTAAACAGGTAAGCTGGTCGGAGATCGTTTCGCACCGTGTTATTACCGTCGGTCGCAATAGTGGTAATCGCGCGTTGATCGACAATGCGCTGGCGCGACACGGCCTGCAGCTCAACTGGTCCTACGAAGTTGCTCACCTTTCCGGTTCGCTTGGCTTGGTCGAAGCGGGGCTGGGCATCGCCATTCTACCGAGGCTGGCGACCCCGGCCGCCGGCCATCCGATCATTCACACCGTGAGGGTAACCGATCCGGAGGTGTCGCGGACGATAGGCATCGTGCGCAGGCATGGGTCGACGCTATCCCCTCATGCCAGCCAATTTCTCAAGATGCTCCTCGATGCATGGCGTTCGCCGCCTCGGGCACCCGGTCAGACCCGGTCGCGGTCCCGAGGCACGGCTGCGGACCTCACAAAGGACGGACCGCGACTACCTGGACGCCAGAAAAGGGGACTGAAAAAGCTCTCATGATCGCTCACGAAGGTTTCGTGGAAATAGCGAAGCGATCATAAGTTTGCCGATCGGCTCTACCCCCGGGGCCAGCCCGCGCTGGTTGTCGAGAGCAGCAGAAGAAATAAAGCACTATGCGCATCATATCTCGCAGCAGCACGTGTGCTTCGCGAACCCTGCATGACGATTGTCCCACTCGTTGAACATACACGCCAACGCCATCGCCGGCCCTTCGGCTGCAGGATGATCTCGAAAGTAGGAAATTGATGCGACACGGGTTATGCAGCACGGCTCAAGCCCAGGAGATGGCCATCGGTTGCGTAAGCCGGAGCAGCACTGAAATTAGGCGCCGTAAGGCCGGCCGACAGTCGCCGGCTCGTCAATCCGAAGTCGCCTGGGGTAACTGCCGCGCCCCGTTCCATGCGGGGCGCCACTTTGACAACGACGATGCTTGTGCCCTCCCTTCGATGAAGCGTCAATTTCAACTCCTGTCCAACTCGCGCCAGGCCTACCTTGTTGCGCAATTGCGCAGCCGACCGAATGGGACGGTCGTCGGCCATTGTCACAATGTCCCCTTTGCGCAGACCGGCCATTTCCGCCGGCGAATTTGGCAGAACCTCAGCTATCAAAGCGCCTTCGGCCCGAGCACCCGACAGCCGCGGGTCCTGCAGAGAAACGCCGATATGGCCGCGTTCGACATGGCCGGTGGCAATAATTTGCTCCATCACTCTCCGCGCCATATTGGCGGGGATCGCAAAGCCAATCCCGACGTTTCCTCCAGCAGGCGAGATGATCGCCGAATTAATTCCGACCAGCTCGCCGCGCAGGCTGACCAGCGCGCCACCAGAATTGCCGGGATTAATCGCCGCGTCCGTCTGAATGAAATCTTCGTAACCCTGCTTGCCAAGGCCAGTGCGGCCGAGTGCGCTGACCAGACCCGAGGTTACGGTTTGGCCCAGACCAAAGGGATTGCCAATCGCGAGCACAAAATCACCAACCTCCAGCGCGTCACTGTCGCCAAAAGCAAGCGCCTTGAGCCCCGCGGGGCTCTGGATTTGGAGTACGGCCACATCGGTCGGCGGATCGCGACCAATCACCTTGGCCGAAAACTGTCGGCCCTCCTTCGTGGTGACTTGCATTGTGGACGTGCCTTCGACGACGTGATTATTGGTGAGTACAAAGCCGCGCAGGGCATCGACGATCACTCCGGATCCGGTTGCGTTGACCTCTTTCTCAATTTGCTTCGGAACATCGAAGAATTCGCGGAACACCGGGTCACGGTAGAGGGGATTGTCTTCACGCACGCGACCGTGCACCGAAATGTTAACGACCGCAGGCGTGACTTGGCGAACGAGCGGCGCCAATGTCGGGATCGGCGCTCCGGTCTTGAGATCGGGAACTTGCGCCGTCACGAGAGACGGTGCCCCAAACGTCAGCGTCAACACCAACAGCGCCAATTGGATTACGCGACCATTTTTCATCTTGTGCACCATGATATTCGCGGGAGCCGGCTCAAGCGCTTGCCGGCAGCCACATCGCACGTTGCAGAGCGACGCAGGGAACGACACAGGCCGCAGCCATATGACCGAACAAGACAAGGCCGAGGACAGCGTGCGTGACCATCATGCGGCCCTCCGTTCTGCGGCGGCCCAAGGCCGCCGCAGCCGCATCGGCACGCCGCCACCACGCGGCGGGTCATCATTGTCATTGTCGCCGTCGAGCTTGCGCAAGGCTGCGAGAATATCCGCGAGCCGGACCGTATGGCTCATGCCGGGAATCTTGCGCAACCACGGACAGGATTCCACCGCATACATGTCGGAGGCCCAGGACGACAGGATGATGCGCTTCTCCGGCGTGGAGAGCTCATTGTCGTTCAGGACGCTCCTTGGAGAATCGTAGTGAGCGGCGGGGTGAAAGATCGGATGAAGATTGTGAGCATTTGTGTTTGCGTTCGTCATCGTCGCGTCTCCCTTATCTCTCCTTTCCGAGGGATTGCTGTGGGAAGAAACGGCGGCGGAGCCGTCGCTTCCTGGTTTTGATTATGCCGCATTGATCGCGATGCGCTTCACGCCCTCGCGCGGCTTGTCCGATTTGGGCAACGAGACAGTCAGGACACCGTTCTTGAACGTCGCCTCAACCTTGTCTTCCTGCACATCGTCGAGCGGAATCTGGCGCTCGAAGGCGCCGTAATACCGCTCGCTGAAGTATCGGCCTTCTCCATGGTGCTCGGCCTTCTTCTCGCCGCGGATCGTCAGGACGCCATTGGTGATTTCCACCTGAACGTCCTTTTCGGTCATCCCCGGCAGTTCGGCCGACACGGTCAGTGCCTTGTCCGTTTCGCTGAGCTCGACCTTCGGCCAGCCAAAGCGACCTTCCATCGACGACGACAGGCCCGGGCTGCCAAAGCCGCGGAACACATCGTCGAACAGACGGTTCATTTCACGGTGCAGTGTCAGGAAGGGATCGAAGCTGTCGCGGGCGGGCGCAAGCTCCTGCGGTTTCGACCACGGAATGAGATCACGAATAGCCATTGTTCTACCTCGCTTGTTCGTGGGGACAGGGTGTGCGGACGCTTCACGCGCCGCACGCCCCGTCTCGATGCTGCAATCGCGCCTAAGCTGCCTTCTTCTGCGCGATCTGGGGTGAGGAAGAAGCCGCCGTTCCGATCTCGATACGGCGCGGCTTCATCGCTTCCGGCACCTCGCGCACGAGATCAACGATCAGCAGACCGTCCTGGAACGAGGCCTGCTTGACCTGGACATAGTCAGCGAGGTTGAACACACGCCGGAACGGACGGGCCGCGATACCTTGGTAAAGGTATTCGCGCGCGCCACCGTCGGGCTTCTTGCCCTCAACGGTCAGCACGTTCTGTTCCGCCGTCACGGCGATGTCCTGAACACCGAAGCCGGCCACTGCCAGCGTGACCCGGTAGTGGTCTTCGCCGAAACGTTCAATGTTGTAGGGAGGATAGTTGTCTTCGGTCGCCTGACGCAGCGTCGAATCGACGAGGTCTGCCAGGTGATCGAAGCCAATCGTGGAGCGCCACAGCGGCGCGAAGTCGAGTGTCCTCATAGCCAAGTCCTCCAAAGAGCAAGATGGATACGAAGGAACGCCAGGCCGTGTTTACGGACCGGTCCGGCGCCCGTACCGGACCCTAAACCGGCGTCCGGCGCACCGCTCTCGCGGCGAAAAATGACTTAAAAAAATGGAAGATGAATTCAAGAGGGTTGCTCAAAAAAATCTTCAAGTTCCGATCATGCCGCAATTTCAATCCGGGTTACGCGGCCTCGGCGTAAGTCAGGCGGGCCAGTTGTGCTTCAGCATCATTGCGCAGGCGCATGAGGCGAGCGCGATCCTCAGAAGTTAGGTCGCTCGCAGGCAAGAGCCTTTCGCAATGCGAAATAACGCGTCTCTGGCTTTCGATCAGAAAGGCAAACGCGCCGCCAACAGCGGGTTCATACGGCATGGAAAGTCCTTACACAGCTCAGACGGAAGTTTGGAGCGACCGGATCGACCGGCCGCTCCACACGGACTAGCTGGTTGCAGGTGGCGTCCCGTCGCGCTGGGTCGGCAACAGGTCGAACCTCAGCCGGGGCGCATCCAGGACCGGCGAAAGCAGCGTATCCACCTTCATCGTGGAAGGCGCCTGCGGCCAGGTCAGCCAGGGCATCGTGTCCACGTACGGAATCGGCGGCAAGGCAATTTGTTCGAAGCCGATTTTTGCTGCCCGCAGCGGGGATGTCGCTTCCGACCCTCGCGCCGCAAACGGCGCCAGCGCAACGACACCACCGAGTGTTACTGCGAGGAGATTGATTAGGGTTTTGTGGGTGCCCTCCGCCCGAGCGGAGAATGTGAATTGATCCTTGATCATCTCATGCTCCTATCGTCGAAAACAGATCCAGATGTCCTTTCTGTATGTGAGAGGTGGGCCCAGCCGGTCGGCCGGGCCCGATACGCGTTAGAAGTCCATGGCGGGAGCCGGCGCGGCTTCCGTTTTCTTCGGCTTGTCCGCCACCAGCGCTTCCGTGGTGATGAGCAGCGACGCGACCGAGGCCGCATCCTGCAGGGCGGTGCGCACGACCTTCGCGGGATCGATCACGCCGGCCTTCACCATGTCCTGGTATTCGCCGGTCGCGGCATTGAAGCCCCAGTTGTAGCTCTGGTGCTCCAGAAGCTTGCCTACCACCACCGACCCGTCCTCACCGGCATTTTGCACGATCTGGCGTGCAGGCACCTGGACCGCGCGGCGTACGATATCGACGCCGGCCTTCTGGTCGGAATTGGCGATCTTGATGCCCTCGAGGGCCCTTAGCGAGCGCAATAGCGCAACGCCGCCGCCCGGCAGAATGCCTTCCTCGACCGCCGCCCGCGTCGCGTGCAATGCGTCGTCGACGCGATCCTTGCGCTCCTTGACCTCGACCTCGGTGGCGCCGCCGACGCGGATCACCGCGACGCCGCCGGCAAGCTTCGCCAGCCGTTCCTGCAGCTTCTCGCGGTCATAGTCGGAGGTCGTCTCCTCGATCTGCGCCCTGATCTGCAGGCTGCGCGCCTCGATGTCCTTCTTGGCACCCACGCCGTCGACGATCGTGGTATTCTCCTTGTCGATCACCACCTTCTTGGCGCGCCCGAGCATCTTCACCGTGACGTTTTCGAGCTTGATGCCGAGGTCTTCGGAGATCACGGTGCCGCCAGTGAGGATCGCGATGTCCTCCAGCATGGCCTTGCGCCGGTCGCCAAAGCCGGGTGCCTTGACGGCGGCAACCTTCAGCCCGCCGCGCAGGCGGTTCACGACCAGGGTGGCGAGCGCTTCGCCTTCGACTTCCTCGGCGATGATCAGAAGCGGCTTGCCGGATTGCACGACCTGCTCAAGCAGCGGCAGCATGGTTTGCAGGCCCGAAAGCTTCTTCTCGTGGATGAGCACGTAGGGATCCTCGAGCTCGACCCGCATCTTTTCCGCGTTGGTGACGAAGTAGGGCGAGACGTAGCCGCGGTCAAATTGCATGCCTTCGACCACTTCGAGCTCGGTGTTCAAGCTCTTGGCTTCTTCGACCGTAATGACCCCCTCGTTTCCGACCTTCTGCATGGCCTCGGCGAGGAAGCGGCCGATCTCGGCGTCCCCATTAGCCGAGATGGTGCCGACCTGGGCGATCTCGTCGTTGGAGGTGACCTTCTTGGCGTGGGTCTTGAGGTCAGTGACGATCGCGTCCACCGCGAGATCGATCCCGCGTTTCAGGTCCATCGGGTTCATGCCAGCCGCAACGGCCTTGGCGCCTTCCTTGACGATCGCCTGCGCGAGCACGGTCGCGGTGGTGGTGCCGTCGCCCGCCAGATCGTTGGTCTTGGAGGCGACTTCGCGCACCATCTGTGCGCCCATGTTCTCGAACTTGTCCTCGAGTTCGATCTCCTTGGCGACGGTGACGCCGTCCTTGGTGATGCGGGGCGCGCCGAACGATTTTTCGATCACGACGTTACGCCCCTTCGGACCGAGCGTGACCTTCACCGCGTTCGCCAGCGTGTCCACACCCCGCAGCATTCGCTCGCGGGCTTCGGTCGAAAACTTTACGTCCTTGGCAGCCATTTTGAAAATCTCCCTTCTCTTCGATGACTGTCAGCTCACGCTGCCGTCTTGAGCGCTTCGGCCTTTTCGACCACGCCCAGAAGGTCGCTCTCCTTCATGATCAGCAGCTCCTTACCGTCGATCTTGACCTCGGTGCCCGACCACTTCGCAAACAGCACGCGGTCGCCGGCCCTGACGTCGAGCGGCACGAGTTGGCCCTGCTCGTTGCGGCCTCCTGGGCCTACGGCGATGATCTCGCCCTGCTGCGGCTTCTCCTTGGCAGTGTCGGGAATGATGATGCCGCCAGACGTTTTCTCTTCGGCATCAATGCGGCGCACGAGCACGCGATCGTGCAATGGACGGAAATGCATGCACATCCTCCTCAATCAGGTTCAGCGATGTTCAAAATCCGGGTCCGGAAACGGCCCCCGGGCGGACATCGAACTGGGAGTCGAATCGGCCCGGTTCAAGACCGCTCGAGTGAATTTTTTTGCCCGTAACGGCGCCCTTGCATTCGGACCAAAGCTTCTGGGATGAACCAAGGGCTTGCCGTCAACGATTGGTAAACTGTGCACGCGTTGCGCTAACTTCTTGCCGTGCCGCTGGTTTCGATCATCCGCATTTCGTGCGCCGGCGCCACAATTTTTTTCGGCCCCCTCTTGAAACCGAAAACGGTTTTGCTAATTTTCCGACGCCACAGAAAATGTGGGGTTCGGACGCCTCATGGGTCCGGATCAATGAGACGGGCACCGGTCGTGTCCGGTGCCGCTCGTAACCATCTTGCTCTTTTGGAGGATTTGGCTATGCGCACTTACGATTTTTCGCCCCTTTGGCGTTCGACCATCGGCTTCGACCGCCTTTTTGACCTCGCAGAGACGGCGCAGCGCGCCGGCGAGGACAACTACCCACCGTACAACATCGAACGCCTTTCCGAAGACCGCTATCAGATTTCGCTGGCGGTTGCGGGCTTCGCGCCTAGCGATATCGCAATCACGGCCGAACAGAACGTAGTCACCATTGAAGGCAACAAGCCGGATCATGCCGAGCGGAATTTCATCCATCGCGGCATCTCTACCCGCAATTTCAAGCGAAAGTTCAATCTGGCGGATTACGTCCAGGTCAAGAGCGCATCCTTCGAGAACGGGCTGCTCAAGGTCGACCTGGTCCGGGAGATTCCGGAAGCCATGAAGCCGCGCCGGATCGCGATCAACGCCGGGCCGGCGGACAATGTCCAGAAACTAGAGACCAAGGCAGCGGCGTAAGCAAGCTATCTGATCGGCGCCGCGCGCGTTCGCGCGGCCGCCTCTATTTGTCAACGAACAGGAGGATCCAATGCGGCTGACGACCGCGGACGATAATGCGCGTCTCCCGACAAGCGACGGCCGACGTTACTTCGTCGGACCAAGCGCGGCAACTCTACATGACGCGGGAGAGAAGCAGTCATGACTGGCCACCATATCGAACGACTTCGCGCGCACCGAAACAATATTCGCCGTTATCGCAGGCTCCTCGAAACGTCTCTCACAGATCTTGAACGAGGCTATATCGAGCGACGATTGCTTGACGAACGAGCTTCCGTGAAAGCTCTGCTGCGAGAGGCTTACCCGGATTGCCTGTCACTCCGGACGACGAAACCCGGGGCAGATCGGCGCACAACGCCATTGGAGCTGACGGAGTTCCTGCATCCGGCCGGTGCTTTTGAGCATCCCCTAGATGTACTCGATGATCCCGATCTCACCGCGTACGAGAAGCGGGCCATCTTGTCCTCCTGGCTCGCGGATCACTGCCTCGGCGAAGATCGCTCCCACCTGAACCCGCGCCACGACGATACAAGCGCCCGGCTCGAAGATATCGTCGATGCGCTGTGTGATCTCTTCTCGCAAACGGAGACCGAGAACATCGATCATGAATGCAAGCTGGATCGAAAGGAGCGGCGGACAGGACTCCAGTTCCCTTCAGGGCGTCGGCATCATGACGACCTCAGGAGGACAAATCGATGCTGATCGATCCCGCTGATGTTGCCGCACTGGTCAGATCAGTCGGATGCCTTTTGAGCATGGCGATTATCGCAAGAGTGCTTTCGAGAGCAACACTTCGCTGATCGCCGCTCCATACCGGCCTTACCTTACGAGAGCCACTGCGAGGGGCACATGTACAACACGTATTCTCGGCCACTGCCTTCAATTGCAATCGGACTGACTCACTATCTCGCTCAGATCAAGAAATTTCCGATCCTGACCCAGGAAGAGGAGACCCAATTCGCGAGACGCTGGCGCCAGCTGGGCGATCGCGAAGCGGCCTATCGCCTCGTCACAAGCCACCTGCGCCTCGTTGCAAAGGTTGCGATGCGATACCGCGGTTACGGATTGCCCATCGCCGACATCGTTTCCGAAGGCAATATCGGATTGATGCAGGCCGTGCGACGCTTCGATCCGGAGCGAGGGGTTCGTCTTTCAACGTTCGCATTGTGGTGGATCCGGGCGACGATTCAGGAATACGTACTTCGATCCTGGTCGATGGTGAAGGTTTCAACAAACAACGCACAAAAGAAACTCTTCTTCAAACTACGGCAAGCTAAGCGTGCGATCTCGGCTGTCGAGGACGGAGATCTGCGTCCTGAGCAGGTTCAAGCAATTGCTGCGCGCCTCGAGGTGCCGGAAAGAGAGGTAGTAGACATGGACCGGCGCCTGCGCGGCGACGTATCCCTGAATTCCCGCACTCACGACGATCTGGACGCCGACGAAGCGATAGAACGTCTTGTAGACCCTTCGCCTGCACAAGACGACAAGCTGGCTGATGAACACGAATTGGTCCAACGCCGACAAGCGTTGCGAGCCGCTATCCAGACGCTTGCTCCGCGCGAGCGACACATCTTCACTGCGCGCCAGTTGACTGAAACGCCTCCAACACTGGAGGAACTCGCGGCAGAATATGGAGTATCCCGCGAGCGGGTCCGCCAAATAGAGCAGCGAGCATTTGAGAAGATAAGGCTGGCAATGCATCCGGCCGGCAATTCTTTGAAGACCGCGACAACTGTCGCAAGGAATTCCGTGTCGGTCCAATCGGCACAAGAAAATCGAGATAGACCCTATCGGCGAGCTGCTGAATTCAACGACATCTGAGCCTTGAACGCATGAACCCGCCGGGCGGGCGGCTCGCCAGCATTCGCTATGCAGCGATAGAGCAATTCTGCAGCGCAGCTAAATCATGCGAAGGGACAGAAGGGGAAATTAGCGTTGGTTGAATGAAAGGTTCGATAAACTGAGGCGGCCTAGTCTTTCGGCGGCGGCGTCTGGTTGATCAATTGAGAGACAGCCGTCACGACTTGGGCAGGCGCAAATGGCTTGCTAAGAAGAATGCTATTGGGCACGCCATGCGAGGGCCACTCATCCGCCGCAGCTCCGGTCATGTAAATTACCGGCATCTCCGGATTGAGCTCCCTGGCCCGTTTGGCAACGTCCCAGCCCGTCAGCTGGCCCTTCAAGTTAATGTCGGTCAAGAGCGCTCGATACTTCGTGGGCGCGCCTTGAAGCAGTGCTACTGCCTTTTCACCAGATGCAACGATCTCATTTTCAAATCCGCCCTCGGCAAGCGCGGCGTCGACAAGGTCTTGGATCAGAGAATCGTTTTCTACCACTAGGATTAATAGTACCGCGCTGTGCATAATCCCACCTCCGCCGCACCAATGCGGCAACTGCTAAGTGCTAAAAGGCACATAAGTTCCAGATGCGAAACCGGCCAGCGGGAATGTCACCTGAACCAATGGCACGTGGGGGCCGCTCCGCGACCGGAAGAGTCCGACGGCTGAGCTAACCGGTTCAATAGCTCGGAAGGCCTTCACTTTCTCGCCTTAGAATTGCCGACGACCGGGTCGCTGGCACTTCCGCACCTACCCGCAAAGCGTCCTCGCGGGCTCTCGAAGCACCATCTGACCTGTCGCCACGAGTGATCTGCCCTATGTCGCAGTTAGAAAAACCCGTCTGTGTCACCCCTTTCTGGAAGCGAGGACGCTCCGCACCGAGCTGCGCCTATACGTTCAATTCGGCTCACCCGCATCGCCCATCCGCCCGGAATGACGTTCAATTCTTGATTGCAGTCCGGCCAGATCAATAAAGTCATCAGCCTGCCGTCTCAGTTCATCTGCAATTATTGCTGGCGGACTCGAAAGACTCGAAACAACCGTCACGCGAACGCCACGCCGTTGGACGGCCCTGACCAGCGAACTGTACCCTCCGTCGCCTGAAAACAGGAAGATCTCGTCCAACTGTTTCGATAATTGCATGACGCCGACTGCGAGATAGATGCCCATGTCGCTCGACGCAATTGTCGCGAGTGAAGGCGCAGAAATCGTCAGCTTCAAGTCGTGATTGCTTTTCGAAGTCCCCTTTTTCGCTCTTGCTTGGCTCTTCGCGCGCTTTTTTCGCGATCACCGGCCTCCGCGAGGCTCCGCGCTCGCGCGAATTCTGAACCCTGCGGTCCAGTGTCTATGCTGACAGCTGCGGAGGTCCATTTTGGCCCCGCAACGGTTGTCAGACTAGCACAGAAAGCTCTCACAGAATTGGAGGACCGAAAGCGTTTGCGGCAGTTGCGAAAGGATTTCATCGAACGCCGCGCTAAATCGGCTGCCGATCGCAAAAAATCAAATGCCGCGACAATGCGGCCAGGAGATCAATCCACCTGAGAGCCGGACCACCTCGACGTCGAGGGGCACGCGAGCGATCAGGCACGCACCAACCGGTGGGCGAGCGCGATGCCGCGCTCAGAGATAGTAACGGTCCAACCTCCTCATCGAAAACGACGGTTCATTCCCAGACCTCTTTGCGGCAGTTATCGCATCGGAAGATCATCACGAAACGATCTCTACTGACGTCGAGAATAGATGTGATGAAACGAGTCTTGGTACCGCAACCGGCGCACTGGGGCTCCTGCTTAGGACGCGATTGTGTCGTGCAGACTTCCTTACGATCCTTCACGCTCAAGACCTCAAGGTTGGGAAAGCGATTGATATTGGTTGGCGGCATGCAGCCGCGATCCCTATTCAAAAGATGAAGCAACCCAAATTCCCGGCCGCACGCAGCGGCGGATGAGCGATCCATGCTCGCCGAGCGAGTGCAGCATGATCCAGCCATTGTTAACGAGATCGCAGATGCCTGTGTGCCGACGCAGGACATCGTCCATTGCAGTTTCGGGAGCGGCGATGAAGACGTTCAAGCGTACCGGCTCATGGACAAAGCGCGTGCCGTCATGCACCGACTGCCATGGCAATCCGAATCGCAGGTCCCCGGCGTTGCCTTCGAGCACGCCGAGCTGGCCGACGATGTTGTGAAGCACCTTGTTGCCGCTGCCGAACGCCGCGTTGTTAACGGTCGAGCCGTAGTACTGCAGATTAATCCAGCTTGCGACCGCCATCGGGGCGGTCATGATCAGCTCCAGCACCTGATGATCTCGATCCTGCTCGTGGATATAAGAGTGCAGGAAGGCGCGGCCGGACAGGTCGAGACCGCGCGTGATTCTGCGCGGGGCAGCGATGAATGCGGCGTTTCCCGCGAGGCCCCATTCTGGCCGAACTTGGGACCAGTCCTTGCTACGCGCCTTGATTGCGGCGTCGGCATCCGCCGCATCTCCGACGCCCAGCAACGCGCGGCGCTCGAGCCTCGCCAGATGAGCAGCATCGGACAGCTGCAATTTCAACCGCGCCAGATCACCTGCGAGCGCGGCCGGCACGTCCTCCTCATCGAACAGCTTGAAGTCGTCCGTGGTGGTGTCGTGAAGCGCACCGACGAACCAGCAGTCGGCGGGGATGTCGATGCCGCGCTCCCGCAAGCCGTCCCGGACTTGCGAATCGTTGAGGATCGCGGCGGCGACACGCGCATTGGCCTCGCCTGTGTGACCCCCGCAGGCGCCGCAGTCGAGGCCCGAGGCGTGTGGATTGTTGACCGTGGTGCTACCGTGCCCCGTCAGCAGCACGAGGCGCGCGAACGGCCCGGTCAGCGACATCGCCTTCAGCACCGCCTCGGCCATATCGATGGCCTGCGAGCCGGTAAAGCCGGTGGAACGTCCTTTGAGCTTGCCAGGCGCGAGCCGCGGGCCGACCCGCGCAGCGACGTCGGAATCGAGACCATCGCTGACCGGCGATGGCACCGGTCGGGTTAAACCCGCGCTGTCGGTCGCGATCTTCGCCGCGAAGCCGAGGCCCGCCGTCTCGACAAAGGAGAAGGACGACACCGCCGAGACCTTGAACGATTTCCAGGCCTTCGCCAGTCGCCGCCGGAGCAGTCGCTGGCCCAGTACTTCGGCTTCCTCGAACGGCTCGGCGTCCTTGACTTCCTCGCAGACGATGAAGGCGGGTTTGAGCAGCACGGGACATTGCGCGCCACCCCGAAGGTGGCCTATCGGAACATATTCGATGGGGAAGCCGAAGAAGCCGGCGAAGCCGATCGTTTCCACCTCCGGGCAAGCTGTCTCCAGCGCGCGCCGGAAGATTTCCGAGCGCACGTCGATGCAGAAGGCCGCCTGGACCGCAGGCCGGTCCGTCCGACCAGACGCTACCGCGGTGCGGTCGTTGGCGAGGAGCCGCGCGATCAAGTTGCGGCGGAACACGATCTCATAGGCGTCCTGCAGGACGACGTCGACGGCGAGCTCGGGAGTTTCGTCGAGGCGGTGATCGACGGGCAGCTTCGCCGCCTCCTCCATCGCTCGCGCCCAGGCTGTCCTGAAGGCGTCATCGGTCCGCGCCTCGAACAGCGCCAAACCCCAAGCCAGCCGGATCGCAAGCAGTTCGAGCAGAGTGTCGTCCCGGCGGCCCTCGAGCTCCGCGTTCCATCCTACGTAGCGCGCATAGGCCGACCAACCGAGGTCGAACAGTGCGCGCACCAGATAATCCTCGATCGCGCGATCGGGAATGCCGAGGCGGTCGACGATTACCCCGATGGCTTCGACGGGATCGGTGGGCAGCGCCGCAACGGATCTTCGAAAACCCCCAATGCCCATGACTTCGGGATTGCGGTCGTAGATCGCAAGCGTCCGCCAGGCCGCGTAGGGCTTGAGCCTGCGCGCCGGGTTTGGCCAATTCGCCTGGCCCTCGTCGAAATAGCTGGCGCAGAAGGCCGAGATCTCGTCGATCATGAGGGCAACCAACGAGACGTAGCGATCGCCTTCTGCAAGGCGATCCAGCACCTCGGCCACAGTGGCGACGACGGCCGGCGGCGCGCCGGCCGGCGCGTCCGAGCGCAACGCCTGTTTGAGGCTCTCGATGTCGAGGCCAGCGTCGGGGTGAAGCGCGAGCGCCTGCGCCATCGCCGCATCGTCGATGCGGCCTTCCGCGAGCGCCTGCCGGTAGAAAGCCCGCGGCATCAGGATGCGCGCCCGCACCACGCGCTCGAAAGTTGCGGCGGTGGCTGCGAAACTCTGACCCGTGAAGCCGAGGAACGGGTTGACCGCAACGAAATGCTTGAGCGGCCAGAGGGGGGCAACGCGTGCGCAGGCGGTTGCGATGCGGGCCTCGAGCGTAACGTCCGCGTCGGCTTCAATCGGAGCGATTTTCAGGGCAAGGGCGGCCTGGTTCATGGTGATCTCGGCGTCAGGGGTTGGACGTGAGTTTGTGCGACGTGCGCGGCCACAACGTCAGCACCAGCCGGTTCGCCAACGTGTTCAGATAGAAGCCGTTGCGCAGATGCACGTAAGCTGCGATCCAGAAAGGTGCGTCGGCGCGGCGCATCATCTGGTTCTGAAACACCGTCACCGCCGCAAAGGAGATCACCACCAGCGCGGCGATCAGCATCGGAGCAGTGCCGCAGACCGGACGTCCGACCGGGACGCTGCTGGCGGCCAGCCACGCCGCCGCAGCTTGCAGTACAAAGTAGAGCGCGGCGACACCCGCCGCCGTGACTATGCCGCGCGCAACGACGAAGGCGTTGGGCCGCTCGTCGATCGCATTGGCCATGAGGTGTACGAGCCCCATCAGCAGCACGGATCCCAGCGCGATCTGCGCCGGATTGCTGCGTAACGTCATGCCGATCCCCCAGCCGATCAGCATCGTCAATCCGATCACGCCCGCGAGCGCGAGGATCAGCCTCGCCGGGTGCGGCTGGCCACCGGGGCTGGGCGTCCACGACGCGCGTGCCAGGTCGATGATGCTGCCCGATGACAGGAAGGCGTGTGCCTTGTAGAGGGAATGGGCGACGATGTGCAGGAGCGCGGCGGAGAAGGCGCCGAGCCCGCATTGCAGCAGCATGAAACCCATCTGGGCCACGGTTGAGTAGGCCAACTGGACCTTGACCGACGTCTGCGTCAGCATCACCAGCGAGCCGAACAGCGCCGTGACACCGCCGACGACGGCCAGAACGTTGAGGGCCGGCGTCGCCAGCAGCAGCACATCGCCGAGCCGCAGGACGAGGAAGCCACCGGCGTTGATGATACCGGCATGCAGCAGTGCCGACACCGGGGTCGGGGTCTCCATCACTTCGATCAGCCAGCCATGCAGCGGCAGCTGAGCGGATTTGAGCATGGCGGTCACCACGATGAGGAGCGCCGCCGCGGTGATTGCGGGTGACACGACATCCACGCTGCTGCGCGCCCGGGCGGCAAGATCTGGGATCTCGAGCGTACCGAACTGAAAATAGAGCAGCGCGATGGCTCCCGCGAGGCAGCCGTCGCCGAGGCGACTGGCGACAAGCTTCTTGCGGTGGGCGCGGATCGCGGGCGGCCGCGTGTGGTAGAAGAGCAGCAGCCTGCCGAGCGAGAGGCTGGTCGCGATCCAGGCCGCAAGCAGGAACAGCAGATTGCCTGATATCAAGAGCGTCAGAACCGAGGCGAGCGTCAGCAGCAGATACCGCGTGAACCTGCGCTGGCCCGGATCGCCATCGAGATAGTTGCGGCTGTACTTGACGACGACGAAGCCGATGAAGCCGACCAGCACGCAGAGGATCGCGGCGAGCGCATCGACATGGACGGAAAGCCCGAGCCCGTGACCACCGAGCAGCGGCGATCGGCCGGCCCCGTAAACTGCGACCGCGAGGACCGCGGCAATGGCGGAAACGAGCGCAACCGCGGCAGCCGAGATCGCGACGCGGACGAAATCACGGGCGTTGCCGCGGAATGGGAGAATGCTTGCTGCACACAGCGTGATCGGAGCAAGCACGGCAATGCAAGGAAGCAGCTTGATCATGGCACCTCGGCGGGTTTGGTCCAGTGACCGAGTACGTAGCGCATCTGCTTATTTGAGAAAAATTCAATTATTGAACGTAATCGTTATTTCAAATAGAACGATTACATGCCTCACTTGAACTACCACCATCTGCGCTATTTCTGGATAATCGCCACCGAGGGAAGCCTGAGCCGCGCGGCGCAGCGGCTCAATGTTTCGCCGTCGTCGCTATCGGTACAGCTCAAGGCGCTCGAAGAGCAGCTGGGCCAACAGCTATTCGAGCGTGTCGGACGCTCTCTGCAACTCACCGAAGCGGGTCGCATCGCGCTCGACTACGCCGGCAGCGTCTTCAAGTCAGGCCATGAATTGATCGAGACGTTGTCGGGCCTGCGGCCCGGACGTCAGCTGCTGCGGGTCGGGGCTGCAGCGACTTTGTCGCGCAACTTCCAGATCGCATTTCTGCGGCCACTGATAAGCCGCATTGATGTCGAGCTCGTCATCCACACCGGACTTTTCGACGATCTGCTCCAGTCACTCGATGCGCACAAGCTCGATGTCGTTCTCGCCAACCACCCGGCACCGCCCGATGCACGCAGCAGCTTCGAGAATACGCTCATTGACGAGCAGCGAGTCAGCATCGTCGGCCGAAAGCCGCCGAAGCCCGCCCGGCTTAGGTTTCCGCAGGACCTCGCACATTTTCCGCTAGTCCTACCGGGCCGGGGCAACGCACTTCGCTCGGCCTTCGATGCGCTGGTCGGCCGCCGAGGCATCAGACCGATAATCGCTGCGGAAGTCGACGACATGGCTATGCTACGCCTGATGGCCCGCGAAAGCGGCCATCTCGCTCTCGTCCCCTCGATCGTCGTGATTGACGAGCTTCGTTCAGGCCTGCTCGTCGAGCGGGCGCGGCTAAACGAACTAGCGGAGCAATTCTATGCCATCAGCCAGCAGCGCCGCTATCCTAATCCTCTCGTCTCGGAATTGACGGGTAGTCGAAAGAAATAAGGTTTCTCCCAATCGCACTGCTACAAAACGCCCTCGCCCGGCTTGCTATTTGCTACGGCCGCGTAACGCCCCAGAAAGGCGCTCGCGGCAATAGCACAGCGCATTAGCTCGAAGGCATCAGCACCTGGTTGACGACGTGGATGACGCCATTCGACTGTAGCACATCGGCAATTGTCACGGTCGCAGCACCACCTTTCGCGTCTACGATCATTACCTTTCCGCCTGATTTTTTGACTGTCAGCGGCTCGCCTTCCACGGTGATCAACTTTTGACCGTCCATCAATTGGTCAGCAGTCAGGCGTCCCGGCACGACGTGGTACGTCAGGATCTTGGTCAGCGTCTGCTTATTTTCCGGCTTGACCAGGGTCGCGAGGGCTCCCTTTGGAAGCTTGCCGAACGCAGCATTGGTCGGCGCGAAAACGGTATATGGTCCAGGTCCCTGCAGCGTATCGACCAGGCCGGCTGCCTTGACGGCAGCGACCAAGGTGGTGTGGTCCTTTGACTTGACGGCGTTCTCGACGATGTTCTTCGTCGGATACATGGCAGCGCCGCCGACCATCACGGTCTTCTCCTTGGCGATGGCAAGCGGGATAAAGTTGACCATCACGGCCGACACGGCGAGCGAAGTCGCGATGCGCTTGAAGTTCATTGTCGTCCTCCGGGTGAGTTGATTTACCGGTAGGGAACGACGTGCACGTCGCTTTGGATCACCGCGCGATCCAGTGATCCGGACGAAAGCTTCCGACGTTCTTACACCGATCAAACTGTGCGGGTTCGCATGTCCTACGTTGCGCTCTATCTGGCCGTAGCTATTCCATTCGTTGCGGTCGATGCGGTCTGGCTCAAGCTCATGGGCCAACGCTTCTATCTCGCGACGATAGGCGACATAGCGCGGAGCGAGCCGAACTTTTGGCCGGCTCTCGTCTTCTACCTTCTGTACCCGCTCGGGCTCATCGCGCTTGCCGTTTTACCAGCACACGCCGCTGCTTCCAGCGGTAGGGCTGCGTGGCTCGGTTTGCTTTTTGGCTTTTTCACCTATGCGACCTATGACCTCACAAATCAGGCGGTCCTTCGCAACTGGACGACGACTCTGTCAATCGTCGATATCGCGTGGGGCGGGTTGTTGGGCGCAGGTAGCGCTTATTGCGGGTATCTCGCAGCTCGACAGTTTTTGGTGTGAGCTCAACCAGGACGATCGCGGCAGCTGGGTGAACTAACGATCGCATTCCAAACCAATCCGCTAGTTCGTGGTGATCCAAACTGACGGTCAGGTCGTTTCTTTTGGTGTCCCGTCTCCAAGAAGCATATCCATCGTGATCTCTCGGGCTGCAAGGCTTCAACCAAAAGAACCTTTCGGGGCATGCTCTAGCCCAGGTATAAGGCATCGCCTCAAAGGTGAAAGGCTGAAGGCAACGGTGGACTGGATTGATTTGATTTCGCGTGTCGCAAGCCATGGAGATCGTGACGCTTTTGCACGGCTATTCGAGCATTTCGCTCCGCGCGTGAAGGGCTTTCTCATAAAGACGGGAAGCGACCCGGAAACCGCTGAAGATATAGCGCAATCCACCTTCGTTGCTGTCTGGCGCAAGGCGGGAGAGTTCGATCCGACCACTGCCGGTGTAGCAGCTTGGATCTTCACGATCGCGCGCAATCAGCGCATTGATATCGCCCGGCGGGCTCTACGCCATGATCGGGCGTTGCAATCGCCGGAAACAGCCTACGAGGTCGAGACCGTAGCCTCCCCGGAAGCGATACGGGCCCAGAGTGAAGATGTTACGCGCATCGCAAAAGCGTTGGCCCGCCTGTCGGAGGAGCAATCCACGGTGGTCCGGCTCTCGTTTATTGAGGAGAGACCGCACGGCGAAATCGCCTCTTCGTTGGGCATCCCATTGGGAACGGTCAAATCGCGCATTCGCCTCGCCATGAAAAGATTGAGAGAGCTACTGGACGAACAGAAATGACCATCAAACATCATCCTCCGGAACATCTTCTGGCTGGCTTTGTGTCTGGCCCGCTTGAAGAGGCTGATCGGCTCGCCCTGGCGGTTCACGTCGCGCAATGCCGAAGCTGTCGTCGATTGGTTGGAGCCCTGGAGCGGCTCGGAGGCTCGGCCATCGAACAAGCAGCTCCTGTCTCCCTGCGAGCCGACGCGCTTTCGGTTGTTCTTGATAAAGTCGACGCTAAGCCCATCTCAATGTCTGGCACGACGGAATCGATGCCGCCAGCCGCCTCGGATCTTCCGGATGTCCTCCGCAACTGCCGCTTCGGCAAGAAGCGTCGGGTGGCGCCTGGAGTGAGCATGCAACCACTCATTTTGCCTAGTTCCGACCAATCGCGGGCATTTCTGCTGTGGTCTGCTCCTGGTGCCAAGATGTTAGGTCACACGCATTCGGGAACAGAATTGACCTGCGTCCTGAAGGGCAGCTTCGCGCATGAGAGCGGCCATTACGGCCCGGGCGACTTCGATTACGGCGATGATGACGTGAACCATCAGCCTATCGTGGGCACCGAGGAGCCCTGTCTATGCTTCGTGGCGATGTCCGGCAGCTTGAAGGGCAACGGATGGATCGGTCGCCTTGTTTCTCCATTCATCAGGCTCTGACGAGCTCGAGCGTCATCGTTCAGGGAGCGCCCTGGAGGTCGTGAAGGAACGAAGTTCAGGATATCCGTATGCCGGAGCCCACGCAGCTGAAGACAAGAAATCTGGTCATCGTCTTGGGTGACCAACTGGACGGAAACTCAGCTGCGTTCGACGGCTTCGACCCTGAAGTCGACGTCATCCTCCAAATGGAGGTGCTGGAGGAAGCGGCTTACATCACTCAACACAAGCTTCGCATCGCCTACTTCTTTGCTTCGATGCGCCACTTTCGGCAGGATATGACCGCGCGAGGCCGGCGCGTGCACTACGTGGCCATCGACCATCCCGAAAATTCAGGTAGCTTCGAGACCGAAATCGGCCGAGCGCAAAGACTGCTCAAGCCGGAACGAACAATTGCGATCGAGCCCGGAGACTGGCGGGTTGCCGAAAAATTGAGACGCCTCCCGCAACCGCCCGAGATCAGGAGCGATCGGCATTTCTTCTGCTCACGAGACGAGTTCGCGGCGTTCACGCGCGACCACCCACGACACATTCTGGAAACGTTCTACCGCTTCATGAGGAAAAAAACCGGGCTTCTCATGGACAAAGCCGGAAAGCCCGTCGGCTCGGCATGGAACTACGACGATCAAAACAGGAAGCCGCTGGGGAAAGACGCGCCAACTATTCCTCCGAAACGCGCCTCGAAAATGGACCCGATCAGCGCGGAGGTGCGTGATCTTGTTTCACGACGTTTCGCCAGCAGTCCGGGAAGGCTGGAAAATATCGATCTTCCCGTGTCTCGCGCCCAAGCGCTCGAACACCTGGAGGATTTCGTATCCCGACGGTTGCCATTGTTCGGCACCTACCAGGATGCCATGCAGAACGGAGAACCCTTCCTCTATCATTCCCGACTGTCGGGTCCCCTCAACCTCCATATCCTTTCGCCCACTGAGGTGATCAAAGCCGCACTGAGGAGCGAAGAGGCCCCCCTGAATGCCTTGGAAGGTTTCGTTCGTCAGATCCTCGGATGGAGAGAATACGTCCGGGGCATCTACTGGCAGCGCATGCCGCATTATGCCGAAGAAAACGCGCTGGACGCGCACCTTCGGATGCCAGGCTTTTACTGGACCGCTGAGACCGACATGCGGTGCCTCGCCGATGCCATCACGCACACCATCGACCATGCATACGCCCACCACATCGAGAGGCTTATGGTACTAGGGCTATTCGCAATGCTGATCGGTGTAGCTCCCTACGAGGTCCACCGTTGGCACATGTCGATGTTCTGGGACGCGATCGACTGGGTGTCGCTACCGAACACGCTCGGTATGAGCCAATATGGTGACGGCGGCGTCATTGCAACCAAGCCGTACGCGGCGTCCGGCGCCTACATCAATCGGATGAGCAATCACTGCAAAGGTTGCCGTTTCGATCCAACGAAATCGATCGGAGAGGACGCCTGTCCCTTCACCACCCTCTACTGGAGTTTTCTTGCGAAGCACCGCCAGCGGTTTTCTTCAAACGGCCGCATGCGAAATCAATATACGAACCTGGATAGGAAGGATCCGGATGAAATCCGGGCGATCAGACGGCGCGCCGACGCGCTGGCATTAGAACCGCCTTAGTTCACGCATTTTCCAGACTGTGATCCACAGCGACTTACGCGACGTTTCCGTAGATAAGAGGTCAAAAGTTGCAAGATTTTTCAAACGTTTCGCCGTCCACGGCTGGAAAGGTCATGTCCAGGGAAGATGCCGAGGAGGCATTCAGGGTGATTCTACGCTGGATCGGGGAATATCCCGAAAGAGAAGGACTCGTAGACACGCCACGGCGGGTCGTCGAAGCGTATCGGACCTATTTCGAAGACCCGACCGAGCATCTTCGAACGACATTCGCCGAGACTGGTGGTTACGACGATATGGTTCTGCTCAGAAACATTCCTTTCCGTAGCCATTGCGAACATCATATGGCACCGATTGTCGGGCGCGCATGGGTAGGATACGTACCGGCGCAGCGCGTCGTAGGCATTTCCAAACTCGCGCGGGTGGTGGACGGGTATTCGAGGCGCCTGCAGATACAAGAGAGGTTTACGACCGAGATCGCGAATGCGATCCAATCCGAACTCGAGCCGAAAGGCGTGGCTGTGTTCGTGAAAGCCGAGCATCACTGCATCAGCGGACGCGGCGTACAAAAGCACGGCGTGGATCTATCGACTATAGCAAAATGATCGGCTGCTTCAAGGATGATCCGATCCTGCGCCAAGAATTTCTGGCAATGGTGTCGGCCCATCTGAAGCCCTAGCCTACGGGCCTTGTGAAAACTCACGTAATGCTCACGAGCGGTCAACGGTCGAGGCGAGCTATAAAAGCAGATCGATCCGAGTAGCCGGCCGTAAAAAAGTGCGGCAACCGCGCATCCACACCCGCATTCTCAAAAGCGACTTGAACTCTTCGTGTAAGGTTGCCAGCTGCCCAGCGTCCTCACCAGACAGGAACAGCAACCCTCAGCGAAGCATCCGAATTCTGAATCTGCTCGAACATCATCTCGACCACCGCATCGCCGGAAATGTAGTTCGGTCCGACAGGCGACGCAGCAGGATTCGCAATAAGCGCCATAGCCCAATCGGCGAACCTGCGGTCGGTGACCGACTTTGCCTCGACGATACTAATGTCGGTATGTCGGCTATCGCTGCATATCCTGATGAAAAGTTGCGTGACCTTTGTTCTGTCTCCTTCGAGCACTTGCGCAAAAGTGTCCTTGTCGAATAGAAGGGCGCCGGATATCCCTAATTGAAGATTGTTTTGTTCTGCGGCCTTCGCAATGCTCATCAGCCCGCTGCCAGCGGCTACGGCCTTCCGACGTAGCAAGTTGCGACTGTGGTAGACCAACCGAAACAGCATGGCACCTCGTTCACCTCTTAGAACGTCTGGCTGACTGCGAGTCGCACTCGAGAGCAACGGGCTGGTCGATAATGCCGTATTCACTCTGCCGATACGCTGCTCTGAAGGGAGAGTATCGAGCCGAGCCACCCGCCTTGGACGGATGAGCCTAGTTCAATATCGAACGAACAGCCGACGAGATTGAATGGCGGGGCAGCTAATGAGCTGATTCGTCATCGTGCTGCCAAAGCTGCTTCAATCGGCTTCTCCGCAATGAAAGCAACTTGCGGCAACGTCATGAATCCTGGCTTTGCGAAGTAATAGCCCTGAAACAGATTGATGCCAGCCGCTCTCAACACGCCGAGTTCGGCTTCGTTCTCGATGCCTTCGGCGAGAACGCGGACGTCAAGCTCGCGCGCGATATTCACGATGCCAGCGACAACTGTTTGCTTGGCTTGGCTGGCATGTATGTCGCGGATCAGTTCCATGTCGATCTTGATCAGATCGGGCTGCAATCGGGCCAAGAGACCGAGCCCGGCGTATCCTGCCCCGAAATCATCGAGTGCCGTCCAGAAGCCGAACTTGCGATATGCTTCCACGATCCTTGCAACGTGGGCCGGATCCACTATCCGCTCGTTCTCGGTGAACTCGAACATGAGATTACGATGTGGAAATTCCACGCGCTTCGCGGCGGCAAGCGACTTTTGGATGCACGCTTTGGGCTCGTATACTGCGTTCGGCATGAAGTTGATGGACAGCCGCATGTCCCTGCCCGCGAAGAGTGGCCCTGCGGCTTCAATTGCCGTGACACGGGCCGCTTGGTCGAAGCTGTACCGGGTCTCGTCGTTCACCTGTGCGAGGACGGTATGGGCTGACTCCCCATTTTCGCCCCTAACGAGCGCTTCGTATCCCCAGACCTCAACCGCCGAAAGATCGACGATCGGTTGAAAAGCCATTTTGAATTTGAAAGGCAAGCTCTCGCTGAGACGGCAACCCGCGCACGTGTTCATAGTCGTACTTTCTTTCACTTTGCGCGAAAGCTAGAATGCAATGATTGCTCGGCCGTTAAGGACGTTCCGCTGACCGGACGCAACTGGCCTAACCTATGTTAAGAAGACTTTAGGGCGAGTTCGGCTGCTGTCGCCCAGTAAGAACCTGGTCTGGTCACCTGTTGGAAGCGGGCACCTTCGCGGTGCTGTGGGCTAAACATCAGGGATAGGCGACCCCGCGGCTTAACCGCCGAGTTCGCCTCTACTCTTTCAACTTTCAAGGTAAAGGCTTTCGGGTCTTGCGGCCCAGGAGTGTCATTCTACGCGCTGATTGACCCCTTGCCCGGCGTCGAAGGTTAGAGCCCGGCAAGCAATGGCGAAACCTTTGGACGATCGCCGAAATTATATCGAGCGTGGGGTCATATTGTAAACTATGGGGTCCAACTTCGGCGCTTATTCACAATGGGGAATGCCTTCGTCGTCGAAGGCCGTGATAAACGCGACTAAAGGACGCGCGCAAAAGCTCGAGGCCAACGGCAAGACCTTAGATTTCAAGGAGTTTCTGCGGATAGAGCCGGATAGCGGCACCACGAATATCCGCAGCACAAGCAGCAGCCACTGGAAGCGCTGGCTAGGGCCTGGCAATCGCTGCCTCGTGCCCCTTACATCGCTTCCAAAACTGCAAGGCCCCGGTGTAATCCGCTCGTGATGAACCTCGTCCCCTCGTCGCCTTCGCCGGCATCTGAACGAACTGGACGAGCGCTCGCAAGGTGAAGGAAGGCGAGGTCACCATCGACGTCTTCGGGTTCCTGACCTGCGAACCCAACCCCGAGGTGAAGCGCGTGCACCCAAAGGCTATGCCGACGATCCTGACCACGGCCGAGGCGCACGATGTCTGGATGCGAGCGACGTGGGATCGAGCCAAAGCGCTGCAGCGACCGCTTCCGGACGGTACCCTGAGGATCGTTACGACCGGCGAGAAGGAAGACCCCGCGCCAGAAGCGTAGCGTTTTGCACAGACAGTGCGAATCAGGTGGACAAGGCGTAGCCCTGCCGATTGCGAATCCCTGCTCCGTGCTAACCGCGCAGAACCGAACGGATTCGCCCGGCAGAAGCCAACGCGATGCCGATGAAGAGAGAACGACGGCCCACTATAAGGGCCCTTCGTGGATGAGCTATTTCCGTGCTGCATGAAGCCGGCGCCATCCGCGAATGCGAATAGCACGGTTGGCTGCAGGACCGGGCCGACACGCGCGCCCGCGACCGGGGGTTCGAAATGGCCAGGCAGGAACCTTCTCGCGGAGTGTCTTCAGACGGAGCCATCGCGAATTGCGCGAAGTCGGTGTCGGTCACGGCTGCGTGTTAAATACGACACGGGCATCGGAACGTCCCTGATCAGGGCTTTGAGGTCACCTTGGTCGCGATCGCATGCAACGCGCCGGTCAGCGCCGCGACGACGGGCCTGGCCGGCTCACCGGCGCCGTGACGTTGTGCGAGAAAGGCCGGATCGTTGTAGGACAGCCAGGTCGCGCCCTGCTCGTCCTGCCAGACCAGCGCTTTCAATGGCAAGTCGATGCCGGCCGTCTGCGCCTGTTGCATCAACGGCGTACCACCCTTGGCATTTCCGAAGATGAGCAGATCCGTTGGCCGCAGCTTCAGATCGACAGCGGCCGCACCCGCGGCGTGATCAATGTGAGCGAATACGGTGAGGCCCCTGGCCTTCACCTCGGCCTCAAGCCGCTTCATCGTGTCTTCAGGTCCAAACTTGCTCTTGATGGTGATGAGTCCGTCCGCGGCCATAACTTGGGTCTCCCATAAACATGTCGCGGCTATCAGCGCGACCATCCCGATCAATCTCGACAGCTTCACGCGCACGCGCTCACTTCTTGTGAAACAGCTTCGCCGGATCGAATTCCGGATCCGGAACAAAGCCGTCGCGATTGGGCATCCTGATTTTCGGCAAGGACTCCTTGTCGACCTTGCCGTCTGCCGGAACGATGCCGTTGAGGCTGAGGATGTAGGCGGTGACGGCGTAGGTCTCATCGGTACTGAGCGAGCCCGGCGTCGGATACGGCATCGCGCGATGGATGTAGTCGAACAATGTCGTCGCATAGGGCCAGAAGCTGCCCACGGTTTTGACCGGCATGTTGGAGGCGAGCGTGCCCTGTCCGCCGGCGAGGCGATCCTTGATTCCGCCTTGGCCGTTCTCGCCATGGCAGGCCGAGCAATAGTCTGAAAACACCTGCTTGCCCTGCGCGACGGTGCCGCTGCCATCGGGCAGGCCCTTGCCGTCGGGACCGACGTCGATGTCCCACAGCTTGATCTCATCAGGCGTCGCCGGACGTCCGAAATCAACGGCAAAGGCTGGGGCTGCGAGCAGTCCCACAATGAAGATGCCTGCGGGAAGCAGCTTGCTATGCGAGGACATTGCGAACCCTCCCGGCTCCGTCGATGCTCCAGGTCTGCTGGGCGTTGTAGTGAAACAGCGCGTTGGTCCCCATCGCGGCGATGAAGGATTTCCGGTCCGGCTGAACATTGCCTTGCTCGTCGGTCGAGCGGCTGACGATCTTGGTCGGCTTGCCGTCCCACATCCAGTCCATCTGGAATCGCACCTGCGCCTTGGCCAATACCGGCAGGCTCAGTTGCGCCTGCTTCCAGGTCTTGGTGCCGTCGGTCGAGATCTCGACCTTGGCGATCTTGCCGTGCCCGCTCCAGGCGAGACCGGAGATGTTGATGTAGCCCGGCTGGATCTGCATCATCCCCGAAGGCTGGGTGATGACGGAGTTGGTGTCCATCCGCAGCTGGAATTGCCGTGCCTTGCCGCTCGCGAGCAATTGCGTGTAGCGCGCTGTCTCCCAGCGCGTCATCCAGGGCTCGGTGCCGAACTTGAGGCGGCGCAGCCATTTGATGTTGAGATTGCCCTCGAAGCCCGGCATCAGCAGACGCAATGGAAATCCGTGCGCAGGGCGCAGCGGTTCGCCATTCTGCCCGTAGGCGACGAACGCCTCCTCCATGATTTCGTCGGTCAGCGGAATGCTGCGGTCGACTCCAGCGCCGTCGCCGCCCTCCGCCAGCATCCAGTTGGCTCCCTTGTCCTTGGCGACGAGATCGACCAGGAATTTCAGCGGCACGCCAGTCCATTCGTTGGTACTGACAAGACCGTGAGTGTTCTGCACGGTCACGTCAGGATCCGCCTTCTTCCAGTTTTCCCAACCATTGCCGGTGCATTCGATGAAGACGATGCGCGTGACCGAGGGCATGCGCTTGAGATCGTCGACGCTGAACATCAGAGGCTTGCCGACCATGCCATGAATGAGCAAACGGTGCTGCGAGGGATCAATGTCGGGCACGCCGGAATGACTGCGCTCATAATGCAGATCAGTCGGCGTGATGTTGCCGACTAGTTTCTGGTGGGGCGTTTTGGAGTTGATGGCATCGCTGGGATCGATGTTCCGCTTACCTGGCGTGGACTCCGGAATACGGTCGAGCTTGGCGAAACGGGAGCGTTCGCTATGCGCGCTCAGATCCGCGCCGGGCCCGCGATCGGGCACGTCGGCCAAAGTTTCAGCCGAGGCGGTACTAGCGATTGCTGCCCCGGCAGCCCCCGCTGTAGCCGTCAAGAACCATCGGCGCGAAAGCACCTCGTCTCTTAAATCTTCGGGCATAGCTGCCTCTCCATCAAGGTCGATAAATTTTTTTCGTCAGCGGATCAGTTGAAGACCTGGTAGGTAGCGATGGCCACGACGAGCAGAATGAGCAGCGACGAAACGACGGAACCCGCGCGAACACCGCTCAAGACATGCGCTTCTGTGTCGTCCAGGAGACGGCTGTTAAGTGCGAAGCGCAGCGTCTGTATCGCTATCAGCGCCCCCCCCGGCGATGAGGGCGATGCTCTCGTTGGGACCCAGATGACTGGATATTCGCTCCAGTTGCGCTTTGCGCAGGGCGTCGGTGGTTTCGGAAATCGCCAGCGTCCGAATGAACAGATTGAATTTTTCCGGCACGATGCCGAATGACATGATGGCGATTCCGGTGCGAACCCACGCGAGGAAGGTTCGCTCGTTGGCCGAATGATCGCTGTATGCCGGGACCATGATCATTCCCTCTCCTTGGCTGCCGACTGCTTTCTCATGGCGCTTGCCGTGGTGACGCTGAGTACTGCGGTCATGGCGCCCATTTCTGGTCCGACGCTCTCGTTCTCGTCTGGCTTTTCGGCCGGCAGCAGTGAGGGCGGTTCGTCGTACCCTCCGCGGCTGCTGTAGAAGACAAGTCCCATGAGGCCGAGACCGACAGCTAAGGAGAACAGGACCCCGAGCGCGAGCGCAACATACCCGGAAGCAGGAACGTCGGCTCCGCTTCCTGACGACCACCCGAGGACTGCGATCCACAGCGTGGCCGCAAGCAGCAGCAGGAGCACAATCAATATCGTCCAGCTGCCGGCTGTCATCGCTCCCGGGCTGGATCCGTCGTGCGAGTTGGTCTGGTTTTCCGGGGTCACTATTTTTTCTTCGGAGTTCGCGGGTGTCATGGCGCTAACCTCGTGAAGACGAAGTCGTGCTCTTTGACGTTAGCTTGGTGGCAGCCGAAGCAGGTCTCATGCTGAGCTCTGTCCACCGGCTGGCCGTCCACGAACCGGCCAAAGCCCCATCCTCCCGTGAAGGCGAATCTTTTCGAATCTTTGACCATGATCTGGACCGTCGTCGCATGGCCCGGCACGAACGCTCCACCAAACTCCGGGGAGGGCACTCGCTTCCAAGCGAGCTTGACCAATATCGCCCCGTCCGGAAATGGAAGCGTCCCCTCTCGATATGCCTTGACGGAGATTGCATTTCCGAGGATCGCGCGGAGTTCGTTGAAGCTGCCGTCTTCTTGCGAAGGCGCGATCATCTCCCATTGGCGATAATTTTCAGGGATCGTGACGCCGAAGATCGGAGAGCCCTCTCCGTCCGCGTGACCCGCCGTGGACGGCATCGCCACGGATGCTGCCAGCAGGAGAAAGCAGAGACTCCTTTTCATCGACTTCGGCCCTTCAAAACGTGAGGTCAATTTTCGCGAAACGCCGGACGGCCCGGGCGAGAAGCCCGGGCCGAGGCTTGTCACTGCACGGCAACTTTCCGCTTCGTTTCGGTACCGACCTTGCGCTTGAGGAAGTCGCGGATCAGCGGCACCACCTCGTCAGCCTTGTCTTCGAGCACGAAATGACCGGTGTCGATTAGATGAAACTCGACCTCGGGAAGGTCGCGCTTGTAAGGATACGCGCCGTCGGCAGGAAAGATCTTGTCGTTCTTGCCCCAGACAATGAGCGTTGGCGGTTGGTACTTGCGAAAGTAAGCCTGCACCGCGGGATAGAGCGGGACATTGGTGCGGTAGTCGTAGAAGAGGTCCATCTGGATCTCCGCATTGCCGGGACGGTCCAGCAAGGCCTGGTCGTGAATCCAGTTGTCCGGAGAGACGCGGCTGGTATCCGACACGCCGTCGGTGTACTGGAAGATCGTCGTCTCCGGCGAGACGAGGGAGTACAATGCCTTCCGATGGGCGTCCGAATGATCGGACCAGTAGGCCTTGATTGGATCCCAGAACTCCTTGAGGCCTTCGTTGTATGCGTTGCCGTTCTGTACGATCAGGCCACTGATCCGCTCGGGATGCTTGAGCGCCAGCCGCCAGCCGACGGGCGCGCCGTAGTCCATGACGTACATTGCGTACTTGGCGACGCCGAGTTGATCGAGCAGCCCGTCGACGAGCTCACCGTAGCGGTCGAACGTATAGTTGAACTTAGCGCGGTCCGGCGACTCGCTCTGTCCGTAGCCGGGGTAGTCAGGCGCGATGACATGGTAGCGATCGGCAAGCGCCGGCATCAGGTTGCGAAACATGTGGGAGGACGTCGGAAAGCCGTGCAGCAGGAGGAGCACCGGAGCGTCCTTTGGACCGGTTTCGCGGTAGAAGATCTTCACGCCGTCGACCTCTTTGGTCCGATAGTGCGTGACGCTGCTTGCGGACGCGATCGCAGGCGCCCCGCGAGCGGACTCCGCCGATTTCGCCTCGCGAGACATCGCACCGAGCGCGAGTGCCGCTCCCAAAAATAGGCACCCCGCCTTGAGTGGGGAGAACTTGTAGCTGGCCTTAAAGCTCTGCATTTTAACCTCCATGTTGTTAGCGTTGTGGAAGAGCGTCGATAGATTTCGCCAACCGACGGACTAGACTCCGTGGTAGACGAGCCGCGTGAAGAACCCTGGATCGATAAGAAACTGGCCGTAACGCTCGTCGTAAGCGGCCGTTGGCTTCGCCTCGACAACTTCGTCGCGGGACATTCCCTTCTTCTTGAGCCTAGCGACCGCGTCGCGGATCGCGACAAGCATGTCGCGCCAATCCTGCAGCTCGGCACGATTGCTGATGGGTCTGCCGTGGCCCGTGATGATGATCGTGTCCTTGGCCGCCGCCGCAAGATTGGCATCCGATGCGGCGATCATCCCGTCGATGCTGCCGCCGGTCGAATAATCGATGAATGGATAGATGCCGCTCCAGAAGGTATCGGCAACATGCATAACATTCGCTTCACCGAACGTGATGGAGATGTCGCTGTCGGTGTGCGCCGCGCCGTAATATTTCAATAAGATGGAGGCGCCGTTGAGCTTCAGGGTCTTCTCGGTCGCGAAGACTTCCGTTGGAACCCCGCCCTCTGGCAGCGGAAGAAAGTTGTAGTCCCAATCTTCGACACGCTGGAGCTCGGAGAGATGCTTGCGCGTGTTTTCGTGAGCAAGAATGACGGCGCCGCTCTCGTTCAACCAGGTATTCCCATCAGTGTGGTCGAAATGCCAATGCGAGTTGACCAAATGCGTGATTGGTTCGTCGCCGACGGCCGAGAGCGCCTTGGTCAATTGCGGTCGTGACACGCCGATCCCGGCGTCGATCAGCAATTTGCCATCCCGGCCGGTGAGCACGGCAATGTTCCCGCCGGATCCCTCGAGCACACTGATATTGCCGCGCACCTTGTGGATCGCGATCGGCGACGTCGCCGCGCTGTCCTTGATAAGGCTGACGATCCCCCGGGCCTCGGCAAACGCTTGCCGAGGCGTCAACCATCCGCCCGCTGCCATCGCGGCACCGCCCAAGCAACATAGGCAAAACCCGCGGCGCGACATCGTCGTCTGAGTTCGCTGTTCCATAGCCGTCCTCACTTCGCTCTTCTCGGTGTCGAGTTTGCATTGACCTCAAGCCCCGATCTTTTGCGGCAGGAAGGTTACGCCCGCCGCTTCCTGATCGATGCGGTTCAGCCGCGGATGAAGGCAAGGAGATCGCTGTTGAGCTGATCCTTGTGCGTGGCGAAGAGCCCATGGGGCGCGCCTGGGTAGACCCTCAGAGTCGCCTCCTTGATGAGCTTCGAGGACAACAGCGCCGAGTCCGCGATGGGAACGATCTGATCGTCATCGCCATGCAGCACCAAGGTCGGGACATCGATCTTCTTGAGGTCGGCCGTGAGATCCGTTTCCGAGAAGGCCTTGATGCAGTCGTAGGCGCCCTTTTCTCCGGCTTGCATCGACCACAGCCAGAAACTGTCTTTGATGCCTCGCGACACCTTCGAATCGGAGCGGTTTGCACCGTAGAACGGAAGGCTAAGGTCCTGGTAATACTGCGATCGGTCCCCCTTCACTCCGGCGCGGATCTGGTCGAACACCTCGATTGGAAGTCCTCCAGGATTTGCCGGCGTCTTGAGCATCAATGGCGGAATAGCGGACACCAGCACGGCCTTGGCAACGCGCTCGGTCCCATGACGACCGATATATCGCGTCACTTCACCGCCTCCGGTCGAGTGGCCGACCATGACGGTCTGCTTGAGATCAAGCGCTTTCATGAGTTCGGCCAGATCATCGGCGTAGGTGTCGAGATTGTTGCCCTCCCACGATTGTCCCGAGCGGCCATGCCCCCGGCGGTCGTGAGCGATGCAGCGAAATCCATGGGAAGCCAGGAAGAGCATCTGGTCGTCCCACGCATCCGCGTTGAGCGGCCAACCGTGCGAAAAGGTGATCGGTTGTCCCTTGCCCCAGTCCTTGTAGTAGATCGTCGTGCCGTCTTTGGTCGTAATCGTGCTCATTGTCTTGGTCCTCATTTGACTTGGGGTGCGGGTGGGTGGTCGTCGTCCGGTCAGCTCACGTCCTTCATGAAACCGAGGAGATCGCCGTTGAACTGGTCCTTATGTGTGAGCGTCAGCCCGTGCGGCGCGCCCGGATAGATCTTCAGGCTCGCCTTTCGGATCATCTTCGATGAGAGCAGAGCTGAATTGGCGATCGGAACGTTCTGATCGTCTTCGCCATGAACAATGAGCGTCGGAACGTCGAACCGCTGCAAGTCGGTCGTGAAGTCGGTCTCCGAGAATGCCTTGATTCCCTCGTACGACGCGCGCAATCCGACCTGCATACAGCTCAGCCAGAACGCATCCCTGATCCCTTGCGAGACCTTTGATCCGGATCTGTTGGCTCCATAGAAGGGCCCGTTGCCGAGATCCCGGTAAAATTGTGCACGGTCGGTGGCCACCGCCTTCCGGATGTCGTCAAACACTTCGATCGGAACGCCACCTGGATTGGCTGATGTTTTCAACATCAAAGGCGGGATGGCAGAGACCAGCACAACGTTCGCGACACGGCTAGTTCCGAAGCGACCTATGTAGCGTGCGATGTCACCGCCGCCGGCCGAGTGGCCGACCAAGGTGACTTGCTCGAGGTGCAGCGTCTCGATGAGATCGGCCAGGTCGCTGGCGAAAGTGTCGTAGTCGTTTCCGTCCCACGGTTGACCCGATCGGCCATGTCCGCGCCGGTCGTACGCGATGCAACGAAAGCCATGCGAGGCCATGAAGAACATCTGGTCGTCCCAGGCGTCCGCATTGAGCGGCCAGCCATGGCTGAAAATGACGGTCGGACCGTTGCCCCAATCCTTGTAAAAGATCTCAGTGCCGTCCTTCGTCTTGATGGCGCGCCCTGCGTGGCGTTCTATTGCGCCGATGTCTCGCGGCCGAGCCGCGAGCGGCGTTGGTCCAATCAGCGCAAGCGCCGATGCGCCAGCCACTCCCCCGATCAAGACGCTGCGACGGGACGCAAGTTGCGATCCGATCGCCCGCTTGTTTGGATGTGTCATATGGAATACTCCTCTGTTGCGCGTCTTCACGCGATGGGGACGTAGCGGTAGGCGTTCCCATGAACTTCGACGAACCCCAGCCCTGGATACGTCCAGTGGAATCCCAGGAGCTTTGTCTTGTCGGTCGATGCCCGATCGAGTAGCCGTCGTCGGTTCCTGACGGCTAGTTCCGGAATGCTGTCGTAACCGAAGTGCCAATCGGGATGCTCGACGGCAACTATCTCGCTGGTCGCTGCGCCGACCGCGATGATGAGGCCGCCCTCCCCGGCAAGCTCAAACGAGAGATGCCCCGGGGTATGGCCAGCGTTGTCGATTGCCCGGATGCCGGGGATCACATCGTCACCGGGCTTGAGCATCACCGCCCTTTCGCGCACCGCGCCGATATCTCGTTGCGCGCCCCTGCCGAAATCGTGGATTGCCTCTGGAGCTTTGCTAAAGAAGTCCGGATCCATCCAGTAGTCCCATTCCCCAGCGCCGACAAAATAAGTGGCGTTCGGAAACGCGAGTGATCCATCGGACGCCAGGGTGGCACCCGTGTGGTCCGGATGCGCATGCGTGAAGACAACTTTCGTCACCGCGTTGGGATCGAAGCCAGCTGCCTGCAGATTTTGAAAGAACCTTCCGTCGGTCGCTTGATATTTGTCGCCACCACCGACATCGAACAGGATCAGCTCATCCCGATAGCGCAGCACGGGTATATTTGCCGGTGCGTGAACAGTGCGTCCCACAGTTTCCATGCGCGCGAGGACCTCGCTTCGCTGCCTCGGCGCGACCTCGGGAGTAAAGATCTCTTCTGGGATCTCAAGATATCCGTCGCTGATGATGCTGATCTCGAAGCCACCGTGCTCGAACGCAAAGTACGTCGCCGACGACGTCTCTAGGATAACTTCGCAAGGCGCCTTCGATCCTCGCAAAGATTCTGCTCCCTTAGAGCGATCGAGGTTTTGCACGGAAAGGCTCATCGACGATCTCCAACTCGCATTCTCGGTTGCTGCGATTGCGTGACCAACGATGCGAAGATGGTCCGACGTCCGTCGACGATCCATTACACGAAGGTGTCGGTGATACCTTCGGATTGGTGGATGTCGTTCGATTGCGAAAAATGAGAACGGCGACGAAAACGCTTCGCCGATACCATCGTGCAATGGATTTGAGATCATTCGTGCGGCAGTTGTGACAAAGCGGGTCGATCGGCGTGGTATTTCCTCAACCGATCAACTGGAAGCCTTTCGAAGGAGGCAGCCTTGTCGGAGAATGCGATGTTCTGGGATTTCGAAACTAGCCCCGCCAAGCAAAATCTTGCTTTGCCGCCGAACCACGACGAACTGATGCTCCTGCGGGAGACCAATCATCGATTTGCCAACACGCTGACAGTCCTCGCCTTTGCACTTCGGCGTGAGTTCGCGAGTTCAATCTCGGCCGAGACGCGGCGCTCGTTCGAGCGATGCGAGGCAAGGATCGCGGCGTTCGGAATGCTGCACAGATCCCTCGTCGTCGGTGGCATGCAAGGGAAGATCTCGCTTTCAGCCTACATCGAGCAATTGTGCAGAGCCTTGTCCGAGGCGCTGCTGAGTCCGATGGGCGTTAGGTGCGAGCTCATCTCGGCAGTAGGCGAGATGCCGGCCGGGCGTTGCGAGAGACTAGGGCTCGTTGTCGCCGAACTCGTGACGAATGCCGCCCGCCACGCGTTCGGCTGGCGAGACAACGGCATGGTTCGCGTGAATATTTTCGAAGAGGGCACCTCCCTGGTGTGCATCGTTTCCGATGACGGACAGGGAATGCACATCGCCGCGGGAGGCACAGGCTCGAGGATTCTGAAACAACTGGTGCACGCGCTAGGCGGCGAAATGGTTGTCAGGTCCGGATTAAAGGGAACATCGGTCGTCGTGACGTGCAATTAATGGCAGTTTGAACATACGGCTTGGCGAGACCGTCTCGGGTCTCTTCCTCTCAACTCTCAGACGCAGCGGAGGCAACATGGACCACCAAAAGACGACCTCACCGACATCTGCAGACGATCGGACCGGCTCTAACAGGCTTGCCGGGAAAATCGCCCTGGTGACGGGCGGCAGCAGCGGTATCGGCCTAGCGACGGCGAAGTTGTTCGTCGCCGAAGGAGCATTCGTGTTCATCACAGGACGGCGCCAGGAGGAGCTCGACGTCGCGTCGGCCGCTCTCGGCCCCAATGCGATGGCGATCCAGGGGGACATCTCGAAGATCCCAGATATAGACCGCACCATCGAGATGATACGCTCCCAAAAGGGAAGGCTCGACATCCTTTTTGCTAACGCCGGCATCGGCGAGTTCGCACCGATCGGCTCCATCAGCGAGAGCCATTTCGACAAGACGTTCGGCGTCAACGTCAAGGGGACTCTCTTCACCGTCCAGAAGTCACTCACGTTGATGCCGGATGGCTCGTCGATCGTCCTTAACGCGTCTATCACCGGCGTTAAGGGGCTGCCGGCGTTCAGCGTGTATGCGGCGAGCAAGGCGGCACTGCGTGCGTTGGCGCGAGGCTGGATCGTGGACCTCAAGAAAAGACGAATCCGCGTGAATGTCGTTAGTCCGGGCACGGTGCCGACGCCCGGCTATGACGGTCTCGGACTGACGCCGCAAGAGATGCCAAACTTCATCAAGGCGGCAGCCGATGCGACACCTCTCGGCCGAGTCGGAACGCCGGAGGAGATTGCGAACGCCGTGCTCTTCCTAGCTTCGTCGGAAAGCAGCTACGTCAATGGCGTAGAGCTCTTTGTGGACGGAGGCTTTGCGCAGATCTGATGCATCGCCCGCAGAGTCGCCGGGAGTGACGACCGTCGATTCTGATGGTCGTCCGGTCCCTTGTTATTGGCAGACCCGGTCCCCATCGGAATGACCATCGGCTGCCACCAAGACCTGAGCTCAGGCTGATAACCGGGGGCCGCCCAAATGATCCAGGCAGCCGGACCGATGCTACGTAGCTCGTGTTCTCGTCCGCCGGAAAGGACGAGCGTTTCTCTCGACAATTGACTAATTCAGCGGACTTCTCTGCTGCAGCTTGGAGCCCATGATCACCAACTCGGCCAAGGATCGAGCTTTCATTTTCCGCATCATCTTACCTCGATGAGCCTTAACGGTGATCTCACTGATGCCGAGTTCATAGCCCACTTGCTTGTTCATTGAGCCCTTTACCACCAGCGCCATAACTTCCTGCTCGCGGCGGCTGAGCGAGCGATGGCGCTCATGCAATTCGCGTAACTCCGCGTCGCCACCCATCGCGGAATGGCTGCGCGCGAGCGCCAGTTCGATCGCCCCGAACAGTTCGCCATGGCAGAAAGGCTTGGTCAGAAACTCCATCGCGCCGGCCTTCATCGCCTTAACGGTCATGGGCACGTCGCCGTGGCCCGTGATAAAGATGATAGGGATGCCGATCCCCTGGCTTACCAAGTGGTTCTGGAGCTCCAGTCCACTGAGCCCCGGAAGGCTTACATCCAGCACCAAGCAGCTCGGAACGAAGGTCTGCGGGCGAGAGAGAAACGCTTGTGCAGTGGCAAATGTCTCCGTTTCCCAGCCTCTCGCGCTGATCAGCCCTTCGAGAGAATCTCGAACCGACGGATCATCGTCGACGACGAACACCTTCGGGTTTAAGGGGGGACATAAGGAGCCCGCATCGACCGCGCTCGATATCGCCATGTCTCTTCCCTATCAACGTTGATTCCGCTGACCAAGTAAGTGGTCCCTAGCTCATCAGGCCACAGATCGCGTGCCTTGGCTTTTCAAAAGACACGATGTTCAACGGGCTTGTGGGGCAACGATCTGGATCGTGGTATTATGTGCCGTCGAAGGCGCCGGAGCAACAAACATCAATGCCGGCTTTGCCACCGATACCATGGTGCCATAGAGCCGGCTTCCGTCTCTTGATACTCCTTCCGCGAGGTTGTCATTGGCCGTCGCAGGAAGGCTCGCCATGCAGTTCCGCTGCCAGAAGGGTTGTGCCGAGACGGTCAACCACGCGGAATTAGAGGGGGCGCTACTGAGTGATCTTCCCGGCTATGTACTTTATATCATTGACAAAGACGACGATTTCACGCTGCTGAGGGGACGACGGTCTTCGGATGAGCGCCCAGTCCTCGTTCTGAGGCCGCGTAGCGCGACGCCGAGCACCGAAATATTAAAGCGGCTCGAAAACCAATTTGCGATTGCTAGTGACCTCGATTCGGCTTGGGCGGTGTGTCCGATCGAGTTGGTTCGGGGCGAAAAAGGTCCGGCGCTCATACTCGACGACCCCGGTGGCATGCCGCTCGACGAACGTCTTGGCGAAGCTCTCGAACTCTCTGCTTTTCTCCGGCTTTCTGTGAACTTGGCGGAAGCGCTTCGGCAGATACACCTGGCTGGCATTATCCATAAAGACATCAATCCTACCAACTTGTTGGTGGACGAAAAAGATATCGTTCGCGTCATGGGTTTTGGCATCGCATCGCGCTTGACGCGGGAGCGACGTGTAGCCTCTTCGGTCGATAGCATTGCGGGCACGTTGGCTTACATAGCGCCTGAACAGACCGGTCGAATGAACCGGTCGGTAGATATCCGCAGCGACCTCTACTCTATGGGCGTCACCCTCTACGAGATGCTCACCGGACGCCTACCGTTCGAGGCAGCTGATGCCGTTGAATGGATCCACTGTCACATCGCCCGACAGCCGCTCCGACCTGAGGTGCAAATCGATGGCGTACCCGCCCCCGTCGGCGACCTCATCATGAAGCTACTCGCCAAGAATGCCGAGGACCGCTACCAGACCGCTTCCGGTGTTCTGGCCGACCTTCGACGTTGCCAAGCGGATTGGCAGTCCCACCAGAGGGTCGACGCCTTTTCTCCGGGCGAGAACGACGGTTTGGATCGTCTGTTCATTCCTGAACGGCTTTACGGCCGACAATCCGATGTAGATGCACTAATCAATGCCTTCGAAAGAGTCGCCGAGGGCGGCTCGACCGAAATGGTCCTGGTGTCAGGCGGCCCAGGCGTCGGCAAGTCGTCGGCCGTGAACGAGCTTCACAGAGCCATCGCTACCCGCCGAGGATTGTTCGCGCGGGTCAAGTTTGACCAGTACAAGCGCGATATTCCATACGGCGCTCTGACGCAAGCGCTGCGGGATTTGGTCCAAGCCGTGCTGGGTGAGAACGACGACGAATTAGCGCGCTGGCGGAGCCGCCTCATGGAGGCTCTCGGCCAAAATGCTCAATCCATCATCCGTCTGGTTCCACAGCTCGAGCTGATCATCGGTAAACAGCCGCAGGCCTCGGATTTGTCGCCCGACGATGCACGGCTCCGGTTTCAGACATTGGTCGGCCGGTTCATCGGCGCTTTCGCGCGGTCCGATCATCCTCTCGTCATCTTTTTCGATGACCTCCATTGGAGCGATCCGGACACCCTCGACCTGCTCAGGATTCTCTGCTCGCGAAACGAATTGGGGCACCTGCTTCTCGTGGGAGCCTATCGGGACAATGAAGTAGGCTCCGACCATCACCTGACGGCAACTCTCGCAGATATCGAGGAATCGAAGGTCCCGATTCGCCGTCTCTGGTTGGCAAATCTCGCGCTCGGAGACCTCACTGCGTTGATTGCCGGCGCACTGCGGTGTGGTCCGCAGCGCGCACGGCCGTTGGCTCAGCTGGTGCACGCGAAGACCGGCGGCAATCCCTTCTTTGTGATCCAGTTCCTCACCTCGCTGGAGCACGATGGATTGCTTGAATTCTCGGCCGAAAAAGCGGGGTGGACATGGGACATAGGGCAAATCGCACGCAAAAGGTTTACCGACAACGTCGTCGACCTCATGGTCGGAAGATTAAACAGGTTGCCCGGTCACGTGCAGAAAGCCTTGAGGCATTTGGCCTGCATCGGCAACGGTGCGCGTGCAGATACCCTTTCTGCGTTGTACCAAGATACGCGTGGAGTGCTGGAGGCAGCGCTTTGGGAAGCAGTGCGACTCGAGTTCGTGTCGGTGGTGGCCGAAAAATATTCTTTCGTCCACGATCGGATTCAAGAAGCGGCCTATTCGTCAATTCCGGAAGCGGAGCGCGCCCATCAGCATCTCCGGACGGCGAGAGTGCTCGCTCGAGCGCTTTCCCAGCAAGAGGTGGACGAGAAGATCTTCGATCTCGTGGAGCAGTACAATCGTTCCGCACATCTCATCGAATCGTCCTCGGAGCGCGAGCAGGTCGCCCGCTTCAATCTGACCGCCGGCATTCGTGCCAAGGCATCCACGGCGTATGCGGCGGCCTTGCAATATTTCACTGCGGGCGCCATGGCGCTTCAGTCTGTCGAAATAGGGCCGGCAAATCACAGCTTGAACTTCGAGCTCGAATTGAACCGCGCGGAATGCGAAATCCTGACCGGCGATCACGAGGCGGCGGCGACGCGACTGGACCGCCTAGCGGGCGTGGCGCGATCCGCGACCGATCGATCGGCGGTCGCTCGGTTGCGCATGATCTTGTATACCACAATCGACAGGATCGACCGCGCCATAGCCGTCGGTCTCGAATACCTGCGACACGCCGGGATAGGATGGTCTCCGCATCCCTCAGACGAGGAAGTGGACCGGGACCTTTCGAGCATGTGGCGTCTGCTCGGCGAGCGGAGGATCGAGGAGATGATTGATCTCCCATTGCTGCAGGACGCCGAACTGCTTGCGACCATCGACGTGCTCGCGGACTTTCTCGCGCCAGCCTCTTTCACGGACAACAACCTTTTCTATCTGTCGGTCATTCGCATGACCAATCTCAGTCTGGCGCACGGCAATTGCGGCGCTTCGGCTTGCGCCTATGCTCTTCTCAGCATCGTGCTGGGATTGCGTCAGGACGACTATGAAGCGGCATTCAGATTCGGCCAGCTCGGCTGCGATCTCGTGGATAAGCGCGGTTTGGACCGCTTCAAGGCCAAAGTGCACACCTTCTTCGGAGCTCTCGTGCTTCCTTGGGCACGGCCTTATTCGTCGAGCCGAGAGGTGCTCAGGCGCGCCATCGAAGAGGCTTCGGCATCGGGCGACCTGACGTACGCTGCCTACAGCGTCAGAAGCCTAGTGGCCAATCTGTTGGTTTCAGGTGTCCCCCTTGCGGAGGTCGAATGGGAGCTCGAAACGGCTCTGTCGTCGATGCGGGGTGCAAAGTTCGGACTTGCGATCGACTCTCTGGTCGCCCAGTTGCTCCTCGTTCGTTCGCTTCGAGGTGAACGTACAGACGTTGGTCTGTTTCCGGAGGCCGACGGCAGCGAACTCGCGTTCGAGCGGCGCCTCATGCAGGCCGGCGCCCATTCCGCCGTAGGAGCGGCCAGATATCACATCTGCAAGCTGCAGCAGCACTTCATGGCGGGAGAAATGTCGGAAGCTCTTGCAGCGGCGCGGAACGCTCAAGGCCTTGTCTGGTCGACCGAGCACTTTCTGGAGATCGGCGAGTACCATTTCTACAGCGCCCTGACCCTGACTGCAGCCTACGAGGGAATTCCGCTGTCAGAGCGCCAAGATTACATCGAGGCGATCGAGACTCATCGGACGCGGATCGCAAGGTGGTCGAAAGGGTGCCAGGAAAACCAAGCACACCGCGAGGCGTTGTTGGCGGCCGAAATTGCGCGCCTTCGTGGAAAAGCGAGTGAAGCGATAAAGTTGTACGAGGTCGCCATCCAGTCGGCTCATGAGAACGGCTTCGTTCAGCACGAGGCGATCGCCGCCGAACTAGCCGGTAAATTCTATCGGGCCTTGGGAGCCGACACCGCGGCGCTGGGATATTTGAGGAGGGCCCTCGCCGGCTACAAACAGTGGGGCGCAATGCCGAAGGTCAGGCAGCTCGAAGAGCTCGATCCGGACGCGACAAAGCGAGGATGTGCTGAGGAGGCGCGAGCCGAGCACACGCCGGAGCATCTGGATTTCACGGCGATCATGAAGACGTCGCTCGCGGTATCCGGCGAGATCGTCCTCGATCGCCTGATCGAGCGGATTATGGCAATTGCTCTTGAACATGCCGGAGCCGACCGCGGGCTGCTGATACTGTCGGGCAGCCAGGATGCCCGCATCGAGGCCGAGGCGCGAGTTATGGGCGGGGTCGTAAGGGTAGAGCTTCAGCACGAGACTTCCTCTCCGAACGAACTTTGCCAGTCGATCCTGCGATATGTCCTGAGGACCCAACAAACTGTTCTATTGGACGATGCCATGGAGGGTCAATTCGCCACCGATGCCTACATCCGCAGCCAGCGCATCCGCTCGTTGATGTGCCTACCCCTGACGAAACAATCGAGCCTGATCGGGGCGCTCTATCTGGAAAACCGCCTGACAACGCACGCGTTCACGCCGGAGCGCACCGCGGTACTTCGCGCATTGGCCTCGCAGGCAGCCAACGCACTCGAGAACGCCCGCTTGTATGCCGATCTCAAGACGACCCAAGACCGTCTCCAGGCATCTCACGATGAGATGCAGATGCTGGTCTCGGTGGTCGAGAACAGCAGCGACTTCATAGGCTATCTGCCGACAAAGGGGCGTGACGGCTACATCAACGCAGGTGGAAGGCGCATGGTGGGTATCGAGCTGGACGCGGATGTCTCCCGAGTTCAGATCAGCGACCTGAGGCCGGCGGAAGAAGACGACAGATATTTGAGGGAGATTCTCCCCGCCCTGGAGCGAGACGGCCGGTGGACCGGAGAGCGAAATCTGAGACATTTCAAGACGAATGAGCCGATCCCCGTATTGCAAAATCTCTTCTATATCATCGACAGCACAACCGGAGAAAGAAGAGGCACAGCATCGATTTGCAAGGATCTGACGGAGCAGCGACGGACGGATGAAGCCTTGCGCAAGGCCCAAGCCGATCTGGAGAACATCGCACGGCGCATGACTATGGGCGAGTTCGCAGCTTCCATCGCGCACGAGCTTAATCAACCCTTGATGGCGATCGTCGCGAGCGGAGAAACCTGCATGCTTCGTCTCGAGAAGAGCCCTCCGGAGGTCGAAAAGGCGCGAGCAGCCGCACAGCGAGTAATAAGAGATGGCCATCGTGCAAGCGAGGTGATCAAGAGCATTCGTGCGTTGCTCAAGAAAGCTCCTTCGGAAAGCCTGGAGTTCGAGCCGAACGTAGCTATTCGCGAGGTCATTGACTTAACGCAAGCCAGAATCCGCAAAGAAGGCATACTTTTGGATGTCGATCTTCAAGGGATGGTCAGCGTGTTGGGCGACCGCGGCCAGTTCCAGCAAGTCGTGCTCAATCTCGTCGCCAATGCGATTGACGCCATGGCTGATGTCATTGATCAAAAAAGACTGTTGCGAATCGAAACGCGAGAAATCGCAGGATGCTTGGCGATCGGTGTTGAGGATTCGGGTCGAGGCATTGATCCAGGTAGCTCGAGCAAAATCTACGACGCTTTCTTCACTACCAAGCCTGAAGGTATGGGGATGGGCCTGGCAATCAGTCGGTCGATTGTCGAGAAACATGGAGGACGTCTGTGGGCCGAGCCGAGGCAACCCAGCGGCACGAAGTTTACTTTTGAAATCCCGGTGGCGGCAAGTCTCGCGTCTGTCGATCCTTCTGCGGTCTAACCGCGTCGCGTATGGAAGTAGAAGATGGCGCGCCCGACGGCATGCCGGAGTTTGAAGGAAAGCCTCGTGACCGAGTCAGCTTTGATTTCGTGTGTGGATGACGACCCAACGGTTCTGGAAGCATTGGAGGATCTCCTCGACGCTTTGGGTTTCGAGGTCGACGGCTATCCATCAGCAGAAGAGTTCCTCTCTCGCGGCCGGCTAGAAGCGACGACCTGTTTGATTACAGACGTTCGGTTGGGTGGCATGTCCGGCCTTGAGTTACAGCACCGCCTGGCCGCTGCGAGCCACAACATTCCAACTATCGTCATTTCGGCGTTCGCGGATGATCAGACGCGGACGCGAGCTTTCAATGCGGGCGCCATTTGCGTGCTTGCCAAGCCGGTCAGCCGAGAAAATCTAATCAATTGCATTCGCCTCGCTCTGCATCCTACGTGATGCAACCCATATCATCCGCCATCCAAGGTTCGCCTCCGCAAACACTGAGATTTGTGTTTAAAGTGGGCTGTGGCGGAGAGAGTGGGTTCGGATAGGCGGGCACCCGGACCTCGACAGCGTTCGGGCATAGCGAGCTTCGTCTTAGTCCCCGGGGCTATCCTTCAAGATATAACCCATCAGGTCGTCCACGTTATGCTCTAAATCCCGGATGATGTTCTTGACGACATCTCCGATCGAGATCACCCCGACGACATTGCCTGCATCCAGCACTGGCAGATGACGGAAACTACGCTGAGCCATCATTGCCATACAGTCCGCCAGTTGATCGTCCGGTTTGACCGTCACGGGCTTGACCGTCATCACTTGGCGTACCGGCGTTTGCTTTGCGTCGAGCCCGGGTAGCAGCACTTTGATGGCGCAGTCACCCTGAGTCACGATTCCAACCAGCAGGTCGTTGTCGATGACGAGCACCGATCGGACCCCGGTTGTCGCGCATCTGCCGTAAGGCTTCGACGACCATATCGCCCGAACGAACATGGATTAGGGCGCCACTCTTCTGAGCCAAGGCGTTTTTTACCGTGCTCATCGATGTTCTCCAGGTGAGTCCTGTCTGCACCGTCACGATGGTTCACTTGAAAGATACTCGAAATTCCTTGCAATGTTAGGTCTGATCAGATTGCGAGCGAAAGTCGCGGGACATTGCCATGGGTTGTTTTCACCAGTGTCTACTATCGGGTATACCCTTGAAGGGACCGACGATGTCAGACGTAATCCAACCGCCGTAGAAATCACCAGGCTGCGCCCTTACTAGCTCGCCGCCGACTTTGCACTGGTCCATCTTCGATGCGTAAAACGCATAGAAGCCGGAGATGGCTGAGTACGGCTCCGTCGGGTTGGGATAGCACCAGGCCGCCTTATCGGCAATTTTGCCATCGACTTCGACGGTCCAGTACAAGGCAAGACCCTTGAACTCACACCAGGACCGTCCTTCCGCGCTCGCCAGAGTTATCACCTCGACATCGGCGAGCGGGAAATAATACACCGGAGGGTGGCTCGTCTCCAAAACTCGATAACCGCGCGTGGTGATTGCGATAGTCTTCCCATTGAAGATGACTTCGAGCTGTTGCGAGACCGGCTCTAGTCGAGGAGGACGGGGATAATCCCATACGGATTCCATGGCGTTAGCTCCATCGAGACTCGCACCCTCAAGACAACGATGCCGCTATGATTTTGGATCAGTATTTTGTCATTCGCGGCTGTCGGGAGTGATCCGAGGGGCTCTTTCGGGCGTTTAAACACTCCTGAGGAGTTAGGTCATGGCCGACGAGATGGGAGCCAGCCATCAGCCTTCGTTTAGCGAACTGACGGCTGCACTGCAAAGATTAGAGGTCGATCTTCAAACGATAGAGCAGGCAGTGAGTAGCCTAGTTCACAACGAGCTCCATGCGCTCGCAAAGTCAGCCATTGATGAATATCGCTCTATTATAACCGCTTTGCGCGATCTCAAGCTAAGGTAGCGGGATCCGCGCGTTGGGCAACATTGCGGTTTGAGGGGGGCGAGCGTTCCCGGCCGGCCATCACTACACTGGCCGGTCTTTAATCCGGCGCCCGAGAGCGGCGGGGCGTCTATGCGCGCCGGAGCTCGACTAAGTGGGGAAAATGCCAACTATGCGGGCGGCTCTGACCCAGATCGCGCATTGAGAAGCGGCCTGTCTGGCGCAGTTCGGCACGGCATCGCCCAGGCTCATACCTGCCCCAATCTTCGCAGCTGCCGCAAATCACATTGCGCAGCGCCGAGGTCGACTTCCTGACTATCGGCCAATATCCGCAGCCAACGCGCAAACATCACGCCGTGATGAAATTTGTATCCCCTGAAGAATTCGGGGCGTACGAAAGGGTCGCCTACGCCAAGGGATTCCTGCTGGTTTCAACGACGCCGTTGACGCGTTCGTCGCATCATGCCGGCGAAGATTTTCAGAGGCTGCGAGCGCGCCGACAGGGACGTACGTCGACCGAACCGAGGCCAGGCCGACGTGCGACTTTACACCCTGAGCCACACGATGCTCGATCGATTCGCGAGCGGAGAATACCTGCTGACCTACAACCTGATCGCCGCAAGTCCATCCGACTCGAGATCTCTCGCCATGCTTGAACCGCCCCGGGTTTGCCGGAGGCTCCAACTCCTGAGAGGATGAAGCCATGACAAGCAAGACGAGCAGGCGCGCCACTTCCTCTGGGCTCAGCACCACCGGCAGCTTGCGCGGCTCGTGAATGACGTGGGTGTGCTCGACGATCTCGTGGCGCTTGAGCGTGACCTTGAAGAAGAACCGCAGCGTCGAGACGGTCTGGTTGATGGTCGCTACACCGGCGCCGCTCGATGCCAGATGAAGTTGATAGCGCCGCACGTCCTCCAAGCTCGTCGTATCCGGCGATCGCCCGAGGAACACCGCGAAGTTCTTGACCCTCTGCACGTAGTCATGTTGGGTCTTCGGCGCAAACTTGCGGATCGTCATGTCTTCGATCATGCGCCGCCGCAACGGGCTCGTGGCCTCGTCGGTCATGGGGATGCTCCTGTCTTGGGTGAAGGTTGCGAACCCCTCATCTCAAGACAGGACGCCTCGTTGCGCTATCCTCTCAGCCGTGCTGCCGGCCGTCGTGCCCTACCGCGCGAGCAGTTTAGTCCTATGGCCCGTTGCAGACTTGGGTAACCGAGCAATGTCCGCTTAGCGCACCAGTGTTAAGCCGAGTCCTTTCCAGGCTTCTGATTATACTAGGTTGTGATATCCTGACTGGTCTCCCTGAACGTCGCTCGAAAACTCTCGCGATACTGCAGCGGGCTAACGCCCAGGCGTCGCTGGAACGCCCCACGCATGCGCTCGGGCGTCGCAAAGCCGCAATCGAAGGCCACGGATTTTAGGGAAAGGTCGGTGGATTCTAGCAGGTTGCGGGCCTGATCAAGCCGGACCCCTTCGATGAAATCGTGTGGTGTCACGCCCAGTTCGCTGACGAACAGGCGCGCGATGCTACGTTCACTGGTGCCGGCGATGACCGCCAGACGTTCGACGGAAAACGGCTCGTTGGGGTGCTCCAGCACATAGGCCTGTACTTTGCCGAGCGGCGTGACCGGATCGCTCATGGGCACCAGCAGCGGACTGAACTGCGACTGTCCACCTTGGCGCTGCGCTACCACCAGCAGGCCCTTTGCGCACGCCAAGGACACCGCTGCGCCATGATCCTCGCCGACCAGAGCGAGTGCGAGGTCGATCCCCGCCGTTACACCTGCTGATGTCACCAGTCGGTCGTCGCGGACGTAGATGCGGTCGTGCTCGACGCGGGCGGTCGGAAACATGGCGGCGAGCTTGCCGGCGCTTTGCCAATGCGTCGCGGCGTTGCGGCCGTCGAGCAACCCCGCATGACCAAGGGCAAAAGCGCCGGTGCAGATCGAGCCATATCGCTCAGCCCGATTGCCCCACCGGCGCAGCCATTGCGAGGTGGAGGCGTCCGCGGCGGCGTCGGGCAGCGCCGGGCCGCCGGCCACCAGCACCGTGTGAAATGGGCGGCAGGCTTCTTCAAAACTCAGGTGCGCCATGAGCAGCATCCCGTTCGATGTACGAACGGGCGACTTGCCCTCGCCGATCAGCAGACAGTTGTAACCATCGCCCTCGGCGACGAACATGTTCGCCGTGGAGAACACGTCGAGCGGTCCGGCCACGTCAAGCGCCTGCACGCCATCATGGATGATGAGGGCGATATCCCGTTTAGCCATTATGGATCGACCTCTGCCTGTTCGCGGTCTGCCTGACGTCCGCGATCCCAGAGACCGGCCGCCGGCGGTTTATCCCACATCGTTGGCAGTTTTTCGAGGGTGCCGATTGTTGCTCGGAGATGGTTTCGCTGCGATCGATGACGGGCCGGGCGCGAGGTTCAACGCTCATCAAGAGCAGCCCGCCGAACCCCAGCCGGCATCAACTCATCCTGCGGTCGCAAGCCGCGTTGGGCACCCGGATTCGGGGGCTGCCGGCGTGCGCCTGCAATCGAGCAAAAAACCACGGAGAACGAAGATGAACGCGATTTTCAATGTGATCTTGGTGCATGGGGCCTGGGCCGACGGATCGTCCTGGAACAAGATTATTCCGCTGCTGGCGACCAAGAATATGACAGTCACCGCCGTGCAATTGCCGCTCACCGGCTTCGAGGCCGACGTGGCTGCCGTTCGCCGCGCCATCGCGCTGGCCCTGGGCGATGTGGTGTTGGTCGGGCATAGCTATGCCGGTGCGGTGATTGGCGAAGCGGGCAACGACGACAAAGTGAAACGGCTGGTCTATGTCGACGCCTTCGCGCCCGACGCCGGCGAGTCGGCCGGGTCGCTGTTTGCCCAATTCCAGGCCGCGCCACTCGGCGCCGAGCTGCGTCCTGACGCCGAAGGGTTCCTGTCGCTCTCGCATAAGGGCGTCTTCGAGCTGTTCGCCCAGGATCTCGACGAGGCGGAAAAGGCGGTTGTCTATGCCACGCAAGGGCCGATCAACGGCGCGGCTTTAGGCGGCGTGCTCACCAAGGCCGCATGGCACGCCCGGCCAACTTTTTATCTAATTGGCGACCAGGACCACGCCATCCCGCGCGCCGAGCAAGAAAAGATGGCCACCCGAATGGACGCCACCATCGAGCATGTCGACGCCAGCCATGTCTCGATGCTGTCCAAGCCAGAAGCTGTCGCGAACTTCATCCTGAAGGCCGCCGTCTGACTGGCGATCGATGAACGGCGGCCAGCCGCATACCTCCACAGGAGAGACCATCATGTCGTTCACCCAGATCATTCACATTCCGATCCTGCCGCTCGGCATGGTCAACGCGCATCTGATCCAAAGCGAAAGCGGCTGCGTGCTGATCGACGCCGGCATCCCCGGCTCCGAGCGCAAGATCGAAAGAGCGCTGAATAAGTGCGGGCTTTCGTTCAAGGACATCAAGCTGATCATTGTGACCCACGCCCACACGGATCATGCCGGAAGCGCCGCGCGCCTGCGGCAACTGTCAGGCGCCCCGATCCTAGCGCATCAGGATGATGCGGACTTCTACAGCCGGCGGCTGCCGATGACATACTGCCCGACTGGATGGGTCGGCAAGCTATTCTTCAAGACACCGGTTCCACATGAGCCGTATGAAGGGTTTGAAGCGGACATCATGATGAAAAACGCCGATGAGCTAAAGCTTGGGGAGTTCGGCGTCGACGGCATCGTTCGTCACACCGCCGGTCACACGCCAGGCTCGATTGCGATCGAGTTGGCGTCGCAGGACATGCTGGTTGGCGACCTCGTCGCCTCCGGCATCCTGATCGGCGGCATCGCCTTAACCGGGCGTGCCATCAGGCCGCCCTTCGAGGATGATCCGCAAGCAGTTGCCCGCCAGCTGACCCGCATGCTCGATGGCGGCGCCAAGCGCTTCTACATGGGCCACGGCGGTCCCTTGGAAGCCGCCGAAGTCGCGCGGCATGCGCACAAGCTTGCCGCCATCAAACCGAACGCCTGCGCCATCGGCTGCTGCCATCACGCCTCGCACTGACCGCGGCGATGTCTGCACTCTTAGCCATCAGAAAGGAAATCGAACGATGAAAATCGCTTCGAACGGCATTCACATTCATGTAGAGGACAATGGCGTCGGCGACCTGCCGATCGTCTTCCTGCATTACTGGGGAGGCTCGTCGCGCACCTGGCGCCACGTCACCTCCGAGCTAACGCACTCATACCGCACGATCGCGACCGACCACCGCGGCTGGGGGCAGTCCGACGCGCCGGCGAGCGGCTATACGCTGGCCGATCTCGCCGCGGACGCACAGGGTGTTATCGATGCCCTCGGCCTGCCGCATTATATCCTGGTCGGGCACTCAATGGGCGGCAAGGTCGCGCAGCTCCTCGGCTCACGTCGCCCGATCGGACTGGCCGGACTGGTCCTCGTTGCCCCGTCGCCACCGTCGCCCATGCAACTGCCGCTCGAAGCCCGGCGAGGCATGGTCGCCGCCTATGCGAGCCGCGACAGCATCATCGCCACAATCACGGAGGTGTTGGCCGGCAAACCGCTGAGCGCGGATGACCTCGAGACCGTGGTGCAGGACACCCTCAGGGGCGCATCGGCCGCCAAGACAGCCTGGCCGCTGATCATGAGCCAGGAGGATATCACCACACTCGTCGGCGCTATCGACGTGCCCACCATCGTGATCGGGGGAGAACTCGACCGGGTGGACGGCATCGCGACCCTCCAGGCCGAAGTGCTGCCGCGCATCCCCCACGCCGCGCTTCATCGCCTGCCGGGGACCGGTCATCTATCGATGCTGGAATCTCCGGACGTGCTCGCGCAAATCCTCCTGGATTTCGCCGGCTCTCTACGCCTTCGATCCAGCGACGCTACAGCAGCTCAGGCAACGTGACGCACGCTGCAAATGACCGCTTTGCGCCCGGTAGCGGATATACAGCAAAGTAGCTCTTGGCCCTTCGCTTCCGCCAGGGCGTTGCGGCGAGATGTCCGGGGTCGGGGGTAAAGCGGAAGCTCCCACCGCTGCTCAAAACGGAGCTGTTGACCCTGGCTGCGTGAAAACGACGAGTCAGATAGAGATCGTCTCGGGGTTTCGGAGACGACCGATGC